>NZ_JBKBMQ010000005.1:0-7552 GCF_046295735.1 Allosphingosinicella sp.
ACGCCATCAGCTCGTTGGCGGCCTGCGCGAACGAGCGGCGGTTCAGGAAGCCGGTCAGGGGATCGGAGGAGGCGAGCGAGTGGGCACGCCGTTCCGCCGCGGTGCGCTCCTCGACCTCGCGATAGCGCCGCCAGCCGTAGATGGTGAGCGCCACGTTGAGGAGGAGGAGGCCGACGATCACGCTGCTGTTGCTGGCGCCCAGCTTCACGAGCTGGCCGCGGAGCTGCTCGACATATTCGCTGCTGAAGCTGACGAAGATCGTCAGGGTGGCGAGCGCGACCCCGATCGCGACCATGTCGCGCCGCGCGGTCGATCCCGCGGCCGGTCTGCTGTTGAAAAAGATGCCAGCCATTCGCCTACTCGTCGCCGAATTTGCACGAGGCCTAGAATGGCCGGGTGAAAATCGCGTTAATCGGGCGACTTGACCTTGCGGGGGCTTCCCCTGTATCGGGCCGGCATCCTGTTCAGGGCAATGGGTGTACGGACGCGTCCCAGGACGCACGCTGGCCGGCGAGTTTTCGCCCGCCGGCGTTTTTGGTTTGGCATGAGGAGTAGGTGCCGATGTTCGAGAGTCTGAGCGACCGCCTGAGCGGCGTCTTCGACCGGCTGCGCGGCCGCGGCGCCCTCACCGAGGCCGATGTCCGCGCCGCGATGCGGGAGGTGCGCATCGCCCTGCTCGAGGCCGATGTCGCGCTGCCGGTGGTTCGCGAATTCGTCGACAAGGCGACCGAGCAGGCGGTCGGCCAGCAGGTCCTGAAATCGGTGACTCCGGGCCAGCAGGTCGTGAAGATCGTCCACGACGCGCTGGTCGAGATGCTGGGATCGGACGCGGCCGAACTCGATCTCGACACGACGCCGCCCGCCGTCATCATGATGGTCGGCCTTCAGGGCTCGGGCAAGACGACCAGCACCGCCAAGATCGCGCGGCGCCTGTCGGACAAGGACCGCAAGAAGGTTCTGATGGCGTCGCTCGACGTCAATCGTCCGGCCGCGCAGGAGCAGCTCGCGGTGCTCGGCAAGCAGGCGGATGTCGCGACGCTGCCGATCGTCCCGGGACAGGCGCCGGTCGACATTGCGCGGCGCGCGCTCCAGGCCGCACGCCTCCAGGGCTTCGACGTGCTGCTGCTCGACACGGCCGGCCGCCTCCACGTCGATCAGGCGCTGATGGACGAGATGAAGGCGGTGGCCGCCGAGACCAAGCCGGCCGAGACCCTGCTCGTCGTCGATGCGCTGACCGGCCAGGACGCGGTCAATGTCGCGGTGAGCTTCACGGAGCAGGTCGATCTGACCGGCGTCGTTCTGACCCGGATGGACGGCGACGCCCGCGGCGGCGCGGCGCTGTCGATGCGGGCTGTGACCGGCCGTCCGATCAAGTTCGCCGGCACCGGCGAGGGCATCGACAAGATCGAGCCTTTCCATCCGGAGCGGGTCGCCGGCCGCATCCTCGGCATGGGCGACGTCGTCAGCCTGGTCGAACGGGCGCAGGAGACGATCAAGCAGGAAGAGGCCGAAGCGCTCGCCAAGAAGATGGCGAAGGGCCAGTTCGACTTGAACGACCTGCGCGGGCAGCTGCAGCAGATGCAGCGGATGGGCGGGCTCGGTGCGCTGGCCGGCATGATGCCAGGCATGAACAAGCTCAAGGGTCAGATGAACCAGGGCGTGCTCGAGGGCAACATCCTCGGCCGGCTGGACGCGATCATCTCGTCGATGACGCCGAAGGAGCGTTCGAAGCCCGAGTTGATGAACGCCAAGCGCAAGATCCGCGTCGCCAAAGGGTCCGGCACGACGGTGCAGGAGGTGAACCGCCTCCTCAAGATGCACCAGGAAATGGCCAATGCGATGAAGAAGATCCGCAAGATGGGCGGTCTCGGCAAGCTCGGGGCTCTGTTCGGCGGCGGCGGCGCGCTCGGCAACCTTCCGCCCGATCTCATGAAGGGGCTGCCCGGCGGTGCCGGGCTTCCTCCCGGCGGGTTGCCCCAGGGACTGGGCGATTTGCCTTTCAAGCTTCCACCAGGTTTCAAGAAAAAGTCGTAATTATCAGAAAGGAATGGTAAAATGGCAGTAGCAATCCGGCTTTCCCGGGGCGGCGCGAAGAAGCGTCCTTATTACAAGATCGTGGTCGCCGACTCGCGCACCGGCCGCGACGGCAAGTTCATCGAGCGCATCGGCAGCTACAATCCGATGCTCCCCAAGGACAGCCCGGAGCGGGTGAAGCTCGACACCGATCGCGCCAAGCACTGGCTGTCGGTCGGCGCCCAGCCGTCGGACCGCGTCCACCGCTTCCTCGACGCCGCGGGTCTCCTGGAGCGCTCCGCGCGCAACAACCCGAAGAAGGGTGAGCCGGGGGAGAAGGCCAAGGAGCGCGCCGAGGAGCGCGCCCAGCGCGAGGCCGAGGCCCGCGAGGCCGCCGCGGCCGCCGAAGCCGAAGCCGCGGGCGGCGGCGCGGACGAGGCCACGCCGGCCGACGAAGCCCCGAACGAGGGCGAGTCGACCTCCGAGCCGGCCGAAGGCGCTGCCGAGGACGCCCCGGCCGAGGGCGCGGAGAAGGCCGAGTAAGCCTTGTCGGAACCTGAGGTCACCCTCGCCGCCGTCGCCGGCGCGCACGGCATTGGCGGCGAGGTGCGGCTGAAGCTCTTCGCCGAAGGCCTCGACACGCTGAAAGCGCAGGAGCAGGTCGCCGTCGGCGGCCGGCTCCTGACGCTGAAGGCGGTTAGGGCCGGCGGCGCGGGGGCGATCGCCCGCTTCGCCGAGATCGGCGATCGGGGCGCCGCCGAGGCGCTACGCGGCCTCCTCCTCACTGTCCCGCGCGCGGCGCTGCCGCCGCTCGGCGAGGACGAATATTACCACGCCGATCTCCTCGGCCTCGAGGTCGTGGACGGGGAGGGGGCGCCGCTCGGCACCGTGGCCGCGGTCGAGAATTTCGGCGCGGGCGACCTGCTCGACGTGGAGCGGCCCGGCGGCCGCCGCGCCATGATCCCGTTCCGCCCCGGCATCGCCGACCTGCAGAACGGCCGCATCGTCGCCGATCCGGCCTTCCTCGCCTAAGCCCGCTTCAGCGCCTCGCGCACGATTGGTTTCTTCTTCGCGAGATCGTTGCGGATCGTGGTGGCCGCGACGCCGCCTTCGCCCATCGCGTGGCTGATCTGATCAAGCCCAATCACCACATCGCCGGCGGCATAGAGGCCTTCGACATCCGTGCGCTGGTGGCTGTCCACCTTGACCGTACCGTCCTCCGAAAGCGCCGCGCCGACCTGACACGCCAGTTCGTTGTGGATGTCGGAGCCGAGCGCGGGATAGACGCTGTCGAAGGTGTGGTGGCCGTAGGGCGTGCCGATGGTGATGCAGGCCGCGTCGAAGCCGACCGCCTCGCACGGCCCGTCGACGCAGGCGATGCCATATTCCTCGAGCCGCCGCCGGTCCTCGGCGTCGAGGTCGTGGGCCTTGTCGGGCGCGATGAGGGTGATGTCCTCGGTGAAGCCGCGGATGAACACCGCTTCGGCGACGCCATGGCGTCCGCTTCCGATCACGCCGACCTTCTTGTCGGTGACCTCGTAGCCGTCGCAGATCGGGCAATAGCGGATGAGGCCGCGGGCCAGCGCTTCGTCATGGAGTTCAAGGTCCATCGGCGGCCGCCGGTTCTTGACGCCGGTGGCGAGGAGCACGGTCCGCGCCGTCACGGCCCCTTCGCCCCATTCCGCCGAAAAGCCGCCGTCGATCCGATCCAGCCGGGTCACTCGCCCGGCCTCGATCGAGGTGCCGTAGCGGCGGGCCTGCGCCGTCATCAGGGCGATCAGCTCCTTGCCGGAAATGCCGTCCGGATAGCCGGCATGGTTGTGGGTGCAGGGGATCCAACTCGCCCGGCTGTTGCCGGCATCGACGAGCTTGATGGAGAGGTGGAAACGGACGAGATAGATGGCGGCGGTAAGCCCCGCCGGCCCTCCGCCGATCACAAGGCAATCATAATGGGGCTCGCTCATCGCCGCTTAGCGTCCGGAACGGCGGCGGGTTCCGCCTTGCAACGCGGTCGTCGCGTATATACACGACGTATATACGGAGAGTGAGATGGTGAAGACCCGTACGTTCAAGTCCGGAAACTCGGTCGCGCTGCGGCTGCCCAAAGCGCTGGGCATTCCGGCGGGCAAGGAGATGCGCGTCCGGGAGGAGCGGGGAAGATATATCGTCGAGCCGGTCGAGCAGGCGCCGAAGAAGATCGACCTCACCGGCATTTACGGCTCGTGCCCCGACCTCAGGCCGCTGACGCCGGAGGAGCGTGAATTCGATCCATCGCCTCGCGTGTGGGACGATCCCGATTGGCCAGGTTGGAACCGCTGAATGCGGTACATGCTGGACGCGAACGCGTTCATTCTCCTCCTTGCGGGTCACCCGGCCCTGGTTGCGCTCGCCGCTGAGTGCGCAGAAGGCGAGCTCGCTATTTCTGCCATAGCCTTTGCCGAGGTGGCGCACGGCTCGGCTTCCGGAAAGGCGCCGTCTCCGGCAGCGCTTGAGCATACAAAAGAAATGATCCCCGTCCTTCCATTCGACGCGAAGGCCGCCGCCGCTTATGCAAACCTGCCGTTTCGCCGCGGCAGCTTCGATCGGCTGATCGCGGCTCATGCTCTCGCGACGGGCCTCATCCTGGTGACGGCTAACCTTGGCGACTTTGTCGACTTGCCAGGTCTACAGGTCGAGAACTGGACGCGGCCATGACCTGGGCCGCGACCGTTCTCACCCTCTATCCCGACATGTTCCCGGGCCCGCTCGGCCACAGTCTCGCCGGGCGGGCGCTGCAGGAGGGGACCTGGTCGCTGGAGACGGTGCAGATCCGCGACTTCGCCACCGACCGGCACCGCTCGGTCGACGACACGCCGGCCGGCGGCGGAGCGGGCATGGTGATGCGCGCCGACGTGCTCGCCCGTGCCGTCGACCATGCGCTGGAGCGCGCGCCGGCGGCCCCGCTGCTCGTCATGAGCCCGCGCGGCGCTCCGCTGACCCAGGCACTGGTGCGCGATCTTGCCGCAGGACCCGGAGTCTCGATCCTGTGCGGGCGCTTCGAGGGCATGGACGAGCGGCTGTTCGAGGCGCGGCCGATCGTCCCGGTGTCGATCGGCGACTATATCCTGTCGGGGGGCGAGACGGCCGCGATCGTCCTCCTCGACGCTTGCGTTCGGCTTCTTCCCGGAGTAATGGGCCAGCCTTCGAGCGGTGAAGAGGAAAGCTTCGAGACGGGGCTACTCGAATATCCGCATTATACCCGACCATATGAATGGGAAGGGCGCAGGATCCCCGAAGTGCTGCGATCGGGGGATCATGCGAAGATCGCGGCGTGGCGCAAGGCGCGCGCGATCGAGGACACACGGCTAAGGCGGCCGGACCTGATCGCGCGTCACGGGGACGCGCGAAGGCCTCCGCCCTCTGGCGCGCGGCGCGAAGACGAAGGCGAAGACAGATGAACCTCATCCAGCAGCTCGAGGCCGAAGCCATCGAGCAGTTCCGCTCCACCAAGACCATCCCGGACTTCCGCCCGGGCGACACGCTGCGCGTCGGCGTCCGCGTCGTCGAAGGCGACCGCACCCGCGTCCAGAATTTCGAAGGCGTCTGCATCGCCCGCGCCAATCGCGGCCTCGGTAGCTCATTCACCGTCCGCAAGATCAGCTTCGGCGAAGGCGTCGAGCGCGTCTTCCCGCTCTATTCGCCGAACATCGATTCGATCGAAGTGGTGCGCCGCGGCGTCGTGCGCCGCGCGAAGCTCTATTATCTGCGTGGCCGCACCGGCAAGGCCGCTCGCATCGCCGAGCGCCGCGACGCGCGCCCGGGCAGCGAGCCGGCTCCGGCCGCCGTCGCCGCCACTCCGGAAACGGAAACCGCCGAGGGCTGATCGCTCCGGCAGGGCCGAACATGTGAAGGGCGGAGGCGCCGGTCGCCTCCGCCCTTTTTCATGTTCGTCGAAGAAGCGCAGCCCTCGGTCGAACGGCGCAAGCGCGTTTGCCAGGCACAGTGCATGGCGGCCCCGTTCTCCAGGGGGTTTGACCATGCCGAACCGTATCGCCGTCGCGCTTGCGCTCGCCGCCGCCACCATGGCCGCCGGCCTTGCCGCCGCCGCCGCGCTCGCCGCGCCCGATGCCGGCGCGCGCTTGCTTGCCGACATCTCGTCACCGCGCAACGACTATAATTTCAGCCCCGACGCGGCATTGCGCACCGCCGTGTTCGCGCGCTCCGACGCCGAATTCGCGAACGCGAAGATCATGGTGACGGAGAGGCGGAACGGCCGCTGGACCGAGCCGCGCCCGATCTCCTTCTCGGACGATCGCTGGGCCGATTCCGATCCCTGGCTGACACCGGACGGCGCGACGCTCTATTTCATTTCCACCCGTCCGACGTCAGGCCGCGAGGAGGGGCGGGCCGATTACGACATCTGGCGCGCGCACCGCACGTCGTCCGGCTGGTCCGCGCCCGAGCATCTCGGCCCCTCCGTCAACAGCCGCGGCCAGGAGCTCGGCCCGGAAACGCACGGCGGCACGCTCTATTTCTCCTCGGCGCGGCGCAGCGGCGCCGGCGGCCTCGACATCTATGCCGCGCCCGCCGAAGGTACCGGGTTCGGCGAGGCAAGGCTGATCGACGGTCCGTTCAACGGCCCGGAAAGCGACAGCGACTTCACGTTGAGCCCGGACGGCGCCACGGCCCTGTTCTGGCGCATGGTGGAGGGGAAAGGGCTGCTCCATATCTCCCGGCGCGGGAGCGCCGGATGGAGCACGCCGGAGCCCTTGCCGCCGGCGATCAACCACGGCCCGTTCAACTTCACCCCCGCCTTCGCGCCGGGCGGCCGCTCGATCTGGTATGCGAGCACGCGCGAGCAGCCCGGCCAGGATGCCGGGCTGGCCGACATCTTCGTCGCGGCCTTGCCTCCGCGCTAGAAGCGCACGCGGCGCACGGCGTAGCGGCCGTCGATCACATATTGCGGCCGTGCATGAGCGGGCCGCGCCGCGACCAGCGGCTCCGCCTCTTCGGGCAGGCCGCGATGAAGGCCGATGAAGCCGATCTCGACCGGCGCGGTCTCGGCGATGACCAGATCGATCACCGCGCCATCGCAGCTGCGCCCCTGACAGCGCAGCCAATAGGGATCCTCGTCCCCGCCTTTGCCGAACGGCCGCACGAAACCAGGGAAGCCGGCGGCGAGCGGCCGCGCCTCCGCCGGGAGTTTCAGCGTCACGGTTTCGGCACCGTTGGCGGCGAGCCGCAGGCGCAGCCGCCGTCCCTCGCCCTCCGCCCCCGCGCCGATCAGCTGCGCCGACGGCGCCTCGATGGGTAGAGTCGGCGCCGGGGCGCTCCAGCGCTTGCGCCTGGACCAGGGCGGCTCGAACCGCTCCTCGAAATCCTCGAAGCCCCGCGGGAGCGCGGCGCCGTCATTGTTGACGAGCCAGCGCGCCGTCCCTTCGTCCTGGTCGAAGAAATGCTCGATCGCGAACAGCTGCTGCCGGTTCTCGGAATAAGCGGGCGTGAGGCCGACAGCGACCCAGCCGATCGCCGCGGCGGCGGCCGCGCCGAGCGCAAGGCC
>NZ_JBKBMQ010000005.1:7562-198971 GCF_046295735.1 Allosphingosinicella sp.
GGCACTTCGAGCAGCAGCGCCTTGAGTTCGATCAGAACGGGAAGAAGGATGAGCGCGGCGAGCGGGGCGAACATCCAGGCGCTGCGGTGGAAAAGCAGCACCTCGACGAGTTCGAGCAGCGGCGCGAACAGCAGGAAGAGGATGAGGGCCGACAGCGCCGCGCCGACCCGCTCCGCTCCCGGCACCCACCGCACCGCGAGCAGGCCGATAGCGAGGGGCAGCGGCGGAATCAGGAACAGGATGGCGGCGCCCGGCGCGATCAGGGTAAGGACCGCGCCGAGCGCCAGGACGTAGAACCAGTAAGCGGTGCGAAGCTGCACCGCGGCGAGCCGCCCGCCGAGCCAGAGCAAGGCGGGAAGCGCCGCCGCGAGCGCGCTCAATTGCAATGCGATGCCCACCGCTACGGGATAGGCCCGAAAGAAGTCTCCGCCGCGGACCAGGCCGACCGCTCCCTGGCCGAGCCAGGTCAATGCCGCGGCCCCCGCCAGAGCCGCGAGGAGCGTGAGCCCCGCGCGGCCGAGGCCCGCCCGTCGCCAGCCGTACCAGGCGAAGAGGAGCAGCAGCAGCCCGAGCAGCACGAAGCCGACCATCGCGGGCAGCACGACCAGATGGCGACCGAGAATGTCGGTGTAGATCCGCTCGCCCGAGGCCGCGACGGGAGCGCCGGCGGCCAGGCTTTCGACCACCGCCGCGCCCTGGTCTCCCATATGCTGGAGGCTCGCCAGGCTGAAGGCGGCAAGATCGTCGCCCGGGCTGTGATAGCGGGTCTCGTTCCCGATCACGGCGAAGTTCAGGATCGTATAGGGCCGCTCCTCGAACACCGCGACGTCGGTCGAATTGGGGATCATCTTGTAGAAATCGGTGGTGAGCGAATTGGCGACGGGCCGGCGCGCGCTCCGCGCGAAATGCGCGATCGCCTCGGCATTGGGCTTGCTCGTTTCGAACATGATCGCCGGACCTTCGGTCCCGCGCGCCTCGAAATTGACGATCGCCCCGACCTCGGCCGCGAGTGGATTGCGCGCCATGAAGGCGCGGGCGCCGATCAGTCCCGCTTCCTCGCCGTCGGTGAACAGAAAGGTGACCGGCCGCGTAAGGGGCTGGCCGCGCAGCCGCTCGGCCGTTTCGAGCAGGGTCGCCACGCCGATGCCGGCATCGGTCGCGCCCGCCCCGGCGATGGCGCTGTCATAATGAGCGACGGCCATGACGTGCCGCCCCTCCGCCGGGCCGATCGTCGCCCAGACGTTCACCACCCGCGCGCAGCTGACCGCGGGCATGAACGGGCTGCTGTTGCAGGCGAGGTCGTCGCTCGTGTGGGGCTGCAGCCCGACGGCGCGCATCTCGGCGAAGAGCCGCTCGCGCACGGCGTCGTTGGCGGCGCTGTCCACCGGGTGCGGCGCCTCGTCGCCCAGGATCCGGGCGAGCCGGTCGAAGGCACGGAGCGCGTCGAACGCGTCCTGCGCGGTTTCGGCTCTCAGCGCCGGCGCGCCGACCATCAGTGGCCGCGCCGCCAGCGCGCCCATCAGCAGGGCCAGCACGGCCGCGACGATCCAGGCTTTGCTTTTCATCTTGTCCCCCGTCCCGCACACGCCATATCGCGGTTCCGCGGCGCGCGCGAGAGGCGCGGCGCCGCTTTGCCAATTGGAGAATGGACATGGGCTATCGGGTGGTCGTGGTCGGCGCGACCGGCAATGTCGGGCGCGAGATGCTGAACATCCTGGCCGAACGCGAATTTCCGGCGGACGAGGTGGCGGTGGTGGCCTCCGCCCGGTCCACCGGCGACGAGATCGACTTCGGCGACACGGGCCGGGCGCTACGGGTCAAGAATATCGAGCATTTCGATTTCGAGGGCTGGGACATGGCGCTGTTCGCGGCAGGGTCCGAAGCGTCGCGCCTATACGCCCCCAGGGCGGCCGCCGCGGGCTGCACCGTCATCGACAACAGCTCGCTCTACCGCATGGACCCCGACGTGCCGCTGATCGTGCCGGAGGTGAACGCCCATGCCATCGACGGCTACCGGGCGAAGAACATCATCGCCAACCCCAATTGCTCGACCGCGCAGATGGTGGTGGCGCTGAAGCCGCTCCACGACGTCGCCCGCATCAAGCGGGTCGTGGTCGCGACCTACCAGTCCGTCTCCGGCGCCGGCAAAACCGGCATGGACGAGCTGTTCGAGCAGAGCCGCAACATCTTCGTCGGCGACGCCAACGAGCCGGCCTTCTTCACCAAGCAGATCGCCTTCAACGTCATTCCGCACATCGACAGCTTCCTCGACGACGGTTCGACCAAGGAGGAATGGAAGATGGTGGTCGAAACCAAGAAGATCCTGGACCCGAAGATCAAGGTAACGGCGACCTGCGTCCGCGTGCCGGTCTTCGTCGGCCATTCGGAAGCGATCAACATCGAGTTCGAGGAAGAGCTGTCGGCCGAACGGGCGCAGGAGATCTTGCGCGAGGCGCCCGGCGTGATGCTCGTCGACAAGCGCGAGGACGGCGGTTACGTGACGCCGGTCGAATGCGTCGGCGAATATGCGACCTATGTGAGCCGAGTTCGCGAGGACCCGACGGTCGAGAACGGCCTCAACCTGTGGTGCGTCTCTGACAATCTGAGGAAGGGCGCGGCGCTGAACGCGGTGCAGATCGCCGAACTGCTCGGACGAAGGCACCTCCGGAAGGCCGCTTGAGCCGGCGATAGCATTTTGCTATCATCCGGCCGTGGCCCAGGCACTGATCCGCAATATCGATGAGGAACTGCTCGCCGACTACAAGGCGGCGGCAGAGGCGAACAAGCGCTCGCTCGAGGCCGAGCTGCGTGAGGCGCTGAGGCGGGCCCGGCCGCTCAGCCCCGAACGGCGCGACGAGGTGCTGGCCCGCTTCGCGGCGATCCGCGCGATGACGCCGGATGTGCCGCAGACTCCGGCGGAGCAACTGGTCCGGGAAGACCGCGACCACGGGCACTGATGCTGGTCCTCGATACGAGCGTCGCGCTCAAATGGGTGGTCGGTGAGGAAGGGGCCGATGCCGCGGCCGAACTGATTGAGCGCGCACTGGTGGCGCCCGATCTTTTTCAGGCGGAAGTCGGCAACGCGCTCGCGAAGAAGGTGAGGACCCGCGAGATCACCCTCGATCAGGCGCGCGGCGCTTATCAGGAGATAGAGGCACGGGTTTCGCTGCTTCCATCGCCGATCTACGGTTCGCAGGCGTTCGCGATGGGGCTCGCGCTCCGCCACTCCGTCTACGACTGCTACTTCCTTGCCGCTGCCTATATGCAGGGCTGGCCGATGGTCACTGCGGACCGCGTTTTCGCCGGCAAGGTGCGCGGCAGCCAATACGCTCCGATGCTGTTCCTGCTCGGCGAGGAGATACCCGATGGCTGAAACGATGACCGGCGGCTGCGCGCGCGGGCGGATCCGCTACACGGCGCGCCCCGACAGCGACGAGGCCTATCTGTGCCACTGCCGGATGTGCCAGCGCGCGACCGGCAGCGTCTCGATTCCCTTCAAGACGTTGCGGAAGGCGGACGTCGCCTGGGCGCGGGAGCCGGACTGGTATCAAAGCTCGCCGTTCGCGCGGCGGCCGTTCTGCCGGGAATGCGGCGCATCGCTCGGCTTTCAATATCCGGAAAGCGACAAGACGGACCTCACCGTCGCCTCGTTCGACGACCCGTCCCGCTTCCGCCCGACCGCGCATTTCGCGGCGGAGAGCATGCATTGCGCCTGGATCGACACGTCGGGCCTTCCCGAGACGCGAAGCGAGGACTACCAGCCGCTGGTGGACAGATGGATGAACAGCGTTGGCAAGCTCCCCGACCAGACATAGCTTCACCGCCCTCGACGGCACCGAGATCGCGTGGCACGAACTGGGGGAGGGGCGCGCGGTCCTGCTCCTCCACGGCCTGTTCTCGGACGCCGACACCAACTGGCTGAAGTTCGGCCATGCCGCCGAAATCGCCGCCCGGGGCATGCGGGTGATCATGCCCGATCTGCGCGCCCATGGGCACAGCGCCCGGCCACACGATCCGGCCGCCTATCCGCCCGACATCCTCGCCCAAGACGGTCTCGCGCTGATCCGGCATCTCGGCCTTAGCACCTACGATCTCGGCGGCTATTCGCTCGGCGGGCGCACCTCGGTGCGGATGGTGGCGATGGGCGCGCGCCCCGAGCGGCTGATCGTCGCCGGAATGGGGCTGCAGGGCCTGCTCGAAACGGGGCGGCGCGCGGCCCATTTCAAGAAGATCCTGCGCGGCCTCGGCACGCACGAGCGCGGCTCGCCCGAATGGATGGCCGAGGCTTTCCTGAAGACCACCGGCGGCGACCCCGACGCGCTGCTACCGCTGCTCGACAGCTTCGTCGACACGAGCGAGGAGGAATTGCGCGCCATCGCCATGCCGACCTTGGTCGTCTCCGGCGCGGACGACAGGGACAACGGCTCGTCCGAAGCATTGGCCGATCTCCTCCCGCAGGGCCGCTATGTCGAAGTGCCCGGCAACCATATGAGCGCCGTCATCAAGCCCGAGCTCGGCCGCGCCATCGCCGACTTCCTCGCATCTTGACCGGCGGGCAAGCCGGGGTCCAAAGACCCCGCACCGGAACGAAACCAAGAGGATGCGCCCGATGAAAGCCAAGGTTTCCCTCCTCGCCGTCGCCGCCGCTCTGCTCTCGGCCGGCTGCACCACGGCCACCGCCCAGACCGCCGCCGCGCCCGCCGCCCGCACCGCCCAGGCCCCTGCGACTGCCGCCGAAGCCGACGCCTTCGTCGAGCAGGCCGAACGCGAATTGTCCGAATTCTCGGTGCTGAGCGCCCGCGCCGCCTGGGTGAACCAGACCTACATCACCGAAGACACCGACGCCCTCACTACCCATTTCGGAACGATCGGCACCGAAATGCAGGTGCGCCTCGCCAACGAGGCCGCGCGCTTCCAGAACGTTCCGGGCCTCAGCTACGACACTCGCCGCAAGCTCGACATCCTGAGGAGCGGCATCGTCCTGCCCGCGCCCACGCGTCCCGGTGCCGCCGGCGAGCTCAACGAAATCTCGACGCGGCTCCAGTCGCTCTACGGCCGCGGCCGCGCCACCATGGCGGGCGAGGAGCTGACCGGCAACGAGACCGAAGCGCGGATGGGCACGGTCCGCAACCCCGAGCATCTGCGCGAGATGTGGACGACCTGGCACGACAATGTCGGCGCGCCGATGCGGCAGGATTATGTGCGCATGACCGGCCTCTCCAACGAGGGCGCGCGCGAGCTGGGCTTCGCCGACACCGGCGCGATGTGGCGCTCGCTCTACGACATGCCGCCCGACGAGTTCGCCGCGCTGACGGACCAGCTGTGGGGCCAGGTGAAGCCGCTCTACGACGAGCTTCACTGCTTCACCCGCGCCGGCCTCAACCGCCATTATGGGGACCAGGTGCAGCCCGCGACCGGGCCGATCCAGGCGCATCTGCTCGGCAATCTGTGGGCGCAGGCCTGGGGCAACGTGTTCGATCTCGTCGCGCCTCAGCAGTCCGGCGGCCAGGCCTATGATCTGACCGAACTGCTCGTCCGGAACGAATATACGCCGGAGCGTATCGTCCGCCAGGGCGAGGCCTTCTTCAGCTCGCTCGGCTTCGCGCCGCTGCCCGAGACTTTCTGGCAGCGCTCGATGATCACCCAGCCGCGCGACCGCGAGGTCGTCTGCCACGCATCGGCCTGGAACGTCGACAATGTCGAGGATCTGCGCATCAAGATGTGCACGCGGGTCAACGCCACCGACTTCGTGACCGTGCACCACGAGCTTGGCCACAATTATTACCAGCGCGCCTACAACCAGCAGCCCTTCCTCTACCTCAACAGCGCCAATGACGGCTTCCACGAAGCGGTGGGCGATCTCATCGCCTTGTCGGTGACGCCGGAATATTTGGTCCAGGTCGGCCTGCTGAACCAGAACCAGCTGCCCACCCCCGAGCAGGACCGGATGCTGCTTCTGCGTCAGGCGCTGGATTCGATCGCCTTCCTTCCCTTCGGTCTGCTCGTCGACCGGTGGCGCTGGGGAGTCTTCTCCGGCGAAATCCCGGAAAACGAGATGAACGCCGCCTGGAACCGGCTGCGGCTCCAATATCAGGGCATCGTACCGCCGGTGGAGCGCACCGAGGCGCATTTCGACGCGGCCGCCAAATATCACATCCCGGCCAGCGTCCCCTACACGCGCTACTTCCTGGCCCGCATTCTCCAGTTCCAATTCTACGAGGCGGCGTGCCGGCAGGCGGGCTGGACCGGGCCGCTTCACCGCTGCTCCTTCTACGGCAACCGCGAGGTCGGGCAGCGGCTGAACGCGATGCTCGAAATGGGCGCCTCGCGGCCGTGGCCGGACGCGCTCGAAGCCTTTACCGGCCAGCGCGAGATGTCGGGCGAGGCGATGATCGCTTATTTCCAGCCGCTCCTCACCTGGCTGCGCGAGCAGAATCGCGGGCGTCAGTGCGGCTGGTGACGCGGCCGGGCAGCGCTCGCCCCGGCTGGCGCACGGCCCGTCGAACATGGGCGGCGCGCGCCTGAAGCCCTGTTAGAGGCGGGGGCGGGCAGGGGATGCCCGTTCCCGTCAGCTTCCGGAGGCACGCCATGCGAGCGGCAGTGATCGCGCTTTTCTTCCTGACCCCCGCCGCGGCGGCCGCGCAAGTGGCGCCCCCGCAGTGGAATCCGCGCGCGCCGGAAAACAACCAACTCCTCCCCAGCTTCAACTTCGCGACGGTCGAGCCTGTGCTGACCGCGATCGGGGCCAGGCACCAGCGCGCCGGCACGCCGGACCGACCCGCGCTCAACGTCATCTTCCCGAACAACCGGCGGGCGGTGATCGCCTTCGGCAATTGCGAGCGCGGCGGCAGCGTATGCAAGGCGCTCAGCATCCAGTCGATCTGGAACCTGCCGGCCGGGGTCCCTCCGGAACGCGCCGCGCAAGGCATCCAGAATTTCAACCACCGCTATGCCTTTTCGAAGGCCTTCCAGACGAACGACGGCCGCCCGGCGCTGCAGCGTTACCTCACCGCCGATTACGGCTTCGTGCGCGGCAATCTGGCGGTAAATCTGCTGGTGTTCGCCAACCAGGCGGAGCGCTTCGCCGCGGAAGTGATGCGGCCGCTGGAACAGCCGGCAAGGCGCTGATCCGGGCCGGGCCGGCTCAGCCGGGCACGCTCGGCTCGGTCGGCGCGGAGGGGACCGCCGGCTCCTTCGGGGGCGTCTCCGCCTTCGCGTCCAATTTCGCGCGTCCGCCGCAGCCCAGTTCGGTCGCCGTGAGCGCGTTCTTCATCACCGCATTGAGCGGCGCGCCGTCGCCGTCCGTCTGCCCGTCTCCGCCGCGGGCGTAGCGGCGGGCGCCCCACACGGCCCCCGCCGCCGCGGCGGCCGCGCCGCCGATCAGCGCGGCGGTCAACGCGTGATTGGGCCGGGCCGGCGTGTGGCTCGCGCCGCCACGCCCGTCCTGATGCTGAGACATGATCGATTCTCCCCTTCCAAGGTTTCGCAACTCCAGCGCTTCAATGCGCGAGCGGCGGGGAAGGGGGCGGCAGGCGCGCCGAACGGAGGCGCGGCGGAGGCGGGACGCCGTCGCCCGGCGCCCGCCTCCGCATCTGGCTCAAAGCTGGCTGATCATATGATCGGCGCTCGACACGGAAAACGCTCCCGGCTCCTCGACGTTCAACTCCTTCACGACGCCGTCCTCGACGATCGCCGACCAGCGTTGGCCGCGAAGTCCCATGCCGAAGCGCGAACCGTCCATGGTGAGGCCGATCGCGCGGGCGAAATCGCCGTTGCCGTCCGCGAGCATCGTCACCTTGCCTTCGGCACCGGCCTGCTGCGCCCAGGCCTGGAGAACGAAGGCGTCATTGACGGCGGTGCATGCGACCTCGTCCACGCCCTTCGCCTTCATCTCCTCGGCCTTATCGACGAAGCCCGGCAGGTGGCGGGCCGAGCAGGTCGGCGTGAAGGCGCCCGGCACGGAAAACAGCGCGACCTTGCGGCCGCCGAAAAACTCCTCGGTTGAAACGGGCTCCGGCCCGTCGGCCGTTGCCTTGACGAGGTTCGCCTGGGGAATGCGGTCGCCGACGCCGATGGTCATGTCCTGGTCCTTTCAGGTTGGAAGATCTGTGCCGCGCTCTAGCAAGCCGCGGCGGCGCTTGAACAGCCTCGCCGTCGCCGTCCTCGCGGTTGCCGCCACCGGGACGGGGGGCCTATAGCGGACGCATGGATGCCCCGCCTTTCTTGTCCGGCCAGTTCCTGCTCGCGATGCCGGGCATCGGCGACCCGCGGTTCGAGAAGGCGGTGATCGCGATGTGCGTCCATGACGAAAACGGCGCGCTGGGTATCGGGCTCGGACGCGTCGTGCCGCGGATCGGCTTTCACGACCTGCTGCGGCAGCTCGGCATCGAGGTGGGCGTCGCGCCCGACGCGCCGATCCATCTCGGCGGACCCGTCGAGCCGCAGCGCGGCTTTCTCATCCACTCCTGCGACTGGGGCGGGCAGGAAAGCGTCGACGTGGCGGGGCGGTGGAAGCTTAGCGCCACGCTCGACATCCTGAAGGCGATCGCGGAAGGACGCGGCCCGACCCGCTGGGTGGCGGCGCTCGGCTATGCCGGCTGGGGCGCCGGCCAGCTGGAGGAGGAGATGACCCGCCACGGCTGGTTCGCGACGCCCGGCGACGAGGACCTGCTCTATCGCTGCGACGTGGCGGAGCGCTGGAGCGCCGGCTTCCGAAGCGCCGGCATCGACCCCCGCCTCCTCGCGACGGAGAGCGGCACGGCCTGAGCCCTTTCTGACCACATATAAAGATATCTTTATATTTGCATCTTGGGCCTCCTTCGGTTAGGGCGGCGCCATCTTTCCAGACAGATTTGAGGAGTTTTCCGTGGCGACCCAGGCCCAGACCCCGTTCAACGACTATGTGATCCACGACATCGATCTTGCCGGCTTCGGCCGCAAGGAGATTGAGATCGCCGAGACCGAAATGCCGGGCCTGATGGCGTTGCGCGAGGAGTTCGGCGCATCGCAGCCGCTGAAGGGCGCGCGCATCGTCGGTTCGCTCCACATGACGATCCAGACCGCGGTGCTGATCGAGACGCTGACCGCGCTCGGCGCCGAAGTGCGCTGGGCCTCGTGCAACATCTTTTCCACCCAGGACCATGCCGCCGCCGCGATCGCCGCGACCGGCGTTCCCGTCTTCGCCGTCAAGGGCGAGACGCTGGAGGAATATTGGGACTATGTCGTGCGCATCTTCGACTGGGGCCGCGACCAGACCTGCAACATGATCCTCGACGACGGCGGCGACGCCACCATGTTCGCCCTGTGGGGCGCACGGGTCGAGGCCGGCGAGGAACTGTTCGCGCCGACCAACGAGGAAGAGGAAATCTTCGTCGCCACGCTGAAGCGCTTCCTGGCCGAGCGGCCGGGCTATCTCACCAAGACGGTCGAGACGATCAAGGGCGTGTCGGAGGAGACCACCACGGGCGTTCACCGCCTCTATGAACTTGCCAAGAAGGGCAAGCTTCCCTTCCCGGCGATCAACGTCAACGACAGCGTCACCAAGTCGAAGTTCGACAATCTCTACGGCTGCAAGGAATCGCTGGTCGACGCCATCCGCCGCGCCACCGACGTGATGCTGGCCGGCAAGGTCGCCGTGGTCGCCGGCTTCGGCGACGTCGGCAAGGGCTCGGCCGCTTCGCTTCGCAACGGCGGCGCCCGCGTGCTCGTCACCGAAATCGACCCGATCTGCGCGCTGCAGGCGGCGATGGAAGGCTATGAGGTCGTGACGATGGAGGAGGCCGCCACCCGCGCCGACATCTTCGTCACCGCCACCGGCAATGCCGACGTCATCACGCTCGACCATATGCGGGCGATGAAGAACATGGCGATCGTCTGCAACATCGGCCATTTCGACAGCGAGATCCAGATCGGCGCGCTGTCGAACATGAAGTGGACCGAGATCAAGCCGCAGGTCGACGAAGTCGAATTCCCGGACGGCAAGAAGATCATCGTGCTCGCCAAGGGCCGGCTTGTGAACCTCGGCTGCGCCACCGGCCATCCGAGCTTCGTGATGAGCTCCAGCTTCACCAACCAGGTGCTGGCGCAGATCGAGCTGTGGACCAAGTCCGACCAGTACAAGAACGACGTCTACGTCCTGCCCAAGCATCTCGACGAGAAGGTCGCCGCGCTCCACCTCGAGAAGCTGGGCGTCAAGCTCAGCAAGCTCAGCCAGAAGCAGGCCGATTATATCGGCGTGCCGGTGGAAGGTCCGTTCAAGCCGGAACATTACCGCTACTGATCGCGACGCCTGCCGGCGCCCCCCGAGAAGGGAGCGCCGGCGGTTGTTGCGCCGGCCGCATCGGCGACCGTATATGCTTCCGGCGCTTTTGGCCGCTTCCGTTGGCGCGCCGGGGGGCCTAAGAACCGCTCATGTTCGCTGGCGCGGTGCGTGAAGTCTCGGGAAAGTGGGGAGGGCGGTGATCGCGCTCTCACCGCATGCGCTCGCGGCGCTCGGCCTTGTGGCGGGCCTGTGGCTGGCCTTCGCGCTTTGGGCGACGCTCGGCGCGCGGCGGCGCGTCGCCGAGGCGGAAGCGGCCGCGGAAGATGCGCGGCGGGCGGCGGCGCTGATCGACGCGAGCCCCGCAATGCCGCTGCTGATCGAGCCTGGAGGCGCGCTGCAGGGCTCCGGCCGCCTGGCGGGCGCGCTCGGCATCGCCGAGCTTCCGGGCGAATGGGACGCCCTGCTTCGATCCGACTGCCTTTCGCCCGCCGACGCCGAGGCGCTGCGCGAGGACGTGGCGCGGGCCGCCGCGTCCGGCGGCCGGTTCGAACGTGCGCTGCGCCCCGCGGGTTCGACCCGCGTGCTGCGGATCGACGCCATGCCCGCGCCCGCGCCCGCAGCGCCGGGTGCGATGCTCCTGTGGTTCTTCGACGAGACCGAGAGCGAGGAGCAGGCGGCCGCGCTCCGGGCCCGGCTGGAACGGCATGGCGCCGCGCTCGACGCGCTTTCCGCCCTGATCGAAGCGGCGCCGTTCCCGATGTGGCACCGCGGCCCCGATTTGCGGCTCGCCATGGTGAACAGCGCCTATGTCGCCGCCGTCGAGGCGGAAGATGCCGGCGAGGTCGTTCGCGAGGGCATCGAACTGGTCGACGAGGCCGAGGGTCCCGAGCGCGAAGCCGCCGCGGTGCGGGCACAGGGCGAACTCGCGCAACGCACCGTCCCCGCCACCATCGCGGGCGAGCGCCGGACGATGCAGATCGTGGAAGTGCCGCTCGGACCCGGCGGCGTCGCCGGCTATGCGATTGATGTCGAGGACCAGGAACAGGCGCGGGCGGAGCTCGCCCGTTTCGTGCGCGCCCAGCGCGACATGCTCGACCGCCTGTCCGCCGGCGTCGCCCAGTTCGGCCGCGACCGCAGTCTCATCTTCTTCAACCAGCCCTTCGCCCGTTTGTTCTCGCTGTCCGCCGATCTGCTCGGCGACCGCCCGGAATTCGACCGGGTGATCGAGGCGATGCGCGAGCAAGGCAACCTGCCCGAAGTGCGCGACTTCCCCGACTGGAAGGAGGAGCGTCGCCGCTGGTTCACCTCCGGCCTCGCGGCGGACGAGGAGGATTGGCTGCTGCCGTCCGGCAAGCATCTGCGGGTGGTCGCGCAGCCGCTCCCGGACGGCGGCCTGCTCGTCATTTTCGAGGATCGCACCGAGCAGATCCGGCTCGCCTCCGCGCGCGACACCCTGCTGCGGGTGCGCACCGCCACGTTCGACAATCTGTTCGAGGCGATCGGCGTGTTCGCGTCGGACGGGCGGCTCCACCTCTGGAACAACCGTTTTCGCGAGCTTTGGGAATTCGAGGAGGAGCAGCTTGCCAAGCATCCGCGCGTCGACAGCCTGACCGGGCATCTGGCGCGCAAGCTCAGGAACCCCAACCATGCCGGGCTGGTGCGGGAACTGGTCCGCAGCGCGACCATCGAGCGCAAGCAGCGCAGCGGCCGGGTGTCGCTGACCGACGGGCGCGAATTCGAGTTCGCGGCCGTGCCGCTCCCCGACGGCAATGCGCTTTTCACCATGCTCGACATCACGGCGAGCAAGACCGTCGAGGCCGCGCTTCGGGAACGCAACGAGGCGCTGGAGGATGCCGACCGGCTGAAGACCGCCTTCGTCTCCAACATGAGCTACGAGCTGCGCACGCCGCTCACCTCGATCGGCGGTTTCGCCGAGATGCTGGAGGGCGGCTATGCGGGCGACCTCCCGCCGACCGCCGCCGAATATGTCGCGGCGATCCTCGACAGCGTCGCCCGCCTGTCGGCGCTGATCGACAACGTTCTCGATCTCACCCAGAGCGATGTCGGGAGCCTGCTCCTCGCCGAGGAGGAGATCGATCTCGCGGAGCTGTGCCGGGAGACGGGCGAGTCGTTCCGGGCGCAGGCGGAGGAGAAGGAGATCGACTTCGCGATTGAACTGACCGAGCAGGCGGGTCGGGTGACGGGCGACCGCAGCCGTCTGCGCCAGTCGCTCGGCAACGTCCTTCGCAATGCGCTCGCCTTCACCGATCCTGGCGGCCGCGTCCTGCTTCATGCGGACGGATCGGCGGGGGAGGCCGCGGTGACGGTTTCGGACAACGGACGCGGCATCGCCCCGGAGGATCAGGCGCGGGTCTTCGATCGCTTCCACCGCACGGCGGATGCCGGCGCGGGCGACGCGCAGCTCGGTCTCGGTCTGCCGCTCGCCCGGCAGTTCGTCGAGGCGCATGGCGGCACGATCGATCTCCAGTCCGAGCCGGGGCAGGGCACCACCGTCACCATTCGCCTGCCGAGGCGCGAGGCGGCGCGGCAGACCTCCGCCGCGGCATGATCCGTCTCGCCGACCCGGAGGCGACCGAGAGGTTCGGCGCGGCCCTCGCGGCGCGGCTTCGGGCCGGCGACGTGATCGCGCTGCACGGCGATCTCGGTGCCGGTAAGACCACGCTGAGCCGCGGCATCCTGCGCGGCCTGGGCTTCGATGGGGACGTTGCGAGCCCCACCTTTCCGATCGTCCAGGCCTATGAGCCGCCGGACCTGCGTCTCCCGCTCTGGCATGTCGACCTCTACCGGATCGAGGATCCGGAGGAGATCGAGGAACTGGCGCTCGGCGATGCGCGCGCCGACGCCGCTTTGGTAATCGAGTGGCCGGAACGGCTGCCGCGGCTCTGGCCGGAAACGCTCCGGATCCGGCTGGAGGCGGAGCCGGGCGGTGCCCGCGCCTTGACAGCCGAGGTGCCGGCGGCTTGGGAGGAACGATGGCCGCCCCAATGATTCCGCCTTCCCACGCGCCCCGGTTCCTCGCCCTAAACGGTTGGGAAGGCGCGCGGATTCTTCCGCTCGCGGGGGACGCATCCTTCCGCCGCTACTTCCGCGTGGTGAAGGACGGCGCGCGCGCGGTGCTGATGGACGCGCCGCCCGAGCATGAGGATGTCGGGCCGTTCATGCGCATTGCCGGCCATCTGATCGAGCGCGGCTTCGCGCCCCCGTGCATCCTGGCCGCGGATGTGGCCGGCGGCCTGCTGCTGCTGGAGGATTTCGGCGATGATCGCGTCGGGCCGCTGCTTCAGCGGGAGCCGGGGCGGGAGCGGGACATCTACGAGGCGGCGATCGACATCCTCGCCGACCTGCATCGGGAGCCCGCGCCTCGCGACCTCGATCCCTATGGCGAAGAAGCGATGACGCGCGAGGTCGGCCTGCTGACCGAATGGTATGCGCCCGCGGTCGGGGTCGCTCCGGACGAGGGCGCCTGGCTCGAGGCCTGGCGGAGCGTGTGGGGTGGGATCCTCGAAACCGTGAACCGTCGGCCTGTGCTGGTGCTGCGCGACTATCATGCCGACAATCTGATGGTGCTGGACGATCCGCGGCGGCTGGGGCTGCTCGATTTCCAGGACGCGCTCGCCGGCCACCCGGCGTACGACCTCGTCTCGCTGCTTCAGGACGCGCGGCGGGACGTTTCTGAGGAGCTCGAGGAGGCGATGATCGCCCGCTATCTGGACAAGGCGAAGGTGGAGGATGCCGCGCGCTTCCGCGCGGACTATGAAATTCTCGGCGCGCAGCGGAATTCGAAAATCCTCGGCATCTTCACGCGCCTGTGGAGGCGCGACGGCAAGGCGCACTACACCGCGTTCCAGCCGAGGGTCTGGTCCTATCTCGAGCGCAATCTCGCCCATCCGGCGCTCGCGCCGGTGAGAGGCTGGTTCGACGCGCATATCGGACCGGACAAGAGGGCGGCGGCCTGGCAGACGGACGCCGCCGCATGAGCCGCTACAAGGCACCGCTGGCGCTTCGGCCAGATCCGGATGTGCGGCTTCCGGAGGTGGCGATGGTGCTCGCCGCCGGCCTCGGCAAGCGGATGCGTCCGCTTACCGCCACCCGCCCGAAGCCGCTGGTCGAGGTCGCGGGACAGACCTTGCTCGACCATTGCCTGGACCGGCTGCGCGCGGCGGGCGTGTGCAAGGCGGTGGTCAACGTCCATTATCTGGCGGACGCGCTCGAGGCGCATCTCAGAAACCGTGTTCAAGGCATTGAAATCGCGATATCAGACGAGCGCGATCTTCTATTGGAGACCGGCGGAGGCCTGGCCAGGGCGCTGCCCCTGATCGACGCCGATCCGTTCCTGGTCGTCAATTCCGACAATATCTGGATCGACGGCCCGGTCGATACGCTCCGCCTGCTCGCCGCGCATTGGGACGACGCGCGGATGGACGCGCTGCTGCTGCTGGTGCCGCTGGCCCGCGCCCATTGCCATGCGGGCCAGGGCGATTTCCACATGGACCCGATGGGGCGCCTGCGCCGCCGCAAAGCGGGAACGGTGGCGCCGTTCGTCTATACGGGCGTCATGATGGTCGCCAAGCGGCTGTTCGACGGGGACATTCCAGAAGGTCCCTTCTCGCTCAACCTGTTGTGGGACCGGGCGATCGCCGCCGGGCGCTGCTTCGGCGCGGTGCATCAGGGGCTGTGGTTCGACGTCGGCGCGCCGGCCAACATCCACAAGACCGAGGCAATCCTGAGCGGCGCCTGATCGCTCGACTTGGCGAGGGCCGCACGGCTAGGGTGCAGGCGTGACTCCCGCCGTCTTCACCATCCCTCCCCACCGCGCCTTCGCCGACGCGCTCGCCGCCGGGCTGATCGCTCTCCATGGCCGCGAGGAGACCGGCCTTGCCCGCGGCATCGTGCTCGTGCCCTCGAACCGCGCCGGGCGCGCGATCCAGGACGCGTTCGTGCGCCGCACCGAACGCAAGGGACTGCTGCTGCCCCGGCTCGTGCCGATCGGCGACGAGGAGCTGGAGGCCCGGATCGGCGGGCTGATCGAGCCGATCGGGGACGGAGAGGGCGTTCCTCCGGCGGTCGAGCCGGTCGAACGGCTGATGCTGCTCGCGCGGCTCGTCCAGCGCCACTCCGGCGTCGACGCGGCGGAGGCGATCCGCCTGGCGGAGGATCTTGGGCGCACGCTCGACCAGTTGCTGATCGAGGAGGTGGATCCCGCCCGGCTGCGCGACATCGCCGCCGGTCTTCCGGACCTCTCGGTCCATTGGCAGAAGTCGCTCGATCGCTTGATGCTGATCCTGAGGGACTGGCCACAAACTCTTGTCGAACAAGGCAGGATCGACCTCGCCGATCGCCGCAATCGCCTGTTGGACCGGGTCGCCCGCCGCTGGCACGCGGCGCCGCCGGCCGGGTTCGTCTGCGCGGCGGGCATCACCACCACCGCGCCCGCCGTCGCCCGGCTGTTGAAGGTCGTGGCGCGGATGCCAGGCGGCATGGTCGTGTTCCCGGCGCTCGATCTCGGCATGCCGGAGGAGGAATGGGGCGCGCTGGGGCCGCATGATCCTGACCCCGTCACCGGACGCCGCCTCCACGCGATCGAGACCCATCCCCAGTTCCAGCTGAAACGCCTGCTGGACCTGATGTCGGTGGGCCGCGGCGAAGTCGCACGCTGGCGCTGGGGCGGGGGACGGGACGCACCGGCCGCCCGCAGCCGGGCCATCGCCCATGCCATGGCGCCGGCGGAGTTCACCGCGCGCTGGCAGGCGCTGAAGCCCGCCGAGCGGCGCCTGACGGGCATTCGCGCGCTGGAGCTGGCCGATCCGGCCGAAGAGGCGCAGGCGGTGGCGATCGCGCTGCGCGAGGCGCTCGAGACTCCGGAGCGCACCGCGGCTCTGGTGACCCCGGATCGCGACCTCGCCCGCCGCGTCTCCGCCCACTTGCGGCGATGGGGGATCGAGGCGGACGACAGCGCCGGCCGGCCGCTGTCCCGCACGCCCCCGGGGACGTTGATCCTCGCCCTCGCCGCCGCCGCGACCGAGCGGTTCGCGCCGGTGCCGCTGCTCACCGTGCTGAAGCATCCGCTGGTGATGAAGGGGGAGGGGCGCCGCGCCTGGCTGGAGGGAACCCGGGATCTCGATCTGGCGCTGCGCGGCCCACGCCCGCCGGCCGGCCTGTCCGGCATCGACGCGCATCTGGCGGACCGTTCGCGCCGCGACCGCGACGTGCGCAAGCGCGCCGCCGCATGGTGGCCGCTGGCGTCAAGACGTCTCGAGGCTCTTGAACGCGCCTTCGCCAACGCCGAGGCCGATCTTCCGGCCCTCCTGGCCGCTCTGCGCGAAGCCGCCTCGGCGCTGAGTGACGACGAAGTGTGGGCCGGCCCCGCCGGGCGCGCCGCGTCCGACCTGTTCGCAGCGCTCGAGCCGGCGGCGGCACATGGACCCGAGCGGCTCGATCCCGCCAGCCTGGCGCCGATCCTCGAGCGGCTGATGGCGGGCGTGGCGGTCCGTCCGCCTTTCGGCCAGCATCCCCGCATCTTCATCTGGGGCCTGATCGAAGCGCGGCTTCAACATGCCGATCTGATGATCCTGGCGGGACTGAACGAGGGTGCATGGCCGGCGCTGCCGACGCCCGATCCCTGGCTCGCGCCCCGCATCCGCACGGAGCTCGGGCTGCCGGGCCTCGAGCGGCGGATCGGGCTCGCCGCCCATGATCTTTCGACGGCGCTCGGCGCGCCGCGCGTCCTCGTCACCCGCGCCCGGCGCGGTGCGCGGTCGCCTGCGGTCGCGTCCCGCTTCTGGCTCCGGCTGGAAGCGATGACCGGCGGCCTCACCCGTTCGCCGACGCACCGCCGCTGGGCGCAGGGGCTCGACCGTCCGGCCGCTTTCGCGCCGGCACGACAGCCGGCGCCAAGCCCGGAACCGGCCAGCCGTCCGCGCCGCATCTCCGTCACCGAAGTGGACCGCCTGAAGGCCGATCCCTTCGCTTTCTATGCCCGGCGCATGCTCGCCCTGTCGGCCCTCGACCCGATCGATGCCGATCCCGGCCCCGCCTGGCGCGGCAGCGCGGTGCACGAAGCGCTGGAAAGGTGGATGAAGGAGGACGATTGCGATCCGGCTCGGCTGCGCGCCCGCGCCCAGGAATTGCTCGAAAGCCATGCCGCTCACCCCGTGGTGCGCGCCCTCTGGCAACCGCGGCTGCTGGAGGCGATCGACTGGATCGCGGAAGAGGTGGCGCGCAACCGGGACGCCGGGCGGCTGCCGCTGCGCGCGGAGGCCTATGGCACCTGCAGCCTTGCCGGGGTCGAGCTGTACGGCATCGCCGATCGGATCGATCGGATGGCGGACGGAAGCCTCGCCATCGTCGACTACAAGACCGGCAAGGCGCCGAGCGCGAAGGCGGTGGCGGAAGGCTATTCGATGCAGCTCGGCCTCATCGGCCTGATCGCGGAGCGCGGCGGGTTCGAAGGCGTCGAGGGCGTGCCGGCCTGTTTCGAATATTGGAGCCTCGCCCGGGCGCGCGGACGGCTCGGCCATGTCTCGGCGCCCGTCGGGGGCAGGAGCGGGATCGACCCGGCCGATTTCACAGATATCGCCGAGCGCAACTTCACCGCCGCGGCCGGGAAATGGCTGACGGGCGATGCGCCCTTCACCGCGAAGCTTCACCCCGAACACGCGCCTTGGGGCGATTACGATCAGCTGGCTCGCGTGGACGAATGGTACGGCCGGGAATGAGACGCGCCGGCTGACCGGCGCGCCGTCTCATTCGCCGAACAGGCGCCGCAGGAACACCGTCTCCACCTCGCGGCGAAGGTCGTTGTTGTGCTTCTTCAGGAAGCCGTGCCCTTCGTCGGCGAAGAGGACGTACCAGGCCTCCACCCCATTCTCCCGCAGCCGGGCGACGATCTGGTCGCTTTCCGATTGCGGCACCCGCGGATCGTTGGCGCCCTGCATCACCAGCATCGGCCGGGTGATGCGGTGGACGTTGTTCATCGGCGCGATGCGTTCGAACACGGCACGCATGGCCGGATCCCGCTCGTCGCCATATTCGGCGCGGCGATTGTCGCGCCGATAGGCTTCCGTATTCTGAAGAAACGTCGCGAAGTCACTGATTCCATAACGATTGACGCCGCCCACCAAGCGATCGGAGAAGTGCGTCATCGAGGCCAGCGACATATAGCCGCCATAGGATTGGCCGTAGACCGCGACCCGCGCCGGATCGAGATCCGGCTGCTGCGCGATCCAGTCGAGCAGCGCGCCGATGTCGCGCACCGAATCCTCGCGCTTTTCGGCATTGTCGAGATTGAGATAGCGGGTGCCGTAGCCGTCGCTGCCGCGAACATTGGGCAGGATCACCGTCGCGCCGAGCACGTCGGCGAAATATTGGGCGCCCGGATTCCAGCCGGGGCGGGACTGGGCTTCGGGGCCGCCATGGATATCGACGATGACGGGCGTGCGGCGATCGGCGGGGATGCCGGTTGGGCGGTAGACGAAGGCGGGAACCGACAGCCCGTCGAAGCTGGTGAAGCGGACGAGCCGCGGTTCGGCGAGGCGGGCGGGATCGAGATCGCCGGGCTCGGAGGCGGTCCAGCGGGTCAGGCTTCCGTCGGCGAGGTCCAGGCTCCAGACGTCGCCCGCCGTGGTGGCGGTCGTGAAGCCGAGGGCGAGCCGGGCGCCGTCCGGGGAGAATTTAAGCGCGTTGAGGACGCCGCGCGGCAGATCGGGGAGCGCCAGCTCGCGGCCGGTGGTCCGGTCCAACAGATGGACCCGGGAAAAGCCTTCCTCGTTCACCGCATAAGCGAGCAGGCGGCCGTCGCGGCTGATGTCATAATCCTCGATGTCCCAGCGCAGCTCCGGCGAGAGATGACGGACGGCGCCGCTCGCGATATCGATCTCGGCAAGCCGGCGCACGTCGCTGCCGCGGTTGGTGATCGCGATCACGGCGCGGCCGTCGGGCGAGAAGCGCGCATTTTCGTAGCGCGCCGGCTCCGCGGCCGACCAGGCGAGCGGCCGGGCCGTTCCGCTGGCGAGATCGAGCAGCGACAGCCGGGTCTCGCGGTTGGAAATTCCGCGGGCGACGAGGATGCGGCTGTTGTCCGAAGAGATCGCCGCCGGTCCGACCGCGCCGGTTCCCTGCCAGGCGACGCGACGGCTCGCCGGGTCCGCAGGATCGGCGACGAGGATGGCATAGTCGGCCGACCCGCGCACCGCCCGGCTCCAGGCGAGCAGGCGGCCGTCGCGCGAGAAGACGGGTTGCTGGTTGCGGGTGACCGGCTCGGTCAGCTGCGCCGCCTGCCCGGTGAGGCCGCGCAGATAGAGCTGGAACCATTCGTCGCCGCCGGTGTCGCGGCTGAGGATGAAGCGGTCGGTGCCCGGCACCGTCACGGCGCTCGCCACCGGTTCTCCGAAGAAGGTGAGCTGGGTGCGCGCGGCTCCCGGCGCCGCGACGTGGTGGACCTGGTTGGTGGTGCCGAAGCGGGTGGTGATCAGCATCGATCCGTCGGGCAGCCAATCCTGGAAACGCGCCTCGCGGTAATTCTGGTAGCGCTGCACCGCTGCACGCACCTCGTCCGGGATCTCCGGGACGTTCTCCAGCCGCGCGGTTCCGACCTGCCGGACCTGGACGGCGTTCGCGCCGCTGGTGGCGGGTGAGGGCTGGGCGAAGGCGGGGAGGGGAGAGAGGAGAAGGAGGGCGGCGGCCAAAGCAGGACGAATCACGCGGGACATACCTCATCGGGAAGGGGAGGCCGCACCGTCCCCAGCCGGGCCGCGCAAGTCAAGCACCACGCCTGCAGCCGTCATGACGCCAAGGAAAAGGCTCCGGCGGTCGCCCGCCGGAGCCTTCCCTCGTCATGGCCGATGATCAGTCGCGGCCGGTGACGCCACGCTCATAGAGCTGGATGCAGCGATCGTCGCCCGGACCCGGCTGGCAGGGCGGATAGCCGTCCCGCGCTTCGAGCGGGCCGCCGACGCCCTGATAGGCGACACCGGTCTGACCGGTGGAATAGCCCTGGGCCTGGCCGTCGAGGCCGCCCTGCATCGTCGCCTGACCTTGGCCGGTCACCGCGCCGTGAGCCTGGCCATGGGCTTCCTCATAGGGGCCGCCCATGCCGACTTCCGCGCCGCCGGCGAGGCCTCCGGTCGCCTGGTTCCACTGCGACAGCTGGGTGCGGACGCCGCTCTCATAGAGCTGGATGCAGCGGTCCTCGCCCGGACCCGGGCGGCTGCACGGCGGATAGTTGGTCTGGGCGGGGCGCGGCGTCAGATCGACGGTGCCGTCGCCATAGACCTCTTCATAGGGTCCGCCCATGCCGGCCCACTGGCTGGGGTTCCAGCCAGCCGTCTGCTGCTGCTGCTGCTGGCCATATTGCATCTGTCCCGTCTGCTGGTGGCCCATCTGCTGAGCGCCCATCTGCTGCTGATGCATCATCCAGGGCTGCTGCATATGCCCCATCTGCTGCTGATAGGCGGTGCGCTGCTGCTCGGTCCAGGTGGTCGGGAAGCTACGCATATGCTCGTCGTAGAGCGCACGCTGATCGGCGGTCCACTGGCCCGGAGACATGGTCTGCATCTGCTGCCAACTGGTCCGCTGCTGCTGGTTCCAGGTGCCCGGCATATAGGCCCAATGCTCCTCGGCCATGCGGCGCTGGTCGGCCGACCAGTTCTGCATCATCTGCTGGCGCGCATCGAGCCAGGCACGTTCCTGGGTCGCCGTGCCGAGCGGCGCCGTCGACTGGTAGACCTGCTGCTGCGACCTCTGCGGCACCACGCCGTGCTGGTGATCGGCATGATGCTGCTGAACCGCCTGGTGCTGGTCGGTATTCTGCAGGTGCTGCTGCTGCTGATCGCGCCAGGCGCGTTCCTGGGTCGCCGTGCCGAGCGGCGCGGTCGACTGCATATGGCCCTGCATCGTGCCCTGGCCCTGCGACTGCGGGGTCGTGCCCGTATGGCCGCTGTGGGTCTGATAGGCGAAAGCGGCCCCGCTCATGCTGAGCGCGGTTGCCGCGACGAGAAGAGTTTTCATCAATGGCCTCCTGTGCGAGGCGGCCGAACCCGGCCGCCTCAAATGGATGCCCCCACGCTCGCACATCGTCGTGTGCATTGACCGTTAAACGACAAGAGGTCGGTTTATATCCCATTTCCATCGCATGAGTCCGGCGGTTTGGCGGTTGAAACCGGTCGTTTCGCCGACGCGCCAAACAGTTTCGGGGGGTGGACCCAAAGCCGCCGCCGCTCGTAATTGAACCATGCTTCACGCGATCTCCGCCGCCGTCGAACAGCATCAGGCGGTGATTGGACTTCTTCTTCTGCTCGGCTTGCTCGTCGGCTTTGTGTCGGAGCGTTTTCCACCGGTGGTGGTGGCGGTGGCGGGGGTAGGGGCGGTGCTCGCCCTCGGCCTTGCCGACGCGTCCGCAGTGCTCGGCGTATTCGCCAATCCGGCGCCGATCGCGGTCGCGGCGCTGTTCGTCCTGTCGGGCGCGCTCGTGCGCACGGGCGCGATCGACGCGATCGTCGCGGTCATCCTGCGCCGGGCCGCCCGGCGGCCGAAGATCGTCACGACCGAAGTCTATGCCGGCACGCTCGCAAGCGCGGCGCTGGTCAACAACACGCCGGTGGTCATCATCCTCATCCCGGTCATTCGCCGGCTGGCGCGGACCCTGGGTGTGGCGGCGACGCGGCTTCTCATTCCTTTGTCCTTCCTGGCCATCCTCGGCGGCACACTGACGCTGATCGGCACGTCCACCAACCTGCTGGTCGACGGCGTGGCGCAGGATCTGGGCCAGCCCGCTTTCGGCATTTTCGAGATCAGCGGGGTCGGCATCATCGTCGCCGCCACCGGCGCGCTGACGCTGGCGTTGCTCGGTCCGCGCCTGCTTCCCGAACGGAAGGAACTGGTCGCGGAGGAGGATGAGGAACGGGAATGCCTGTCCGAACTGCTCGTCCTTCCCGGCGGAAGCGCGGTCGGCAAGCCGGTGGCGGCGGTCCCGTCGCTGCGGGCGCCGCGGGTGCGTGTGCTGGCGCTGAAGCGGGAAGGGGAGGTGCGCCGCGACGGCATCGCCGAAACCCGGCTGCAAGCCGGCGACCGTCTGGTCGTCGCCGCCTCGCCGCACGAGCTTGCCGGCCTGTCGGCGGCGACCGACTATCTGGTCGGGACCGGCGGGCTCAGCGGCGGCGCGGACCTGTCGCGCTCGCGGCGGCCGGACGATGTCGAACTGTTCGAAGCCATCATCGCCCCGACCCATCCCAGCATTGGCCGGCGGCTGGCCGAGATCCCGATGCTCTCGCGCCTTCCGATTCGCATCCTCGGCATCAGCCGCGCGCGCCATCTTCCCGGACCAGACCTGCGCAGCGCGCGACTCCGAGCCGCCGACACCCTGCTGATCGCCGCGCGCCGCCGGGAGCACCGGGCGCTGCTCGAAAACGTGCATCTGCTCGGCGTCTCGCCGGCCGGAACCCGGCCCTATCGCCGCGCCAAGGCGCCGATCGCGGTCGCGGCGCTCGCCGGCACCGTCCTGCTGTCGGCGCTTGGCGTCATGTCGATCGCCGCCGCGGCGATCCTCGCCGTCGCCGTCATCCTCGTCACGCGCTGCATCGATCCGGAGGAGGCGTGGGAGTCGATCGACGGCAACGTCCTCATCCTCATCTTCGCGATGCTCGCGATCGGGACGGGGCTGCAGCAGGCGGGCAGCGTCTCGCTGCTGGTCTCCTGGGTGACGCCATGGATCCAGGACGCGCCCGTCTTCCTCCTCCTGCTCGCCGTCTATTTCCTGACCTCGGTGCTGACCGAGGCGGTGACCAACAACGCGATCGCGGTCATCATGACGCCTTTGGTCATCACCATGGCCGAGCAGCTCGGCATCGATCCGCGGCCGCTGCTCGTCGCAGTAATGTTCGCCGCCTCCGCGAGCTTCGCGACGCCGATCGGCTATCAGACGAACACCCTCGTCTATGCGGCGGCGGACTACCGGTTCGCGGATTTCCTCAAGATCGGCGTGCCGATGGGCGTGATCGTCGGCATCGCGGCCTGCGCGGCCATCTACCTGATTTACTGAGCGGCGCTGCGCCGAAGCGACCGAAAACAGCGCCGAAGCCGCGCCGCGCTAGCCTCGCGGTAAGGGAAGGGGGCTATGGCTGATACCATGAACGCCCGCCTCGCCGTCGTCGCCGCAGCCTTCCTCGCCGGTGCCTGCCAGACCGCCGGCACGGCGCCGCGCGCCACCGGAACGGTCGAAGTCGCCGCGCGGGAGCCGTGGCGCGACATCGCCACCGAGGCCGATCTCGACCGGCTCGAGCGCGTCGGGTCGGCATGGGAGGAAGCGCTCGCCGCCGCGCGCCGCGCCGGCTTCACGCGCCAGATCGCCGCCGAGGGGCCGCTGCTCGACCCCGCCGCCGCTCTGCCGCGAGCGGCGCCGCCTCCCGGCTCCTATCGCTGCCGCGTCATTCGGATTGGCGCCGCGCCGCGCGCGCGGGCTTATCGCGCCTTCAACCCCTTCTTCTGCCATGTCGGCGCCGAGGGAGAGTTGCTGTCGATCACCAAGCAGACCGGATCGGAACGGCCGGGCGGCTATCTTTGGGAAGTCGCAAGCGACCGCCTGGTCTTCCTCGGCTCGATGGCGCTCGGCACCGAGGAGATCCCGCAGCCCTATGGCGAGGATCCGACCCGCGACATGGCGGGCATTTTCGAACGCGTCGCGCCCTTCCGCTACCGGCTCGTCATCCCCTGGCCGCGCGGAGAGTCGAAGCTCGATCTCATCGAACTGGTGCCCGCCATTCCCTGACAGGCGGGATGACGCGGCCGCGCGGAGCCACTACATGGCGGGCATGTTCGTCGACAGCCATTGCCACCTCAACTATAAGGGTCTGGTCGAAGACCGCGCCTCGGTCCTCGCCCGCGCCCGCGCCGCCGGCGTCGACATGATGCTCAACATCTCCACCCGCGCGTCGGAATGGGACGAGGTGATCGGCGCGGCCGAGGCGGAAGACGATGTCGTGGCGTCGGTCGGTATCCATCCGCACGAGGCGGACGTCCACCCCGTCGTCGAGACCTCCACGCTGGTCGCACGCGCCGCGCACCCCATGGTGGTGGGGATCGGCGAGAGCGGCCTTGATTATTATTACGACCGGTCGGACCGGGAGCGGCAGCGGCAGAGTTTCCGCGCGCATATCGCCGCGGCGCGGGAGACGGGCCTGCCGCTCATCGTCCATACCCGCGACGCCGAGGAGGACACCCACGCCATCCTGGCCGAGGAGATGGGGAAGGGGCCGTATACGGGCGTCATCCACTGTTTCACGGCCAGCGGCGATTTCGCGCGCAAGGCGCTCGATCTCGGCTTCTTCATCTCGATGTCCGGCATCGTCACCTTCAAGAATGCGAAGAATCTGCAGGAAACGGCGCGGGCCGTGCCCGCCGACCGGCTGCTGATCGAGACCGACGCGCCCTTCCTCGCGCCGGTGCCGAACCGAGGCAAGACCTGCGAGCCGGCCTTCGTGGCCGACACGGCGCGCTTCCTGGCCGATCTGCGCGGCGAGAGCGTCGAGGAACTGGCCTCCACGACCAGCGACAACTTCTTCAGACTGTTCGGGAAAGCGCGTCGGTGAAGCTGCGCATCCTCGGCTGCGGCACCTCGTCGGGCGTGCCGCGCATCGGCAACGATTGGGGCGCCTGCGATCCGGAGGAGCCGCGCAACCGGCGGCGGCGCGTGTCGATCATGGTGTCGGCCGGAGACACCCGCATCCTGGTCGACACCGGCCCGGACCTTCGCGAACAGCTGCTCGACGCCGATGTCGGGTCGGTGGACGCCGTGATTTGGACCCACGACCATGCCGATCATTGCCACGGCATCGACGACCTTCGGCAGCTCTTCCATGCCAGGGGCGCCGCGGTGCCCGGCTTTGCGCGCGCCGACACGCTGGAGACGCTCCGCGCCCGCTTCGGCTATTGCTTCGAAGGGAGAGGGGGCTATCCGCCCGTCGCCGAGGCCCGGTGGCTGCCGGACGAACTTTCGATCGGCCCGATCCGGATCCGGGTGACCGATCAACCGCACGGCGACATCACCAGCGCCGGCCTGCGCTTCGACCTCGACGGAAAGTCGATCGGATATTCCACCGATATCAATGCCCTGACGGACGACATGCGCAGCTTGTTCGAAGGCGTCGACGTCTGGGTCGTCGATGCGCTCCGGCGCCGGCCGCATCCCTCGCACCCGCATTTGGAACAGGCCCTCGGCTGGATTGCCGTCGTTCAGCCGGGCCGCGCTATCCTCACCCATATGGACAACAGCATGGACTATCGATCCCTGGCGGCGGAACTGCCGGCCGGAGTCGAGCCGGGCTATGACGGACTGGAGGTCGAGCTGTGAACGAAGGCGACCAAGCCGTTCATTTCATTTACCTTGTCGGGGTTCTGGTGCTGGTCGTCAGCGCCTTTGCGGTGCGGCGGATCCCGATCGGCCAGAGCCTCAAGATGTTCGCCGGCTGGGTGCTGATCTTCGCCGCCGCCTTCATCGTCTTCACCCTGAAGGACGACTTCCTGGCGTTCGGCCAGCGCGTGCTGGTCGAAACGCGCGGGGAGCCGGTGATGGAGCAAGGCGCGGACGCCGGCGAGGAATTGCGCGTCAGAATGTCGCCCGACGGCCATTTCTGGGTGACGGCCGATCTGCAGGGCACGTCCGTGCGCTTCCTCATCGACAGCGGCGCGACCACCACGTCGATCTCGCGCGCGACCGCCGACCGCGCCGGTATTGAGACTCTGCCGGGGCTGCCGGCGATGGTTCGGACGGCGAACGGCGTCGTCACGGTCGAGCGCGCGCGCGCCGAGACGCTGCGCGTCGGCGGTATCGAACGACGCGATGTCGGCCTCCATGTCTCGGAAGCGTTCGGCGACATGAACGTGATCGGTATGAACTTCCTGTCGTCCTTGAGCGGCTGGAGCGTCGAGGGACGCACGCTGATCCTCCGCCCCTGAGCAATAGTCTGCTTTACATAATGTATATTATCGGACTTCCGGAGACGACACCCCCCGAGGGTTGCGGGTTTGTCGGCCGCCCTCGCTCTCCTAGGTGAATGCCTCAGGAAGATCGCAGTGAACTGAGACATTTGCTTGGCAGCGCACGTCTTCCGGATGGAGGGCGACGCTATGACGGACAAGCCGGTCTTTACGCTTCCTCAGGTGATCGCCCAGCTGACCAGGACCGGCCTGAGCTACTCCGAGAACGCGCTCTACTTCACCTTTCCGACATCAATGCCCGCGGCCTGGAGCAATCATCCGCAGCGCAGCACCTTCTACCCCTTCAGCGAAGCGCAGAAGCAGGCCGCCCGGATCGCGTTCGAAGAGATCGGTTCGATCACCAACCTCAAATTCGTCGAGCTTCCCTATGACGGAAATGTCGGCGGCCGCATCTCGCTCGGCAACTGGACGCAAGCCGGCAGCTCCGGCCTCATCGACGGCGTCTCGAACGGGAAGATCACCGGAGGCGCCGTCTTCATCCAGCAGACCCTTCGCGACTACGACCCGGAGACCAGCCTCTTTCCAGGGAACACCTGGTACCATCTCCTGATCCACGAGATCGCGCACGTTCTGGGCATACCCCATCCCTCCAACTATCACCTCGCCGATCCATCGAAACCGTTCAACTACGCCAACGTCGCCGCCTATCAGCAGGATTCGCTCCAGTTCACGGTGATGTCCTATTTCTCGCCGCTGGCGACCGGCGCGGTGCTCGGCACCCCGCCCTCGTGGAACATCTCGACCTTCCTTCTGCACGACATCGCGGCGCTCCAGTCGCTTTACGGAGCGAATTTCGGGACTCGTTCCGGCGACACCGTCTACGGCTTCAACTCCAACGCGGGACCCGCTTATTCGCTGACCGCCGGGTCGCAGCCGGTGTTCACCATCTGGGACGGCGGCGGGAACGATATGCTGGACCTTTCCGGCTTCTCGGCGCCCGCGCGCATCGACCTGAGGCCGGGTGCCTTCAGCGACGCCGCCGGGATGAAGCACAACATCTCGATCGCCTATGGCGTGACCATCGAGAATGCGATCGGCGGTTCGGGCGACGATCTCTTCATCGCCAATGCGGCGGAGAATTTCCTCTCTGGAGGCGACGGCAACGACGCCTTCTATATGGGCGCCCATCTGTCCGCCGGGGACCGCCTCGTGGGAGGCGCTGGCTTCGACCAGGTCGGCCTGCAGGGCAATTACGGAAGCGCGGCGAACCCGCATCTCCTCAGCGACGCCAATCTTACCGACATCGCGATGCTGGTGCTGCTCTCCGGCAGCGACCGCCGGTTCGGCGACACGGCCGGAAACGCGTACAGCTATTATTTGAAGACGGCCGACGCCAATGTCGCGCCCGGCCAGCGCTTGATCGTCAGCTTCAACACGCTCGGTCCGGGCGAGCATGTGACCTTCGACGGATCGGCCGAGACCGACGGCGCCTTGCTTACTTATGGCGGGCTCGGCAACGATGTGCTGACCGGCGGCGAGCAGGACGACGGCTTCTATTTCGGGCATGGCCGCTGGGGCGCGGGCGACCGGGTGGACGGTCGGGGCGGCGCCATGGATCAGCTGGGATTGCAGGGGAATTATTCGGGCGCGAACGCCGTCACCCTCTCCCCTGGGCAGATCGCCGGCATCGAGATGCTGGTGTTGCTGAGCGGCGGCGATGTTCGCTTCGGCAGCGGCGGCCTCCCCTACAGCTACGACATCGCGGTCCAGAACGGCACCGTCGGGTCCGGCGGGACGCTGATCGTCAGCGCCAACACGCTACGCCCGGACGAAATGCTGACGTTCAACGGCTGGGTCGAGACCAGCGGCCGCTTCGTCATCTACAGCGGCGCCGGCGACGACGCGATCGCCGGCGGCTGGGGCGACGACGAGATTCACGGCGGCGCGGGCGACGACAGGATCAACGGCGGACGCGGAGCGGACGTTCTGTGGGGCGGCCCGGGCAACGACAGCTTCATCTATCTGAGCGTCCTGGATTCGACTCCGCAGAGCATGGACCGGATATTGGATTTCGGGGCGGGCGACCGGTTCGACCTCCGCTTCATCGACGCCGATGCGAACCAGCCCGGGCAGCAGAGGTTCAGCTTCATCGGCGTCAGCGCCTTCAGCGGCACGGCCGGCCAGTTGCGCGCTTATCAGGACGGCGGCGGCTGGATGGTGGAAGCGGACGTGACCGGCAACGGCATCGCGGACCTCGCCATCTCGGTCACCACGCTGAACCAGCATCATCTCGGCGCCGCCGACTTCCTGATCTGAGTTTCCTGCCGCAGCGTCCGCATGACGTGCATGGCCACGACCAGCCCATCCCCCTATATGCCCCGCATCTTCCATCCCTTTAGACATGCGGTTGAGCGGCCATGGCGAGCAACGATCCTTCCACACTCGGCCGGCTGGTCGCGATCATGGCGCGGCTGCGCGATCCGGACCGCGGCTGCGAATGGGACAAGGTGCAAAGCTTCGAGACGATTGCGCCTTATACAATCGAGGAAGCCTATGAGGTGGCGGACGCGATCGCGCGCGGCGATCTCGCGGCGCTGAAGGACGAGCTCGGCGATCTCCAGCTCCAGGTGGTCTACCATGCGCGCATCGCCGAGGAACAAGGCGCCTTCGCGATCGGCGACGTGATCGAGGCCATTTCCGACAAGATGGTGCGCCGCCATCCCCACATCTTCGGCGATGCCGAGCGCAGCCCGGGCTGGGAAGCGCTGAAGGCGGCGGAGCGCGGCGGACAGGAAGACCGCAGCGCAATCGCCGGCGTGGCGCTCGCCCTCCCCGCCCTGAAGCGGGCCGAGAAGGTCCAGCGGCGCGCGGCCCGCGTCGGCTTCGACTGGCCGGACGCGGATGGGCCGCGCGCCAAGATCGACGAGGAGCTGGCGGAGGTCGCGGGGGCGACGACCGCCGAGGACAGGACCGCCGAGATCGGCGACCTGCTGTTCGCCGTCGTCAATTACGCGCGCCACCTCGACATCGATCCGGAAGCCGCGCTTCGCGAGGCCACTGCCCGCTTCGAACGCCGCTTCCGCAAGGTCGAGCAGCTTGCCGAGCGCCCGCTCCAGGATATGGATATCGAGGAACTCGAAGAGCTCTGGCAGAGCGCGAAGAAGCAGGTCTAAGCGTCTGCCTTAAAGGCCCTTTTTAGTAGCTCATTCAGGCTTCGGCGCGGCGGGCCTGGAAACGCGCCCACTCCTGATCGGTGAGGCGCACCTCGAGCTCCGTCTCCATGCCTTCGTGGCGCTGGGCCAGCACCTCGCCATGGGCATGGAGCCAGGCGATCGCTTCGCCGGCCGCCGCGGGAAGGGTGACGCGGCGGACGGCCGCGCCCTTGCGCAGATGCTCGGTCGCGCAGGCGAGCAGGCCGTCGACGCCCTCCCCCGTCAGCGCCGAGATCAGCACCACGTCCTCGCGCCGCTCGCCCTCGGCCCGGGCGCGGTCGCTCTCTTCCGGGGAGAGCGCATCGATCTTGTTCCACGCTTCGATCATCGGCGCGCCCTCCTCTCCCGCGGCGCCGATTTCGGCCAGGACCTGCTCCACGTCCGCGCGCTGGGCATCGCTGTCGGGGTGGGAGATGTCGCGGACATGGATGATGAGGTCGGCCGAGATCACTTCCTCGAGCGTCGCCCGGAAGGCGGCGACCAGCTGGGTCGGAAGATCGGAGATGAAGCCGACCGTATCGGACAGGATCGCCTTTTCGATGCCCGGCAGACCGATCTCGCGCATCGTCGGATCCAGCGTCGCGAACAGCAGGTCTTCCGCCATGACGTCAGCCTTGGTCAGGCGGTTGAAAAGCGTGGACTTTCCCGCGTTCGTATAGCCGACGAGAGCGATCACCGGCCAGGGCGCGCGCTGCCGCCTGGCGCGGTGAAGCGTCCGGGTCCGGGTGACCTGTTCCAGCTCCTTGCGCAGCTTCGCCATCCGGTCGCGGATCAGCCGCCGGTCGGCCTCGATCTGCGTTTCGCCCGGGCCGCCCAGGAAGCCGAAGCCGCCGCGCTGCCGTTCGAGGTGGGTCCAGCTCCGCACCAGCCGGCCCGCCTGATAGTCGAGATGGGCGAGCTCGACCTGGAGGCGCCCCTCCGCCGTCGCCGCCCGCTCCCCGAAGATTTCGAGGATAAGGCCGGTGCGGTCGATCACCTTCGCCTTGGTCGCGGTCTCCAGATTCTTCTGCTGGATCGGGGTGATCGCCGCGTCGACGATCAGCAGCTCCGCCTCGGCCGCGGCGACGGCATCGCCGATCTGTTCGACCTGGCCCTTGCCGAACAGAGTGGCCGGCCGCGCCGCGCGGATGCGGAAATGCAGCTTGTCCTGCACGTCGATGCCGATCGCTTCCGCAAGCCCGGCGGCTTCGTCCAGGCGCGCGGAGACGTCGCGCCGGGCCTCTCGGCCCATGTCCGGCAGCGCGATCACGGCGCGGGCGCCGCGGCTCACCTCATTGTCGGCGTCGCGGTCGAAAACGCTCACTCTTCGTCCTGAGCTTCGGCGAGGTTGATGGGATTTTCCGGCTGCACCGTCGAAATGGCATGCTTGTAGACGAGCTGCGACATGCCGTCGCGCTGCAGCAGCATGCAGAACAGGTCGAACGCCGCGACCTCGCCCTGCAGCATCACGCCGTTGACGAGGAACATCGTCACCGGCTCGCCGGACCGGCGCACCGCGGTCAGGAACACCTCCTGCAGCAGTTGCGGCCGGCGCTTCTCCATCTGCTCGGCGAAGGCGCGCTCGATCTCGTCGAGATCGACCGGCTGGCCCGGCATGATGGTGGAGATGGCATGCTTGTAGATGAGCTGCGCCTGACCGTCGCGGCGCAGCAGCACCGAAAAATTGTCGAACCAGGTGATGATGCCCTGCAGCTTCACGCCCTTGACGAGGAACATGGTAACCGGCGTCTTGGAGCGCCTGAGGCTGTTCAGGAACATGTCCTGGAGGTTGTTGACCTTGTCGGCCATGCGGGGTGTCTCCTTATATTCTTGGCGGGCCGGCGACGGCGCCGCATCCGGCCCGCGCCGCGGCGGGCCATCGCTGGTCATGGGCTCCGCGGCAGCCCTAATCGTTGTCCTCGCCCCTGGTGTCGGCAATGCCCAGCGCCTTCAGTTTCCGGTGCAGGGCCGAACGCTCCATGCCGATGAAAGTGGCGGTGCGGGAGATGTTTCCCGAGAAGCGGCGGATCTGGACGCGCAGATATTCGCGTTCGAACGTTTCCCTGGCCTCGCGCAGCGGCGTGCCCATGATCGCCTTCACCGCTTCGCCCGGCGTCAGCTGCGCCTGCTCGTTGAGGATTTCGGGCGGCAGCATGTCGATGTCGATGCAGGCGATCCGCTCGCCCGGCGCCAGGATGATCGTGCGCTCGATCACGTTGCGCAGCTGGCGCACATTGCCCGGCCAGTCATAGGCCTGGAGCGCCGCCATGGCGTCATCGGACACTTTGGGCGTGCCCACCCTCTGGTCGGCGGCGTAGCGGGCCGCGAAATGGGCGACTAGCGAGGGAATGTCCTCGCGTCGTTCGGACAAAGCCGGCAGATGCACTGGAACGACGTTCAGCCGGTAATAGAGGTCCTCGCGAAAGCGGCCGCCCGCGATCTCGTCGGGGAGGCGCCGCGCGGTCGAGGAGACGACGCGCATGTCCACCTTCACCATGCGCTGCCCGCCGACGCGGGTGAAGCTCTGGTCGGTCAGGACGCGCAGGATCTTGGCCTGGGCGGAGATCGGCATGTCGGCGATCTCGTCGAGGAACAGGGTGCCGCCATGCGCCTGTTCGAGCAGGCCGGGCCGGGCGAGCTCGCCCCCCTCCTCCACCCCGAACAATTCCTCCTCCACCCGCTCGGGAGTCATGCGGGCGGCGCTGACCACGATGAAGGGCGCGCGCGCCCGCGGGCTCCAATTGTGGAGCAGGCGTGCGGCCACTTCCTTGCCGACGCCGGCGGGGCCGGTGATGAGCACGCGGCTGCCGGTCGCCGCCACCCGCTTCAACGTCGCCCGGACGTTGTTGATCGCGACGCTGGTTCCGGTGAGCTCCGTCTCCTGCCCGATCTGCTGGCGCAGGCTTTCATTCTCGCGCCGCAGCCGGTCCGTCTCGGTGGCGCGGGCGACGAGATGGAGGAGATGCCCGGCCTCGAACGGCTTTTCGATGAAGTCCGCCGCCCCCTGGCGGATCGCCGCCACCGCCGTGTCGAGATTGCCGTGGCCGGAGATCATCAGCACCGGCAGCGACGGATCGCGCCGCTTGATCTCCTCGAGGAGTTGGAGACCGTCGAGCTTGGAGCCCTGCAGCCACACGTCGAGCAGCACCAGCGACGGGCGGCGGTCCGCCAGCGCCTGCAAGGCTTCGCTGCTGTCGGCGGCGGTGCGGGGCGCATAGCCCTCATCCTCCAGAACCCCGGACACGAGATCGCGGATGTCCTGTTCGTCGTCGACTATGAGGATGTCCAAAGCCATATATTTTTCAACCACCTGATGCAGAGTCTTCAGAAATGACGACGGGTCCGCCGGAAAGGCGTCCGAGAGTCTCGGCGTCGAACACGAAGCGGACGAGCGTGCCGCCCCCGGCCGCATCGTCGAACTCGATCCGGCCGAAATGCTCCTCGACGATCTTCTTGACGATGGCGAGGCCGAGACCCGTGCCCTTGGCGCGCGTCGTCATATAGGGTTCGGTGAGCCGATGGCGGTCCGCGGGAAGGCCGATGCCGGTGTCGGTAATCTCGATGCACAGCAGGCCGTCGCGCTCGCCGATCGCCATCGCGACGCGATGGGCGCCGGCCTGCCCCTCCTCCTCCTGTTTCTGCCGGATCGCCTCGACCCCGTTCTTGACGACGTTGGTCAGCGCCTGACCGAGCAGCCGCCGGTCGCACACCAGCAGCGGCGAGGGATCGGGCGCGTCGAGGCTGAAGGCGATGTCGGGATGGGCGACCTCGTGCAGGAACAGCGCCTGGCGCGCGACCTCGACGATCGCCTCCTCGCGGAACACCGGCTTCGGCATGCGCGCGAAGGAGGAGAATTCGTCCACCATCCGCCTGAGGTCGCCGACCTGGCGCACGATGATGCCGGTCAGGCGCTCGAAGGTTGAGGCGTCGGAGCTGATCTCCTTGCCGTAGCGGCGCTGCAGCCGCTCGGCGGCGAGCTGGATCGGCGTCAGCGGGTTCTTGATCTCATGGGCAATGCGGCGCGCCACGTCCGACCAGGCCGCGCGGCGCTGGTCGAGCAACTGCTCGGTAATGTCGTCGAAGGTCAGCACATGGCCGCCCGCGACCCGCACCGTCTTCAGCGCCAGCGTGCGCGGCTCGCCGGCGAACGCGGCCTGGATGATGGACTCCCGCTCCTCCGCCTCGATCTGCCGGTCGAGTTCGGGCGCGAGATCGGCCAGCTTCTGCCCGACCGGGCTCTTGCCGCCGGTCTTGAGCAGCGCCTCGGCCGAGCTGTTGATCAGCCGCACCACATGGTCGTCGTCGACCGAAATGACGCCGGCGGTCACGCCCGACAGCACCGCCTCGGTGAACGCGCGGCGGCTGTCGAGCTGGGTGTTGGCGGCCAGCAGTTCGCCGGTCTGCTCCTCCAGTCGCTTGGTCATGCGGTTGAAGGCGTTGCCGAGTGTCGCCACCTCGTCGTCCACCCGCGAGGTCGGGACGCGCGCCGAAAGATCGCCCGCCGTCACCCGCCGGGCCGCATCGACCAGGTGACCTACGGGCCGCACCAGCCGGTCGGCGAGCGTGAGCGCGATCCATATGGACACGGCGACGATCAGCAGCGAGACGAGCAGCAGGATCGCGTTGAACCGCAGCTGCAGGTCGCGCGATCGCGACAGCGTCTTCTGATAGTCGCTCGCGGCCGAGCGCGCCTCCTCGATTTGTTGGAGCGCGGCGGGATTCACCTTGCGGGACGTGTAGAGATAGACTTCGGCATCCGGATCGAGCCGCACGACCGCTTCGACCCGGTCCCCGGCGTCGGTCACCACCCGCGGTTCGCCTTCGCGCAGCGACGCGAGGGTCGCGGGCGGCAGCCGCCGCTCCAACGGCCGGTCGTCGAGATTGACGAGCGCGATCACCTGCAACTCGCTGCCCTGCCCCACCGACACGATCGCCGCCTCGGTGAGATCGCGCGCCACCACCTGGAAGAACAATTTGTCGGCGAATTCCGGATCGTCGATGCCGATATCGTTGATGTCGCGGACGACGTCGTTGGCCATGGCGACGATGTCGCGGCTGATCCGCTCGACATTCTCCTCGGCATAGACCTGGGCGACATTGTCGGCATTTTCGAGGACGATGCGGGCCCTGTCCGAGAACCAGAATTGCAGCCCGCTCTGGAACAGGATCGACGCGAAGATCACGACCAGGAGCGTCGGCACGCTCGCGATCACCGAGAAGAGCGCGACCAGCCGGACGTGGAGCCGCCCCCTGCCCCCGATCGGCGAGCGCGCGGCGCGGCCCATGGCGACCCGGCGCGCGATCAGCACCATCAGCGCCATGGCGGGCACCAGATTGGCGACCAGCAGCATCGCGACCATCGGCGGGGTCAGCAACGCCCCCGGGTCGCCGCGTCCCGAGACGATTACATAGCTGAACGCCGCCATGGCGAGCAGCGCCAGCACGGTGCCGATCTCCACCAGCGGCATGATCCGGCGCCCGCCCAGGGCCGCGCTCCAGCGCTCCGTCCAGCGCGGCGTCTCGTCGGCGGTGATGGCGGCTTCGACGTTCACAGGGCGGCTCTAGCACAAGCATGTGGCATAAAGAACACAGTAGATGCGTTCTTTCCTGACCAGAAGCTGACCGGAACTGCCCTCAGGCGGCGATCCGCGACAGCCAGGGCGCGTAGAAATCGCGCAGCATCGCCCGCGCCCGCGCAGGGTCCGCTTCCTTGTTGAAAGCGTTGCGGAACTCGGCCGATCCGTGCAGCCCCTTGGTGTACCAGCCGATATGCTTGCGCGCGCAATTGACGCCGATCACCGGGCCATAATGGTCCAGCATGGCGTCATATTGCTCCATGATGACGGCGAATTGTTCGTCCAGGCTCGGGTCCGGCAGGCGCTCGCCCGTCTTCAGCCAGTGCATCACCTGGCCGAGCAGCCAGGGACGCCCATACGCGCCGCGGCCGATCATCACCCCGTCGGCGCCGGATTGGGCGAGCGCCGTTTCGGCATCGTCGATCGAATTGATGTCGCCATTGACGATCACCGGCACCGACACGGCCGCCTTCACCTTCGCGACGAAGCGCCAGTCCGCCTCGCCTTTGTACATCTGGTTGCGGGTGCGGCCATGGACCGTCACCATCCGCACGCCCAGATCCTCGGCGATGCGGGCGAGCTCGGGGGCGTTGAGGCTGGCATGATCCCAGCCCATCCGCATCTTGAGCGTGACCGGAACCTTGACAGCTTTGACAGTTGAATCAATGATCTGCGCGGCGAGCTTCAGGTCCCGCATGAGAGCGGAGCCGGCATCGCCGTTGACCACCTTCTTGACCGGGCAGCCCATGTTGATGTCGATGATGGCGGCGCCGCGGTCCTCGTTGAGCTTGGCGGCCTCGGCCATCTCGACGGGAGAACAGCCGGCGAGCTGCATCGACACCGGATCCTCGATCGGGTCCCAGGCCGCCTTCTGCAGCGACTGCCGGGTCTCGCGGATCGCGGCCTGGCTGGCGATCATCTCGGTCACCGTCAGCCCCGCGCCGTAGCGCTTGACGATCCGCCGGAACGGACGGTCGGTGACGCCGGTCATCGGCGCCAGGATCACCGGCGCGTCAATTTGGACCGGTCCGATCGAGATGGCTTGCAGCTGGGTCATGGAGCGTCCCCAGATAGGGGCGAAGGCGCTGGCGGGCAAGGTTCGGGTCGGCTAGACGCCCCGCCATGACGAAGACGATCGCGCTGGTGGTCGCCGCGGGGTGCGGCAGCCGCACCGGCGGAGACATTCCGAAGCAGTACCGGCGGCTTGGCGGCAAGGCGCTGCTGGCCCATTGCCTCGACCATCTGCGCCATCCCCGGATCGACGGCGTGCGGGTGGTGATCGGCCCCGGGCAGGAGGCGCTGTACGCGGGCGTCGCGGCCGACCTTCCTCCCCCCGTCATGGGCGGTGCCGAGCGGCGCGACTCCGTGCGGCTCGGGCTCGAAGCGCTCGCCACGGAAGCGCCGGACATCGTGCTCATCCACGACGCCGCCCGCCCCTTTCTTCCGCCGGTCGTCGTCGACCGTCTGCTCGATGCGCTCGCCGACCATGACGGCGCGGTGCCGGTGCTCGGCGTCGTGGACACGCTGGCGCGATCGGGGACCATGCTCGGCGAGACGGTGGCGCGCGACGGCCTGGCCCGCGTCCAGACGCCACAGGCCTTCCGCTTCGCCGCCATATGGGAGGCTCACCAAAGCTTCACCGGGGAAGCCACCGACGACGCGCAGGTCGCCCGCGCCGCCGGCATCGCCGTCGCGGCCGTCGCGGGAGACCCGATGCTGGAGAAGCTCACCTATGAGGAGGATTTCGCCCGTGCCGAGGAGCGTCTCGCCATGCTGCAGGTGAGCCGCACCGGGCTCGGCTTCGACGTCCATGCCCTGGCCGAGGGCGAGGAATTGTGGCTGGCCGGCATACGCGTTCCGCACGAAAAGGGCCTGAAGGGCCACAGCGACGCGGATGTCGCGCTGCACGCGCTGACCGATGCCGTCCTGGGCGCGATCGGCGCCGGGGACATCGGGGATCACTTCCCGCCGTCGGATCCGCAATGGCGCGGCGCCTCGTCCGACCGCTTCCTCGAACATGCCCGCGACCTGGTCGAGGCGCGCGGCGGCCGTATCGACCATGTCGATCTCACCATCATCTGCGAAGCGCCCCGCATCGGTCCGCACAAGGCGGCGATGCGGGAGCGGATCGCGGGCCTGCTGGGCCTGCCGCTGGACCGGGTGAGCCTCAAGGCCACCACTACGGAGCGGTTGGGCTTCGCCGGCCGCGGCGAGGGCATCGCCGCCCAGGCCGCGGCGACCGTCCGGGTGCCGGAGGACCGATGAACGACCGACGCGACGTCACGCTGCCGGCCGAACTGGTCGAGCTCGCGAAGCGGGTGGTGGATGCGAACCGGGCCGCGGGGCGGCGCGTGGCGGTGGCCGAAAGCTGCACCGGCGGCCTCGTCGCCGCGGCGCTGACCGAGATACCGGGCAGCTCGGATGTGTTCGAAACCGGCTTCGTCACCTATTCGAACGAAGCGAAGATGGAATTGCTCGACGTCAGCCGGGACGTGCTCGAAACCTTCGGCGCCGTCTCCGTGGCGGTGGCGTGGAGCATGGCGCAAGGGGCATTGGAGCGCACCCGCGCCGACATCGCGGTGGCCGTCACCGGGGTCGCGGGGCCGGGCGGAGGGACGGACAAGAAGCCGGTGGGCATGGTGGTGTTCGCCCGTGCCCGGCGCGGCGCCGATCCCGACGAGGTGGTCGCGGACGAACGCCAGTTCGGCGACCTCGGCCGCGGCGGCGTGCGTCTTCAGGCGGCGCTGTGCGCTCTCGAACTGCTGCTGCCGGGCGCGCTCGTCCCGTAAAGCTCGTGCGCGCGCGTCTCGAAGGCGCCGATCATCCGCCGCAGCGCACGATCGAACATCTGCCCCGCCAGCGCCTCGAAGATGCGGTTGCGGAAGGCAAAATCCACGCAGAAGGCGATGTCGGTCCCGCCGTTGCCGTCGGGCCGGAACGTCCATTCGTTGTGGAGATGCTTCAACGGCCCTTCGACATAGTCGATCGTGATGGCGTGCGGCCGCTGCTTGTTCACCCTGGAGGTGAAGGTCTCCTTGATCGACCGGAAGCCGACGACCAGGTCCGCGACCATCTCCGTCTCGCTGTCCGACCGGATCCGCGTGGCCGCGACCCAGGGCAGGAATTTCTGGTAGCTGCCGACGTCCGCCACCAGGTCGAACATCTGTTCGGGGCTGTAGGGCAGGTTCCGTGTTTCGCTGTGCCGGGGCATGCCTGACTAACGCGCCGCCGCCAGCTTCGCCTCACGGGCCGCCTTCATCTTCGCGAAGTCGTCGCCGGCATGGTAGCTCGACCGGGTGAGCGGGCTCGCCGCCACCAGCAGGAAGCCCTTGGCCCGCGCGATCGCGGCATAGGCGCCGAACGCCTGCGGCGTCACGAACTCTTCCACCTTGGCATGGCGCGGGGTGGGCTGCAGATACTGGCCCATCGTCAGGAAGTCGATGTCTGCGGACCGCATGTCGTCCATCACCTGATGGACCTCCAGCCGCTGTTCGCCGAGGCCGACCATGATGCCGGACTTGGTGAAGATCGACGGATCGTGCCGCTTGATGCTCTCCAGCAGGCGCAGCGAGGCGTAATAGCGCGCGCCCGGACGGATGGTGGGGTAGAGCCGCGGCACGGTCTCGAGATTGTGGTTGTAGACGTCCGGCCGCGCCGCGATGATCCGTTCCACCGCGCTTTCCGACTTGTTGCGGAAATCGGGGGTCAGGATCTCGATCGTCGTGGCCGGCGTATTACGGCGCAGCGCCTCGATCACCTTCACGAACTGGCCCGCGCCGCCGTCCGGCAGATCGTCGCGGTCGACCGACGTGATGACGATATGCTCCAGCCCGAGCTCGGCCGCGGCCACCGCGACATGCTCCGGCTCCAGCGGGTCGACCGGCCGCGGCATCCCGGTCTTGACGTTGCAGAAGGCGCAGGCCCGCGTGCAGGTGTCGCCCAGGATCATCACCGTCGCGTGCTTCTTGGTCCAGCATTCGCCGATGTTCGGGCATGCGGCCTCCTCGCACACGGTGGCGAGGTTCAGGCGGCGCATCAGCTTGCGCGTTTCGGCAAAGCCGGTGCTGGTCGGCGCCTTGACGCGGATCCAGTCGGGCTTGCGCTGCTTGGGACGGACGATCGGCTCTGCGGACATGCGCGCCAGATAGCGATTGAGGGGGAGAATGCCAACCGGGGGAGTTGTCGCGGCAAGTGGGTCGAAAGGAGAAGCGAGATTCCAGCTTTCGCTGGAATGACGGAGGGCTCGCGTCATCCTGACGCAAGTCAGGATCTCCCTCCGCTGCTTCCCGCCGATGCCTCGACGCGGCCTTGCACAAGCAGAGACCGTGGATTAGCGGAAGCTTCCGATGGACACAGCGATCGCAACCCTCAGTTCCCCGGTCGTCCTGTTCTTCATCCTGGGGCTCGCCGCCGCCTTCGCGCGTTCGGACCTCGCCATTCCCGAAGCGATCGCCAAGGGCCTCTCCATCTATCTGATGATCGCGATCGGCCTCAAAGGCGGGGTCGAGGTGTCGAAGACCGGCTTCACGCCCGATCTCGTCGTCGCGGCGCTCGCCGGCGTGGCGCTGAGCTTCACCCTCCCCTTCGTCGCCTTTCAGCTCCTCACCCGGATCGCCCGGCTCGACCGGGTGAACGCCGCCGCCGTCTCCGCCCATTACGGCTCGGTCAGCGTCGTCACCTTCGTGACCGCGGTCGAGATATTGGGCCGGCAGGGGCTTGGGCCGGCGGGCTATATGGTCGCGGTACTGGCGCTGATGGAGACGCCGGCGATCATCTCCGGCCTGCTGCTCGCCCGTCGCGGCGGCGGCCGCGCCGCGCCGGGCGCGAGCGGCCTCTGGCACGAAGTGCTGCTCAACGCTTCGGTGGTGCTGCTGATCGGCAGCTTCCTCATCGGCCTGGTGGCCGGACCCGCCGGCTTCGTGCCGATCGCGCCTCTGTTCGACGGCCTGTTCCGCGGCCTCCTGTGCATCTTCCTCCTCGACATGGGCCTGGTTGCCGGCCGGCGGTTAATGGAGACGCGTTCGCTCACCGCCCGCGCGGCCGGGCTCGGCATCTTCCTGCCGGTGATGAACGGCGCGCTCGGGACGGTGATCGGCACCGCGATCGGGCTCGACGTCGCGTCGGCCGCGGCGCTCGGCATCCTTGCCGCCAGCGCCTCCTACATCGCCGTTCCAGCGGCGATGCGTCTGGCTTTGCCGGAAGCGGACCCGGGCCTCTATCTGTCCATGTCCCTGGGCGTTACCTTCCCCTTCAACATCATCGTCGGCATCCCGCTGTTCGCGGCGCTGGCCCAGGCACTTGGATAAAGCATGGTCCACACCTTCACCCGCAAGCGGATCGAAATCCTGCTCGACGGTCCCCACGCGACGATCGTCATCCAGGCGGTGCATGATGCCGGGATCGACGGCTACACCCTGATCCCGGTCCAGTCCGGCGCCGGCCGCGGCGGCGCCTGGCGCGAGGACCGGGTCTCGGGCGCGCAGACCAAGGTCATCCTCATCACCATCGCCAGCGCCGACAAGGCCGACCGCCTGATCGACCTGCTGGTCCCGATCCTCGACAGCCACGGCATGCTGCTCACCATGGCCGACGTCCAGGTCGTACGCGGGGAGCGTTTCTGACATGCCCGAATTCCACCAGCTCATCGACGGCTATCAACGCTTCCGCGCCGGCGCCTGGATGGCGCAGCGCCGCCGCTGGCAGGCGCTCGCCGACCGGCAGGCGCCGCCGGTGATGGTGATCAGCTGCTGCGACAGCCGGGTCGATCCGGCGACCATCTTCGATACCGTGCCCGGCCAGATGTTCGCGCTGCGCAACGTCGCCAACCTCGTTCCGCCCTTCGAGACCGGCGGCGGCCTCCACGGCGCTTCGGCGGCGATCGAATTCGCCGTCGTCCACCTCAAGGTCCGCCACATCGTCGTGCTCGGCCACGGCGCCTGCGGCGGCATCTCGGCGGCGCTGAAGGGCGGTAATCTCGGCGTAGAGGGGCCGAGCTTCATCGACCATTGGGTCGGCATCATCGGCGAGGCGCGCGACCGGGTGCTGGCCGAGGCGCATGAGGATCCGCAGCGCGCGCTGGAGCTCGAATCGATCCGGGTCAGCCTTTGCAACCTGCGCAGCTTCCCCTTCGTGCGGGAGCGCGAGGAGCGCGGCGAGCTGAAGCTCCACGGCGCCTTCTTCGCGATATCCGACGGGGAGCTGCACGTCCTCGACGAAGCCACCGGCCGGTTCGACCCGGCATCCTGAGGAGCGCGGCCATGGCCACGGGAACCCTGATCACGCTCGGCCTCTATTTTCTGGGCATGCTGGCGATCGGCCTGTGGGCCTGGCGTCGCTCGACGGACGATATCGGCGGCTACCTGCTCGGCGGACGCAGCCTGTCCCCGAAGGTCGCGGCGCTGTCGGCCGGCGCGTCGGACATGAGCGGGTGGCTGCTGCTCGGCCTCCCCGGCGCCGCCTTCGTCTCCGGGCTCAGCGCCGGCTGGATCGCCATCGGCCTCTTCATCGGCGCCTTGCTCAACTATCTGATCGTCGCGCCGCGCCTGCGCGTCCACACCGAACGGACCGGCGACGCGATCACCATCCCGGAATATTTCGAAAACCGGTTCGAAGATAACAGCCACGCGCTGCGGGTCATCGCCTCGATCGTCATCATCCTGTTCTTCACCCTCTACACCTCCTCGGGAATGGTGGCAGGCGGCAAGCTGTTCCAGACGGCGTTCGGCGCCGACTACAGCCTCGGCATCTGGCTGACGGCGGGCGTGGTGGTCGCCTACACGTTGTTCGGCGGCTTCCTCGCCGTCAGCGTCACCGATTTCGTGCAGGGCTGTATCATGTTCGTGGCGCTGGTGCTGGTGCCTGTCGTCGCCTGGATGCAACTCGACGGCGCGATCGCGGCGGACATCGCCGCCGTCAATCCGGACGCGCTCGACCTCTTCGCCGGCACGACCGCGATCGGCATCGTGTCGCTGCTCGCTTGGGGCCTCGGCTATTTCGGGCAGCCGCACATCATCGTGCGCTTCATGGCCGTCCGATCGGTCCGCGACATTCCGGCGATGCGCAACATCGGCATGGCCTGGATGGGGATCAGCTTGCTGGGCGCGGTCGCGACGGGGTTCGTGGGGCTCGCTTACGTCACCCGCGCCGGCATTCCGCTGGAGGATCCGGAAACGATCTTCATCTTCTTCTCGCAGATCCTGTTCCATCCGCTGATCACCGGCTTCCTGCTCGCCGCCCTGCTCGCCGCGATCATGAGCACCATCTCCTCCCAGCTGCTCGTCTCCTCCTCCTCGCTTACCGAGGATTTCTACCGCATCTTCATCCGCCGCGCGGCATCGCAGCGGGAGCTGGTGACGGTGGGCCGCATCTGCGTCGTCGCGGTCGCGCTCGCCGCCATCGCGCTCGCCTACGATCCCGACAGCAACATCCTCGGCCTCGTCGCCAATGCATGGGCGGGCTTCGGCGCCGCCTTCGGGCCGATCGTCATCCTGTCGCTCACCTGGAAACGGCTTACCCGCAACGGGGCGCTCGCCGGCATGATCGTGGGCGCGGCGACCGTGCTGTTCTGGATCTACGCGCCGGTCCTTGCCGACGGCCAGGCGCTGAGCTCCGTTCTCTACGAAATCGTTCCCGGCTTCCTGCTGTGCGGCCTTGCCGCCGTCCTGGTGAGCCTTGCCGGCCCCGCCCCCTCCCCCGCCATGCTGCGCACGTTTGAGGCGGCCGAGGCGGAGCGGGCCGCCCAAAGCTGACCAGGCGCGCGGAACGACCGGACGGCCGCGAGGGTTCAGCGGCCATGCCCGATACCAACAATCCCGCCCGGGAACCCAATGTCGCTCTGCTGATCGATGCGGACAACGCGTCCCCGGCCGCGCTCGACGCGGTGCTCTCCGTCCTTGCCGAGCTCGGCACCGTCAACATCCGGCGCGCCTACGGCAATTGGGTGAAGCCGGAGCTGAAGGGCTGGACCGAACGCGCGCTGCGCTACGCCCTGGAGCCGCAGCAGCAGTTCGATCTCACCAAGGGCAAGAACGCCACCGACATGAAGATGACGATCGACGCGATGGACCTTCTCTACGGCGGACGCGTCCAGGGCTTCGGCATCATGTCGAGCGACTGCGACTTCATGCCGCTGGTCCTGCGCATCCGGCATGAAGGGATAAAGGTCTACGGCTTCGGCACGTCCCGCGCGGCCGAAGGCTTCCGCCCGGCCTGCACCCGCTTCTTCGACGTCGACGCCCTGATGGGGACCGCGGGCGGCCGCGGCGGCGAGGGCAACGGCAAATCCGCTCCGGACCTCGACGAGGAGGCGCTCACCATCCTCATCGACGCCTACAACGCCGCCCAGCGCGACGAGAACGGCTTCGCGAACCTGTCCGCGCTCGGCCAGTTGGTGAGCAACCGCTCCTCGTTCGACGTGCGCAACTACGGCTTCTCGCGCCTGTCCGAACTGTTCGAGGCGCTTCCCAATTTCTCCGTCGAGAAGCGCAACGACTCGCTGTGGGTCAAACGGATGCGCTGACCGGGCGCCGGTTCAGCGCGCGCCCTCGCTCGGGCCCCCGCCGAGACGGGCGAGCAGCACCCGGTCGCGGTCGTAGACGTCGGAGCGGAAGGCGAGCGCGCCATTCTCCGCCGGCGCCACCGTCAAATAGGTGATGTAGACGGGGACCGGCTCCGGCAGCGGCACGTTCTGCTCCGGCTCGCCGGAGGCGCGGACATTGCGGCCGAACAGCCAGCGGGCGAGCTTGCGGGCATCCTCCACCCGGACGCAGCCGGAGCTCTGCAGCCGGTCGTCCTGGCCGAACAGGTTCCGGTCCGGCGTGTCGTGCAAATAGATGCCGTGCTGGTTGGGCAGCATGAACTTCATGTCGCCCATCGCATTGCCGCGGCCGGGAAGCTGGCGGACCGGCAATTCCTTGCGTCCGCTCGCGACCGCCGCCCAGTCGACGGTGGTCGGATCGACCCGCACCGCATCATCCTCCCAGCTGGAGAAGACCTCGTAGCGCGCGTTGCGCAGATAGGAGAGGCCCTGCGACAGGACGTTGGGGGCGATCCGCCGCTCGACCAGATCGGGCGGAACGTTCCAATAGGGGCTGAAGGTAACGTGGCGGATGAAGGCCGCCATCATCGGGGTCTGGTCGCTCTTCTTGCCGACCACGACCCGCATGGAATCGACCGGCCGGCCGTCCTCGTACAGCCAGAGCCGCGCGGCGGCGGCATCGACCAGCACGTAGCGGCGGCCGAGATCGGAGGGCAACGCGCGCGCCCGCTCGAGATTGGCGCGGATCAGCCGCTCGTGATGCACCTGGCCGCGGTTCAGCGCCGCGATCGTCGCGGCGTCCGCCACCGGCTCGCGCGGCAGGCCGTGCGCCACTTTCCACGCGCGCAGCTTCTGGGCGACGTCGCCGTCGAAGCGATTTCCCGGCGCGAGGCCGAGCCGCTGGCGCAGCAGCCGCACGCGCTCGCCGGTCGCGCCCGACGAAAGGGTCGGGCCGGTGGGCACGCGCACGTCGGGAAGATCGCCCCAGCGCGCGCGCCAGTCGGCATAGGCCGCGCGCAACTCCGCATAATGGCGATTGACGGTGAGCTTGTGGTCGAGAAGCGCGGACAGCGAGGTGGCCGCGCCGAGCGCGTCCAGCAGCTCCTTGCGGGTCGGCTGGCGCGGCTTCAGTTCGCGGTCGACATAGATGACGCCGACATCGGACGGCTTGTGGAGATCGCGGACATAGCTCGCGAAGGCGCGCGACAGCGCCGCCTCGGCGCGGGCCAGCGCCGCCGCATTGCCGTCCCGGGCGTCCTCCACCGCGGCGAGCAGAGCCGCGGCGCGGTAGTCGGCGGGGTCGAGCCCGTCGAGAGCGGCATCCGCGATGTGATGCGCGAGCCGCTCGGCCTCGGGAACGAGAGCGCCGCCGCGCACCCAGACGGGGCGGTGACTGCGCGCGCGGTAGAAGGCGTTGAGATCCCGGTCCGAGCCGGCGGCGGAGCGCAAGGCGGCCGGAACGCCCCCGCCGCCCGATTGGGCGAAGGCGACGCCCTCCATCGGCAATGCCGCGGAGGAAAGGATGGCCGCACCCCAGCCGAGGAAGGCCAAAGCCCGCCGCCGGCCGGTACCGGGATCGTTACGCAACTTCAGTCCTCAGTCGTCAGCCGCGCTCACCGGCGCGGCGGGTCGTGGTGGCAGGGGTGGTGCCCCAGGTGCCCTGGGTCGTGCCCGTGGCGCCGGTGGTGCCCGTCGTGCCCCAGCCCTGCTGCTGTTGCTGCTGCTCGGTCACGGTGCCGCCCTGGCCGCCGACATTGGCGGCAACCGCGCCGGCCGCCGCGCCGACACCCGCGCCGATCGCGGCACCCGTCACGACGTCGCCGCCGCCCAGAGCGCCGGCAGCCGCGCCGACACCCGCGCCGATCGCCGCGCCGGTGCCTGCACTGCGGAGCGTCCGGTCATTGGTGGTGCAGCCGCCAACCGCGACGGCGCCGCTGAGGAGGAGGCCGATCATTACCCTTTTCATCACGTAATCTCCCTATCGATGGTGCGCACCCGGCCTGCCGCAGCCGAAGGGGGAAGGCCGCGCATATCAACAGCTTGGGTCGCGAGGGGCAAACGACAACGGGGGCGGAATGTTCCGGACGAACAACCCTTGGATTTGAGGGGTTCCGCATTAATGCGCGCGAACCCCTTGCCTTCCCACGAGAACGGGAGGAAACTGCGTGTTTTCCAACGACGCGGCAGCCGCGTCTCCCCACGCGGATCCGCCGCAGCGGACCATAGGAGACGCGCATGCCCGGCAGATCGGTTGGCACCAGAACGATCGCGCTCACGGGGCCTGGCGGGGCCGGCAAGACCAGCCTCGCCGAGGCCCTTCTCTTTGCGGCCGGCGCCGTCACGCGGCAGGGCTCGGTGGCGGATGGCACCAGCGTCGGCGACGCCAGCCCCGAAGCCCGCGCGCGCGGCGGCTCGACCGAGCTCAACCTGCTCCATTTCAGCTTCATGGACGATCGCTTCGCGCTGATCGACTGCCCCGGATCGGTGGGCTTCGCCGCCGACGGCGCGCTCGGCATCGCAGCCGCCGATCTCGCGATCGTGGTCGTCGATCCCGACCCCGACCGGGCGCTGCTCGCCGAACCGACGCTTCGCATGCTCGACCGGCTCGGCGTGCCGCACATGATCTTCGTCAACAAGATCGATCAGGCGCGCGGCTCGATCCGCGACCTGCTCGAGGCGCTGCAGCCGATGAGCGGCGCGCCCCTGCTCGCGCGCCAGATCCCGATCCGCGAGGGCGAGAAGATCACCGGCTTTATCGATCTCGCGCTGGAGCGGGCCTATCACTACCGCCCCGGCAAGCCTTCCGAGCAGACCGACATCCCCGGCGACATGAAGGAGCGGGAAGCGGCGGAGCGCTTCCACCTCCTCGAACAGCTCGCGGACCATGACGACGCGCTGCTCGAGCAATTGCTGATGGATCAGGCGCCCGATCCCAAGACCGTCTATGCCGATCTCAGCCGCGAGACGCGCGAGAATCTGGGCGTCCCCGTCCTGTTCGGTTCCGCGCTGAACGGCTTCGGCGTGCGCCGGCTTCTGAAGGCGCTGCGCCACGACTGCCCCCCGCCCGAGACCGCCGCGGCGCGGCTGGGCGCGCGGGACGGCTGCGCCTTCGTCTTCAAGATCAGCCATGGCGGAACGATGGGCCGCCTCGCTTATGCCCGGCTGTTCGGCGAGGGCCTGAAGGAAGGGGCGGAGCTGGCCAATGCCGATGGCGAGACGATCCGCATCGGCACCCTCTTCTCCGTGCAGGGCGACAAGACGGTGAAAGTCGGCGAGGGCCATGCCGGCGACGTCGTCGCCATCGCCAAGGCCGAGGGCGTGCGGGCCGGCGGCTGGCTGAGCGCGGCCGGAGCGGCGCCGGCCTGCCCGGACGTGCCGCAGGTCGCCGCAAACTACGCGCTCGCCATCACCACGCGCGACCGCAAGGACGACGTGCGGCTGTCGACCGCGCTCCACAAGCTGACCGAGGAGGACGGAGCTCTCAGCTGGGAGCAGGACGAGGTGATGCACGAGACGCGGCTGCGCGGCGTCAACGACGAGCATCTGAAGGTGACGCTGGAGCGGTTGAAGCGGCGCTACGGCGTGGCGGTCGATTCGCGCCAGCCGGCGATCGGTTACAAGGAATCGATCCGCCGCAGCGTCACCCAGCGCGGGCGCCACAAGAAGCAGTCGGGCGGCCATGGCCAGTTCGGCGACGTGGTGATCGAGCTGCGCCCCCTCCCCCGCGGCGTGGGCTTCGCCTTCGACGAGCGGATTTCGGGCGGCGTGGTGCCCAAGCAATGGTTCCCTGCGGTCGAGCAAGGCGTGATGGATGCGATGCAGAAGGGGCCGCTCGGTTTCCCGGTGGTGGACGTGGCGGTGACGCTGACCGACGGTTCCTATCACAGCGTCGACAGTTCGGAGATCGCCTTCCGCACCGCCGGCCGGATCGCGATGGCCGAAGCGCTCGCCGCCGCGTCGCCGCATCTGCTGGAGCCGGTGCTGAAGGTGGTGGTGACCTGCCCGGGCAACGCCTCCTCGCGCGCCACGTCGGCGATCGCCAGCCGGCGCGGCCAGATGCTCGGCATGGCGCCGCGCGAAGGCTGGTCGCGCTGGGACCGGATCGAGGCGCTGATACCCGAGGCGGAGATGCAGGGCTTCGACGCCGAACTGCGCTCGCTGTCGCAGGGCCTCGCCACCTATGAAGCGGAGTTCGACCACCTCGCCGAACTGAACGGCAAGCTCGCCGACGAAGTGGTGCAGCGGGAACTCGAACCCGCCTGACGGCGGCCCGGTCGCTCCGCCTCAGTGAGACGCCAGAAGCGAAAGTGGTCTCAGGCCGAGGGCGGGTCCGCGATCATGGCGGTGAAATTGGCTTCGGCCGCGACCTTGTCGCCGACGAACGCCTTGCCGGCGAACTTGCAGACGCTGGCGCGCTTCTGGACGAACGCGACCTCGAGCCGCAGCAGCACGCCGGGCTCGACCGGCGTGCGGAACTTCGCGCCCTCGATCGCCATGAAATAGACGAGCTTGCCGGAGTTCGCGAGGCCAAGCGATTCGACCGCGAGCACGCCCGCCGCCTGGGCCAGCGCCTCGACGATGAGGACGCCCGGCATGATCGGACGGCCGGGAAAGTGGCCGTTGAAGAAATCCTCGTTAATCGTCACCGCCTTGATCGCGGCGATGCGCTCGTCGGGGACCAGCTCCTCGACGCGGTCGACGAGGAGCATGGGATAACGGTGCGGCAGCGCCGCCATCACCCGACCGATGTCGAGCGGCCCCAGGGTCACCGGAGCGGCGGCGCTGCCGTCACCTTCGCTCATCAGCGGCCCTGCGGACGACGCTGCTGCTGGGCGGGCTGCTGCTGCGCCGGCTGCTGGGCGGCCGGCTGCTGCTGTGCGGGCGCGTTGACGTTGACGCTCGGCAGCTGCTGGTTCAGCGCCGCGAGCACCTGATCGGTCACGTCGACGGCCGGGTTGATCGCCAGCGTCGCGCCGCGGTCGACCGCCATATTGGCGCCGCGCTGCTGCATGATCTGGGTTACGATCGGCCAGAGGCGCTGGTTGATCTGCTCCAGGACGAACGCCTGGTTGGCGCGGAACTGCTGCTCGCGGCCGGCGAGCTCGCGCTGGGCGCTTTCCTGCTGGACCTGGAGCGCCTGGGCGCGCTGCTCGAGCTGCGCGTTCGGCTGGCCCTGGGCGGCGCGGGCGGCGTCCTGCAGCGACTGGAGCTCGGCCTGGATCGGCTGACCCAGCTGCTGCGCGCGCTGCTGGATCTGCTGCAGCTGGCCCTGAAGCTGCTGCTGCGCGCCGCGGCAGGCGGTGCACTCCTGATAGATCCGGTCGGTGTCGACGACGGCGATGACGGCGCCCGGAATTTGCTGCGCGGACGCGGCAGCAGGCAGGGCAATGGCAAGCGCGGCCGCGGCCGAGCCGAAAGCGAATTTCTTCATTAGAATGCGGTTCCTACGTTGAACGTGAAGAGCTTGGTGTCGTCACCCTCGGCACTGATAAGCGCTTTAGCTATATCGATCCTGAACGGGCCGAAGGGCGAGTTCCAGTTGATGCCGAAGCCGACCGAAACGCGCGGCTTCGGCGTGTCGCCGACGAAGCGTTCGCGGAAGGGCGGGATGTTGTTGGCGATCAGCGTCGTGCCGGTCGGGCAGGACGCCTCGGTCGCCGGAAGAGCCGTCACCGCCGAATTGGCGCCGAGGCACTGGCGCAGGCCGTCGGCGTTGAGGATCGGACGCACCAGCTCCGGGCTGCCCGGCGGCAGATCGAGCGTGGCCGGACGCCGCACGCCGAACAAGGCGCCCACGTCCAAGAAGACGGAGGGACGAACGCCCAAGTCGCGCGCGCCGGAGCCGAGCGGGATTTCGAGTTCCGCGCGGCCCAGATAATAAGCCCGGCCGCCGAGCGCATCGTCGATGATCTGGTTGCGATCCTCGCTGAGACGCACGTTGGTGAAGCTTCCATCCGGCGCGGTGTCGAACAGATAGGGCACGCGCTGGATGCGGGGGCCGACGCCGCGGATGTCGAAGCCGCGGATCTGCGGTTCGCCGAGGAAGAAGCGGTCGATGAGGCGCACCGGGTCCTGATCCGGCGCGGGCGCGGTCTCGAAGCTGTGGATGTAGCCGCCTTCCAGGCTCAGCGAGAAGACGAAGCCCCGGCCCACGCCCCAGAATTTGGAGCCGTTGGCGCGGGTGCGCAGATAGCGGACGTCGCCGCCGATGCCGGCGAAATCCTGGCTGAACACCGCGCGCTCGCCCGCCGTCGGGCGGAGGCGGTTGTTGAGCGTGTCGTACACGAGCGAGTAGCCCGCCGACGAATTCACCCGGTTGCCGATCGCCTGGCAGAGATAGCGGCCGGCGACCAGCGGATCGCAGACCAGCTGGCCGGTCGCCGGATCGCGGGTGAAGAACACGTCTTGGGCGAGCCGCACCTGATCGTAGTTGAGGCCGTAGCGGAGCGCGACGGTGAGATGTTCGGTCAGCGGAACGCCGGCGCGGATTTGACCGCCGGTCGTGATCTGCTGGAACGTCGTGCGGCGCCGCGTTTCCAGGAAGTTGAAGCTGTTGATGTCGCGCCGATAGACGTCGCCGCCGAGCGCGATGTTGCGGCCGAACAGATAGGGCTCGGTGAAGCCGAGCTCGACCGATTTGGCATAGCTCGAATAGTTGATGCCGGCGCGCAGCTCCTGGCCCTTGCCCATGAAGTTGCGCTGGCGGATCTGCGCGTTGACCAGGAAGCGCTCGAGGCTCGAAAAGCCGGCCGACAGCTGCAGCTCGCCGGTCGACCGCTCTTCAAGCTCGACGGCCAGCACGACGCGATCGGGCGCGGAGCCCGGCTGCTGCTGGATTTCCAGATTGTCCTGGAAGAAGCCGAGCGACTGGATGCGGTCGCGCGAGCGGCGCACGCGGACGGCGTTGAACGGATCACCTTCCGCGAGGCGGAACTCGCGACGGATCACATTGTCGCGGGTGTTGGTGTTGCCGGTGATGTCGATCCGCTCGACATAGACGCGCGGCGCCTCCGCGATGCGGAAGCTGACGTCCATGGTCAGCGTCTCGCGGTTGCGGTTGAACTGCGGGCGGACGTCGGCGAAGGCATATCCGAGCAGGCCGGCCGTCTCGCTGAGCGAGGTGACCGTGTCCTCGACCTGACGGGCATTGTACCACTGGCCGGACCGCATCGGCAGCGCCGCCTGCAGATCCTCGCCGCGGAAATCGCGCAGCGCGCTCTCCACGCCGACCTCGCCGAAGCGGTAGCGCTCGCCCTCCTCGATCACATAGGTGATGATGAAGTCGCGCCGGTCGGGCGTCAGTTCGGCGACCGCGGAGACGACGCGGAAATCGGCATAGCCCTGGGTCAGATAGAATTGCCGCAGCTTCTGCTGGTCGAAGGCCAGACGATCGGGATCGTAGCTGTCGGCAGAGCTGAAGAAGCGGTAGAAGCGCGCCTGGCGCGTCGCCATTTCGGAGCGCAGCTGCGCGTCGGAAAAGCGTTCGTTGCCGATGATGTTGATCTGCCGGACGCGCGAGCGCGGCCCTTCCTCGATCTCGAACACCACGTCGACGCGGTTCTGGTCGAGCTGGACGATCTTGGGTTCGACCTGCGCGGCGAAGCGGCCCTGGCGGCGGTAGAGCTCGACGATGCGCGCGACGTCGGCGCGGGCGCGGGAACGGGTGAAGATCTGACGCGGCGAAAGGCGGATTTCGGGCAGGATCTTGTCGTCCTTGATCCGCCGGTTGCCTTCCAGGACGATGCGGTTGATGACTGGATTCTCGCGCACCTGCACGACGATGTTGCCGGTGTCGGCGCCGGCGATCGCCACGTCGGCGAACAATTCGGTCGCGAACAGGTCGCGCAGCACCTGATCGAGCCGCTCCTGGTCGTAAGGCTCGCCGACGCGCAGACCCATATAGGACAGGACCGTCTCGGTCTCGATCCGCTGATTGCCGGCGATCGAAATGGACTGCACCGTACCGGTGCCGACGCCGGGCTGCGCCGGCGCGACGGGAGCGGTCGCAGGCGCCTGGGCGGGCTGCTGTGCATAGGCCGGAGCGGCAAGGCCGCTCAGCATGGTACCGACGAGAAGGGCCGAGCAAAGCCGCCGGTTTCTCAGAATTGCTGTGTTCGCTGTCACGCGTCCCCGCCTTTGACTCGACCGTCGACGACGGCCAGATTGCCCTGTTGTGTGCTGCCCTGCCCCAAGAGCTTCAGCCGATCAACCCGCCAAGCCTGCTGAACACGCCGAATGACAGAAGATCGTTGATGGTGACGAAGATCATCAGTGCCAGAAGCGCCGCCAGCCCGGTCCTGAACGCCCATTCCTGGGTTTCCGGCTTCAGAGGTTTGCGCCTCACTCCCTCGATTGCGTAGAACAGCAGGTGCCCCCCGTCGAGCAGCGGGATTGGCAACAGGTTGATGAATCCCAGATTAATTGAGATGAGGCTCATGAAGAGCACGAAGTCGAGCCAGCCGAGACTCGCCTGCTGGCCCGAAAATTGCGCGATCTTGAGCGGACCGCCCATTTCCTTGACCGAGCGCGAGCCGGTGATCACCTGGCCGAGCGTCACCACCATCATCCGCACCGTGTCGACGGTCTGACCGATCGCCGCGCCGAACACCTGATGCGGCGGCAGCCGTACCGTCTCGCGGCCGCTCGAAGCGAAGCCGATCCTCCCGACCCGCGCCTCGTTGCCGAATTCGTCGCGGTGGATTTCGGCGCGCGGCGCCGCCTGAAGTTCGATCGCCTGGCCCTCGCGCTCGATCTCGAAGCGCATCTCCTGCGCCGGGCGGATCGCCACATAGGAGACGATGTCCTCGAAGCGGGTGATGCGACGGCCGTCGATCTCGACGATGCGGTCGCCCGGCTTAAAGCCCGCGGCTTCGGCGACGCTGTCCGGCGCAATCCCGCCGATCACCGGCGCGCTGCGCGGCTGGCCGTAGCTGGCGAACAGCGCCATGTAGACGAGGATCGCGAACAGGAAGTTCACCGCCGGGCCGGCGAAGACGATGATGAAGCGCTGCCACACTTTCTTGGCCTGGAACGTCTCGTTCCGCTCGGCCGCCGGCATGGCGAGCCATTCGGGGCTCGGCTGCGAAGCCGGGTTCATGTCGCCCTTGAACTTCACATAGCCGCCGAGCGGCAGCCAGCCGACCTTCCAGCGGGTGCCGCGCCGATCGGTCCATCCGAACAGCTCCCGACCGAATCCGATCGAGAAGGTCTCGGCCTTCACGCCGAACCAGCGGCCGGCGAAATAATGGCCGAGCTCGTGGATGAAGATGAGCGGCCCGATCACCAGCAGGAAGGCGAGGACCGTGAAGAGGAAGCCGGGATTGCTCGTCAATTCGTGAACTTTCCTGTGATCCCGGCGGCGATTCCCCGCGCCTGCCGGTCGATCTCCAGCACCTCGTCGATGGAGGCGGGTGCCGGCGGATCATAGCGCGCCAGCGTCTCGCTGGCCACTGCGGCTATATCGAGGAAACCGATCCGGCTTTCAAGAAAGGATGCGACCGCTATCTCATTGGCGGCATTGAGGATCGCGGGCTTCGCGCCGCCCTCGCGCAGCGCCGCCTTGGCGAGGCCCAGCGCGGGGAAGCGCTCCAGGTCCGGCTCCTCGAACGAAAGCAGGCCGGTCTTGACGAGATCGAGCCGCTCGCACGGCGTTTCCATCCGCTCCGGCCAGGCCAGCGTATAGGCGATCGGAATGCGCATGTCGGGCGCGCCGAGCTGGGCAAGGACGGACCCGTCGACATATTCGACCAGGCTGTGGATCACCGATTGGGGATGGACCACCACCTCGAACGCCTCGGCGGGAAGCGGGAACAGGTGGAAAGCCTCGATCAGTTCCAGCCCCTTGTTCATGAGCGTCGCCGAATCGACCGAGATTTTGGCGCCCATCGACCAGTTGGGATGCGCCACCGCCTCGGCCGGCGTGACGCTTCGCATCGCATCGAGCCCGCAGGTGCGGAACGGGCCGCCGCTGGCGGTCAGGATGATGCGGCGAACGCTTTCCGGACGGGCATGGTCGAAGCATTGGAAGATGGCGTTGTGCTCGCTGTCCACCGGCAGCAGGGTCGCGCCCTCAGCCCTGGCCGCCGCCGTCATGACGTCGCCGGCCGACACCAGGGCTTCCTTGTTCGCGAGCGCCACTGTGCCGCCGCCTTCCAGGGCGCGCATCACCGGCTTCAGCCCCGCCGTCCCGACGATCGCCGCCATCGTCCAGTCGGCGCCGGCGCCCGCCGCCTCCACCACCGCCTGATCGCCCGCCGCCGCCTCGATGCCGGAGCCGGACAGCGCATTTTTGAGGTCGTCGTACAGCGCCGGATCGGCGATCACGGCGGTACGGGGGCGCAGCCGCCGGGCGAGTTCCGCGAGACCCGCGACATCACGGCCGGCGGTGAGCGCGGCGACCTCGAAGGCGTCGCGCTGCCGCCCGATCAGGTCCAGCGTCGATCGCCCGACCGAACCGGTCGCCCCGAGGATGGTGACGCTGCGCACGTGGTTCAGCCGACCCATAGCCCCGCCATCGGGATCGCCAGCGTCAGCAGCGCCACCGGCAGCAGGCCGTCGACGCGGTCCAGCACGCCGCCATGGCCGGGGAGGAGTCCGCCGCTGTCCTTGACCCCGGCGCGGCGCTTCACGGCGCTTTCATAAAGGTCGCCGAGCTGCGCCACGAGCCCCATTACCGCGCCGAGCCAAAGGAAAGGCGCGCCGAGATCGAAGAAGCCGGCGGCGACCCAGCCGAGCAGGCCTGCACCGATCATGCCGCCGATCAGGCCCGCCCAGGTCTTGTTCGGGCTGATCCTGGGCGCGAGCTTCGGCCCGCCGATCGCCCGCCCCGCGAAATAGGCGAAGATGTCGGTCGACCAGGTGACGATCATCGCCCAGAAAACGAGGCCGAACCACGCCCAGCTGAGCACCGCGAGCGCGAAGGCCGGCAAGCCGATATAGAGAATCGCCCAGGCCATGGTGAGCCGGCGGCTGACCAAGCCGAGGATCGCGGCGGCGACCGCCACCGCCAGGAATCCGATCCAGGCGGGATCGAAGCTCGATTGCTCCAGCGCGATCATGGTCGCGCCGTCGCCCACGACGATCTCGTCGACCTGGCCCGCGGGGAACAGATATTCGGTCGCGCCCAGCAACACCGCCGCCAGCAGCGCCGTGCCGACCCAGGCCCAGATGCGGGGCACGCGGTGCATGCCCGCCCATTCGAACAGCATCACCGCCGCGCCCGCGAGCAGCAGCAGGCGAAACGGCCAGCCGCCCATCCAGATGGCGAGGCTCGCGACCGCGATCATTGCCACTCCGGCGGCGAAGCGGGTCGGCAGATCCGAGGAGGCGGGCACCGCCGTCACAGGCCGCCGTAGCGCCGCTCGCGGGCGGCGAACTCGGCGAGAGCGGCGTGCAGCGCGTCGCCGTCGAAATCGGGCCAGAGCGTGTCGACGAACAGCAACTCGGCATAGGCCGCCTGCCACAGGAGGAAGTTGGACAGCCGGCATTCGCCCGAGGTGCGGATGAGAAGATCCAGCGGCGGAAGATCGGCGGTGTCGAGCGCGGCCTCGATCCGCGCCTCGTCGATCTCCTCGGCCGCCAGACGGCCTTCGGCGGCGGCGGCGGCGAAGCCCTGCACCGCCTTCACCAGTTCGTTGCGCGCGCCGTAGTTGAGAGCGACCGCCAGCGTCATGCGCGTGTTGCCGGCCGTCTTCGCCGTCGCCCGGTCGATCATCGCGACGACGTCCGGTTTGAACGCGGTATGGTCGCCGATGATCCGCAGCCTTATGCCTTCCTTGTGCAGCGCGTCCAGCTCATGCTGGATGTAGAAGCGCAGCAGGCCCATCAGATCGTTGATCTCGGTCTCCGGCCGCCGCCAATTCTCGGACGAGAAAGCGTAGAGGGTCAGGCATTCGACCCCGGCCTCGCCGGCGGCGCGCAGCACCTTGCGTGCCGCCTCGGCGCCCTGTTTGTGGCCGGCGGCGCGCGGCAGGCCGCGGGCCTTCGCCCAGCGGCCGTTGCCGTCCATGATGATGGCGACGTGGCGCGGCACGGACTGGTTCGCCGCGACGCCATCGGCGTGGCGCGGCGCGCCGGACGCGCCCGGCCCGGCGCCGGCCGCCACGGGCGCGGCACTGGCCGGGCTGGAGCTCACCGCTGGAGGATTTCCTTGTCCTTGGCGGCGATCAGCTGGTCGATCTCGGCGATGGTCTCGTCGGTCAGCTTCTGGACCTCGGTCTCCAGCCTCTTCTGTTCGTCCTGGCTGATCTCGCCCTTCTTCTCGTCCTGCTTCAGGCTGTCCATGCCGTCGCGGCGCACGTTGCGGACCGCGATCTTGGCCTTCTCGCCATATTGATGGGCGAGCTTCGACAGCTCCTTGCGCCGTTCCTCGGTGAGGTCGGGTATGGGAAGGCGGATGTTCTGCCCGTCGGTGATCGGATTGATGCCGAGACCGGCGGCGCGGATCGCCTTTTCGACCGCGCTGACGTTCGACCGGTCCCACACCTGGACCGACAGCAGTCGCGGCTCGGGCGCCGAGACCGTCGCCACCTGGTTGAGCGGCATGTTGGCGCCGTAGACCGACACCGTGATCGGATCGAGCAAGGCGGTCGAGGCGCGGCCGGTGCGCAGGCCGCCCAGATCGTGCTTCAGCGCCTCGGTCGCGCCCTGCATTCGGCGCTGGATATCCGACTTGTCATAGGCCGGCATCTTGTCCTCCCTCGTTCTGGACGATCGTGGCGGTGCCCTGCCCGCTCAGCACTCGGGCAAGATTGCCCTGCTCGCGGATGTTGAACACGACGATCGGAATGGAATTGTCTCGGCAGAGCGCCACCGCGCTGGCGTCCATGACCTTGAGGTCCTCGGCGAGTACGCGGTTGAAGCTCAAAGTGTCGTAGCGGCGCGCGTGCGCCACCTTCTTCGGATCGGCATCGTAGACGCCGTCGACGCTGGTGCCCTTGAACAGGGCGTCGCAGCCCATCTCGGCCGCGCGCAAAGCGGCGGCGGTGTCGGTGGTGAAGAAGGGATTGCCGGTACCGGCGGCGAAGATCACCACCCTTCCCTTCTCCATGTGCCGGGCCGCGCGGCGGCGGATGAAAGGCTCGGACACGGTCGCCATCGGAATGGCCGACTGGACCCGCGTGTCGACGCCGATCTTTTCAAGCGCGTTCTGCATGGCGAGCGCGTTCATCACCGTGGCGAGCATGCCCATGTAATCGGCGCTCGCCCGGTCGAAGCCCTTGGCGGCGCCGGCCAGGCCGCGGAAGATGTTGCCGCCGCCCACCACCAGGCACAGCTCGTGGCCGGCCTCGCGCGCTTCCTTGATCTCGCCGGCGAGGCGGGCGGTGGTTTCCGGATCGATCCCGAACTGCCCGTCCCCCATCAACGCTTCGCCGGACAGTTTGAGGAGTATCCGGTTGAAACGCGGGCGCGGCATAAGGCGGGTCGATCCGATCTCGGTCTGGGTGGAAAGGTGGCGCACCTTAGTCAGGCGGCGCGCCGGTGCCAAGCCTAAAGCCCCCGCAGTTCAGACCCCTGCGGGACCGGGGCGAGACGGGCCGGGCGGCGGCCGATCGGAGCCGGCCGCCGCCCGAACGCCGTCGATCAGTTCACCTCTTCGGGCTTCTTGACGCCCGAGGCGGCGGCGACTTCGGCGGCGAAGTCGCTTTCCTTCTTCTCGATGCCCTCGCCGAGCTGGAAACGGACATAGGCGTTGAGCGAGATGTCCGCGCCGGCGTCCTTGGCGGCCGCCTTCACCACGTCCTCGATCTTCGTCTTGTTGTCCATGACGAACAGCTGGCTCATCAGCGCGTTTTCCTTGCGGAACTTGGCGATGGCGCCGTCGACCATCTTGGCGACGATGTCGGCCGGCTTGCCGCTCTCGCTCGCCTTCTCGCTCGCGATCGCGCGCTCGCGCTCGATGGTGGCCGGATCCAGTTCATCGCCGGTCAGCGCCTGCGGGTTGGCCGCGGCGATGTGCATGGCGAGCTGCTTGCCGAGCTGCTCGAGCGCGCCCTTGTCGCCGCTGCTCTCCAGCGCGACCAGCACGCCGATCTTGCCGAGCCCGGTGCCGACCGCATTGTGGACGTAGGACACGACGACGCCGTCGTTAACCTGCAGCACGGCCGTGCGCCGGAGCGACTGGTTCTCGCCGATCGTCGCGATGTTGCCGGTCAGCTTCTCCTCGACGGTGCCGCCGGTCGGCCACTCGGCCGCGAGCAGGTTCTCGACGGTGCCGGCGCCGTTCAGCGCGAGCTCGGCCGCGGTGCGGACGAATTCCTGGAACTGCTCGTTCTTGGCGACGAAGTCGGTTTCGGAATTCACCTCGACGACCGCGCCGCGATTGCCCGCGACGGCGACGCCGACCAGACCCTCGGCCGCGGTGCGGCCCGCCTTCTTGGCGGCGGCGGCGAGACCCTTGGTGCGCAGCCAGTCGATGGCGGCTTCCATGTCGCCATTGGTCTCGTTCAGCGCCTTCTTGCAGTCCATCATGCCGGCGCCGGTACGCTCGCGCAGTTCCTTGACGGTCGCGGCGGTGATCTCAGCCATGTGTCTCTTCCTCTTGATAAGGTTCTCCCCTCCCGCGCGCGGGAGGGGCCGGGGGAGGGCGTGTTCGGAACGGCCCCTCCCCTCAATCCCCTCCCGCAGGCGGGAGGGGAGGATTCAGGTCAGGCCTCGGCGAGCGCGGCTTCGGCCGGCGGCTCGGACATCGCGCCGACGTCCTCGCCGCGGCGGGCGGCGCCGCCCTGCTTGCCGGCGAGCGCCGCGTCGGCGACCGCGTCGCAATAGAGGCGGATGGCGCGGCTCGCATCGTCATTGCCCGGAACCGGGAAAGCGATGCCGTTCGGGCTCGAATTGGAGTCGAGGATCGCGATCACCGGGATGCCGAGGACATTGGCTTCCTTGACGGCGAGCTCTTCCTTGTTGGCGTCGACGATGAAGATGATGTCGGGCAGGCCGCCCATGTCGCGGATGCCGCCGAGCGAAAGCTCGAGCTTGTCGCGCTCGCGGGTGAGCTGCAGCACTTCCTTCTTGGTGAGGCCCGCGGTGTCGCCCGCCAGCTGCTCCTCGAGGCTCTTGAAGCGCTTGATCGAGTTGGAGATCGTCTTCCAGTTGGTGAGCATGCCGCCCAGCCAGCGATGGTTGACGAAATGCTGGTTCGAGCGGCGCGCCGCTTCGGCGATCGGGTCCTGCGCCTGGCGCTTGGTGCCGACGAACAGCACCTTGCCGCCGGCCGCCACGGTCTGGCGGACGAAGTCGAGCGCGCGCGCGAACAGCGGCACGGTCTGCGACAGGTCGATGATGTGGACCCCGTTGCGGTCGCCGAAGATGTACGGCTTCATCTTCGGGTTCCAGCGGTGGGTCTGGTGGCCGAAATGCGCGCCGGCCTCGAGCAATTGCTGCAAAGTGACGCCATTCGACGTCGCGGCGTTGGACGCCATGGTCTTTCTCCTTCCGGTTATACCTCTGCGGGGCCGAGAGACTGGCATGTGCCAGCCACCGGTATGATGGCTCCGCATGTGGAATGCGCGCGCACTTAGAGCGCCTCGGCCGGGAAATCAAGCGCGCGCGGCAACTTGGATCGCGCGGCCCGGCCGGAGCGCTCCTCCGGAGGGGCCTGCCGCGGCCTGAGCTCCGCTCGTCCGCTTGACAACAGAACAGAACATGAACATCATCTGTTTTCAAGCCCGTGGGGGAGCAAAATCGCGGCTCGGCCGTTTTGTGGATAAGTCAGGGGAAAAGCTGTGATGCATCTTCTAGCCGGAATCTTCTTCCTCGCCCTCCTGCTGGGGCTCGCGATGCTCCTCCAGCAGCTGTTCAGGGACAATCTCGTCGAGATCCTCGCCGCACTCCGTTGCGAGGAGCCCCCGCGCCGCCGGGTCAAGGCCGCGGTTCGGGTTCGTCCGTCGGTGCCGCGGACACGGCACGCCGCCGCCTGACCCTGGCGTAGCTCGCCACCGAGAAGGGGATCAGCAGAGCATAAGCGATCGCGAACGCGCTGAGAGTCGGCCAGGGAGCCGAGAAGAGCGCCGCCCCGATGAGCGCGATTGCCACCAGCGCGCCCAGCCGGACGCTCCGCCGCAGCCGCAGCGACGTCCAGGAGAAGGTGGCGATGCTGGAGATCATCAGAAAGGCAACCACGCCGAGCCACGGCGCGACCAGCATCGGATGGCGGAAGATCTCCGCGTCGAACGCCAGCCACAAATAAAGCGGAAGCAGGGCGAGCCCCGCTCCGGCCGGCGCCGGAACGCCCGTCAGGAAGCCGGCCGATTTGTGCGGCTGATCCTCGACGTCGATATTGGCGTTGAAACGGGCGAGCCGCAGCGCGGCGCACACCGCCAGCGACAGAGCGAACAGCCAGCCGAACTTCACCCAGCCTTCGTAGAGGTCGGACCCGCGCTCCAGCGGCTGCAGCACCCATTGGTAGAGGATGATCGCCGGCGCGACGCCGAAGGCGGTGACGTCGGACAGCGAATCGAGCTCGGCGCCGAAGCGGCTGGCGCCGTGCAGCATGCGGGCGATCCGGCCGTCCAGACCGTCGAGCACCGCCGCGACGATGATCGCGCCCACCGCCCAACGCCATTCCCCGGCGATGGCGAAGCGGATGCCGAACAGGGCCGAACAGAGCGCGAGCGCGGTGACCGCGTTCGGCACCACCGCCCGCAGCGGTATCCCCCGGCGCACCCGCTCGCCCGGGGCGCGGCTCACTGGGCGACGCCCTCGATCATCTCCGAAGTGCCGGTCCGCGCGACGATCGTCTCGCCCGCCACCGTGCGCTGGCCGAGCAGCACCTGGCTGGACGTGCCGGCCGGGAGATAGACGTCGACCCGGCTGCCGAAGCGGATGAGGCCGACGCGCTGGCCGGTCTCGACCCGGTCGCCGGCCTTGACCCAGGGGACGATCCGCCGCGCGACCAAGCCGGCGATCTGGGTGAAGGCGACCTGCGTGCCGTCGTCGCCGCGCACCAGGATGTGCTGGCGCTCGTTATGCTCGCTCGCCTTGTCGAGATCGGCGTTGAGGAACTTGCCGGCGATGTAGACGACCCGGGTGATGGTGCCCGGGATCGGGGTGCGGTTGATGTGGACGTCGAACACGCTCATGAAGATCGACACCCGCACCACCGGATCGGCGGTGAGCCCGTCCTCGCCGATCAGTTCGGGCGGGGGCGGCACGGTGGTGATCATCGTCACCATGCCGTCGGCGGGGGCGATGATCAGCCCCTCCCCTTTCGGCGTCGTGCGGATCGGGTCGCGGAAGAAAGCGGCCACCCAGGCGGTGACGCCGGCGAGGACCCAGCCCATCCAGTCCCAGTCGATCACCCAGAAGAACAGCAGCATGATCGCCGCCGAGATGACGACGAACTTGCGCCCTTCCGGATGCACCGACGGCATCCGGTAGCGGACGTTGGTGGTGACGAGGTCCGGCTTCTTGAGTGAGGTCATGCGCCCGTCTTTAGGCGGAGCGCCGCGGCCTGACAACCGAAAGGCCCCGCGCCGGTTGATCGGCGCGCCGCCACCCCTTACACGGCCCGCCATACCGACCATCCAGGGCAAGGAAGCAGCGCCTCATGGCCAAAATCAAAGTGAAGAATCCGGTCGTCGAACTCGACGGCGACGAGATGACGCGGATCATCTGGCAGTGGATCCGCGAGCGGTTGATCCTGCCCTATCTCGACGTCGACCTCATCTATTTCGACCTCGGCATCGAGAAGCGGGACGAGACCGAGGACCGGATCACGGTCGAGGCGGCCGAGGCGATCAAGAAGCACGGCGTCGGCGTCAAATGCGCCACCATCACCCCCGACGAGCAGCGCGTCGAGGAGTTCGGCCTCAAGAAGATGTGGCGCTCGCCCAACGGCACCATCCGCAACATCCTGGGCGGCGTCGTCTTCCGCGAGCCGATCGTGATCGACAACGTGCCGCGCCTCATCCCCGGCTGGACCGACCCGATCGTGGTCGGCCGCCACGCCTTCGGCGACCAGTACAAGGCGACCGATTTCAAGGTGCCCGGCCCCGGCAAGCTCACCATCCGCTGGGAAGGCGAGAATGGTGAGACGATCGAGCATGAGGTGTTCGATTTCCCCGACGCCGGCGTCGCCATGGGCATGTACAATCTCGACGCCTCGATCCGCGACTTCGCCCGGGCCTGCCTGAACTACGGCCTGGCCCGCGAATGGCCGGTCTACCTGTCGACCAAGAACACCATCCTCAAGGCCTATGACGGCCGCTTCAAGGACATCTTCCAGGAGGTGTTCGACAGCGAGTTCAAGGAGCGGTTCGATGCGCTCGGCATCGAATATCAGCACCGCCTGATCGACGACATGGTCGCCTCGGCGCTGAAGTGGAGCGGCAAGTTCGTCTGGGCCTGCAAGAATTACGACGGCGACGTTCAGTCGGACCAGGTGGCGCAGGGCTTCGGCAGCCTCGGCCTGATGACCTCGATCCTGATGACGCCCGACGGCAAGACGGTGGAAGCGGAGGCCGCGCACGGCACCGTCACCCGCCACTACCGCATGCACCAGCAGGGCAAGGCGACCTCCACCAACCCGATCGCCTCGATCTTCGCCTGGACCGGCGGCCTCAAATATCGCGGCAAGTTCGACGGCACGCCCGAAGTCACCCGCTTCGCCGAGACGCTGGAACGGGTTTGCATCGAAACCGTAGAACAGGGGCAGATGACCAAGGACCTCGCCATCCTGATCGGACCGGACCAGAGCTGGATGACCACGGAGCAGTTCTTCGAGGCGATCCGCGCCAATCTGGAAAAGGCGATGGCGGCCGACGCGTGACGAAATCCACCAGCAAGGCGAAGCTCGAGGTCCGCACCGCCACCCCGGCGGACGTGCCCGGCATCGTCGCGCTGGTGGACCGCGCTTATGACCGCATCTCCGGCTACAGCCGGGGCATGATCCGCGGGCAGATGAACAATTATCCCGAGGGTCAGTTCGTCGCGCTCTACGAGGGCCGCATCGCGGGCTATTGCGCGACGATGCGGCTCGACGAGCGCCTGGCGCTCGCCCCGCACAGCTGGGAGGAGATCACCAACGACGGCTTCGGGTCGCGCCACGATCCGACCGGCGACTGGCTCTACGGCTTCGAAATGTGCGTCGATCCGGAGCTGCGCGGCGTCCGTCTCGGCCAGCGGCTCTACGATGCCCGCAAGGCGCTGGCCGAGCGGCTGGAGCTGAAGGGCATCGTGATCGGCGGCCGCCTGCCCAATTACAGCCGGGTGCGCCGGCGGGTGGACGGGCCCGAGGACTATGTCGCCAAGGCCGTCGAGGGGAAGATCAAGGACCCGATCATCGGCTTCCAGCTGAAGAACGGGTTCGAGCCGATCGGCGTCCTCAAGGACTATCTGCCCGAGGACAAGGCGTCGGGCGGGCATGCCGCCCACCTCGTGTGGCGCAACCCCTATGTCGATCCCAGCGAGCCGGTGAAGTTCCGCGTCCCGCGCGGGGTGGAGAGCGTCCGCCTCGCCACCTGCCAGCTGCAGATGCGGGCGGTGAAGGATTTCGACGAATTCATCGCCAATATCGAATATTTCGTCGACGTGGCGGCGGACTATCGGTCGGACTTCATCGTCTTCCCTGAACTGCTGACGCTCCAGCTGCTCGCCTTCGAGAAGCGCGACCTGACGCCCGCCGAGGCGATCGACCGGCTGACCGCGCACACGCCCAGCATCACCGCCGAGCTGTCGCGGATGGCGCTGCGCTACAACATCAACATCATCGGCGGATCGCACCCGACCCGGACCGACGATGGCGATATCCAGAACGTCGCTTATGTGTGCCTGCGCGACGGATCGGTCCACGCCCAGGAGAAGATTCACCCGACGCCGAACGAGCGCTACTGGTGGAAAATCAGAGGCGGCGACCGGATCGACGCTATCCAGACCGACTGCGGGCCGATCGGCGTCCTCATCTGCTACGATAGCGAATTCCCCGAGCTCGCCCGCCGGCTGGTCGACGAAGGGGCGCGCATCCTGTTCGTCCCCTTCTGCACCGACAACCGCCAGGGCTATCTGCGGGTGCGCTACTGCGCCCAGGCGCGCGCGATCGAGAATCAATGCTTCGTCGTCCTGTCCGGCAATGTCGGCAATCTGCCGAACGTCGAGAATATGGACATCCAATATGCCCAGTCCTGCATCCTGACGCCCTGCGACTTCCCCTTCGCCCGCGACGGCATCGCCGCCGAGGCGAGCGAGAATGTCGAGACGCTGACGATCAGCGACGTCAACCTCGCCGACCTCACCTGGGCGCGCGCCGAAGGGACGGTCCAGAACCTGAACGACCGCCGCTTCGACCTCTACCGCATCGCCTGGAGCGCCCGCGGCCGACGCGCCCGCCCGCTCCCGCATCCGCCCACCACCGGCACCGACACGCCCGGCGGCGGCTGAGGCAAGGGGCCCCTCCCCGCCCGCCCTGTTCAAGCCGCCGCGATCCGGCATAAAGGCGGTCATGGCTCCCGATTTCCCGACCTCTGGCCTGTCCGACGCGCTGGTGATCCTCGGCGCGGCGGGGATCGTGATTCCGGCCTTCACCCGCTTCAAGGTGAGCCCGGTGATCGGCTTCATCCTGATCGGGCTGCTGGTCGGGCCGCACGGCCTCGGCGCGATGACCGGCCAGGCGCCCTGGCTCAACTACGTCACCATCTCCAACCCCGAATCGATCGAGCCGTTCGCCCAGTTCGGGATCGTCCTCCTGCTCTTCTCGATCGGCCTCGAACTGTCCTTCCGCCGCCTCTGGGGTATGCGCAAGCTGGTGTTCGGGGTCGGCGCCGCGGAGCTGCTGGGATCGGCGGCGATCATCGCGCTCGGCCTCCACCTGATGGGGCAGAGCTGGGGCGGCGCCGTCGGGCTCGGCCTCGCCCTCGCTTTGTCCTCCACCGCGGTGGTGCTGCCGCTGGTCGGGACCACCAGCCCGGTCGGCCGGTCGGCGCTCGCCATGCTGCTGTTCGAGGATCTGGCGCTGGTGCCGATCATCTTCGTGCTGGGCGTGCTCGGGCCGTTCGGCGCGACCGGCGGCTGGGCGGGAGCGGTCGACGTGCTGTGGATGGGCGGCCTCACCATCGCGGCGATGCTGGTCGCGGGCCGGCTGTTCCTGCCGCGGCTGTTCGCCCAGGCCGCCCGCGCCAAGAGCCCGGAAATGTTCCTGTCGGCCGCCTTGCTGGTCGCGATCCTCGCCAGCCTCATCACCACCGCCGTTGGCCTGTCGCCCTTCGCCGGCGCGCTGCTCGCCGGCATCCTCATTGCCGAGACCGAATATCATGGCGAGGTGGAGGTGGTGACCGCCCCCTTCCGCGGCCTCGGCCTCGGCATCTTCCTGCTGACCGTCGGCATGAGCCTCGACATGACGGTGATCCTGCGCAACTGGCCAAGCCTGCTGATCGCCCTGTTCGCGGTGGTGGTGGTGAAGGGGATCGTCACCGGCTTCCTGCTGCGGCTCGCCGGGGCGCGCAAGGCGGTCGCGGCCGAAGCGGGCGTGCTGATGGGATCGCCGGCCGAGACGACGCTGATCGTGCTCGCCGCCGCGTCGGCCGCCGGCCTCATCCAGCCGTCCACCGCCGCCTTCTGGCAGATCGTGACCGCGCTCGGCCTCACCATCACGCCGCTGCTCGCGCGGATCGGGCGGACCGCGGCGCGGCGGATCGACTTCCACGCCGATCCCGACGTGCCGGAAGTGACCCCGGCCGAGGACAATCCGCGCGCGGTGATCATCGGCTTCGGCCGGGTCGGACGGCTGGTGGCGGAGATGCTCTCGACCCACGGCCGGCCCTATGTGGCGGTCGATTCCGACATCGACGCGGTCGCCGCCGCCCGGCAGGAAGGCTATCCGGTGATCTTCGGCGACGTGGCGCGCGCCGAATTCGTCGACCGGCTGAACCTGGGCCATGCCGCCGCCCTGATCCTCACCATGGACGATCCGGTGCTGTCGGTGCGGCTGGTGAAGAAGGTGCGCGCCTGGTGCCCGAAGCTCGCCATCGTGGCCCGGGCCCGCGATTCGGCCCATGCCGCCGAACTCTATCGCGCCGGCGCCACCGACGCGGTGCCGGAGACGCTGGAGGCCTCGCTGCAGCTCTCCGAAGCGGTGCTGGTCGATCTCGGCATGGCGGTGGGGCCGGTGATCGCCTCGGTCCACGAGAAACGGGCGGAACTGCGCCAGCAGATCATGGAAATGGGCCAATTGAACCGTGCCCCGTCGATCGGGCGCCGCCGACGGTCCGAAACCGGCCCGTTCGGGCACTGAGCCGACGCGAAGCGGGCACGGAAAAGCGCGCTTCCCGCACGGAAGTACCCAAAGTTCCCCGGGAATGGCGCGTTGGCCCGGTTCCCTGCGGCGTGGCGGGACGGATGTGGGCGATGACAAAGAGCGTCCCCGCTACGTATCGGAAAGAGGACGTGTAGGACAGTTCAGGCGCCGCCGGGGCCGCCGAACAGCGCCGCCCAGGCGACCACCACCAGCCAGTGAAGCAGGACCGCCGGCCACAGCGAGCGCGAGGCGAGCGTGAGGCGCGCACAGGCGAAACCCACGGCCGCCGCCGCGAGAAGGAAGGTCCAGTGGCCGCCATAGGCCGCCCAATCCGGTTCCGGGAACCCGCCCGCCCGGTACACCCACAATTGCAGCGGGTGCCACAGGGCGAACAGCACGGCGGAGAGGACGGCGGGGCCGAGACCCGTCACGCCCACGGACGGAGGTTTCAGCAGGATACCGCGAAACAGCGTCTCCTCGGCGAGCGCCGGAAGGACGAAGGCGATGAGCGCGATCGTCAGCATCGCGCCGTCGAAGCGCGGGTCCCAGCCGAGGAAGCCGCCCCACCAGCCGAGCAACGCCAGCAGCGGCGCCAACCACAAGAGGCTCTTGCCCACGGCCAGCCACCCCGCGGCCGAAGGCACCGTCACGAACAGACGCTTCAGGCGCGCCCAGAGGCCTTCCGGCCGGTAGGGGGGACGCGGTGCCGACGGGGGCATAGGGCCGGGCGGCTCGAGCACGACCTTCCCAGGGATGTTGACCGGGCGATAATCGGGCCGCGCCGCGACGCGATCGAAGACCGACCGATGCACCGCGAAGGGCTCGTTCGCCGGCTGGCCTCGCCAGGGGCGGTTCGGGATCGGTCGCGGCTCGGCCCAGGGAAGATAGAAGCCGAGCAGCCCCAGCCGCTTCGGCCATTCCCGCTCGGAGGTGCGCTGAGGAAAAGCCTCCAGCAGCCACCAGGCGCCCTTGAGGGAGCGATGAAGAGGCGCCGCGGGATCGGGAGCGACATAGTCATAAGCGTTGTCGCCGTCCGGCGGCCGCTGCCCCTTCGCGAGCCAGTCCACAAGCCGGTCATGAAAACGAAGCCCCGGTGCAGACGGCGTTCCCCGCGCCTCCTCGATCATCCAGAGGAGAGGAAACTTCGACAGGCCGCTCTGCGCTTCCGGATAGCCGCCGCCGACATCCGAATGAACGCCGGCGAACCAGACCTGCTTGATGTCCTGCGGTATCAGTTCTTCCTTCTCCGACGGGTCTGGCCTGAAGTCCTGGGGATCCTTCCAGTGATTGAGCCGGAACATGCGGCGCCGCTCGTCGATCGCGGCGGCGTGGCGGAAGGTCCGGACGCTCGGATTCTCGCGCGTGTAGGGCAGGGTCTGCCGGGAAGGCAGATAGAAGCGGTCCCTGCGCGGCACGATCACGGAGGAGACCGTATCCCACGCGCCGACAAAACGGATGGTGGGGCGCCGCGCCCCGGCGATCCGGCGGAAATTCTTGCCGATCTGCATATCATCGTTATCGGCCGATCTCTTATAGGCGACGAGCGCGTATCCGCAGAGATTGAGCTGATCCGGCCACAGCAGACCGCACATATGGATAAAGCCGGCAAGGACGCGCGCCGTATAGGCGCCGCGGCTGAAGCCGAACAGCCAGATCTCGTCGCCGTCCCGTAGGTGCGGCAAAGCCAGGAATAGGCATCGAGCACATTTTCATCGAGCCCGAGCCCGAGCGCTAGGCCGAGGATGTTCCGAACCTTGAGTCTCAGAGCGCTCCACCATCCCCGGCTTGCCGATCGTGCCGACGCCGGGATCGTAATAGACGAGCTGCTCGTCGTTCTTTTCCAGGCAAACGTAGAGTTTCAGTACGTTCGACAGGTTCGACTTGATCTCGTTGCCGGTTCCATCGAGGCAGATCACGAGCCGTCTTGTCATGCCGCCGCTCCCCTCCGCGCCGATCGGCAGCCATACTCCCACGGCCGAGGCCGCGGGTCCAGCATGATTGACTCCGATCCGGTGCGACGGGCGGAACGGCGTCGCCTCCGGCGGCGATCGCTCAGGCGGGCACGGATTCCAGCGCTTCGCGGACGGCGGCGAGGGCTTCGGGGGCGCGGGCGCCGTCGGGGCCGCCGCCTTGCGCCATGTCGGGGCGGCCGCCGCCGCCCTGGCCGCCCACGCGGGCGACGGCGGCGCGCACGAGGTCGACGGCGCTGAGCTCGCCGGCGAGATCGTCGGTGACGCCGACCGCGACGGTCGCGCGGCCATCATTGACCGCGACCAAGGCGACGACGCCGGAGCCGAGCCGTTGCTTGTTCTCGTCGACGAGGCCGCGCAGGCCCTTGGGATCGAAGCCGTCCAGCACCCGCCCGACGAAGGCGCGGCCGCCGACCTGCTCCGGCCCGGCCGCTTCGACCGGACCGCCGCCGCCGAGCGCCAGCGCCTTCCTGGCCTCGGCCAGCTCGCGCTCGAGCCGGCGGCGCTCTTCGACCAGGCCCTGGACGCGGGCCGGGACCTCTTCAGGCGTCGTCTTGAGAGCGGCGGCTATGTCCTTCAATTTGCTTTCGCGGTCGACGAGCCAGCGCCGCGCCGCCTCGCCGGTCAGCGCCTCGATGCGGCGCACGCCCGCGGCGACGGCCCCTTCGGAGACGATCTTGAACAACTGGATGTCGCCCAGCGCGCCGACATGGGTGCCGCCGCACAATTCGACCGAATAGCTGGCCTCGCGGTCCTCGGCGCCGAGCCGGCCCATCGACAGGACCCGGACCTCGTCGCCATATTTTTCGCCGAACAGCGCCATCGCACCGGCGGCGATCGCATCGTCCGGAGTCATCAGCCGGGTGGTCACCGGATCATTCTGGCGGATGTGGAAATTGACCTCGCCCTCGATCGCCTCGACATCCTCCGCGCTGAGCGGCTTGGGATGGGAAAAGTCGAAGCGCAGCCGGTCCGGCGCGACCAGGCTGCCCTTCTGGGTGACATGGCCGCCGAGCCGGTGGCGCAGCGCCGCGTGGAGAAGATGGGTCGCCGAATGGTTGGCGCGCACCCGCCCGCGCCGCTCGGCGTCGACCGCGAGGTGCAGCGCGTCGCCGACCCGCACCTGGCCGGCCCTGACCAAAGCATGATGGGCGTGAAGCCGGCCGAGCGGCTTCGACGTGTCCGCAACTTCGGCCAGGAAGCCGTTGTCGCCGCTCATCTTTCCGGCGTCGCCCATCTGGCCGCCGCTCTCCGCGTAGAACGGCGTCTGGTTGGTGAGGATGACGACGGAATCGCCCTCCCCGGCCCCGTCGGCGAGCGCGCCGTCGCGCAGGATGGCGATCACCCGGCCTTCCCCTTCATGGCCGGAATAGCCGGTGAACTCGGTCGAGCCGTGCGCTTCGGCGATGTCGAACCAGATGTCGTCCGACGCCTTGGCGCCGGAGCCCTTCCAGGCGGCGCGGGCGGCGGCCTTCTGCTCGGCCATGGCGGCGTCGAAACCGGCGCGGTCGACGGCGAGGCCCTGCGCGCGCAGCGCGTCTTCGGTCAGGTCGTAGGGGAAGCCGTACGTGTCGTAGAGGCGGAAGGCGACCTCACCCGGCAGGGTGGCGCCCGCCGCCATGCCGGCGGTCGCCTCGTCGAGCAGCCGCAGCCCCTTGTCCAGCGTCTGGCGGAAGCGGGTCTCCTCCAGCTTCAGCGTCTCCTCGATCAGCGGCTGGGCGCGGACGAGCTCGGGATAAGCGGCACCCATCTCGGCCACCAGCGAGGGGACCAGCCGGTGCATCAGCGGCTCCGAGGCGCCGAGGATGTGGGCGTGGCGCATCGCGCGGCGCATGATCCGGCGCAGGACATAGCCCCGGCCCTCGTTGGCGGGCAGAACGCCGTCCGCCACCAGGAAGCCGGCGGCGCGCAGATGGTCGGCGATGACGCGGTGGCTCGCCTTGTGGGCGCCACCGGTGTCGGTGCGGGTGAATTCGCCCGACGCGGCGATCAGCGCCCTGAACGTGTCGGTGTCGTAATTGTCGTGGACGCCCTGCAGGACGGCGGCGATCCGTTCCAGGCCCATGCCGGTGTCGATCGACGGGCGTGGCAGATCGCGGACGATCTCATTGTCTTCCTGCTCGAACTGCATGAAGACGAGGTTCCAGATCTCGGTGAAGCGGTCGCCGTCCTCGTCCGGGCTGCCGGGCGGGCCGCCGGGAATATGATCGCCATGATCGTAGAAGATTTCCGAACAGGGGCCGCAGGGACCGCTGTCGCCCATCGCCCAGAAATTGTCCTTGGTGGGGATGCGGACGATCCGGTCGTCGGGAAGGCCGGCGATCTTCTTCCACAGGTCGAACGCCTCGTCGTCGGTATGGTAGACGGTGGCGGTGAGCCGCGCCGGATCGAGGCCCCAGACGCGGGTGACCAGCGTCCAGGCATGGTGGATCGCCTGTTCCTTGAAATAGTCGCCGAACGAGAAATTGCCCAGCATTTCGAAGAAGGTGTGGTGCCGGGCGGTGTAGCCGACATTGTCGAGATCGTTGTGCTTGCCGCCGGCGCGCACGCATTTCTGCGAGGAGGCGGCGCGGCTGTAGGGGCGGGTCTCGAGGCCGGTGAAGACGTTCTTGAACGGCACCATGCCCGCGTTCACGAACATGAGGCTCGGATCGTTGTGCGGCACCAGCGGCGCCGAGGGGACGACCTGGTGCCCATTCGACCCGAAATAGTCGAGGAAGGCGCGGCGGATGTCGTTCGTCGAAGTCATCGCCGCGATGTAAGCGGATTGCTGCGATGCGGCAAGCGGGTGGAGCGCCCGGCCGGCGTCAGGCGCGGTCGGCGGGGACGCCGGCGGCGGCGGCGGCCGGGCCCTCGCCGGGGGCGGGCAAAGCGAGATAGTGGAGGCGGCGGACCTCGCGGCGGCCGCGCACCACGGTGTCGAGGATGAGGCCGGCGAAGAAGCTCAGCGCCGATAGGATCATGAGGCCGGTGACCAGGATCGCGGTCGGGAAGCGCGGGACCAGGCCGGTCTCGGCATAAGTGATGGCGAGCGGAACGGCGAGGACGAGGCCGAGCCCGGCGAGGAAGGCGGCGAGCGCGCCGTAGAACAGCACCGGCCGCTCGGTCCGGAACAGGTGGAAGATCGTCTTCATGATCCGCCAGCCGTCGCGCCAGGTCGAGAGCTTGGAATGCGAACCTTCCGGCCGCGCGCCATAAGCGGTCACCACCTCGCCCACCGGCATCGAGAGTTCGAGGGCGTGGACGGAGATTTCGGTCTCGGTCTCGAAGCCGCCGGACAAAGCCGGGAAGGATTTGACGAAGCGGCGGGAGAAGACCCGGTAGCCGGAGAAGATGTCGCTGAAGGTGCGGCCGAACAGGCTGGCGAGGAGGCCGGTGAACAGCCGGTTGCCGAGCCGGTGGCCGCGGCGATAGGCCTCCTCCACCTCCGACCGGCGGGCGCCGACCACCATGTCGAGCCGCTCGTCGACGAGCCGGGCGACGAGCGCGGGCGCGGCGGCGGCGTCGTAGGTCGCGTCGCCGTCGGCCATCACATAGATGTCGGCCTCCACGTCGGCGAACATGCGGCGCACGACATGGCCCTTGCCCTGCATCCGTTCGGCGCGGACGATCGCGCCGGCGGCGCGCGCCACCTCGGCGGTGCGGTCGCTGCTGTTGTTGTCGTAGACGTAGATCGGCGCGCCCGGAAAGGCGGCGCGGAAGCCGGCCACCGTCTGCGCGATGGCGGCTTCCTCATTGTAGCACGGAAGGAGGACGGCGATCCGCATGCCCGCGGCCGGCGGCCTGTCGTCGGCTCTGTCCACCGCGTCCCCCTGCCCCGTTCGCGCCTACTCGCTCTTCGCCTTCTTGGCGGCGGCCTTCTTCTTCGGCTTTTCGGCCGGCGCCTCGTCGGCGGCCGCGGGCGCTTCGGCCGCGGCTTCGTCCTTCTTGGCCTTTTTCGGCGCGGCCTTCTTCGCGGCCGGCTTCTTCGGCTTCACGTCCTCGCCATGATCGTGGTCGTGGCCGTGGGCGTGGCTGTGGCCATGGTCGCAGTCCGGACCGTGGACATGGCCTTCCTCGGCCTCGATCGCCGACTGCAGCTCGTCGCGGCTCACCGTCCGCTCGGAGATGTCGGCCTTGGAGAAGAGGAAGTCGACGACCTTGTCCTCGAACAGGGGCGCGCGCAGCTGGGCGGCGGCCATCGGCTCCTGCTGGACGTACTGGACGAAGCGCTGCCGGTCCTCGGGGCGATATTGCTGCGCCGCCTGCATGACGAGACGCTGCATTTCCTGCTGGTTGACCTCGACGCCGTTCTTCTGGCCGATCTCCGAGAGGAGCAGGCCGAGCCGCACGCGGCGCTCGGCGATAGCGCGATAATCGTCGCGCTCCTTCTCCATCTCGGCGCGGGCGGCCTCCGGATCGGCCTCGTGGCTCGCTTCATGTTCGAGCTGCTGCCAGATCTGCGAGAATTCGGCCTCGACCATCGACGGCGGGACCGGGAAGTCGTGCGCGGCGGCGAGCTGGTCGAGCAGCTGGCGCTTCATATGGGTGCGGGTGAGGCCGTTCAGCTCCTGCTCGAGCTGGCCCTTGATCAGCTCGCGCAGCTGGTCGATGCCCTCGAGGCCCATCGACTTGGCAAAATCGTCGTCCGCCTTGGCCTCCTTGGCGGTCTGCACCTCGTTGACGGTGATGTCGAAGGTCGCCGGCTTCCCCTTCAGGTAATCGACCTGATAATCTTCGGGAAAGGTGACCTCGATCGTCTTCTGTTCATTGGCTTTCGCGCCGATCAGCTGGTCCTCGAAACCGGGGATCAGCCGGCCCGAGCCGAGCTCGACCGACATGCCTTCGCCCTTGCCGCCCTCGAACTCCTCGCCGTTGACCCGGCCGACGAAGTCCATGATCACGAGGTCGCCCTTGGCCGCCTTGTGCTTGGCGGGGGCGGGCTCGTAGCTCTTCTGGCCGGCGACGATGCGCTCCAGCGCCTCGTCGATCTCGGCGTCGGTCGGGGCGACCGTCAGCCGCTCGAGCTTCAGGCCCTCGATCTCGGCCTCGGGCACGTCGGGGAGCGTTTCGAGCTCGACCTCGACCACCGCGTCCTTGCCGGGCTCATGGCCCTCGTCCAGCTTCACCGACGGCTGCATGGCCGGGCGGAGCTGCTCGTCCTGCATCAGCTTCTGGACGCCCTCCTGGATGGCGCTTTCGAGCGCCTGCTGCTGGAGCGCGGGACCGTGCATCTTGCGGATGAGGTTGGCGGGCACCTTGCCGGGGCGGAAGCCGGGCATGCGGATTTGCGGGGCGACCGACTTGATCTCCTGGTCGACGCGGGCGTCGATGTCCTTGGCCGGAATGGTGATCTTGAAGGCGCGCTTCAGGCCCTCGTTCAACGTCTCGACGGTCTGCATGATGAGGTTTCTGTCTTTCGCTTCTGGAAAATCCAAGAGGCGGCACTTCGCGGCTGGAGCGAATCTGGTGCGGGCGAAGGGACTCGAACCCCCACATCTTTCGATACCGGAACCTAAATCCGGCGCGTCTACCAGTTCCGCCACGCCCGCGGGGCCACGGCAAGGCGGCGTCTATAACAGGGCTGTGCCCAAGGGCAAGGCGCTTTGCCGGGCGGCCGGAGCGGCCGCCCCGCCGCTCAGGCCGCGGCCGACCAGCGCACCGCCTGGCCGCCGCCGCGCCCGAACGTGCCGGCGCCAAGCATGGCCGTGTCGGCGAGCGGCAGCGCCGTCGCGCAGAAGCCGCATTCGGCGGAGAAGCGGCCGATGATCCAGTGCGTCCGGCCGCAGCCGGGGCAATGGTTCACCTCGTCCCGGCGATAGACGATATGGAACCCGCGAAGGCCCGGATCGTGGGGAAAAACTTCGTCTTTCCTGCGGACTATGGAACTCGGCATCGGCTCTAACTCCTCTGCCCACCCTTCTACCACCTCCTTCAACCTGCGACGAGTCGTTCCGTTCCGTCGACGAACCGATTTATATGATGTGTAGCGCGGCAGCCACAGGCGGTGTGGCGGCACGGTCGCTTGCCAGCCGAGGCCGGGCTCGCCTAGCAAGGCCGTCCCCTCTTCGCCCCCCGGAGTGACGTTCATGCGTAAGACCCCCCTCGCCGCGCTCGCCCTGCTCGGCCTCGCCGCCGCGGCCGCCGCCCAGCCGGGCACGCGGACGCCGGGCGACGCCGCGGCCGCCGGCTTCACCGCCGACGCGTTTCGCGCCCATGTCGAGTTCCTGGCGGACGACCGGCTGGAGGGGCGCGAGGCGGGATCGCGCGGCTACGACATCGGCGCGCTCTACGTCGCGACCCGCTTCTCCGCGCTCGGCCTCACCCCGGCGGCGAACGGAAGCTGGTACCAGCAGGTGCCGCTCGTCCAGTTCGGCCTCACCGACGCGCCGGCGCGGCTCACGATCGGCGGGCGAAGCTTCCGCCACGGCGAGGACGTGCTGCTGCGCCAGAGCCCGGAGGCGGGACGGCTGACGCTGGAGGCGCCGGTCGTGTTCGCCGGCTACGGGATCAGCGACCCGGCGCTCGGCATCGACGATTATGCCGGGCTGGACGTGCGGGGGAAGATCGTCGCGGTGCTGAACGGATCGCCGTCCGACCTGCCGAGCGACGTCGGCGCGCATCTCAACGCCGCCAAGCGGGCGATGGCGGACCGGGCCGGCGCGGTCGGCATGGTGATCCTGCGCGGCCGCGAGGAGGGCCGGCGGGTCGCCTGGTCGCGGGTCGTGGGGCACGGCACGCCGCCGGGCCTCACCTGGGCGGCGGAGGACGGCACGCCTTACTCCGACGCGCCCGGCTTGCGTTTCGTCGCGACGCTCGGCAGCGACGCGGCCGAGGCGCTGTTCCGCGGGGCGCCGCGGCCGCTGGCGCGGGTGCTGGCCGAAGGCGCCAGGCCCGGCGCCCGCCCGGCTGGCTTCGCGCTGGCGCAGACCATCCGGGTGGAGCGGGAGAGCGCGAACCGGAGCTTCACCAGCCCCAACGTGGTCGCCGTGCTGCCGGGCTCCGACCCGGCGCTGGCGGGCGAATATGTGCTGATGATGGCGCATCTCGACGGGCTGGGCATGGAGCCGCACGGCGCGGGGAGCGCTGCGATCAACAACGGCGCGATGGACAACGCCACCGGCGTCGCGACCCTGCTGGAAGTGGCGCGGCAGATGGCGGCATCGGGCCAGCGCCCGCGCCGGTCGATCCTGTTCGCCGCCGTCACCGCCGAGGAGAAGGGGCTGCGCGGCGCCCATTATCTCGCCCGCAACCCGGTGGTGGACGGCCGCGTCGTCGGCGTCGTCAATCTCGACATGCCGATCCTCACCTACGACTTCCAGGACGTGATCGCGTTCGGCGCCGAACATTCGACGATGGCGGAGGCGGTCGCGCGGGCGGGCGCGCGGATGGGCGTGCGGCTGTCGCCCGATCCGCTGCCGCACGAAGGGCTGTTCACCCGTTCCGACCATTATATGTTCGTGCAGGAAGGCGTTCCCGCGGTCTTCCTGATGACCGGCTTCGCCGGCGAGGGCGAGCGGCGCTTCACCGAATTCCTCGCCAACCAGTATCACACGCCGGCCGACGACCTGCGGCTGCCGTTCAACTGGAATGCGGGCGCGCGGTTCGCGCAGCTCAACTATCTGATCGCGCGCGAGATCGCCGACGCGTCCGAGGCGCCGCGCTGGTACGAGGACAGCTATTTCGGCCGCACCTTCGGCGGCGACCGCCCGCGCGCGCCGCGCGCCGCGCGGTAGGGGCTGGAGCGACCAATCCTCCCTGTCGCCGCAGGCGATGGGGAGGGGGACCATGCGAAGCATGGTGGAGGGGCTTGCGGCGTTGGCGGAGAGGTTCCCGGCTTCGGCTGCGCCTTCGCTGCCCCTCCACCAGCCTTCGGCTGGTCCCCCTCCCCATGGAGCTTCGCTCCACAGGGAGGATGAGGGCTCAGCGGGCGGTGAGGCGGACCAGTTCGCCGTCTTCATGTTCGGTGACGAGCCAGATCGCGCCGTCGGGCGCGACGGCGAGGTCGCGGATGCGGCGGCCGATCTCGATCCGCTCCACCGACGTCACCCGGTCGCCGGCGAGGCCGAGCCGCATCAGCGATTCGTTGTAGAGCCCGCCGACCAGGAGATTGCCCCGCCAGCGCGGGAACATGGCGCCCGCATAGACGACGGCGCCCGAGGGCGCGACCGTCTCCTCGAAGACGTGGAGCGGCGACGTCATGCCTTCGCGCGCCAGGCCGACGCCCATCGGCGCGCCGGAATAATCGACGCCCGCGGTGATGAACGGCCAGCCGAGATTGGCGCCGGCGCGGACGAGATCCGCACGGTCGCCGCCCTTCGGCCCATGTTCGATCGACCAGAGCCGCGCCTGCGGGTCGAGCGCCAGCGCCTGGCTGTTCCGGCTGCCCTTGGCGAAGATATAGTCGTTCGTGTCCGCGTCGCCGACGAAGGGATTGTCGGACGGCACCTGGCCGTCGAGCGTCATGCGCAGGATCGAACCGGCCTGGTCCTCGCCTTCCTGCGCGCGGGAGATGTTCCGCCGGTCGCCGATGCTGAGATAGATGTGGCCCGCGCGCGGATCGATCGCCATCCGGCCGCCGAAATGAAGGCCGCTGGAATCCTGGTCATCCTCGCGCATCTCGAACACCGTCTCGACATTTTCGAGCGCCGCGTCGCCGAGCCGGCCGCGCACGATGCGCACCGACGCGCCGCGCTCGGTCGGCGCCGAGAGGCTGAGATAGACGAGCCGGTTGGACGCGAATTGCGGATGCAGCTTGACGTCGAACAGGCCGGCTTGGCTGCGGTCGGTCTCGCCTTCGTAGCGGAAGATTTCGGGGACGCCGCCGAGCGGGGCCGACACCCGGCCGTCGCGGCCGACGATGCGCAGCGTGCCGGGATTGCGCTCCGTCACCAGCACCCGCCCGTCGGGCAGCAGCGCGAGACCCCAGGGATGGACGAGCCCGCGTGCCACCACCCGCGCCTGCAGCGTCCCGCCTTGGCTGGTCACCGCTTTCTGCTGGGGAAGCGGCGCGCTTTCGCCGTTCGTGTCCTGGGCCGCGGCCGGCGCGGCGACCGCCAGGGCCAGGGCCGCGGCGCCCGCGCGGAGCAAGTTCGTCATCTTTGCCGTCCTTTCGTTGGTGGGAATCGTCCGGTCAACGTGACGGCATGGCGGATGGTTCTGCTGTCGAACTGAACCCGGTCAGCGCGAGGCGAGGCGGTAGGTCCGGACCACGCTCGCCAGCACGTCCGGCCAATTATATTCGGAGCTCGCCGCCAGCGCGGCGTCGCCGAGCCGCCGGCGCTCGGCCGGATCGTGCATCAGCCGCCCGACCGCGTCGGCATAAGCGGCGACGTCGCGCGGCGGCACGAGGATGCCGGTGCGGCCGCTGTCGATCAGCGCCTGGGCGCTGCCGACGTCGGCGCTGACGACCGCGAGCGCGGCCGCCATCGCCTCCAGATTGACGTTGCCGAAGGCTTCGGTGACGCTCGGATTGACGAGGATGTCGGCGCTGGCGATCGCCCGGCCGAGCTCGGCGCCTTCGAGATGGCCGGTGAAGACCGTGTTGGGCAGGAGCGAGGCGAACCAGTCGCCCGCCGGTCCGTCGCCGACCACCAGCGGCCGCACCGGATCGCCGCGCCGGCGCAGCTCCGTCACCACCGCCTCGAACGTGTCGAGCCCCTTTTCGACCACCAGCCGGCCGAAGAACAGGACGACGGCGTCATGGTCCTCATAGCCCTGGGCGCGGCGCCAGGCCATGTCGCGGCGGGCGGGCGTGAAGATGTCGCGATTGACCCCCCTGCCCCAGATGCGCAGCTTTTCGCCCCAGCCCTTCGCGCGGAATTCCTCGGCGATCGGCCGGTTGGGCACGAGGATATAGTCGCTGGCGCCGTAGAAGCGGTCGAGCCGGCGGCGCATCCAGCCGGACAGGAAGCCGAGCCGGTAATATTCGAGATAGGTCTCGAAGCGGGTGTGGAGGCTGGCGATCACCGGCACGCCGAGCTCGCGCGCGAAATCCTGGGCGGCGGTGCCGAGGAAATCGGGCGCCGACAGGTGGAAATGGGTGGGCGCGAAACGGCGGATGTCGTCGCGGATCTTGCGCGGCAGTCCGGGGGCGATGCGATATTCGGAGCGCGTGGGGATGCCGAAGCTCGGCACCGAGACGAGGTCGCCGGCCGGTTCGAAGGCGGGGCGTGGCGCGGTCGGCGAATAGACGCGCACCGCCGCGCCATGATCGAGCAGGAACTGGACGAGGCGGTTGAGCGCCTTGTTCGCGCCGTCGCGCACGCAATTGTAATTGCCGGAGAAAAGCGCGATCCGCAGGCCTTCGGCGATCGGGCCGAGCGCGTCCGCCGACTGCCCGTCGACCGTCCCGATGCCCGCCTGACCCGCCATTCGCCTCCCGCTCGCGCGACGGCCGACGATGTTCGGCCCGCCCCCGGGCTCTACACGCAAGCCCGTCCGGGGGCAAAGGCCGGGCTCAGCCCGTCGCCTTCACCCAGAGGTGGCGGGCGAGCATCAAAGGCGGCATGCGCAGCCAGTGCGAGCGGACGTAGAAGGCGAAGCGGAGCGCCGGGCGTGCTTCCTGCCCCCAGCCGTTGCGGGCGAGAAGCCGCGCCTCGAACAAACGGTCGGAGAGCCGCGGTCGGCCGGCGAGGGCGGGATCGACCGGCGTGCCGTAGAGCCGGGCGCCGAGGCGCAGCGCGCGGGCGACGGCGGGGCCGAGCTGGTGGCGGCGCATGCGTTCGGCGAGGCGGGCGCGGAAGGCGGCGCCGTCGAACTGGCGGACGAGCCGGTCGATGTCCCACAGATTGCGCAGGCCCCCGGCGAGATCGCCGTCGGCGAACAGATGGGCGGCGGCGTGCACCACCATGTCTTCCGGGCACAGCGTGCGCAGGCCGCCGGGCAGAGCCACGCTGTCCGCCACCAGAGCGGCGGCGTCGGGCCGCGGCCGGGCGGTGAGCGGAAGGATGGTGTGGTGGACGTCGATCATCCGGTCCCGCTCCTTGTGGATCAGCGGGGGAAGCTCGTGCATCCAGCGGCGATAATAGAGATCGTCATAGCTCCCGTCCGCCTTCAGCCGTTCCCAGCCGGCGGCGAGGAGCGCGTCCTGCGCCTCGTCGATCCGGTCGCGGGGGACGAGGATGTCGAGATCGCCGATCGAGCGGCCGATGCCCGCGTCGAGCCCGGCCGCGGCGAAGGCGGTGCCCTTCAGAAGGACGACGGGGATGGCGCGGGGGGCGAGCGCGCGGCGCGCCATCTCCGCCTCCCACAAGGCCTGGGTGCGGGCGCGCGCGGAGTCGCGTCGCTCGTCGGCGAGGATGGCGGCGGCGGCGGGCGGCATCGCGCGGCCCTCCAGCCGGAAGGCGAGGCTGCCGAGCAGGCTTTCCCCGCGGGCGGCGGCGATCAGCGCGGTCCAGCCGGCCGCGTCCAGCCCGTCGGCGGCCGGGGGGTCGGCGAGCGCGCGCACCAGCAGGCGGGCGGCCTTCATGCCGCGAGCTCCCGCCACAACGCGTCCACCTGGGCGATGGCGCCGTCGGTGTCCGGATAGTCGATCGCCGCCGCCGGGCGGCCGGCGACCAGGCCGGTCAGCGCGTCGAAGCCGGTCCGACCGAGCGCCACATAGTTGGTCGATGCCTGGGTCAGGCGGACGAAGGCCTCCGCCTGGCCGACCGGGCGGATCTCGGCCGCGGCGCCGAAGCGGGGGAAGAGGATCAAGGCCGGGCGCGCCGGCTCCGTCATGCGGGCGATCGCCTCGACGCGGGGGCGCAGGTGGCGGATCGTGCCCTTGGGCGTGCCGTCGATGCGCGGGCCGAACCGCCCCGCCGGCGCCTCCGCCTCCATCACCGCGATCGCGCCGTTCTTGAGGCTGACGGCGCGGGGGAAGGGATGAAGGAGGCCGTCGTCGAGGCCGAGCAAGGCGAATTCGTCGCCCATCAGCCGCCAGCCGCGTTCGCCCAGCAGGGCCGCCAGCGTCGACTTGCCCGCGCCCGACTGGCCGGTGAGGATCAGCGCCCGCCCGTCCTTCTCGACGCTGGCGGCGTGGAGCAGCAGATAGCGCTTCTGCCCCAGCGCCATCTGGAGGTTCATCCCCATCTCCGCCGCGAGCAGGCCCTGGGCGAGCGGCAGCGGCGCGGCGTCCGGCAGCACATAGTCGCCGCGGATCGCGACCGACGGCCGCAGCCAGCGCCGCCACGGCCGCTCGGGCTCCAGCCGCACCGTAAAGTCGCAGACGCCGCCCGCGTCCGGATAGTCGCCGTAAAGCCCCCTGAGCGCCCGCAGCGGCGCCGCCCAGGCCGATCCGATCCGGAACCCCACCGGCCCGATCCGCAGGCAGAGACTGTGCCTCATCGGCGGTGGACCAGGCCGACCAGTTCGAGTTCGGCGAGGCGGGAGGCGATGGCTTCGGGGCCGCCTTCGATGTCGTAGCGGGCGCGGAGGCGGGCGAGGAGCGCGGGGGCGTCGGCGGGGCCTTCGCCGAGGGCGGACAGGATCTCGGGCGCGGGGGGCGCGACGATGTGGGTCTGTCCGGACGGCGCGTGGAACAAGGCGACGAGGCCGTCGAGCGGCACCGCCGTCACCGCCCCTTCGGGATCGGCCGCATAGACCGCATAGACCGGGCCGGACATGCCGGCGCGCCCGCCGTCAGCGCGGCATCTGCAGCGAGGCGTAGCAGGTGAAGCCGCTCATCCCCGCCTGCAGACGGCGTATGTAATTGACATAGGCCTGAGCGGATTCGGGATCGATGCCGGCCGGCGCGGGGCCGCCCTGGAGCATGCGCTTCACTTCCTCGCCGGTCAGCGGGCGCGGCGCGGGCGCGACGGCGCCGGGCGTCCCGGGCGCGACCAGCCGGCCGGCCGGATCGATGAAGGAGCCGCCCGCCTCGGGCGCGGGCACCGGTATCTCGCAATTGAGCACCGATCCCGCGGTCTGCGCCATCGCCGGGCGGATGGTCACCACCGTCGAGGCGGCCGCCGCTCCGAGCGCGAGCACCGTCCGCCGCGTGGGCGCGGCCAGGCCCTGTTCCAGATCGCTCTTCTCGCTCATCTTTTTTCCGTTACACGCGCGGCCTTTAATAAGGGTAAAGCCGGATCGGAATCGAGCGGGGGGCAAGGCGCCGTCCCGCGATGGGACGGAGCGGGAATGGCGGAGGCGGGGCCGGTGAGAATGGCGATCGGAGCGGCGCTGGCGCTGGCGGGGCTGGCGAGCGCGCTCGCCGCCGGCGCGCCCTTCTTCGCCGCCGCGATCGCGATCATCGCCGGGATCGCCGCCGCCGCCTTCGCCTTTCCGGCCGAGGGCGAGGCGGCGGCCGCCGCTTCCGAGGAGGCGAAGGCGGAGGAACCGGACGAGGCGGCCGAGGCGCCGCTGCCCGACGCCGCCAGCCTGCTCGCCGCGGTCGACGACCCGCTCCTGATCGTGCGCGGCCGGCGCATCCTCCTCGCCAACGCGGCGGCGCGGGACCTACTGGGCGGCCATATCGAGGGAGTCGACGTGCGCCTCGCCATCCGCCATCCGGCGGCGGCCGAGCGGCTGAACGACCCGCCGCCCGGCGAGGAGCCGGAGCGGGTGACCTGGACCGAGATCGTGGGGCTCGGGGGGCCGGGGCGGCGCTGGGAGATGCGCGCGACCCTGCTCGACGACGGCAGCCGCCTCGTCCGCCTCACCGACCGCAGCGCCGCCCATGCCTCCGAGCAGATGCGGGTCGACTTCGTCGCCAATGCCAGCCACGAGCTGCGCACCCCGCTCGCCACCATCCTGGGCTTCCTCGAGACGCTGGAGGACGACGCCGCCGCGGCCGACCCGAAGCTGCGCCGCCGCTTCCTCACGATCATGAGCGAGGAGGCGAGCCGGATGCGGCACCTGGTCGACGACCTCATGTCGCTGTCGCGGATCGAGGCGGACCGGTTCACCGCGCCGCGCGACCCGGTCGACCTCCTGTCGGCGGTGCGCGACGTGGAGGCGAACGTCGCCCGGCTGCTGGAAGAGAAGGAGGCGCGGCTGGAGATCGAGAACGAGGCCGGAGAGACGCTGGTCGCGGGCGACCGGCCGCAGCTCGTCCAGCTGGTCCAGAACCTGGTGGTGAACGCGCTGAAATACGGCCGCGCCGGCGCGCCGGTGCGGGTCTGCTTCCACGACGCCGGCGCGGAGATGCTGCGCTTCAGCGTCGTCGACGAAGGCGAGGGAATCGCGCCCGAACATCTGCCGCGCCTCACCGAGCGCTTCTACCGGATCGATCCGGGCCGCAGCCGGTCGGTCGGCGGCACCGGGCTGGGCCTCGCCATTGTCAAGCATATCGTGGAGCGCCACCGCGGCCGGCTCGACATCCGCAGCCGCCTCGGCGAGGGCACGTCGGTGCGGGTCTATCTGCCGCGCGCGCAGGGCCCCGCCCCGCCCGGCCTGTCATCAAAGAGTCACACGGGCGTCACAGAAAAAGAGTCGGGTTGACCTAAGAGGCTCCACGAACCCGGTTCGTCGGGCTTCGATGGAGGACATCTTGAAGAAGACATTCATTTCTCTCGCGGCCGCGGCGCTCGCGCTCGCGGGCTGCGGCCAGGGCGTCCCGGGGGGCGGGGCCGGCGGCGACGGCGCGGCGCGCCAGCAGATCCGCATCGTCGGCAGCTCCACCGTCTATCCCTTCACCCAGGCGGTGGCCGAGCGCTTCAACCAGGGCAATCCCAATTTCGGCGCGCCGATCGTCGAATCGACCGGTTCGGGCGCGGGCCTCCAGCTGTTCTGCGCCGGCGTCGGCGCGGGCCATCCCGACATCACCAACAGCTCGCGCCGCATCAAGCCGTCCGAGCTGGAGCTGTGCAACCGCAACGGCGTCCAGCAGGTGATCGAGCTTCCGGTCGGCATCGACGGCCTGGCGCTGGTCGAATCGGCGACCCGTGCGACCGGGTTCCAGCTGACCGCGCGCGACGTCTATGCCGCGCTTGCCGCCAACCCGTTCGGCCGCGCCCAGACGGCGCGCACCTGGCAGGACGTGAACCCGGCGCTGCCGGCGGTCCGCATCCAGGTTTACGGCCCGCCGCCGACGTCGGGCACCCGCGACAGCTTCGCCGAGCTGATCCTTGAAAAGGGCTGCGACAGCGATCCCGAGATGAAGGCGCTGAAGGAGCAGGATTCCAACCGCCACAAGACGGTCTGCACCCAGATCCGCGAGGACGGCGCGTTCATCGAAGCCGGCGAGAACGACAATCTGCTGATGCAGCGCGTGGCGGAGAATCAGGGCGCGATCGGCGTGCTCGGCTTTTCCTTCCTCGAGGAGAATCGCGACCGCGTGCGCGGCATCGCGATCGGCGGGGTGGAGCCGAGCTCCGAGACCATCCAGAACTTCACCTATCCGGGCGCCCGCCAGATGTTCATCTACGTGAAGGGCGAGCATCTGAACGTGATCCCGGGCCTGCGCGAATTCCTGCAGGAATATGCCCGCGGCTGGGAGCCGGGCGGCTATCTCGCGCAGCGCGGTCTCATCCCCTCTCCCGACAACCTTCGGACGCAGGCGGCCCAGCAGGTCCAGAACCCGACCCCGCTCACCGCCGCAAATCTGCAATAAAAGCGTAATGGCGCCGGGCTTGCCAGGCAGGCCCGGCGCTCTCTATTGCCGCCGCCATCCGGCGGACATGTACTGGAACGACCTTTGTCGCTTTTCGCGATCGCATCGCTGATCATCGGGCTGGCGTTCATCGCCTGGCTGTCGGGGCGCGCCAAGGCGTCCTCGTTCAGCCGGGCGGCGCCGGCCGGCCAGCGCCCGCACAGCCTTCCCAACTATCACGGCTGGTACGTCGCCCTGTGGGCGGCCGTGCCGGCGCTGATCTTCGTCGCCATCTGGGGCAACGTCTCCAACACGCTCATCTGGCAGACGGTGCTGGACAGCCCGCAGGCGGCCGACCTGCCGGCGATGGACATGCAGCGCGCCGCCATCCTGAGCGAGGCGCAGGGCCTGGCCACCGGCCGGCTGCAGACCGCCTTCCAGCCGCAGGCCCAGCAGATCGCGCCGGTCTATGCCGAGGCGCGCAACTTCTATTCCTTCATCGGCCTCGCCGTCGCCCTGCTGATCGCGTTCGCGGCCGGCGCCTTCGCCTTCACCCGCGTCTCGCCGCATTTCCGCGCCCGCACCCGGGTCGAGCGGCTGGTGATGGGCGTGCTGCTGGTCGCCAGCCTTATCGCGATCCTGACGACGCTCGGCATCGTCCTGTCGCTGCTGTTCGAATCGCTGCGCTTCTTCTCGATGGTCAATCCGATCGAGTTCCTGTTCGGCACCAACTGGAGCCCGCAGATGGCGATCCGCGCCGACCAGGCGGGATCGACCGGCGCGTTCGGCGCGATCCCGCTCTTCTGGGGCACGGTGTTCATCGGCGCGATCATCGCGATGATCGTCGCCATCCCGCTCGGCCTGATGAGCGCCATCTACCTCACCCAATATGCCAGCAGCCGGGTGCGCAGCTGGATGAAGCCGCTGCTCGAGATCCTGGCCGGCGTGCCGACCGTGGTCTACGGCTATTTCGCGGCCCTGACGGTGGCGCCGGCGGTGCGCGACCTGGGCCTCACGCTCGGCCTTCCGGCCTCGTCCGAATCCGCGCTCGCGGCCGGCCTCGTCATGGGCATCATGATCATCCCGTTCGTCTCGTCCATGGCGGACGATTCGATCGCGGCGGTGCCGCAGGCGATGCGCGACGGCAGCCTCGCGATGGGCGCGACCAAGTCCGAGACGATCAAGAAGGTGCTGGTCCCCGCCGCGCTACCGGGCGTGGTGGGCGGCGTCCTCCTCGCCGTCAGCCGCGCGATCGGCGAGACGATGATCGTGGTGATGGCGGCCGGCCTTGCCGCCAACCTCACCGCCAACCCGTTCGAAAGCGTGACCACGGTCACCACCCAGATCGTCCAGCTGCTGACCGGCGACCAGGAGTTCAACAGCCCGAAGACGCTCGCCGCCTTCGCGCTCGGCCTCGTCCTGTTCATCGTCACCCTCATTCTCAACATCATCGCGCTGCGCGTGGTGAAGAAGTATCGCGAAGCCTATGAGTGACACGTTCGACAGGGTCGATCCGACGCCGACCGACTGGAGCTCGGAGGCGATGCAGCGGCGCATCCGCCGCCGTTATTCGGCCGAGCGGCGGTTCAAGCTGCTCGGGCTGAGCGCGGTGGTCATCTCGGCCGCCTTCCTCGCCTTCCTGCTGGTGACGATGGTCGGCAACGGCGCGCGCGGCTTCGTGCAGGCCGAAGTGCGGCTCGACATCGATTTCCCGCGCACCGACCTGTTCCTCGACCCCTCGGCGGTCGAGAATTTCGGGGAGCAGGCGCTCGCCAACGCCGACATCGACGGCGCGGTGCGCCAAGCGGCGGTCGCCCAATATGGCGAGGCGGGGCCGACCTATTTCTCACAGGCCGCCTGGCTGTCGGTCCGCTCGGCGATCGGCGACGATCCTCAGATGCTGCGCGGCACCCGCACCTTCTGGCTGCCCGCGTCCAACATGCTCGACATGGCCTATAAGGGCCAGGCGCCGCCGGACGCGGAAGCGACCTGGCAGCGCCTGTCGGACGCCGGCGTGACCCGCACCGGCCTCAACGCGACCTTCCTGACCGGCGCCGACGCGACCGACCCGACGGTGGTCGGCATCTGGGGCGCGTTCAAGGGCTCGCTGCTCACCATGGCGGTGACGCTTTTGCTCGCTTTCCCGATCGGCGTCCTCTCGGCCGTCTATCTCGAGGAATATGCGCCGCGGAACCGCTGGACCGACATGATCGAGGTGTCGATCAACAACCTCGCCGCGGTGCCGTCGATCATCTTCGGCCTGCTCGGCCTCGCCGTGTTCCTGAACGTCATGCACCTGCCGCGATCGGCGCCGGTGGTCGGCGGCCTGACGCTGGCGCTGATGACGATGCCGGTGATCGTGATCGCCGGGCGCAACGCGATCAAGGCGGTGCCGCCGTCGATCCGCGACGCCGCGCTCGGCATCGGCGCGAGCCGGGTGCAGGTGGTGTTCCACCACGTCCTGCCGCTCGCGCTTCCCGGCATCCTGACCGGCACAATCATCGGCATGGCGCGCGCCCTGGGCGAGACGGCGCCGCTGCTGATGATCGGCATGCGCGCCTTCATCGCCTCCCCTCCCGGCGGGTTCACCGATCCCGCCACCGTCCTTCCCGTCCAGATCTTCCTCTGGTCGGACGAGGTGAGCCGCGGCTTCGTCGAGAAGACGTCGGCCGCGATCATCGTGCTGCTGGCCTTCCTGCTGGCGATGAACGGCCTCGCCATCTACCTTCGCAACAAGTTCGAACGACGCTGGTGACATGACATGAACGACAGCCCCGCCCTCGCATCGCACCAGCAAGGCCGCGCCGACGCCCGCATCAAGATGTCGGCGCGCGACGTGTCGGTCTATTATGGCGACAAGAAAGCGATCGACAATGTGTCGATCGACATCAGCCAGGAAAACGTGACCGCCTTCATCGGCCCGTCGGGCTGCGGCAAATCGACCTTCCTGCGCACCCTCAACCGGATGAACGACACCATCGCCAACGCGCGGGTGGACGGCCGGATCGAGCTCGACGGCGAGGACATCTACGCGTCCAGGATGGACGTGGTGCAGCTGCGCGCCCGGGTCGGCATGGTGTTCCAGAAGCCCAATCCCTTCCCCAAGTCGATCTACGAGAATGTCGCCTACGGCCCGCGCATCCACGGCCTGGCGCAGGGCAAGGCCGAGCTCGACCAGATCGTCGAGCGTTCGCTGAAGCGGGCGGGCCTGTGGGAAGAGGTGCGCGACCGGCTGAACGAAAGCGGCACCGCTCTGTCCGGCGGTCAACAGCAGCGGCTGTGCATCGCCCGCGCGATCGCCGTCGATCCCGAGGTGATCCTGATGGACGAGCCCTGCTCCGCGCTCGACCCGATCGCCACCGCCAAGATCGAGGAGCTGATCCACGAGCTGCGCGGCCGCTACGCGATCGTGATCGTCACCCACAATATGCAGCAGGCGGCGCGCGTGTCGCAGCGCACCGCCTTCTTCCACCTCGGCAATCTCGTCGAATATGGCGATACGTCCGAAATCTTCACCAATCCGCGGGCGACGCGCACCAAGGATTACATCACCGGCCGCTACGGCTGAGGGGAGTTTCGATGGGTACCAGCCACACCGTCAAAGCGTTCGACGAGGATCTCGACCAGCTGCGCGCCGCCATCTCCGAGATGGGCGGGCTGGCCGAGGCCGCGATCGGCGAGGCGATGCAGGCGCTCGTCCGCCGCGACGTCGACGCCGCCCAGCGGGTCGTCGAGCGCGACGCGCGGATCGACCAGCTCGAAGCCGAGGTGGAGCGCGCCGCGGTCCAGCTGATCGCGCTGCGCGCGCCGATGGCCGACGACCTGCGCGAGGTGGTGGCGGCGCTCAAGATCGCCGGCGTCGTCGAGCGGATCGGCGATTATGCCAAGAACATCGCCAAGCGCGTCCACACGATCGAGGACAGCAAGATCCAGCCGCTGTCGCTTCTCCCGGAAATGGCGCGGATCGCGGGCGAGATGGTGCACAATGTGCTCGACGCCTTCGCCGCCCGCGACCCGGAAAAGGCCGCCGAAGTGTGCGAGCGCGACGAGGCGGTGGACGATTTCTACAATTCGATCTTCCGCGCGCTGCTGACCTACATGATGGAGAATCCGCACAACATCACGGCGGCGACGCACCTGCTGTTCGTCGCCAAGAATCTGGAGCGGATCGGCGACCATGCGACCAACGTCGCCGAGATGGTCTATTTCGCCGCCACCGGCCGCCACCTGGCCGAGCGGCAGCGCGGCGACGAGACCCCCTATATCGCGGCCGGGCGGCTGGATGAGTAAAGGCCGCATCCTCCTGGTCGAGGACGACAAGGCGCTGGCCGAGCTCGTCACCTACCATTTCGAGCGGGAGGAGTTCGAGGTCGCGCGCACCGGAGACGGCGAGGAGGCGCTGCTGCTGGCCGCCGAGCAGGCGCCGGATCTGGTCATCCTCGACTGGATGATCGAAAGCCTGTCGGGCATCGAGGTGTGCCGCCGCCTGCGCCGCAACGCCGAGACCGCGCACGTGCCGATCATCATGCTGACCGCGCGCGGCGAGGAAGCGGACCGCATCCGCGGCTTCGACACCGGCGCCGACGATTATGTGACCAAGCCCTTTTCCCCGCGCGAGCTGATCGCGCGCGTGTCGGCCGTGCTGCGGCGGGTGCGGCCCGCGCTGGCGGGCGAAGTGCTGAGCTATGCCGACATCGAGATGGACACGGTGGCGCACAAGGTGCGGCGCGGCGGCGCGGTGGTGTCGCTGGGACCGACCGAGTTCCGGCTGCTGCGCCATTTCCTGGAACATCCCGGCCGCGTCTTCTCGCGCGAGCGGCTGCTCGACAGCGTGTGGGGGCTGGACAGCGACATCGAGGCGCGCACGGTCGACGTCCACATCCGTCGCCTGCGCAAGGCGCTGAACGACGGCGGCCGCCCCGACATCATCCGCACGGTGCGGTCCGCGGGTTATGCCCTGGACGTCGAAGCGCACGCCTGAGCGGGCGACGCTCCCCACCAAAATTTCAAACCGTTCGCCCGGAGCCCCCACCCCGTTCGGCCTGAGCCTGTCGAAGGCCGCCATTTCCTTCCACTCGGCGGGCGAAGAGAAGGAGCGGCCTTCGACAAGCTCAGGCCGAACGGGGTCTTGGCAGACCGGTTTCAGGGAGCGAGCGGTCGAGCCCTACCCCCGGAAACATTCCGGCTCCGCAGCGTTTTCGGGGCGGTGTCTTCGCTCCATGCGGGGCGGAGGCCTTTGGCAGGCGCCCTTGTACCGCGCCGTCGTGAAGGAGGGATTTCCATGAAGACGTACATCATCGCCGCCGCCGCCCTGCTGGCCAGCGGCGCCGCCGTCGCGCAGACCGGCCAGGCGGTCGAGACCGACGCCCGCGGCATTCCGGTGGTTTCCATGCCCGCGGAGGCGCCGGCCGGCGCGAATCAGACGCCGCCCGCCGGCGCCGCCCAGGTCGTCCCCGCGCCGAACCAGGGGCAGGTGTTCGCGCCGCGCCAGGCGACGGAGGAATTCCCGCCCTGCACCCGCGAGCGGACCGACCGCTGCGTCCAGACCTACGAGCGGGGCCGCAGCCCCCGCCGCTGACGCCCACGAGCCCGGGGAGCGACGCCGCTTCCCGGGCTTTTCCCGGTCCCGCCGATCTGCCATCACGCGCCCCGACATCAGCGCAGCGGGGACCCACATGACCATCAGCTTCGACAATCGAGTCGCCATCGTCACCGGCGCGGGCGGCGGCCTCGGCCGCGCCTATGCGCTCGAGCTCGCCCGCCGCGGCGCCAAGGTGGTGGTGAACGATCTCGGCGGCGCGCGCGACGGATCGGGCAGCTCCGACGCGGCGCTGAAGGTGGTGGAGGAGATCGAGGCGGCCGGCGGCGCCGCGATCGCGAACGGCGCCAGCGTCACCGACGAAGCGCAGGTCGAGGCGATGGTCGCGGACGCCAAATCGCGCTGGGGCCGCGTCGACATCCTGATCAACAATGCCGGTATCCTGCGCGACAAGAGCTTCGCCAAGATGGGCATGGACGATTTCCGCGCGGTGGTGGACGTCCACCTGATCGGATCGGCCGTTTGCACCAAGGCGGTGTGGGAGACGATGCGGGACCAGGCCTATGGCCGCATCCTGATGACGTCGAGCTCGACCGGCCTCTACGGCAATTTCGGCCAGGCCAATTACGGCGCCGCCAAGCTCGGCCTGGCGGGCCTCGCGAAGACGCTGCACCTCGAGGGCGCGAAATACGGCATCAAGGTGAACACCATCGCCCCGACCGCGGCGACGCGGATGACCGAGGACATCTTCCCCCCCGACATGCTGGCGCTGTTCAATCCCGACAACGTCGTGCCCGCCGCCCTCTACCTCGTGTCGGACGAAGCGCCCTCCAACATGATCGTCGGCGCCGGCGCGGGCGTCGTCCAGGCGGCCTATGTCACCCTCACCCCCGGCTACGCCCTGCCCGAGGGCGCGCGCACCGTCGAGGAGGTCGCCGCCAACTGGGACCGCATCGCCAGCCGCGAGGGAGAGATCGTGCCGCAGTCCGGCGCCGAACAGGCGATGACCATCCTGAAGGCCCTCCAGCGCGCCTAGGTGTATTGCTGTATTAGTACGGCTATGCTATAGCGCCTCCCGGACAGGGAGGAAGGCCATGTACAGCGAGAGCGATATCGAAGCCGCGGTCGCCGCGGGCGCGCTGAGCCCGGACTCGGCGCAGCGGCTGCGCGCCTATGTCGCCGCCAGCCGGGCGAGCCCGGCGGTGGACGAGGAGCATTTCCGGCTGCTGACCGGCTTCAACGACATCTTCGTCGCGATCGCGGCGGTGATCCTGCTGATCGCGGTCGGCTGGATCGGCCAGACCATCGCGGTCGGGCCCGAGCCCGGCGCCCCCTCCCCCTTCGCCGGCCTGTTCGTCGCCGCCGCGGCCTGGGGCCTGGCGCTGTTCTTCACCGCCCGGCGGCGGATGGCGCTGCCCAGCATCGTGCTGCTGCTCGCCTTCGTCGGCGGCGCGTTCGGCGCGGCGGCGGGCGTGCTTGCCGCCGTGGTGCCCGAAACGGCGCTGAACAACAACGAGGCACTGGCCGCCTCGCTGCTCGCCGGCTGCGCGGCGGTGGCCGCGGGCGCGGCCTGGCTGCACTGGCGACGGTTCAAGGTGCCGGTGGCGATCGCCGCCGGCGCGCTCGCCGCGGCCGGGCTGGTGCTCGGCCTGATCGCGGCCGGCACCGCGCAGATGACCGCGCAGCGCGAGATCCTGCTCGGATTCGCCTTGCTGCTCGGCATCGGCGTGTTCCTGCTCGCCATGTGGTGGGATTCGTCCGATCCGGCCCGCACCACGCGGCGCGCCGACGTCGCTTTCTGGCTGCACCTGCTGGCGGCGCCGCTGATCGTCCACCCGATCTTCTCGCTGCTCGGCCTCACCGGAGGAACGGCGGGTGTCGCGCAGGCGGCGCTGGTGCTGGCGCTCTATGTCGGGCTCGGCCTCACCGCGCTCGCGATCGACCGCCGGGCGCTGCTCGTCTCGGCGCTCGCCTACGTCCTGTTCGCGCTGTCGAGCCTGTTCGACACCTATGGCGTGGTCGAGCTCAGCTTCGCGCTCACCGCCCTCATCATCGGATCGGCGCTGCTGCTCCTGTCCGCCTTCTGGCACAATATGCGGCGGGAAGTGGTGCGGCGGCTTCCGACGACGCTGCAGGCGCGGCTGCCGGTGCTGAACCACACGGTCCCGGCGACGGCCTGAGGGATCAGCCGCCGACCAGTTTCAGGAGGCGGCGTTCGATCGGGGCCAGGACGGGGCCGAGTTCGTGGCCGCGGCGCAGCACCTGGCCGCTTTCGCCGATCAGCGCCCACATGCCTTGCTTGTGGCGCAGGGCCGGGCGCTTCTCGATCCGGTATTCGGGCCGCTCGGCGCTGCGGCGGAACGCCCAGAAGGCGGCGCAATCGGGCCGGAACTCGATCGCATAATCCTTCCACAGGCCGGCGGCGACGGCGCGGCCGTAGAGATCGACGATGCGGTTCAGCTCCGCCCGCTCGAAGCCGACCTGCGCCGGCGATGTCCTGTCCGGAAAAGGGTAGACGGTGCCCATCAGGCCCGCTTGCCGCCGCGGGCGGAACGGGTGCGGTCGCGCTCCTCGAGCAATTCGGTCAGCCGCTTGCGCAGCTGCTCGACCTCGCAATTGAGCAGCTCCAGCTTCTGCGTGGCGGGATCGTAGAGTTCCGAGCAGGGCGTGCCGTAGGGAAGGAAGCTCGCCGAACTCTGCTCGGCGGCGACCAGGGTGTTGCGGGCGGGGATGCCGACCATGGTCGCGCCTTCGGGCACGTCCTTGGTCACCACCGAATTGGCGCCGATGCGCGCGCGCGGGCCGACCAGGATCGGCCCCAGCACCTGCGCGCCCGAACCGATGATGACCCCGTCGCCGATCACCGGATGGCGGCTGCCGCCTTCGCCGCTGGTCGGATTGGTGCCGCCCAAAGTCACATGCTGGTAGATGGTGACGTCGTCGCCGATCACCGCCGTCTCGCCGATCACGACGAAGCCGTGATCGATGAAGAAATTGCGGCCGATCGTCGCGCCCGGATGGATGTCGATCGCGGTCAGCATGCGCGAGATGTGGTTGACGAGCCGGGCGAGGAAATAGAGCTCGCCCCTGAACAGCCAATGCGCCACCCGGTGGAATCCCAGCGCCCAGACGCCGGGATAGAGAAGGATTTCCCACCGCGAGCGCGGCGCGGGATCGCGAGCCTTGATCGAATCCAGGTACGCGACGAGCCCCGAAGCCATAGGCAGTCACTCTTGTTACGTCGGCTTTACAGATAAGCCGATCGCGCGCGGATTTCCAGACGCGGAACGCCGCCGGCACGACAGGCGCGCCGGCGGCGGAGATCGTGGACCGCGGCCCGCGCCCGTGCGCCCGGCTTCAGAGCGTCGCGTGGACCGTCGCGACCGCCTTCAGCACCGCGGCGACGCGGGCGGCCGTCTGGACGGTTTCCGATTTGACGCCGTGCTGGATGAGCACCCGCTCATGGCTGTCGATGCACATGCCGCAGCCGTTCTGGGCGCTGACCGCGAGGCTGAACAGCTCGAAATCGGCCTTGTCGATGCCGGGATTGCCGATCACGTTCATCCGGAGCTTCGCGGGCATCGTGCCATATTCCGGGTTCGAGCTCAGATGGACGAAGCGGTAATAGACGTTGTTCATCGCCATCACCGCCGCCGCGGCGCGGGCTGCGTTCGCCGCTTCCGGCGTCAGCTTGTCCGCGGCTTCCGCCTCGGCGGCGGCGACCAGCGGGCGGTAGCCGGTGCCGTGGGCGCAGGCGAGCAGCAGGCCGTATTTGCGCTGATCGCCCAGCGTCTGGTCGTTCAGCAGCGAGGTGGTGTTGAGCCGCAGGTCCTTGGCATAGTCCGGCAGCGTTTCGACAAATTCCTTGAGCGACATGGAAATACCTTTCGTCATCCCGGCCAGGGCCGGGATCGCGTGGAGACCCGCCGCGACGTCTCGTCTCGAGGTTCCGGCCTTCGCCGGGACGATGTCGTTGCGAGGGCCCGGCGTTCGCCGGTGCGGCGGGTGCGGTAACAAAACGGGCGCGGGAACCATGGTCCCCGCGCCCGCCGCGAGGTCCTGCGCGCGGCCAGGGGGCATCGGCCGCTGGCGCACAGGCCCCGAGCTTGTAGGCGGCGCTCAGGCGGCCGGCTTCAACACCTCCTGCCCTTCCTGCCAGTTGCAGGGGCAGAGCTCGTCGGTCTGAAGTGCGTCGAGCACGCGCAGCGTCTCCTGCGGGTTGCGGCCGACGTTGAGGCCGTTCACCGTCACATGCTGGATCACATTGTCCGGATCGACGATGAAGGTGGCCCGGAAAGCGACGCCTTCGTCGCGGTCGAGGATGCCGAGCGCGCCGGCCAGTTCCTTCTTGTTGTCCGCGATCCAGGGGAAATCGGCCTGCGCCAGCTGCTCGTCCGACTTGCGCCAGGCGAAGTGGACATGGGCCGTGTCCGTCGAAGCACCGATCAGGATCGCGTCGCGATCCTCGAAGTCCTGACGCAGCTCGCCATAGCCGACGATCTCGGTCGGGCAAACGAAGGTGAAGTCCTTCGGCCAGTAAAAGAGGATTTTCCACTTCCCGTTGGTCTGGGCGAGATCGATGGTCTCGCCGTTCGGCAGCGCGTCGACGCCCTGCTGGACCGGAAGCGTGAATTCGGGAAGCTTGTCACCGACGGTGAGCATGTGTGTAATCACTCCTGTTGTGTGGCACTGAAGCTGGTGTCGAGCGCCTATATGGGGGGTGGCTTCCATCGAACAAATTGATAAGATCGCATCCATTGATCGAGGGAGCCGATGACAATCTACCTGCCGACCCTGAAGCAGCTGCAATATCTCGTCGCCCTGAAGGACCATGGCCATTTCGGCCGGGCGGCGGAGGCCTGCTTCGTCACCCAATCGACGCTGTCGGCCGGGCTGCGCGAGCTGGAATCGCTGATCGGCATCACCCTGGTGGAGCGGACGCGGCGGGTGGTGCGCTTCACCCCGCTCGGCAACCAGATCGCCGAGAAGGCGCAGCGCATCCTGCGCGAGGCCGAGGAACTGGCCGACATGGCGCGCGCCGCCGGCAAGCCGCTGGCGGGCGAGCTGCGGATGGGCGTGATCCCCACGATCGCGCCCTTCCTCCTGCCGGCGCTGCTGCCGAAGCTCCGCAAGCAGTGGCCGGACCTCAAGCTCTATCTGCGCGAGGAGACCAGTCAGGCGGCCTGCGATTCCCTCCATCGCGGCCAGGTCGACTGCGTGCTGCTCGCCCTCCCTTATCATTGCGGCGACATCGAGAGCGCCGATTTGTTCGAGGACCGCCTGTTCGTCGCCTTCCCGCCGAGCGAGGCGCCGGAGGGCGACGTGACGCCGGCCGCGATCGACGAGGAACGGCTGCTGCTGCTCGAGGACGGCCATTGCCTGAAGGACCATGCGCTCGCCGCCTGCAACCGGCCGGAGCTGCGCGCCGAGGCGGCGATGCTCGGCACCTCGCTCCACACGCTCGTCCAGATGGTCGGCAACGGGCTCGGCATCACCATGGTCCCGGAAATGGCGATCGAGGCGGGGATATTGGACGGAACCGGCGTCATCGCCCGTCCGCTCGCGGCGGAGCATCCGTCCCGCCGGATCGCCCTCATCTGGCGCAAGAACTCTCCCCGCGCGCCCGAATTCCAGCTGCTCGCCGAAGCGCTGAAGGACGCCGCCTGAGCGCGGGCGCCGTCGGCTTCAGCCCCAGGATCGGCCGCAGCCAGCGGCTCCGCCGCGCGAGTTCGAAGGTGAGCGCGCAGCCCGCGACCGTCGCCAGGAGGATGAGCGCGAATTCGGCGCCGGCGCCGAGGCCGAGCGGCTTCAGATACCAGCCGGCGAGCACGATGATCGTCTGGTGCGCGATATAATAAGGGAAGATCGCCTCGGTGAGGTAGCGGCGCACCGGCCCGTCCCTGTGGAGGAAGAGCTGGGCGGCGCCGAGCAAGGCGAGGATCGCGCCCCAGGCCTGAACCGAGCGGGCGAAACGGGCGAGCGTCAGGACGGACCCTTCCGGGTCCCCCTCCTGCACCGCGATGCCGGCATAGACCGCCCAGCCGAGCACGGCCGCGCCGGCGGCGGGCTTCCAATATGCGACGATCGTCTCCCACAGGCGCTGGGCGCGGGCGAGGCCGGCGCCGAACAGGAATGCGAAGCCGTAGACGGCATGGTTGTAGAGATCGTCGACCAGCGCATGGGTGCTCGGGAACACGGGGTGGAGCCACATCCGCGCCGCGAACAGGAAAGCGAGCGGAAGCACGAACAGCCGCCAGCCCGCGAACAGCCGCTCGAAGCCGCGCTGGGCGGCGGCGCGCCAGCCGCCGGGCAGCAGACCCAGCAGGGCGAGCAGCGCGGTATAGACCCACAAATAAGCGACGAACCAGAGATGGTTCCAGGTCGGAAGGACGAGCCCGTCGCGCGATCCGAAGATGAAATAATGCTGCGTCCAGAAATGCAGGAAGCCTTGCCCATAGCCGGCTTTCTCCTGCAGCTCGACCCAAGGTTGCGGCGCGACGAACAGGACCATGCCGGCCGCGAGCGGGACGAGCAGGCGTCCCGTCCGCTCGCGCAGGAAGCCGCCGCTGCCCCCCGCCTTGGCGAGCAGCACGCGCGAGGCGACGCCGGAGATGAGAAACAGGAGGCTGAGCCGCCACGGGTTGAGCGCCAGCATCGGCGCCTCCAGCCAGCCGAGCGGACGGGCCGTCTTCACGTGCCAGTCCCATTCCACGAAGAACATGCCGATATGATAGAGGATGAGGAGGGCGAAAGCCCCGATCCTCAGCCAGTCGAGCCCGTAGCGCCGTCCGCCCACATAATCCGCCGCTTGCATCGCCTTGCTCCTTGCGTTCTGGTGCGCGGCGGCTGTGGCGCGGGGCGACGGCGCGGCGCCAGCGGCGGGTGACGCGCGGCGGCGCCCCGGGGACGATCGGGAGGGGCGGTGTGACGAGCGGTTGGGTGCGGCTGACGAACGGGAGATGGCGGGAAAGCGCCTTCGCCCGGGGCGCCGTCGCCTGGCTGGCCTTCGGCGCGTTCGGCGCCGTCAACATGGTCGTCAACGCCGCCAGCGTGATCGACGAGCGGGCGCAGGTCGGCCGACCGGTCGCGGCCTGGGAGCCGTGGACCTGGGAGGCGACGAGCCTCGCCGCCTGGCTGATGCTGGCGCCGCTCGTCTTCCTCGCGGCGCGGCGTCTGCGGCCGCCGTCCCTGTCCTGGCCGGCGGCTCTCGCGGCCCATCTCGCGCTCACTCTGCTCGTCTCGGTCCTGCACGTCGCGGCGATGATGGGGATGCGCGAGGCGGTCTATTGGGCGGCGGGTGCGGACTATGTCGGCTTCGCGCGCTTCGGCGAGGTGATGCTGTACGAGTATCGCAAGGACGCGGTCACCTATGGCGCCGCCGCAATCTTCTACCTGCTGATCGACCGGACGCTCCGGCCGGACCGGCCCGAGACGGGAGCGGGGGAGCCTTATCGAATCGAGGTGCGCGACGGCAGCCGCACGCGCTGGCTGGCGCCGGAGGACGTCGATTGGGCGCAGGCCGCCGGCAATTATGTGGAGCTGCACGGCCGCTTCGGCACGCTCCTCCACCGCCGCACGCTGGCGGCGCTGGAGGCGGAGCTCGAGCCGCGCGGCTTCGTCCGCATCCACCGCTCGCGGCTGGTGCGCCGAAGCGCCGTCGCGGGGATCGAGACCCGGCCGAGCGGAGACTTCGAGGCGGCGCTGACGGGGGGGGAGCGGATCGGCGGGAGCCGCCGCTTCCGCGACAGGCTGAGCTGAGGCGCCGGTCAGCGGGTCCAGCGTCCGCCGCCGCCGGCCGTCAGCTCCTTGCGCCAGAAGGGCGGCCGGGTGGCGAGCGCGTCGGCGAGGAAGGCGAGCGCGTCGAACGCCGCCCGCCGGTCGGCGGCGGCCACGCCGACGAAGGCGAGGCGGTCGCACGGGGCGAGGCGGCCGTGGCGGTGGATGAGGATGATCGCGCCGAGCGGCCAGCGCGCTTCCGCGTCGGCCGCGATCCGGCCGAGCTCGACCTTGGCGAGAGCGGGATAATGGTCGACGAGGATCTCCTCCACGTCGTCCGCCACGTCGAGGAGCGCGGTGAAGCTCGCCACCGCGCCCATCTTGAGATCGCCCAGCCGCGCGATCTGGCGGCCGGGATCGAAATCGGCGGACTGGACGCGGACGTCGATCACAGCGCCCCCACCGGCGGGAACAAGGCGACCTCGCGGGCGCCGAAGAAACTGTCGCCCGGCGCGGCCCAGTCGCGATCCACGGCGGCGCGGACCGGCCCGGCGAGGCCCGTGGCATAAGGATCGCCCTGCCCGGCGAGCCAGCCGAGCAGATCCTCGACGGTGAGCACATGGCTCGGCGGATCGACCCGCTCGGTGTCGCGGCCGATCGCCTCCCGCAGCCGTCCGAAATAAAGAAGGTCGACCTCGGCCATTTCGCGTCAGTCCATATGCTTGATGCCGACGCGCAGATAGTCCCAGCCGGTGATCAACGTCAGCAGCGCCGCCGCCCAGAGGCTGGCGAGGCCGACATCCTGCACCCACGGCCATTGCGGGACCGCGCCGGCGAGGATCAGCCCGCCGAGCGCCACCAGCTGGAAGGTCGTCTTCCACTTGGCGAGCCGGGTGACGGGGACCGAGACCTGGAGGCCGGCGAGGAATTCGCGCAGGCCCGACACGGTGATCTCGCGCAGCAGGATCACGATCGCGGCGACGACATGGACGCCTTCGATCCGGTCGATGAAGATGAGCATCAGGATGACCGCGGCCACCATGATCTTGTCGGCGATCGGATCGAGGAACACGCCGAGCTTCGACACCGCGCCGTTGGCGCGGGCGAGATAGCCGTCGAAATAATCGGTGATGCCCATCAGGCAGTAGAGGCCGAAGGCGAGCGCGAAGTCGAACCAGCCGGGCTGCGGCCATAGCAGCAGCACCAGCAGCGGCACCGCGAAGATGCGCGACAAAGTGAGGAGATTGGGGACCGTCAGCATCGCTGCGCTGGCCTTAGCGCGGTTGCCGGCAAAATGGGAGCGGCATAAGCGCGCCGGCCGGGGCTTGCGGGACGCGCCAAGCTTCGCCAATGAAAGCGCTCCTTTTCGCGAGCCCTTGCACAGGGAGTGCCCGTTCGATGCGTCTCTTCGCGGCCGCCGCCGCCCTCCTCGCCTTTTCGATGCCGCCGGCCGACGCCGCGCGTCCCGTCCAGTTCGCCGCCGAGGCGCTCGCCGGAAGCGCGCTGGTGCTCCCGCTCGGCCGCGCCGACGACCTCGCGTCGCGCGGCACCATGCTGGACGCCGCCAGCCGCGAGGCGGTCGCCCGCGCGCTGGAGGCGGCGCGATTCGAATATCGGCGCAACGCGACGCTGCCGCTGCGCGGCATCGGGCCGTGGCGGCAGATCCTGGTGATCGGCACCGGCACCCAGCCGCTCACCGCGCCGCAGCTGCAGGACATCGGCGGCACCGCCGCCCGCGCCCTCGCGGAGGAGGACGGTCCGGTGGCGGTCGCCGCCGCGGGCCTCGGCGCGGACGCGGCCCACCTCATCGCGCTCGGCGCGCGCCTCGGCGGCTACCGCTTCGAGGGCTATAGGTCAGAGGATCCGGAGCGGCCGCGCCCGGCCGGCCGCGCCGCGCCGCTGACCGTCGTCGCCGCCGACCCGGCCGCCGCGCAGGCGCGCTGGCAGGCCGGCGCGGCGCTGGCCGACGGCGTGTTCTTCGCGCGCGACCTCGTCACCGAGCCGGCCAACATCATCTATCCCGAAAGCTTCGTCGAGCGGACCCGCGAGGCGTTCCGCGGCCTGCCGGGCGTCACCGTCCGCGCGCTCGACGAGCGGCAGATGCGCGACATGGGCATGGGCGCGATCATGAGCGTCGGCCAGGGCTCGGCGCGGCCGCCGCGCATGCTGATCGTCGAATATCGCGGCGCCGGGGCGCAGGGCGCGCCGATCGTGCTCGCCGGCAAGGGCATCACGTTCGACAGCGGCGGCATCTCGATCAAGGGCCGCGACGGCATGTGGCGGATGAAGACCGACATGGCCGGCGCGGCCGCCGTCACCGGCGCCGTGCTGAGCCTCGCGCGCAGCCGGGCCCCGGTCCATGTGATCGCCATCTCCGGCCTCGCCGAGAACATGCCGAGCGGCACGGCGGCGCGTCCGGGCGACGTGGTGCGCGCCTATAACGGCCGCTCGATCGAGCTGCTCAACACCGACGCCGAGGGGCGGATGGTGCTCGCCGACGCGGTCTCCTATGCGGAGCGGCAGTTCCGCCCGGCCGCGATCGTGGACGTGGCGACGCTGACCGGCGCGATCGTGACCGCGCTCGGCCAGGATTATGCGGGGCTGTTCGCGCGTCAGGACGAGCTTGCCGATCAGCTGCTCGCCGCCGGCCGCGCGACCGGCGAGGAATTGTGGCGGATGCCGCTCCACCCGCGCTACGCCGAGGCGATGCGCTCGCCGATCGCGGACATCCGCGACATCGTCGAGGGCGGCGCGCCCGGCGCCGGCTTCGGCGCGCATTTCATCGGCTCATTCGTCACTCCCGCGACGCCCTGGGCGCATATCGACATCGCGGGCACGGCCTGGGGCACGGATTCGCCGACGGCGCCCGCCGGGGCCACGGGCATGACGGTGCGGCTGCTGGACCATTTCGTGCGCAACTTCCGGCCGGTGGCCGCCGCCGCACCGCCCGCGAACTGATCCGCGCGAGCGGCGGCGCTGCCAGACATGACACCGGCCCTTCGGCTGCTCGGCAGGCGCCGCTTCGCGCCTTTGTTCGTCACCCAGTTCCTGGGGGCGTTCAACGACAATCTGTTCAAGACGGCGATGGTGCTGCTGGTCACATATTATGTGTTCAGCGACCCGACCCGCGAGGCGAGCTTCAACGCCATCGCCGGCGGGCTGTTCATCCTGCCCTTCTTCCTGTTTTCGGCGCTGGCCGGACAGCTCGCCGATTCGAGCGACAAGGCCCGCATCATCCGGCTCGTGAAGACGGCGGAAATCCTGATCATGATCGTCGGCGCGGCCGGCCTCCTCCTGCAGAACATCCCGATGATGCTGGGCGCGCTATTCGCGATGGGCGTCCATTCGAGCTTCTTCGGCCCGATCAAATACGCCATCCTCCCGCAGCATCTCGCCAGGGACGAGGTGCTGGGCGGCACCGGCCTGGTCGAGGCCGGCACCTATGCCGCGATCCTCGGCGGGACGATGATCGGCGGCCTGCTCGCCGGCCAGCCGCACGTCGCGGCGGCGGCGGTGCTGGGAGTGGCGATCGTCGGCCGGATCAGCGGCCATTTCGTCCCGCCCGCCCCGCCCGAGCCGGACGCGCCGCCGCTGCGGATCGACTGGCACATCGTGCGCTCCTCGATCACCCTGGTGTCGGCGACGCTGCACATCCCGCGGCTGTTCCTCGCCATCATGTCGATCAGCTTCTTCTGGGCGATTGGCGCGCTGCTCGCCGCGCAGTTCCCGCCGCTGGTCAAGAACGTGTTCGACGCCAATGAGGAAGTAGCGACGCTGTTCCTCGCCATCTTCTCGATCGGCGTGATGGTGGGATCGGTGGCGATCAACCGGCTGCTCGCCGGCAACGTGTCCGCCAAATGGGCGCCGGTGTCGGCGCTGGCGATGGGCGCCTTCGTCCTCCACCTCTACTGGATGGTGAAGAGCTGGCCGGATTCGGTCGGCGCCCTCCACGGCTTTTCGAGCTGGATCGCGCTTCCGGGCGCGGGCTGGGTGATGGTGGACCTGTTCGGGGTCGCCGTGGCGGGCGGCATGTTCGTGGTTCCGCTCTACGCCTTCCTCACCACCACCGTGCAGAAGTCGCAGACCGCCCGGACCGTGGCGGCGAACAACATCGTCAATTCGGGGCTGATGGTGGTCTCGGCCCTGCTCCTCACCGTCCTCATCCAGCTTGGGGTCTCGGTGGCGGAGACGCTGCTGATGGTGGCGATCGGCTGCCTCGGCGCCGCCTGGCTCGGCTGGCGCCTCCACAAGGCCTGCGACTGAATCAGGCGCGCGGGTGGGCCGCGCGGTAGACGTCCATCAGATGCGCGGCATCGACCGCGGTGTAGATCTGGGTCGAGCTGAGGCTGGCATGGCCGAGCAGTTCCTGCAGCGCGCGCAGGTCGGCCCCGCGGCCGAGCAGGTGGGTGGCGAAGCTGTGGCGCAGCGCATGCGGCGTCGCCCGGTCGGACAGGCCGAGCTGCACCCGCGCCCGCCGCACCGCCCGCCGCACGATCTCGCCCCGCAGCGGTCCGCCCCGCGCGCCGCGGAACAGCGGCGCGTCGCGGCCCACCGGCCAGGGGCAGAGCGCGACATAGCGCTCGATCGCCTCCCGCACCGGATCGAGCAGCGGCACGATCCGGGTCTTCGCTCTCTTGCCGGTCACGCTGAGCGCCGGCCCGAGCGGCAGCGCCGCGCCGGTGAGGCCGAGCGCCTCGGCGACGCGCAGGCCCGAGCCGTACAGGAGAAGGAGGACGGCGAGGTCGCGGGCGCCGATCCACGGCTCGGAGCCATTCTCCTCCGCCTCCTCGGCGAGCGCAACCGCCTCGTCGGGCGAGACCGGGCGCGGCACGCTGCGCGGCTTCCTGGGTCCCTTGAGACGCGGCAGCGCCTGCTCGTGCCCGACCTCGGCCGCGGCGAAGGCCAGGAAGCCGCGCACCGCCGAAAGCTCGCGCGCGGCCGAGCTGTTGCCGATCCCGTCGGCGCGGCGGACGGTGAGGAAGGCGCGCAGGTCCGCCGCGGCCAGCGCGCAAAGCGCGGCACCGTCCACTTCCCCGCCCAGATGCCCTTCCAGGAACCGCACCAGCCGGTGCGCGGTCGCCGTATAGGCGCGCACCGTATGTTCGGAGCGCCGCCGGTCGCGGGCGAGATGATCGTGCCAGCGCGCCGCCAGCGCGCGCCCGTTCAGGGGACCAGCCACCGGCCGATCGAGCGGCTGAGGATGCGGCCGAGGAACATCAGCAGCTCCGAGCCGTGGCGCGTCTCGAAGCCTTGCGCGCTGCGCTGGCCGAGCGCGAGCAGGCCGCTGGGCAGCGGCGCTTCGCCCTCGAGCCGCACCAGCGCCTCGGCGCGGATCAGTTCGCAGGCCGGGCCGAACAGCGGATGGCCGCGGTCGGCGCTGCGCAGCACCACGCCTTCGAAGCCGCCGACCGCGCGCTCGATGATGCGCGGATCGACGAACTGTAGGCCGGACGCGTCGGCGCGGACGCCGGTGTCGCCGACGTGCAGCGCCAGCGCGACCGCGTCGAGCCCCAGGATCTGCGGCCATTCCTGCGTGACGATGTGGATGAGGTGGTCGAACCCCTCCGCCTCCACCGCCGCGAGCACGGCCGCATGAATCGAGGCGACCGCCCCGGAATGGCCGCGCGCGAAGGCGATGAGGTCCTGATTGGCCTCCTCCGCCGCCGCGACGCGGGCACGCAGCTGCGCCAGCGCCCGGTCCTCGAAACTGATCACCCGTCCCATGGCGTGGAGGGTAAACCGGATATGGTTAAGAAGCCATGATTTACCGGCAGCGGCAAAGGCGGGGTGCCCCCTTAGCCGATCTTCTGCCCCGTTTTCTCCCAGTCGGCGAGGAAGGCGGTGAGGCCGTTGTCGGTAAGCGGGTGCCGGACGAGCTGGCGGATCACCGACGGCGGCGCGGTCATTACGTCGGCGCCGAGCTTGGCGGCCTCGTGGACGTGGATGGGGTTGCGCACGCTGGCGACCAGGATCTCGGTGTCGAACTGGTAATTGTCGTAAATCTGGCGGATGTCGGCGATCAACTCCATGCCCGGATAGCCGACATCGTCGTGGCGGCCGACGAAGGGCGAGACGAAGGTCGCCCCCGCCTTGGCGGCGAGCAGGGCCTGGTTGGCCGAGAAGCACAGCGTGACGTTCACCATCGTGCCGTCGTCGGTGAGCTTGCGGCACGTCTTGAGCCCGTCGATGGTGAGCGGGACCTTGACCGCGATATTGTCGGCGATCTTCCGGACGATCTCGGCCTCGCGCATCATCTCGTCATGATCGGTCGCGACCACCTCGGCCGAGACCGGGCCGGAAACGATGCCGGCAATCTCCTTCACCACTTCCAGGAAGTCGCGGCCCGCTTTGTGGATCAGCGAGGGGTTGGTGGTGACGCCGTCCACCAGCCCCGCGTCGGCGAGCTCGCGAATGTCGGCGGTGTCGGCGGTGTCGACGAAGAATTTCATGAAAGGCCCTCGATTCGGATGGAGTCGAGGGCCCCTATAGCCGGTCAGCGCAGCACGCCGAACACCCCGGCGATGACCGGGTCTCCCGTGCCGCGCGGATTGGCGCGGATCGCGGCTTCCTCGCGGCCGATCGCGCGGTAGATGCCCTGCGCCGCGCTTTCGGTGACGTGGCGCTGGAGACCCGCGAAATTGATGCCGGTCGCCGCCTGCAGCACCTGGTTGAGGAGGCCGTTGTCGAAGGTCCTGAGCGCCTGGCCGACGCCGGGGAACATCGCGTCGACGATGGCATTGCCCATCGATCGGGCGAGATAGTCGGTCGCGGCGGTCGGCCCGCCCCGCACGATCCCGACCGCATCGGTGATGCTCATGCTGCGCACCGACTGGTAGACGAGCGGCGCCGCCGTCTCGGCCGCGCTCCAGGCGGCGCGGTTCATGAGCTGGAGGAGCTGCTGCTGGACGATCGGAGTCGCGAGCAGCGCGCCCGCCACCGTGCCCGCGCCGGCGATCTGCGGTGGCAGCGGCACCCGGGCGAGCTCGTCCTGGAAGAAGCCGTTGTCCTGCAGCAGCCGGGCGAAGGCGCGCTCCGACGACAGGAACAGGATGCGGCGGATCGCATCCTCGAGGCCGAATCCGCCGAGCCCGGTCATGCAGCCGGGCAGCGTCAAGAGCGGCAGGGCGCAGCCGGCAACAAGCAGGCGGCGGCGGGTAAGCAACTGGTCCATGATCGTCTCCGCTTCTGGTCGCACGCGTAACGGACGGAACGTGCCCGGCGTTGCATGGACCGGCGCTGAGCGGATCGTTCACCTTGTGTTTTGCGTGGCGAGACTCGATCTAGGGCGCCCATGTCCCGCGCCCGCATCATCCTCCTCAACGCCGCCCTGGGGCCGCTCGACTATCGGGTGCCGCACGGCATGGCGGTGGCGCCGGGTTCGATCGTGCTGGCGCCGCTCGGGCCGCGCCAGCTGACCGGCGTCGTGTGGGAGCCGGAGCGGCTGCCGGCCGAGGAAGTCGGCGACAACCGGCTGCGGCCGCTGCTGCAGGTCCACGACGCGCCCCCGCTCGGCGCGGCGCTGCGGCGGCTGATCGAATGGACGGCGGACTATTATCTGGCGCCGCTCGCGTCGGTGCTGCGGATGGCCCTGCCCTCCTCATCCGCGCTCGACGGCGCGCGGACCGTGACCGAATATCGCGCGACCGGCCTGGTGCCCGACCGGCTGACGCCGCAGCGCGCGCAGGCGCTGGAGCGGATCGGCGAGCGGCAGGGGCTGGTGCGCGAGCTCGCGCTCGCCGCCGATGTGTCGGACGGCGTGATCCGCGGCCTCGTCAAGGCGGGCGCGATCGAGGCGGTGGAAGTGTCGGTCGACGACCCCTTCCCCGCGCCCGATCCGGAGCACGATCCGCCCGCGCTCGAACCCGCCCAAGCCGGGGCGGCGGAGCTGTTCGTCGGCGCCGTGCGCGGCGGCGGCTTCGCGCCCTTCCTGCTCGACGGCGTCACCGGATCGGGCAAGACCGAGGTCTATTTCGAGGCGATCGCGGAGGCGCTGCGGCAGGGCCGGCAGACCTTGGTCCTGCTCCCCGAGATCGCGCTCACCGAGCCCTTCCTGAAGCGCTTCGCCGCCCGCTTCGGCTGCGAGCCGGTCGCCTGGCATTCGGGCCTCAGGCAGTCGCAGCGGCGCCGCGCCTGGCGGGCGATCGCGAGCGGCGACGCGCGGGTGGTGGTCGGCGCGCGCTCGGCCTTGTTCCTCCCCTATCGCGCGCTCGGCCTGATCGTCGTCGACGAGGCGCATGAGGTGAGCTTCAAGCAGGAGGACGGCGTCCAGTATCACGCCCGCGACGTCGCCGTGATGCGCGGCAAGTTCGAGGCGGTGCCGGTGATCCTCGCGTCGGCGACGCCGGCGATCGAGAGCCGGCAAATGGCGGAGATCGGCGTCTATCGCGAAGTGAAGCTGCCGGACAGGTTCGGCGGCGCGCGGCTGCCGGACATCGCTGCGATCGACCTCCTCCAGGACCCGCCGCCGCGCGGCCGCTGGCTGGCGCCGACGCTGGTCAAGGAGCTGGAAGACAATCTGGCGCGCGGCGAGCAGTCCTTGCTGTTCCTGAATCGCCGCGGCTATGCGCCGCTCACCTTGTGCCGGCATTGCGGGCACCGCTTCCAATGCCCCAATTGCACCGCCTGGATGGTCGAGCACCGGCTGGTCCATCGCCTCGCCTGCCACCATTGCGGTCATGTCATGCCGCCGCCGCGCGCCTGCCCGGAATGCGGTGAGGAGGACAGCCTCGTCCCCTGCGGCCCGGGCGTCGAGCGGATCGCCGACGAGGTCCGCGCGCTGTTCCCGGAGGCGCGCACCGCCATCGTCACCTCCGACACGATCTGGTCGCCGGCCAAGGCGGCCGAGTTCGTCGGCCGGATGGAGGCGGGCGAGATCGACATCGTGATCGGCACCCAGCTCGTCACCAAGGGCTATCATTTCCCGCACCTCACGCTGGTCGGCGTGGTCGACGCCGATCTCGGCCTGTCGGGCGGCGACCTGCGCGCGGCCGAGCGCAGCTTCCAGCAGATCAGCCAGGTGTCGGGCCGGGCCGGGCGCGGCGGCAAGCCGGGCCGGGTCCTCGTCCAGACCCACGACCCGTCGGCGCGGGTGATCGCGGCCCTGGTGAGCGGCGATGCCGAGGGCTTCTACGAAGCGGAGACCGACGCGCGGCGCGAGGCGGCGATGCCGCCGTTCGGACGGCTGGCGGCGATCATCGTGTCGTCGGAGGATCTGGAGGAAGCGACCGCCGCCGCCCGCGCGATCGGGCGCGCCGCGCCGGAGGTTGAGAATATGGCGGTGTTCGGCCCCGCGCCCGCGCCGCTCGCCATGCTGCGCGGCCGCCATCGCCTGCGCCTGCTCGTCCACGCCGCGCGTAGCCTCGACGTCCAGGACGTGATCCGCGACTGGCTGGGCACGCTCGAATGGCCGCGCTCGGTGCGGGTGGCGGTGGACGTCGATCCCTACAGCTTCCTCTGACCGCCCGCTTGCTCCCTTGCCAGCCGGGGCCAAATTTCCGATGCGGAAGCGATGATCCGCTTCCTCGTCCTCCTCCTCGCGCTGCTCGCGGCTCCCGCCGCCGCCCAGACCGACGACATCGGCGCGGCCAGCCGCAGCGTGGTGCGGGTGGTGGTGATCGCGTCGGAGGACGACCAGATCGTCGGCCTCGGCCACGGCACCGGCTTCGCCATCTCGCGCAACCGGATCGTCACCAACGCCCATGTCGTGACCGGCGCCCGCGAATATTCCGAGAATATCTCGATCGGCATCGTGCCGTCGGAAGGCAGCCAGTCCTTTCCCGCCCGGCTGGTGACGCTCGACCCCGCACGCGACCTGGCGCTGATCGAGCTGGAACAGGGCGCGCTTCCGCCGATCCCGCTCTATATGGGTCCCCTGCCCGACGGCGCGCAGGTGGTGGCGCTCGGCTATCCCGGAAATGTCGACATGGCGACCGCCGGCGGCGCGGAGGATTTCATCAGCCCGATCCCGCCGACCCGGTCGATCGGCAATTTCTCCAACGAGCGCCGCATCCAGGGGACGGCCGTCCTCCTCCACACCGCTTCGATCGCGCGCGGCCATAGCGGCGGGCCGCTGCTCGATCCGTGCGGCCGGGTGCTCGGCGTCAACACCTTCATCACCCGCGCCGAGGAAGGCGATGCGAGCTTCTTCTTCGCGATCACCAATCGCGAACTCGCCATCTTCCTGCGCGACGCCCGCCAGCCCTTCCAGACGGTCGCGAGCGAATGCGTGTCGATGGCCGAGCGGCTGTCGCAGGAGCAGGAGCGCGCACTGGAGGAGGCCCGCGCCCGCGAGGCCGAGCGGATGGCGCGCGAGCAGGCCGAGCGGGAGGCGCTGGACCGCGCCCGCGCCGACATCGACGAGACGCGGGAGAACCGGCTCGCGCTGGCGGTGCTGCTGATCGTGCTGGCGCTGGTGGCGGCGGGCGGCGCGGGCATCCTGCTGCTGCGCAACCGCAACCGGCCGGCGGCCCTGCTCGGCGGCGCCGCGCTGCTGCTTTTGCTGGGATCGGTGGCGGCCTTCCTGTCCCGCCCCGACCGCGACGAGGCGCTGGCGGCGGCGCGGGAGCAGGGCGAGGAAGCGGCCCGTCCCGCGGGCGCGCCGCTCGCCGCCCGCAACCTTTGTCGCATCCTCCCCGACCGCAGCCGCATCACCGTCTCCTCCACCGAGGATGTCGAGCTCGGTTGGACCGAAAACGGCTGCGTCAACGGTCGCACCCAATATGCGCCGGACGGCGGGCGGTGGAGCCGCATCCTCGTTCCCAACGACGAGCAGGCGGTGGCGGTGCTGGAGGTCGATCCGGCGCGGCGGGAATATGTCGTCTCCCGCTATCAGCTCGACGCGCGCGCGATGGCGCGGGCGCGGGAGCTGCGCGGCCGGGTGACGCTCTCCGGCTGCCCGGCCGATCCCGCGCTGCACGAGGAGCTGCGCTGGGCGCAGCGGGAGATCGCCGACGTGCTGCCGCGCCTGCCGAACGAGCGGCTGGTCTATCGCTGCGATCCGATCGCCGAGTGAGCCGGGCTCAGCCGAGCCGGCCGCGCAGCGCCTTCAGCGTGCCGAGCGCGCCGCGCACGTCGTCGAACATCGCGCGCACCCGCTCCTCGCCGCTGCGGCCCTTGAACATCGATCCCGGCTCGAACAGGTCGCCGCCCTGGACGGCGACCAGCACGTCCGTTTCGCTGGCGTAGAGGAAGACGCGGCCGGTCTTGCGCAGCTCCATCAGCAGGCGCCGCAGATCGGCGTCGAACAGGATCTGGCGGGTGGCGAGCGGATCGGTGCCGTAGGCGGCGAACTTCTTCTCGAAGGCGGCGTCGGTGTCGATCTGCACCCGCTCCATCCCCTTGGCGGGCTTGAAGAAGTTGAACAGGCCCCAATCGGGGCGGACGATCGTCGTGCCGCGGCCGCCCGCGCGCCGCTGGAAGGCGAAGACCTGGCCGCGGAAGATGGTGTGGCTGTTCTTGCCCTGCCGCCGCTCGAGCTTCGCTTCGTAGAGCGCGAACCGCCGCGCGTCCCCGTCCTCGCCCCAGAACAGGTCGGTGAATTCGGAACTGCTGAACGATCCGAACAGCGGCTGCACCGCATCGGCCATCACTGGCGGGTCGAAGCCCGTCGGCATGTAGTGGAGCCCGCAATCGGCGGCGAGCGCCTCCAGCACCGGATGCTTCAGTTCCTCCTTGGCGCGGGTGAGCGGCAGGCTGGCGACGACGATGGCGGCCACGAAGCCGATGATCCCCACCACCGCGCCCCATTCCGGACCCAGCGCGTAGAAGGCGCCGACGCTGAGCGCGATTCCGGCGATCAAACGGGTCCAGAAGCTGCGCAGCGCCGCCTTGCGCTTGTCCGTCAGGGCGCCGATTTCCGCCCGCACCGGTTCCTTGCGGCAGAGCGCCTCGAAATGGCCGGCCGTCAGTTCGATCATATCTTCTACCCCCCGGTGGACGGGAGCAGGTTAAGCGGCCGCGCGGGCTTGTCCAGCCTCAGCGCGCGGGGAGCGTGAAGGTGAAGCGCGCGCCCTGCCCCGGCGCGCTGTCGAGGCTGATGTCGCCGCCCATCGCGCGGGCGAGCCGGCGGGCGATGTAGAGGCCGAGGCCGGTGCCGCCGGGCTCGTTCTGATCCACCCGCTCGAACTTGTCGAAGATGCGTTCCTGGTCCTCGGGCGCGATGCCCTTGCCCTGATCGGCCACGATCAGGCAGGCGAGGTCGCCCTCCCGCTCGGTGCGGATCCAGACGGCGCCGCCTTCGGGCGAATAGCGGATCGCGTTGGTGAGGAGGTTCATCAGGATCTGCAGCGCCCGCGTGAAATCGCCGGTCGCCTCCAGCGCCTCGTCCTCGCCGGGGCGGTCGATCCGCACGTTGCGGTTGGCGGCGCGCACCGACAGGAGGCCGGCCGCGCGGCGGGCGATGTCGGCAAGGTCGATCGGCTCGGCCGCGGGCCGGAAGTCCGGCCGCTCCACCGCCTGCAGATCGACCAGGTCGTCAACCAGCGAGAGGAGGTGTCGGCCGGCGGCGGCGATGTCCCGGGCATAATCCGCATAGTCGCGCTGCAGCGGGCCTTCGGGCTCGGCGCCGATCGATTCGGCGCTGGCGATGATCCGATCGAGCGGCATCCGCAGCGCGCGGTCCAGCCGTTCGCCGAACGCGGGGCCTTCGCCGGCGATCTCGGCCTCCACCGGCGCGGCGGTCGCCGAGCCGCGGAAGCCGGCGAAGCGTCCGCCGCCGTCGATCAGCGGCACGCCGCCCAGCAGGTAGCGGGCGCCCGAGCCGCCGAGTTCGGCCGGCTGGCCTTCGAACTTCTTCTGTTCGGCGAGGGCGGCGAGGATCGGCAGCGATCCCTCTTCGTCCTCGCGGAATCGGAACAGGCGGTTGAGCGGTTCTCCGACCAATTGCTCGGCCGAGCGGCCGATCGCGGCGGCGGCGGCGCCCGAAATGGCGGTGATGCGCAGCGTCTCGTCCGTCTCCCACATCCAGTCGGCCGCAGCCCGCAGGAAATCGGCCTCGCGGTCGGCCGGCGGCACGTCCTTCGCCGGGGCGGCGGGCCGTTCGGTCCAGCCGGTGATGGTAAGGTCGACATGGTCCTCGGCCGGCACGGCCCGGACCCACAGGTCGATGTCGCGGGCGCCGTCGGCGGCGATGGCGGGCCGCGACACGGCGATGCCCAGGCGCCGGGCGAGCCGGCTGAGCGCGGCGATCTGCGGCACGGCGAGCGCGCCCCCTTCCCGCCCGCCGGCGCGCAGGTGCAGCGCCGCCAGCGCGGGATCGGCCGCGACGAGCCGGCCCTCGGCATCCACGCGGCCCCGCACCGCCTCCATCTCCGCCGCCTTGCTCATGCGGCCTCCGGCACCGGACGCGCGCGGGTCGACAGGCGCGCCACCGCGCCGCGATAGGCGGGATCGGCCTGCCACAGCCGCAGCACCTCGAGCGCCGCGGCGCGCGCGGTGGCGTCGAACAGGTCGAGCTGGGCGGCGGTGGCGTCGCCTTCGGCCCCGGAAAACAGCCGGCCCTTGCTGTTGAGGACGAGCAGGATGCGGGCGGCGTCGCCGCGTTCGATGCCGGCGGCGCGCAGCAGCAGCGCCGGTCCGCGGCCGCGCGGATCGGACAGGATCTCCCAGGCCGCGCCGTGATCGAGCCCGCAATGAACCGCCGCGCCGGCGACGAACAGCGGCAGATTGCCCTCCTCCAGGACGCGGGCGAGCACCGGCCCTTCCAGCCGGGCGGCGCGGTGAAGCCGGCGCGCGAGCCGCATCGCCCGCGCCTCCAGCCCGTCGCCTTCGTCATAGCCTTGCAGCACGCCGCGCGCGCTTTCCTCGATCGCGAGATCGACGGCGCCGGACGGCAGCCGATGCTGCTGCACCAGATAATGGCGCAAGGCGGCGGCGATCAGCCAGGTGAGACGATGCTGGATGTCGGCGGGAAGCTCGGTGCGACCCAGCACCGGTTCGTGGAAACGGTCGAAGCGGCGGCTGCGCGCGATGAGCAGCTCCATCGCCTCGCCGGCGAGTTGCTGGTCGGGGTCGCGCACCAGCTCGGCCAGCAGATCGTGGCGCTGGCCGGCGTCGGAGGTCTGCGCCTTCCAGAAGCGGTGCTCCTCGACGCGGCGGACGAGCAGGGTGAGAAGGTCGGAATCGCCGAGCGCGCGCGCCCGCTCAAGCACCGGGAGCGCGATCGCGACATGGACGGAGGCGAGCGCCGCCTGCGCCGCTTCATGCCCGCCGAAACGGGGCGCCAGCGCGGCGCGCAGCGGATCCTCGATCGAGCGGACGAGGCTCGCGAGCAAGGCGGCGGCGGTCAGGCGCTGCCATTCGGTGAGGCGCGACTGTTCGGGGAGCAGAAGGTCGGATGCGGCCACGGAAAAACGCTCGCGCGCGGCCGCGAGCAGCAGCCTCGCCGCGTCCCCTTTCGCATCGCGCCTGTTCGCCTCCGGCTCGGACATCGGCTTTCCTTAGCCGGGCAGGGTTAAGCTGACGTTAGTGCAGCCCGGCGGGCGGCCGCGCATGCACCTGGCGCTGCGCCCAGAAGAAGGACCCCGCCGCATAAAGGAGGAGGATGCCGAGACCGGTCACCCAGAAGCCGGCGGCGGCGAAGGGCAGCATCAGCCAGGTCATGCCCTTGCGCTCGGCGAGGAAGATCTGGCCGGGCACGTCCCGCCCCTCGATCTCGAAGCGGAGCGCGAGCAGGAAGGCGATGGTGGCGGCGGCGAGCACGATGCAGCCCCAGCCGAGGCCGTTCCCGCTCAGCGCGTAAGCGAGCGTGAACAAGGCGGCACCGGCGAAGGCGAGCAGCAAATAGGACCACCAGCTGTCCCGCCCATTGTCCTGCATCCGCAGCCGCGCCAGCCGATCGGCGATGCCGTCGAGCGGCGTCGCGAGCAGCAGGAAGAGGAGGCCGAGCCAGAGGAAGTTCCAGGCGAAGGCGATGGCGCCGGCGAAGGTGAGGACGGCGGCGGCGATGCCGAGATCGCGCGGCGCGGCGCGGCTCCCCATCAGCAGCCGCGTCCCGGCCCGCTCGACCGGGGCGAGCAGGTAGCGGGCGATCCAGTCGCCGCGGCCGGTCGGCACCCGCTCCAGGATCAGCGCCTCGGTCCCGGCCAGATCGGCCTGGCGCGTCGCCATCAGCAGCGGGGCGTCGCCCGGACCGCCGTCGATCGGCACGCGGGCGGCGCCCGCCTGGGCGGCGCGGCGCAGCAGCGTGGACTGGAGGTCCCAGTCGCCCAGCATCGCCGCCGTGTCGCGCAGCAGCGCGCCGGTGACGATGGCGAGCCCAGCCCAGCGCCATTCCGCGTCGATCCGTTCGAACCGGTCGTCCACCCCGGCATCGGCCAGGGTCAGGAGCGACATGCCCTCAAGAGCGGCGAGGCGGCGGACCTGGTCCTCGTCGGCGAGGCAGCCGTCGGCGACCAGCAGCAAGCGGGCGTTGGCGTCGACCGCCTCCGCCGCCTCCAGCGCGTCGCGGGCGACGGTGACGGACAGGCCGGCGGCGCGCATCCGGTCGATCGCGGCGAGCAATTCCGCCGGCATCCGTTCGACCGCGACCACGATGCGGCGCGCGCCCGCCGCCGCCGCGACCTGCGCCTGCCGCTCGAGCAGGGTCCGCCCCGCGATCGGCAGCAGCGCCCGCAGCGGCCGCGCCGGCTCCTCGGAATCGTGATAGGCGGCGATCAGGGCGATGACCGGCAAGCTGCATCCTCTGGTTTCGAAGGCTTCACCCTCGATCCTAGAGAAGCGGCGGCGCGAGCGCCAGAAGATGCGTGGCGGCGGCGCCGCGCGGATCAGGCCGCCAGGCGCGCGAAGAAGGCGCTTTCCTTGTCCACCCAGGTCTTGAAGCTCGGCCGGTCCAGCATCTTTTCGACATAAGCGGCGAGGCGCGGATAGGCGTCGGCGTCGACCGGCAGGCCGAGATGGCGCAGGTTCGCGAACGGGCTCGCCACCGCGATGTCGGCGAGCGTCAGCCGGTCCTCCACCAGCCAGCCGGAGTCGGGGATCCGCTCCTCCAGGAAGCGCAGCAGCGGCGGCAGCTCGTTGCACTCGGCGTCGGCGGCGATCTTCTCGTCGCCTTCGCGGCCGAGGAATTTGGGCGCGACGATCCGGTTGAAGAACATCTTGCCCCCGCAGACCGCGAAGATGGTGTCGGCGAACTCGTCCCACCAGATCGTCCGCGCCCGCGCCTTCGCGTCCGACGGGATGAGCGCCGGATCGGCCTTCAGCGCGTCGAGATAGAAGACGATCGCGGTCGAATCGGAAATGGCGAAGTCGCCGTCGCGAAAACCGGGGATCTTGCCGAACGGGCTCGCCTCGCGGAAATCCGGATCGGTGTTGCCAAGGCCGAGCGGCTTCGATTCCACCTCCACCCCCTTCTCGGCGGCGAAAGCGAGCACCTTGCGCACGAACGGCGACATCGACGAACCGTAGACGATCATGGCGGCATATCCCTTTTCAGTTGCGTACTGAAACCTAGCCTGCCGCGGCCGGCCGCTCAAGCGGGAGGAAGCAAGGCGCTGCGTTCGCGCGGGCTCATGCGTTCGTCGCCCCGTCGTCGCGGCACGGCGCATCCACGGGTGCCCTCTCGCCGTCCGCGACGGCCCGGCGAAGCCGTTCGACCGCCGTTCCCGCTTCGGCGACGTGCCGCGCGATCAACCGGTCGTCCTGCCGCTCCTGCATCGACCGCAGCAGCCGCAGCCCCTGCTCATGATCCGCCAGCGCCTCCCGGTGACGGCCGAGCAGGGCGAAGGCGCAGGAGCGCTGGAGAAAGGCGAAGGCATAATCGGGCTGGCTGCGCATGCCTTCGCTGAACGATTCGATCGCCTCCTCGTGACGGCCGAGCAGCCGCAGCGTCCAGCCGCGGTGATAGTGGTAGCGCATCCCCTCCATCGGACCCTGGCTTTCGGCGAGCGCGTCGAGCGCGCGCAGCGCCGCCGCATGGTCGCCGCGCAGGCGGTGGATGGCGCCGATGGAAATGGCCGACAGGAACGCGTCCATCTCCGTCTCGGTCAGGCGCGCGTAGATGGCGAGCGCCTCCTCATAGGCGCCGAGATCGGTGAGCGTACGGGCCAGCCCGCGTTGCGCCTCGGCATTTCCGGGCTGGAGCTTGGCGAGACGCTGGAAGTCCGCATGGGCCTCCAACAGCTTGGCGTCGTGCCCGGGGTCGCTGCGCGGCAGGAGCGCGGCCGTGTAGGACAGGAGCTCGCCGCGCTTCTCCAGCGCGACCGCGCGCGCGGCCGCGGGGAGGTCGGCGGCCCGGCTTGCCGTGGCGAGCAGCGCGGCCGCCTGGTCGGGTCGATCGAGCCGCTGCGCGAGGCCGAGGGCCAAGGCGCGCTCGCCGGCGCGCGCGGCCCCGCGCCGCGGCGGGCAATTGGCCGCGACGGAACCGATGGCGGCGCCATCCACCTCGATCGTGCAAAGCGGAAACTCGATCCTCTCGCCATCGGCGGTCAGGCTCCCGGCGGTACCGTCGAACTGAACGCCGATGGCGACGCCGAGATCGTGGGCGGACCCGATCACGTCCGCATAAGCGGCGAGCCGCTTGTCGTCGAGCCGCGGCAAAGCATAGCGGACCGCCGTATCGTGGAGCTCGAGGACATAGCGCCCCTCCTCTCCGTAGAGCGCGGCCACATAGCCTTCGGCACGGAAGATCCGTTCCTTGCCCGCCTCCGCGGGCTGCGCGGCGGCGGCCGCCAATGCCGCAAAAATGATCGAGATCATGAGAGCCCCCTTTTCGGGCAGGCTAGCGTAACCCCTTCCGGCCTTGCAACGCCGCGGCGCCGGCGGCGCCCGGGCTCACGCCGCCGCGGCCGCTCCCGCGCTGGTCGGGACGGCGGTGTGGCGGATCGGCGGGCGCTTCAGATAGGTGAGGTAGCGCCACAGCCATTCGACCGGGCCGAAGCGGAAATGGCGCAGCCAGATCGGGCTCGCCACCAGCTGCACCGCCCAGATCGCGAACACGACATAATAAAGCTGGTGCCGCTCGAGCTGGCCGTAGAGGCCGAAGCCGACGAAGATGATCGCGCACACCACCGAATGGGTGAGATAGTTAGTGACCGCCATCTGCCCGACCGCCGCCAGCGCCCGGCGGAAGCGGCCCAGCAGCCCCGACCGCACGAACAGCAGCAGCGCGCCCAGATGCCCGATCGTCATCGGCAGACGGCCGAGTTCGTAAGTGACCGCGGTCTGGGCGAAGGCGAGCGCGCTGAAGCCGTTGGCGAGGATCCAGCGCGTCTCGAGGATGTTGACGGCAAGGCCGATCGCATAGCCGCCCAGCGCCATCGCGACGTAGAGCCAGGTCGGCCGCTCCAGCGTCAGCACGCCCCAGCGGTAGAGCGCCATCCCGATCAGCATCATCCCGAACACGTCGAAGAAATAGCGGTAGGTGAACCAGGTCTGCATCTTCACGTTGATCGGCGCGGTGGCGAGGAAGGCGCGGCCATAGCCGTTGGTGCGCGCCTCGATCTCCTCGGCGATCCTGTCGGGCGGGGCGACGAAATAGGCCTCGATCCCCTTCCAGCTTTCGACGGCCTTCTCCTGCTCGGGGCTGAGCTCCGCGCCCCGCGCCTGCGCCGCCTGCGCCTCGGCGAAGGCGCGATGCGCCGCCAGGCCTTTGGAGGCGTCCCAGGCGTTCCAGGCGGAGAGCAGCAGCAAGGTGCCGACCCCGATCGCCAGCAGCCGGCGCGGCGCCATGTTGCGGAACGCGAACACGAACAGCGCCGTCACGCCATAAGCGTAGAGGATGTCGCCGAACCACAGGAACACATAGGCGTTCACCAGCCCGAAGCCGATCAGCCACAGGTTGCGGCGGAAATAGATGTCGGCCGCGTCGGGCCGGCCGCTCGCCTCCAGCCGCGCGGTCAGCAGGATGACGCTCGCTCCGAACAGCAGCGAGAACAGGCCGCGCTGGGTGCCTTCGAAGCCGATCTGGGTGATCATCCACGCCCACAGGTTAACGCCTTCCGCGCCGCCCGAATTCTGCGGATTCTCATAGGCTTCCGGCAGGCCGAAGCCGGTGATGTTCATGAGCAGGATGCCGAACAAGGCCGCGCCGCGGACGAAATCGAGCGCCTCGATCCGGACGCCGCCCGGGCCGGCCTTCACCTCGGCCTTCGCTGCGGGCGCGACCGCCGCTTCCGCCGGAACCGCTGCCGTCGCCATATCCCGACCTCCCCGCCTTGCTGGTGGTGACGCGCACGCTCACGGAACCGGAACGCGGCCGCCCCCCGGCCGCCGCCCGACGCTTGTCGCGCGAAACCGGGCGTCGCGCAAGGCGGCGGTTCAGCCGATCCGGTAGTGCGCCACCAGCCGGTCGAGCGCGAGGGTGAGGACGAGGCGGCCGGCGCGCACGGGCCAGCCGAGCGCCTGCTCCGCCTCGCGCATCCCCTCGCCCGCGCACACCACCCGCCACAGGATGTCCGACAGGCCCGGCCCGGCCGCGGCCACCGCGGCGTCGAATCGGCGGCGCGCCGCGATCTGGCCGAGCGCGGGATCGGAGGGCACCGGCGCCGACCGGCGCCCGCGGCCGGGCGGCGCGGCGTGCCAGTCCATGGTGACGGCGTGCGCCAGCTGCGCCCGCTCCCAATCGGCGCGCAGCCGTTCGCCGGCGGCGAGCTGCGCGTCGCTCAGCAGCCCGCGCGCGTGCAGCCATCCGAGCGGCGATTCGGCGAGGTTGACGGTGACCGAACGGGCGAGGCGCGGGCGCGTTGGCGCTCCCCGCCGCGGACCGGCCGCGTCGCCCGGCAGCGGCCGCTCCGCCAGCAGCCTGTTGCCGCCGCTCACCCGCTTGCCCTCCGCCATCCCGTTCTCCCGAATCCGTCCACGGGCTCTTGCCACCGGGGCGCCGTTGTAGGAAAGGAGTTTAACCGATCCGGTTAGGAGAGCCCGATGATCACCCGCATCCGCGACGTTCGCCGCGCCAAGAAGATGACCCTGCAGGACGTGGCCGACCGCTGCGACCCGCCGACGACCCCGCAGACGATCGGGCGGCTGGAGACGGGCACGCGCACGGTCTCGGTCGGCTGGCTGAACCGGATCGCGAAGGCGCTGGGCGTCGAAGCCGCCGATCTGGTGACCCTGCCCGACCGCGAGGACATCCCCGTCGCCGCGACGCTCGATCAGGACGGCGCCCACGCGCCGCGCCGCGCCGCGGTCGCCATTCCGCCGCGGGCCGAGCCGGACATGGTCGCGCTGACCGTGACCGGGGGGATCGGCGAATATCGCAGCGGCGACGAAATCTGGTGCCGGCGGCTCGCCCCGGAGGATTTCGCCCGGGCGATGAACCGCGACGTCCTCATCCCCCGCCCCGCCGGCCGCTACCTGTTCGCGCGGCTGATCGGGCGGGAGGAAGGCAAGCTCCACCTCCTCCCGCTCGGGTCCGGCCAGCGCCAGACCGTGATCGCCGATCCGCCCTGGCTGGCGGTGGCGGGCCGGCTGGTGCGGACGCTCTGAGCGGCGGAGACATCGCGGCGCTCGCGCGTTCGGGCCGCCATGTTCCTGTTCTTCTCCAACCGCCTCGGCTGCGCCGGCTCGCTGCTCGTGACCGCGCTTGGCACCCTTCTGGTGCTCGTCCTCCTCGGCTGGATCAATTTTTGACGACGGCTTTACAGCTTCTGCAGGCAGGCCGTTGATTCTTCTAGCTGCTGCTGTCACTCTGCTCCTTGGCGAACGCGGCGCTTGAGGAAGTCTCGCCCGGTCCAGTCGCCGCAAGGGGGGGACTTTCATGAACCGGATCATCGGTACGGCCGCGAATGACGTGCTCACGGGCACCATCGGCGACGACAGGATCGAGGGCCTGGACGGCCACGACTTTCTGAGCGGCGGCGCGGGCGACGACATTCTCGAAGGCGGCGCGGGCGACGATTCTCTGAGCGATTCGGACGACGGGGGCGCGGACGCGCTCTACGGCCAGGACGGCAACGATCAACTCTCCGTGAGCCGCTCCGAGGCTTCGGGCCCTGGCGCGATCGTCCTTGACGGCGGCGCGGGCGACGACCGGTTCGCCATTTCCGCGCACCATTTCGGCCCGCTGACCATCGACGGCGGCACCGGATCGGACGTGGTTCTGTTCCACGCATTAAGCGGCACGGCCACGATCACCCTGGGCGCCGGCACCGACGTCGTCCGGCTGAACGCCTTTTCAAGGATCCATCCGGCGGCACAGATCGTCGTCACCGATTTCGAGACCGGGGCCGCGGGGGACTGGATCGACTTCGAAGGCTACCTCATCGCCAATCTCCAGAACTGGGACCGTGACCTCAATCCGTTCGGAACAGGGCATTTGCGCCTGCTGCAAAGCGGGCCCCACACGCTGCTGCAACTGGACCCCGACGGGGGTGCGGATTCGTTCGCGACCTTCATCACGTTCCAGAACGTCGCCGCGACCGCTTTCACCGCGGATAATCTCGGCGGCTATCCGAGCGACGGCACCATTCCCGCCGGCCGGTCGATCGACGGGACGAACGCGGCCGACCAGCTGCGCGGCGCGGCCGGCGACGACGTCATCAACGGCCTCGGCGGAAACGACGTGATCGCGGGCGGAGCCGGCGCCGACCGGCTGTCGGGCGGCGACGGCAACGATTATCTTGAGGGCATGCTGGGGGACGACCATCTCTTCGGCGGCGACGGAGACGACTTCCTCCTCGGCGGCCTCGGCGACGACATCCTCGAAGGCGGTGCGGGCAACGATTTCATTTTCGATTCCGATGAAGAGGGCAACGACGCCTATTTCGGTCAGGACGGGAACGATCACATCGTCGCCCATCGCTTCACGAGCGCGAACAGCGGCTCCCTGACGCTCGACGGCGGCGACGGCGCCGACTTCATTTCAGTCGCGCTCGGCTATGCCGGCGACGTTTCGATCAGCGCCGGCACGGGCGCCGACGTCGTGCATTTCGGCGACTTCAAGGGGCAAGCGACGGTCAGCCTCGGCGAGGGGCGGGATCAGGTGACCTTCTGGTCGGTCGTGGCGACGCTCGGCCAGTCGACGATCGCGATCACCGATTTCGAAACCGGCTTTTCCGGCGACGAGGTCGATCTCTCCTTCATCGCCTCCTCCCTCACCGGTTGGGACCCTGCCCTCAACCCGTTCGGCACCGGCCATCTGCGCCTGCTGCAGAGCGGCGACGACACCCTGCTCCAGATCGACCGGGATGCCGGAGGCGACGGCTACGGCTTCACCACCCTCATCACTTTCCGCGATACCGAAACGTTCAAGTTCACGAGCGTCAATTTTGGCGGCTACTCGCCGGACGGCAAGGCCGCGTCCGGCAAGCTCATCTACGGCACCGATTTCAACGACGATCTGCGCGGCACCGCCGGCGACGACGTCATCGACGGGCTCGGCGGCTGGGACACGATCCGCGGCGGCGGCGGCGATGACCACATCTTCGGCAGAGAGGGCGACGACATTCTCTACGGCGAGCTGGGCGACGACCATCTGTTCGGCGGGACCGGTCACGATCTGCTCTATGGCGGACCCGGCGACGACATCGTCGAGGGCGGCGATGGCGACGACCGGATCTTCGACAACGGAGACGGCGGCTCGGATGCCTTCTACGGACAGGGCGGCGACGACTGGCTGTCGGTCATCCGCTCCAGCGGGGTAGCGGGCGGCACGCTGATCCTTGACGGCGGCGACGGCGACGATCGCCTCTCCGTCAGCGTACAAGATCCGGTCACTTTTACCATGAACGGCGGCGCCGGCGCCGACCGGATCGAAATCTACTCGATGGCCGGCAATGCGACGATCAGCCTCGGCGCGGACAGAGACGTCGTACATCTGTCGAAGGCCTTCTCCTCCTTCGAATCGGCCGTGATCCGGATCACCGATTTCGAAACCGGCGCGGCCGGTGACATGATCGATCTCGACCAGTTCCTGGTCGCGACCCTCCAGGGATGGGATCCCAAGGAAAACCCCTTCTCCACCGGGCACCTCCGGCTGGTGCAAAGCGGCGCCGACACGCTGCTCCAGATCGATCGGCACGGCGGAAACGGGACCTACGGAACGCTGATCACCTTCCTCGGCAGCGCCGCGACCGGCTTCACCGCCGACAATCTGGGCGGCTTCGACCCGACCAGGATCGTCGGCGGCGCGGCCGCGACGACCTTCCACGGCACCGCGACGAACGATCATTATACCGGCGGAGAGGCGAGCGACCTGTTCCTGCTGGGCCAGGGTGGCAACGACACCATCTTCGGCGGTGGCGGCGACGACGGCTTCTATTTCGGTGCCACGCTCACTTCCGCCGACCGGGTTTCCGGCGGCCCGGGCAACGACCAGCTTGGCCTGCAGGGCGATTATTGGGCCGGCCTCGGCTTCGACGCCGCGACCATCGCGGGCGTCGAGATGCTGGTCCTGCTCTCGGGCGCGGACGCGCGTTTCGGCGACACGGCCGGAAATCATTACAGCTACCGCCTGACGATGCACGACGGCAACGTCGCCGCCGGCGAACGGCTGACCGTCAACTTCAACACGCTGCGGGTTGGCGAGAACGTCACCTTCGACGGCTCTGCGGAGACGGACGGGCATTTCCTCACCTATGCCGGCCTCGGCCATGACGACCTGACCGGCGGCCAGGCGGACGACGGCTTCTACTTCGGCCATGCAAGGTTCGGCGCGGGCGACCGGGTCGACGGCCAGGGCGGCGCGGACCAGATCGGCCTCCAGGGAAATTATTCCGGTGCCCATGCGCTCGCGTTCGGTGCCGATCAGATCAGGAATGTCGAGATGCTGGTGCTGATGACGGGCGGCGACACCCGCTTCGGCAGCGGAGGCAGCGGCTACAGCTACGATCTCACCATGCACGACGCGAACGTCGTGGCCGGAACGATGCTGACCGTGAACGCCAATACCCTCCGCTCGGACGAAAGCCTCACCTTCGACGGCTCCGCGGAGACCGACGGCAACTACCGCATCTTCAGCGGTTCCGGCGACGATCATCTGCGGGGCGGCGCGGGCAACGATCAGCTATGGGGCGGCGCGGGCGACGACATCCTGACGGGCGGCCTGGGCGCCGACATGCTGCGCGGCGGGTCCGGCGACGACCGCTTCGTCTATCTGAGCGTCTCCGATTCGACCGCCGCGGCGATGGATCACATCCTGGACTTCTCCGCCGGCGACCGCATCGACCTCCAGGCGATCGACGCGAATATTCACCAGAGCGGAAATCAGGGCTTCGCGTTCATCGGCAGTTCCGCGTTCAGCGGCTCGGCGGGTGAGCTGCGCGCCTACCTGAATGAGGGCCACTGGCGGGTCGAAGGCGACGTGAACGGTGACGGCCTCGCCGATCTGGTCATTGCGGTCACTACGGTGGGCGGCCATGCGCTCGCGGCGGCGGACTTCTGGGGCTGATCCGAAGGCTTTTTTAGCGACTCCGCAGACGGCGCTGGAGTTGCCTCCATTTTGGAGCTATTCTGCTGCTTGCCCCCATCGCAAGATGGGGCGGCCGGGCGCAGAGCCCCCCTCGGCGCCCGGCCACCCACCCTCCTCTCCACGCGCCCCGGCTTGACCCCCGCCGAAAACCCTGAAAAAGCGCGCGTTCCGGCACGCGGGCGGTTAGCTCAGTTGGTAGAGCATCTCGTTTACACGGGAGCGCGGCACCCGCCCGAGAGGCTGGGAAATCCTAGGCTTTTCGGCGGCTCGATTTAAATGCTTCGGGAATAGTCCGGGGCTCCGACGCTTCGAGCGCCTTCCTGACATCGTCGCCGAACGCGTGGGCGTAGCGGATGCGCCCCTCCTGGCGCAGCCGGCGCAGCGTCTTGGTGCTGATGCGAAGACGCTGGGCGGCCTCTTCGGGAGGAGCGCGGTCATGGTCAGCTTCCCACCAGGTTGCGGAAGAGGATGGGTTGGACGGAGCCGTCGTTGTAGAAGCTGTCGAGCCAGACGTCGGCGTTCGGCGCGTCGCCGGTCCACCCGTTCGGCAGGTCTTCAGGGCGATCGGTTCGCGGATGCGGGCCTCTTCCTCGGCGTCGATCAGGACGATGCCGGGGCGGCCGAGCGCATCCGCCAACTCGTTCACCTGACGCTGCATGCCGAGCACACGCTCCAGCCCCATCAGTCGCGCTTCGAAGGTGAGCGGCCCCATTCGCTGTTGATTGGACTGCAGCGTCCCGGCATGCCGGCTTTGGCCGCCCGGCTGCCGCTTGCGGTGGCGGGGCTTGCGCAGTTCACCGTAGAGCAGCTTCAGCTCCTTCAGCGGCGAGAGCTGCGTCCAGTTCGGCAGCTATGGCGGTCGCTCAGCAGCCGAGACGGGACAACTCCGGTTCTGGTCATCCGCAACACCACGGGTGGAACGCGGATCGTCACCTTGTGCGGCTTCGGCTAGGCGCGACCTTCAGCGTAGAGGCTTTCATGCTCCCTCTCCCGGAGATTGAGGTCGCCGGGGTGTGGGATCGTCGTCTCGCCTGCCGGAAGTGCGCGCGGCTCCTGAAACCCCGCCTCGGCAAGGAGGGTGCACAGCGACTTTGCGTCGTACATCCAGTGGTGGTGCCGGAAGCCGGTGAACGCATAGCGCAGGCGTCCAAGCAGACTCTTCGGCTTGGGGGTCGTCATCCGAGTTTTGGCGACGAACCAGTCGGCATCGCCCCTGCGGAGATACTCTTCGGCTTGCAGGCGAATGTCTGGAACGGCGATCCTGAGGATGCCGCCGGGACGAAGCACCCGCAGAGCTTCGGCAAGGAACCGCCGAGCTTCGGCCTGGTCCAAGTGCTCCAGCATGTGGGAGGTGTAGAGCACATCTATCGAGCGAGAGGGCAGTCCGGTAGCCAGTGCATTGCCATAGCGGATGTTGTGCGAACGAACGTGCGCTACGTAAGCGGCCCGACCCGGGAGGAGATGAGCGAGCGGGGTTCTGGCGAGCCGTACCGTCAGTGAATTGTCGAGGTTCAGCCAGCCGGCGGTGGGCGACTGGCCGCAACCTAAATTGACGCGCGAATTGGCGTGTTCTGCCGCGGTAGACATACACCCGACTTATCATCTTCTTCGCGGCACGCAAAACGCGGGCGCTTACTTCCGGCGACAGGCTGGGGCAACCCTGCCCGCCAAGCCGACACCGGGATCAACATGGGGCAGCGGGTCGCTGCGCAATTCCTGCAGCGGGCGCTGAACGCCTTTCTTGGCGAGACGGTGGCGGTCGACGGGCGGATCGGCCCCCGCACCGAAACGGCCGTGGGCGAGTTCAAGCGCCTGCGCGCCCGTGAAGGCGAAGCCGTCCTGGTCGCGGCGCTCGATTGTCTGCAGGGCGCCGCTACATCGAGCTCGTCGAAGGGAGCCCGCTGAACCGTCGCTTCCTCTACGGCTGGTTCGCTCACCGGATTGGCCAGGCATGAGCGGCCGGGTGAGCCGCGCGGTCGGGGCGGCCGGCGCCACGGCGCGGGCGGTGCGCGGGGTGTGCGACCTCTTCTGGATGTTCACCATCGCGGCGCTCGCGCTCGCCATCATCGGCTTCATCCTGGGAGCCGCCGTCGTCAGCGGCCGCATGCCGGAGGGCGCGGGAGAGCCCGCCACCTGTTTCCGCTACGTTCCATCCACGCCCGCTTGACCCTCGCCAAAAACCCTGAAAAAGCGCGCGTTCCGGTACGCGGGCGGTTAGCTCAGTTGGTAGAGCATCTCGTTTACACCGAGAGGGTCGGCGGTTCGAGCCCGTCACCGCCCACCAGCCGGCTCTGGCTCAGGCAATTTCGCACACAAATCCTCCCTGTCGCCGCGGGCGATGGGGAGGGTGTTGGAGCTTTGGATCGCCCCCCGGCGATCCAAGATCGTGTCCGGGGGACACGATCTCGCCTCAAAACATGCGAAGCGTGGTGGAAGGGCAGCCGGCGTCCGTCGGCTCGCTCCGCCGGCAGGCTCGCTCCGCTCGCGCCCCTCCACCGGACTTCGCCCGGTCCCCCTCCCCATGGAGCTTCGCTCCACAGGGAGGATCGAGGAACACCTCAGGCCGGGAAAGGCGAGACCCGTTGCGCCGCTCGGAAATAATCCGCAAGGGCGCGCGCCGCGTCGTCGGCGAGCGCGATATAGACCCGCCGCCCGTCCTGCGGATCGGCGACACGGACCACCACGCCTTCGTCGGTCAGCCGCTTGATCCAGCGCAAGGCTGTGGTGGGCGGGACGGCGGCGGCGATGCACAGGCTGGAGACCGGGACCCGCCGCCCCTCCAGCCGCGCCGCCATCAGATCGAGCATGATGTCCCAGGCCGGATCGGCGAACAGGTCGTTCTTGAAGAAGCTCGCGCGCAGGCGCCGGGTGCGCAGCACGGCGCGAAGGTCGGCGGCGGTGATCCCGCTCTCGTCGCCCGCTTCGGCGGCGCTCTCGAGTCGAGCGGCGGCGCCTTCGTCCTCCGACAGAGCAGCCAGCATATGGGCGATCCGCGCCACCTCCTGGCTCAATTGCTGCAGGATTTCGGGCGCGCGGGTGCGGCTGCCGTCGTGGAGGCGGTCCGGCGCGCGCCGCGCGGCATAAGCGAGGAGGGCCACCGTCTCGGTCTCGCTCGCCTCGCACAGCGGCAGCGCGCTCGGCGCCAGCGCCTGCACGAAATCGACCAGCGCGAGCGGGTGGCGCACGACGGCGCGGAAGCGGCCGGTCGCGGCCTCCGCCTCGATCGCGCAGAGCAAGGCGGCCGTGTCGTCGCTCTCGGCCGACAGGTCGGCGAGCACGACATCGACCGCGATCTGCCGCTCCAATCTCTCCCGCGCCTCGTCCACCGCGAGGTCGCCGAGCGAGCGGCATTCGGCGAGCGCGGCGCTGCGGCACGCCTCGCGGCGCCCGTCCGGGCTGTCGGCGATCGCCAGCAGCGTCGGTTGGTCTTCATAGCGCACCGCCATCAGGCGATCGCTCACCATGTCACGACTCATCATGGCCCCCTGGCCGACGAGCATGCACCCTTATGAGCTCAATTGCACCAACCGGTCCAAAACGGAGGGAATTGCCGCCATTTCGCCGCCGATGTGCAGCGGGACGGCAGGGCGCGAGAGGGGAAGGATGCGCCGGGCCCCGGTGGTTCTCGGGCCGCTGTGAAGCCCGGCGCATGCCCCCTCACCACCACAGTCACCCGCCGCGACAATCCATGTCGCCGGCGCGCGAAAAAAATTCAGGCGGAGAGGATCCAGTCCGCGGCCGCGCGGGCGTGCAGCGCGGTCGTGTCGTAGACCGGAAGGACGTTCGCGCCCGGATCGACCAGCATGACGAGCTCGGTGCAGCCCAGGATCACCGCCTGCTGGCGGGCCTGCGCCATGCCGGTGAGGCAGGTCTTGAGCTTGCGCTGCGAACTGCGTTTCACCTCGCCCCGCGCCAGCTCCTCGAAGATGATGCGGTCGATCTCGGTGCGGGTCCCCTCGTCGGGCAAGGTGATCTCGATCCCGTGCGCCTCGATCCGGTCGCGGTAGAAGCTCTCGTTCATCGTGAAGCGGGTGCCGATCAGGCCGGCGCGGCGTACCCCGTCCGCCTTCAGCTTCTGCGCCGTCACCTCGCCGATATGGAGGACGGGCACGCCCGCGGCCTCCGCCACTTTGTCGTACAGCTTGTGCATCGTGTTGGTGCACAGGATCAGCCCCTCGGCCCCCGCGCCCGCCAGCCGCCGCGCCGAATCGGACAGGATGGCTCCGAGCTCGTCCCAGCCGCCCGCCGCCTGCAGCTCCGAGATGCGGCCGAAATCGTGGCTTTCGATCAGCAGCGGCGCGGAGGCGAGGCCGCCCGCCCGCCGGCTCACTTCCTTGTTGATCGCTTCATAATACATGGCGGTGGAGACCCAGCTCATCCCGCCGATCAGACCCAGTTTACGCACGCCGGCAAAGCCCCTGAAAGATTGACGCCCTCGCCCGCGGACTGCCGGTAATGCCGTTGATTCCACAAGGGGATCGCCGGCGCGGCCGGTCCGGACGGGGGGAGAATGGGCCGAGCCGATAGGCGGTGCGCCGCGCCGCGTCCAGTTCGAAGGCTCAGCGCCCCATGGTCACCGCGATGAGCACCAGCAGCAGCGCGAGCATCGCGACGACGAGCAGCACCAGCATCGTCACCATCAGGCAGGAGCCGGTCCAGTTGTCGTAGCGCCGGACCAGCCACAACAGCCACGCGACCGCGACGGCGAGCCCCGCCGCCGGCGCGGCGAGCTGCCAGACGGCGGCGGAGACGGCGACGCCGAGCGCCGCCAGCGCGGCGCCTTTCGCCAGCTCCCGCCGCGGCGCCGCCACCGCCGCTCAGTCCAGGCTCTTCACGATCTCCTCCACCATCTTCTTGGCGTCGGCGAGCAGCATCATCGTGTTGTCGCGGAAGAACAGCTCGTTCTCCACCCCGGCATAGCCGGCGCCGCCCATCGAGCGCTTGATGAACAGCACGGTCTTGGCCTTTTCCACGTCCAGCACCGGCATGCCGTAGATGGGCGAGGTCTTGTCGGTCTTGGCGGACGGATTGGTGACGTCGTTGGCGCCGATCACGAAGGCGATGTCGGTGCGGGCGAATTCGGAATTGATGTCTTCCAGCTCGAACACCTCGTCATAGGGGACGTTCGCCTCGGCGAGCAGCACGTTCATGTGGCCCGGCATGCGCCCCGCCACCGGATGGATGGCATATTTCACCTTCACGCCGTGCGCCTTCAGCATGTCCCCCATCTCGCGCAGCGCGTGCTGCGCCTGCGCCACCGCCATGCCGTAGCCGGGGACGATGATCACCTGTTCGGCCTGCTGCATCAGGAAGGCCGCGTCCTCGGCCGATCCGCGCTTGTACGGCCGGTCGGCGGCGGAACCGCCGGCCGCGGCGCCCGCGTCCTGGCCGAAGCCGCCGGCGATCACCGAGATGAAGCTGCGGTTCATCGCCCGGCACATGATGTAGCTCAGAATCGCGCCCGACGATCCGACCAGCGCGCCGGTGATGATCATCGCCGTGTTCTGGAGCGTGAAGCCCATCGCCGCCGCCGCCCAGCCGGAATAGCTGTTCAGCATCGATACCACGACCGGCATGTCCGCCCCGCCGATCGGAATGATCAGGAGGAAGCCGACCGCGAAGGCGAGCAGGGTCACCAGCGCGAACACCCAGGGGCTCTGGTCGAAGGCGAAGAAGGCGATGAGGCCGAGGATGAACGCAATGGTGCCCAGATTGAGCGCGTGGCGCATCGGCAGCAGGATCGGCGCGCCCGACATGTTGCCGTTGAGCTTCAGGAAGGCGATCACCGATCCGGAGAAGGTGATCGCGCCGATCGCCGCGCCGAGGCCCATCTCGACCCGCGTCACCGGGAAGATGAAGCCCGCCGCGTCGACGATCCCGTAGGCGTTGGGGTTCAGATAGGCGGCCCAGGCCACCAGCACCGCCGCCATGCCGACCAGCGAATGGAAACCCGCCACCAGCTGCGGCATCGCCGTCATCGCGATGCGCCGGGCGATGAGGAAGCCGATGCCGCCGCCGATCAGGATCGCCACCAGGATCTCGGGAATGCCGGCCAAGTCGTGGGTGACCAGGGTCGTCGCCACCGCGATCAGCATGCCGGCCATGCCGAACCGGTTGCCGCGGCGGCTGCTCTCCGGGCTCGACAGGCCGCGCAGCGCGAGGATGAAGCACACCCCCGCGACCAGATAGGCCAGCATCACCCAGCCGGGCACGGCGGCCTCATGCATCGATCAGCCCCCTCACCGGCTCCGCTCCTTCTTCTTGTACATGGCGAGCATGCGCTCGGTGACGGCGAAGCCGCCGAAGATGTTGACGCTGGCGAGCACCACGCCGGCGAGGCCCAGCCACTTGGCCGCCGGCACCCCCGCCGCCGCGGCCGCGATCAGCGCGCCGACGATGATCACCGACGAAATCGCGTTGGTCACCGCCATCAGCGGCGTGTGCAGCGCCGGCGTCACCGACCAGACGACATAATAGCCGACGAAACAGGCCAGCACGAAGATCGTGACGATGGTTACGAAGTCCATTTTCATTCCTCCCCGGGACGGGGAGGGGGACCAGGCGAAGCCTGGTGGAGGGGGCCCCTCGCCCGCGCCAAGATTGCCGATACCGCGCCGACCACGTCGCGCATCACGTCCGCGGCCGGGATGCGGACGATGGCGAGGCCGAGCGACCGAAGCGCCGCTTCGCGCCTTCGGTCGCGGTCGACGCGTTCGCCGGTCTCGTGCGCCCAGCCGTCGATCTCCACGGCGAGTCTCGCCTCGCTGCAATAGAAGTCCACGACATATGCGCCGATCGGGTGCTGGCGGCGAAACTTGAAGCCGTCCGGCCGAAGTCGCAGGTGACGCCAAAGCAGCCGCTCAGGCGGCGACATGTCGCGGCGGAGCTGTCTGGCGCGGTAGGTGGACGGCCGGCGCAACTGAATCCGTTGAACGGAAGATCCGGATGGTTCGGTGCGGGGCGCCACCCCCCCTCCACCAGGCTTCGCCCGGTCCCCCTCCCCTTGCAGGGGAGGATAGGGGTGCGCCGTCACCATGCGGCGATCTCTTCGCCGAGCGCGTCGAGGGCGGCGCGGAAGGCGGGGAGCGGGGCGGCGCAGTCCGGGGCCCCGGCGCGGGGGCGGACCGCGTGCCAGTCATTCTCGCCCAGCCAGAGCGCGTGGCCGGCGCCCTTGCGGCGGGCGAAGGCCTGCAGCTCCTCGAACCGGTCGAGCTGGAGCCGCGCGTCCGCCCGCGCCTCCGCCACGCCGCAGGCCGCCAGGCGATGGCGGGCGGCGAAGGCGCGATAGGCGGCGCGGCGCAGCGCCTGCCCCTCGTCCGGGGCTTCGGCGGCGGGGCGGTCGCAGGCGGGGGCCATCAACACGGTGAGCATTCCCGCCGTGGCCGCCGCCGCCCTCATCCGAGCAGCCTCTCGTTCACCACCTGCCCGCCGCGCGTGAGGCGGACGCCGCGCGCGATCTCGTCCTCGTCGGGGAGCACCGGCCGCTTCGCCTCCGCGTCCCAGAAGGCGCTGAGAAAATTGTAGAGGTTGCGGGCGTAGAGCGCCGAGGCGTCGGCGGCGAGACGCGACGGCACGTTGCGGTGGCCGACGATCCGCACCCCGTGCCGCTCGACCACCGCTCCCGATACGGCGCCCTCGACATTGCCGCCCTGCTCCACCGCCAGGTCCACGACCACGCTGCCCGGCCGCATCGTCGCGAGCTGCGCGTCGCTGACGAGGCGCGGCGCCGGACGGCCGGGGATCAGCGCGGTGGTGATGACGATGTCCTGCTTGGCGATGTGGCGGGAGACGAGCTCGGCCTGCGCAGCCTTGTATTCGTCGGACATCTCGGTGGCATAGCCGCCGGCGCCCTCCCCTTCGATCCCCTTCACCTCCTCGACGAACACCGCCTTGGCGCCGAGGCTTTCGATCTGTTCGCGGGTGGCGGCGCGCACGTCGGTCGCGGAGACGATGGCGCCCAGCCGCCGCGCGGTGGCGATCGCCTGCAGGCCGGCGACGCCGACGCCCATCACGAACACGCGCGCGGCGGCGATGGTGCCGGCCGCCGTCATCATCATCGGCAGCGCGCGGCCATATTCACCGGCCGCGTCGAGCACCGCCTTGTAGCCGGCGAGATTGGCCTGGGAGGACAATACGTCCATCGATTGCGCGCGGGTGATGCGCGGCATGAATTCCATCGCCAGCGCTTCCAGGCCGGCGGCGGCATAGCCGTCGACGCGGTCGCGGCGCCGGAACGGATCGAGCATGGCGACGACCAGCGCGCCCGGCGCCGCCCCGGCGAGCGTCTCCGCTTCCGGTCCCTGGACGGCGAGCACCGCCTCGGCGCCCGCCAGCGCGTCCGCGCGCGAGCCGAGCCGGGCGCCCGCCGCTTCATAATCGCCGTCGGAGATGGAGGCGGCCTCGCCGGCGCCCCGTTCCACCGCCAGCTCGCCGCCGAGCGCGGTGAACTTGCGCACCGTTTCCGGTGTCGCGGCGACCCTGCGCTCGCCTTCCGCCGTTTCCTTGAGGACCGCTATCTTCACCCCCGCGGCCCCCCTTGGTCAGGCGATGATGACGAAAACGACGATGAAGGCGACGATCGCCGACAGGATCGTGCCCCATTTCATCAGGGCCAGGAACAGGGTGTAGCCCCGCTTGTGATCCTTGAACTGCGTCTGGTTCTGGCCTTCGGCTGCCATTGGTCCCTCTTGTTTCCCTCTTTGCGGGCACCCTTAACAAGGCCGGGGCCGAGCCCCAAGCGAAAATGCCCGCCGTCCGTTAAGCCGAACTTTACCCCGATGACCTAGTTCCGATCGCTCCATTTCGGGAGAGGAGAGACATGCGGCCGGACCCCACACGCTGCCTGCTGCTGATCGACGACGAACCCGCCCAGCGGCGCCTCGTCACCGCGATCGGCGCCCGCGCCGGATGGTGGGTGGCGGGCGCGCCCGACGTGGATGCCGCCGCCAAATTCCTGTCCGATCCCGAGGCGCCGAAGGTCGACGCCATCCTGCTCGACCATTGGCTGCCGGGCGAGGAAGGCTCCGCCCTCATCGCGCAGATCCGCGCGCTCAGGCCCGAGTTGCCGCTGCTCGTCCTCACCGCCCAGACCTCGGTCGCGGTCGCGGTGGAGGCGATGCGCGCCGGCGCCACCGATTTCCTGGTGAAGCCCTTGTCGCCGGACCGGCTCCTCTCCGCGCTCGACGCCGCGGTGGACCGCCGCCGCTCGGGCCGCGAGCTGCGCCCGCTGTCCGAAAAGATCGTGAAGCAGCTCGGCTTCGACGAGATCGTCGGCTCCGCCCCCGAATTCCGCTCCGCGCTGGCGATCGCCGCCAAGGCGGCGCGCGCGCGCGTCTCGGTGCTGATCGAAGGCGAGAGCGGGTCGGGCAAGGAAGTGATCGCGCAGGCGATCCACGCCGCCAGCCCGCGCGCCCGCAAGCCGATGGTGACCGTCAATTGCGGCGCCATCCCCGCCAATCTCGTCGAATCGGTGCTGTTCGGGCACGAAAAGGGCGCCTTCACCGGCGCGTTCGACCGCCATATCGGCAGTTTCGAGGATGCGGACGGATCGACCCTGTTCCTGGACGAAGTGGGCGAGCTTCCGCTCGACACCCAGGTCAAGCTCCTGCGCGCGCTCGAGACGGGCGAGATCCAGCGGGTCGGAAGCCGCATCGTCCAGACGGTCGACGTGCGCATCATCGCCGCCACCAACCGCCGCCTGATCGAGGAAGTCGCCGAAAACCGCTTCCGCGAGGACCTCTATTACCGGCTGAACGTCGTCCATGTCGACGTGCCGCCGCTGCGCAACCGCATCACCGATTTGCCCGCCCTCGCCCGCCACCTCCTGGTCCGCATCGCGGAGCAGCCGGGCATGCGCTACCTGTCGATCACCGACGACGCGCTGGAAGTGCTGATGGGCTATGGCTGGCCGGGCAACATCCGCCAGCTGCAGAACGCCTTGTTCCGCGCCGCCGTGCTGTGCGACGGCGATGCGCTCACCTCCGCCGATTTCCCGCAGATCGCCGCCGAAAGCCGGCTCGGCCGCCGCGCCAGCGACCATCATGCCAAGCGGCTGACCGGCGCGTCGGCCAGCGCCGCGCTCGCCCACGGCCCGGGGATCACGCTCTACGAAGCGGACGGCAATCTGCGCTCGCTCGACGAGATCGAGGCCGACGTCATCCGCCTCGCCATCGGCCATTATCGAGGGCGGATGACGGAGGTCGCGCGGCGGCTCGGCATCGGCCGCTCCACGCTCTACCGCAAGCTCGCCGAGCTCGGCATCGAAAACGCCGCCTGACCCATCGCCATCCTCCGCCGGCGCCGCTACACCGGCGGGCATGAACGACTTCGCCGGCGCCCACATCCTCGTCACCGGCGCGGCCTCCGGCATCGGCGCGGCCGCCGCGCGCCACCTGGCCGGTCGCGGCGCGTCGCTGGTCCTGATGGACCGCCGCCCGGTGGACGGCTTCGACGGCGCGCGCCTGCTGACCGGCGACGTCGCCGATCCGGCCTTCTGGGCGGAGGCGGATCTTGGCGGCCTTACCCATGCGGTGGCGAATGCGGGCGTCGCGTCGGGCGGTCCGATCGCGGACCTCGATTTCGCCGAATGGCGGCGGGTGATGGCAGTCAATCTCGACGGCGCCTTCCTGACGCTGCAGGCGGCGATGCGCGCGATCAGGGCGACCGGCCGCGGCGGCGCGATCGTCCTCACCGCCTCGGCCGCTGGTCTGAAGGCCGAACCCGGGATCGCCGCTTATGCCGCATCCAAGGCGGCGCTGCTGCAGCTGGGGCGGGTGGCGGCGAAGGAAGGCGCGGCCGACCGCATCAGGGTGAACGCGATCGCGCCGGGCGGGGTCGAAACGCCGATCTGGACCGACGCCCCCTTCTTCCAGGACATGGTGCGCGACCTCGGCGGCGCCGACGCCGCCTTCGCCGCCATGGCCGGCATGGCGACGCCTCTCGGCCGCTTCGCCGCGGCCGACGAGATCGCCCGGCAGATCGCCTTCCTCCTGTCGGACGACGCCGCCTTCATGACCGGCGCCACTCTGGTGAGCGATGGCGGCTATTCGATCTAGCCTCGCCGTCCTGGCGCTTGCCGCGTGCGCGGCCTCGTCGGACCCGCAGCGCGAGACGGCGGCGGCGGAGCCGCCAGCGCATTGCGAGGCGCGGGAGTTCGAAGGCAGCGCCTTCACGCTCTGCCGCTACGATCCGGCGCGACACGACCTGCGCTTCCACCTCGACGGCGCGGACGGGCCGCTGCGCAGCTTCGCGCGGCTGGAGGCGCATCTCGGCGACCGCGCTGGGCGACTGCTGTTCGCGATGAACGGCGGCATGTACGACCGCGCCGGCCTGCCGATCGGCCTCTATGTCGAGGACGGCCGCACCCGCCGGCCGCTCAACCTGCGCGACGGCTGGGGCAATTTCCACCTGAAGCCCAACGGCGTGTTCGCGGTGGACGGGGACGGCCGCGCGCATGTGGCGACGAGCGAGGATCTCGCGGCGCGCGTGCCGGCGCCCGCCTTCGCCACCCAGTCCGGCCCGATGCTGGTGATCGGCGGGGAGCTTCACCCGCGCATCCTTCCGGACGGCGACTCGCTCCACGTGCGCAACGGCGTCTGCGCGCCCGGCGACGGCACCGCCTGGTTCGCGATCAGCGACGAGCCGGTGTCGTTCGGCCGCTTCGCCCGCCTGTTCCGCGACGGCCTGTCCTGTGGCGACGCGCTCTATCTCGACGGCAGCGTGTCGAGCCTGTGGGACCGCCCCGCCCACCGGCGGGACGCCTATCCCCGGCTCGGGCCGCTGATCGCCGTCTATGCGCGCTAGCTGACGGTGGTGGTCCGCAGCACGTCGATCAGGCCGAAGGCGTCGAGCAGCCAGACGACCAGCAGGATGATGACGACGGCGTTGAAGATGCTCTTGATCGTGCCCTGCATCGGCACATAGGTGTTGACGAGCCACAGCAGCACGCCGACGACGATGATCACCAGCAGGATGGTGAGGATGGACATGGGCTTCCTCCAATCTTCGGCGGGCGGCGGCGGAGCGCCCCACCCGATCGTTATGCAGCCTTAACGACAGTGTCGAACGCCGGTTCCGCCTCCCCCCAGGTAACCGGTGCCGTCCGCATCGCCCCGGAACGGAACGCCGCGCGGGCCCGCATCCGATGGGTCTCGCGCGAACGGCACTGCCTGCTATAGAAGGGGCCGTTCACGTCCTTGAGAGGACCCTCGATGCTGGGCAGGGAACGCATCGCGGCTGAAACCGCGGCCGAAATCGTGATCTCCGGCTTGCTCGACCCGATGAGCTGCTGGGAGGACGCCTGCGCCCTGCCCGATCATGACGCGCCGCCGGTCGTCGCCTGCCTCGAAGTCGCCTTCGCCCGCGTCGCCGTCGCCCGCCACATGTTCCGCAAGACCCAGCGCGCCGCGGTCGCGGAGGCGTTGTGCGAGGCCGCCGACGCGATCGTCCGCAGGAGCTTCCCCGATCGCGGCGACGCGGCGACCGACGCCTTCTACGCCATGCCGCTGTTCGAGGCCGCGCCGCGCGCCGTCGCCGGCTATGAGGAGCCGGCCGCCCTTCCCCACGCCCTCGCCGAAGCCTTGCTCGCGCGGCTCGGCGTCCATCCCGCCCATGCCTGGCAGGCCGCGCCGCTGTTCGGCCGGTCCGGCAACGAGGCCGGGGAGACGCTGCGGCGCATGCGCGTCGCCGCGCCCGCCGAGCCGGGGCGGCTGCGCCTGCCGCTGCCGCGCCTCGCGCCGCTGTTCGGCGGCTGACCGCACGGTGCGCCGCCGCCGAATCAGGTGGAAAACAAGCCCGCCGCCTGCTTAACTCGGCCGCGATGCTCGTCGAGACGCTCCACCGCCTGCAGCCGCTGCGCAGCCTTCCGGCGGCGGTGCAATATGGCGCCGCCGCGCTCGTCGTGCTCGCCTTCTTCGCGCTGCGCTACATTCTCGCCGGCCTCGATCTCGATCCGGACCAGCTGCCGCTCTTCCTCGTCTTCATGCCGGCGGTGATCCTGTCGGCGCTGCTGTTCGACAAGGGCACCGGCTATTTCGCGGTCGCCGCGAGCGCGGTGCTCGGCCTCTATTTCATCCTCGATCCGCGGCATCCGCCGGTCGGCGCGACCGCGGCCGACGCGATCCGGGTGGCGATCTTCGTCGCCTCCGGCCTGCTCGCCGCCGCGATCGTCGAAAGCCTGCGCCGCACCGTCGACCAGCTGATCGAACGCACGTCCGAACTCGCCGCCGCCCGCGAGAGCCTGGAGCAAGGCTATACCGCGCTGCTCGCCTCCGACGCGCAGAAGGACCTGCTGCTCGGCGACATCAACCACCGCATCAAGAATCATCTGCAGCTCGTGTCCGGCTACCTGCTCCTCGGCCAGCGCGAGGTGGGCGACGCGCGCGCGGCCGAGCTGCTCGCCAACGCCGCCAACCGGCTGCGCGTCCTCGCCCGCGTCTACGACCGGCTGCAGCTGGTCAAGGAAACGACGACGGTGAGCGCGCGCGGCTTCGTCGAGGAATTGTGCAACGATCTCCAGCTCACCCTGATCGGCATCCGCCCGATCGTCCTCACCGTCGAGGCGGAGGAAGCGGAATTGAGCTCGAGCAGCGCGGTCACGATCGGCATGATGGTGAACGAGCTCGTCACCAACGCGGTCCGCTACGCCTTCGAGGATGACGAGCCCGGCAATGTCTTCGTCTATTTCAAACGCTGCGACAGCGGCTTTTGCCTCGAAGTGATCGACGACGGCGACGGCTTCCGATCGGAGGAGCGGGTGGGATCGATCGGCCAGCGGCTGCTGCGCGGCCTGGTCCGCCAGCTCGACGGGTCGATCGAATGGTCCGGGCCGCCCGGCACCCGCGTCAGCGTCACCTTCCCCGAGCGCAGGGCCGCGCCCGCCGAGGCGCCGTCTAGTTCTTGAGCTTCCAGCCGCTCCGCATCAGGCGGATGCACAGAAAGCCGAGCGCGACGTTGATCGCGAGCAGCAATACCGCCCCAAACGCCACCGGCGAATCCGCCGCGCCGAGGAAGCCGTAGCGGAAGCCCGAGATCACATAGAAGAAGGGGTTGGCGTGGCTCACCGCCTGGAAGGTGGGCGAGAGCGCGTCGACCGAATAGAAAGTGCCCGACAGCAGCGACAGCGGCGCGACCACGAAATTGGTGACGGCGGCCGCATGGTCGAACTTCTCCGCCCAGATCGAGGTCAGCAGGCCGAAGAAGCCGAGCATCATGCTGCCCATCAGCCCGAACCAGAAGATGGCGAGCGGATGCGCCGGCGCGACATGGACGCCCGGCCACAACAGCATCGCCAGCCACACCGCCGCCCCGACCAGGAACGCCCGCGTCACCGCCGCGCCGACCAGCCCGGTGATGAGCTCCCCCACCGACAGCGGCGGCATCAGATAATCGACGATCGTCCCCTGGATCTTGCCGACCAGCAGCGAGAAGCTGGAATTGGCGAAGGCGTTCTGGATCATCCCCATCACGATGAGGCCCGGGGCGAGGAAATCGGCGAACGGAACCGCCGCGCCGCCCAGCTCCACCGTCCGCCCCTCGCGGCCGAGCGCGATCGTGAAAATGATCAGGAACAGCAGGGTGGTCAGCGACGGCGCCCAGATAGTCTGAAGCTGGACCTTGAAGAAACGCCTGACCTCCTTCACATAGAGGGTTCTGAGGCCTCCCCAATTGACGTTCCGGATCACGGGAACGCCGGGGTCGGTCCTGACCCAATTCGAAGGCTGGTCGTTCATCGCGCCGTCGCTAGAGGCAGACGCTGTGAGCCGCAAGCTTTGAGAGATCGAGGACGCTGAAATCATGTCGTGGACGGACGAACGGATCGACCGGCTGAAGGAATTGTGGACCAGGGGCATGACGGCGAGCCAGATCGCGGACGAGCTCGGCGGCGTCTCGCGTAACGCCGTGATCGGCAAGGCGCACCGGCTCGGCCTGCAATCCCGTCCCTCGCCGGTGAAGGCGAACGAGGAGCCGGCGAAGGAGAAGGAGGCCGAGGCGGCCGCGCCCGCCCCCTCCCCCGCCGCCGCTCCGGCCTCCCCCGCTCCCGAGCCGAAGCCCGCGCCGGCCGCCGCCGCTCCCGAGCCGAAACCGGCGCCCGCGCCGGCCCCCGCTCCCGCGCCCGTCCAGCCTCAGGCCGCTCAGGCGCCGGCGCAGCCGGCGGCGCGCCAGCCCGCGCCCGACATGCAGCAATATCGCTCCATCGGCCCGGGCGGCTTCCTGCGCCAGGGGCCGGGCGAGCAGCAGTCGCCGATTCCGCCCGCCCCGCCCCGCCGGCTGGTGCCGGCCAAGCCGAGCCCGGAGATCGCCGACAAGACCAGCCTGCTCGATCTCAACGAAAAGATCTGCAAATGGCCGATCGGCCATCCGGGCGAGCCCGACTTCCATTTCTGCGGCGCGCCCGCCAATCCGGGCTTCCCCTATTGCGTGCAGCATTGCGGCGTCGCCTATCAGGCGCAGCTTCCCCGCCGCGACCGCCGCCCCCCGCCCCCGCTCCCCTTCGGAGGCCCCCGCATCCGCTGATCCGCGGGGTCCCCCTCCCTGGAAACAGGGAGGGGAGCGCGCATCCGACCGTCTAACGCACCGCGGGCGCGCCGCGCGGGCCCGTCGAGGGGCCGTTCCCCGCCACTCGCGGCCAGCCGTCGCGCCAGACGATCCGGTCGAGGAGCATCACCCGCCGGCTGTTCACCTCGTCGCTCGCCCTGGAGCGGGGCCGCCGCGCGTCGACCGCGTGATAGAGCAGCCAGTGATCGCCGGCCGCATCCTCGACGACGCTGTTGTGGCCGGGCGCGATCCACCGGCCGCGCCGCTCCAGGATGACGCTGTCGGCGGCGCCGGTCGCCTCCGCCAGCGTCTCGAACGGCCCGGTGGCGCTGCGCGAACGCGCCACCATCACGGCGTAATGGGCGTTGGGGCCGCAGCAATTGTCGCCCGAATAGAAGAGATAATACCAGCCCTCGCGGCGCACGATCCAGGCGCCCTCCACCAGGCGCTGGTAATTGGCCGGGTCCTCGTCCCGGATCACGTGGACGAGGTCGATCGGCCGGCTGCCCGGCAGGAACGAGACGCGGTCCTCCGCCAGCTCCTGCACCTTGATCGGGCCGAACCCCGATCCCCAGTAGAGCAGGCGCTTGCCGGTCGCCGGGTCGTCATAGGCGAAGGGGTCGATATTGACGAAGCCCTCGCCGCACTGGAGCGGCCGCCCGCTGTCGGTGAACGGGCCCTCCGGCCGCTCGGCGGTGGCGACGGCGAGGCACAGGCCCCGGTCCGGATCGGTGAGCGCCGCGTCCGGCTTGGCCGAATAATAAAGGAAATAGCGGCCGTCCCGATGCACCACGTCCGGCGCCCAGAAATCCTGCGTTTCGCGCGCCCAGCCCGGCTTCACCGGCAGCGCGTCCCCCGTCCGTTCCCAATTCACCAGATCGCGCGACCGCGCCGCCTGGATGTTCTGCATGCGCCCGTCGACCTCGCCTTGCGTGGCGTAGGAATAGTAGAAGCCGTCCGGCGCGCGCAGCACGGCCGGATCGGGAAAATTGTCGTCGAGCACGGGATTGGCATAGCGCGCCGGGCCAGACGCCACCGGCCCCACGCAACCGGCAAGCGCCAGCGCGGCGGCGACGAGCAAGCGGATCAAGACGGCCTCTCGCGGTATCCGCGGCAGCCGAGAAGGGCCGGAAGAGAAGGCACCGTCATTCCTTCTTGTGACCCAGGAGACGCGGCCTCTGCAAGCGCACCGTCGCGGAACCAGCCCGAGCCGAATCGTACCGACATCCGGCCGCTGCTCCCGGGGGGCTCGGGCATCTCGCGCCTTTCCCGGCAAGTGGAGACCCGCCGAAGGCTTGTGAAAGGGCGTTGCCGGCCGAAGAAATCCTCAAACGCGGCTCTCCGGTCGACGCCGATCTGCCGTCTGAAATCGGGGGGTTGTTCAAAAGATGCTTTGGAACTGCAACTGATGATCAACGTTATTGCATGCATCACCAACTCTTCCGCTGCGATTTCTGTGAGAACTTTGTCATAAGTTTTTACGTTCTAGCGGTTACCAGTCATGCAGGCCGCGACTGGTCTGATCGGAGACGATCCATGCGGTGCCGGATACCCCTTATTGCTTGGATGCCGATCTTTCTTGTGGCTTGTGCCACAACGCCGTCCACACCGATAACTTCCGATCAGCTTGTCCTGAACCTCGCCGACACCCCGGAGGCGCGACCGGATATTTTCCTCACGGCGCGCCTCTCCGGCCGCTTGGTGTCGAACGGCACCTGCATCGTCGTCCGCACGCGAAGCGCCGAGGTCACACCGCTTTGGCCGGTGGGAACACGGCTCCAGTCGAACGGGACGACTGCGGAGATCATATTGCCCGACGATCGTGGTCGCGTGAAGATCGGGGATCATGTCGTACTTAGCGGCGGCGGAGGTTTTTCGGAATATGCAAGCCGGGTCGGGGGCAATGCCGGCTTGTGTTCCTCCACTCACTTCAGCGTGGCAACAGCGAAATAGGGAATATTCAGGATGCGAACTTTAGGTATCGCGGCAACATTGTTGCTTGCACAGCCGGCTATTCTCCATGCGCAAGATCGCCACCGGCCCCACGCAACCGGCAAGCGCCAGCGCGCCGGCCGTCAGAAGACGCGCCATGCGGCGCCCGCCACCGCCTGCCCCGCCACGTGAGGGTCGGAGCTGCGCCGCGCCTGTTCGTGCGCTTCCGCGCCGCCGTGCCGGCAAAATGCGGCCGCGATCGCGGTGCCGTTCGCGAGCAACAGCACGAGCACCATCAGCGAGGCGACCATCTTGCGCATTGTGATGAGATATCATCAACTGACCGCAGCCCGCAAGCCGTGGCTGCCCCGGCGGGCCGGTGCGCATCGCGCCACTGGCTGCGGTCGCCTAATCCGGAAATCGTTCGACGATGTCCCGCCCCGGCAGAGAACTGAGCACGTCCGAGACCAGCGCGCGCGCCTGTTCGGCCTGTATGCTGTCGCAATCCGCCTCGTTCAAGATGAGGGAAATGCCGATCCGCTCCTCGCGGTCGATGAAGACGACGGAGGGCGTGGCGGGCAAGGTGTCGAGCGGAAAGCTATGGCATCCGCTCGGCAGCGTCGCGTCGTCGATTCCCGTCAAGGCCGCGGGGCGAACGCGCAGCAACGACGCCCTTGTGCGGGCGGCCAGTTCGTCCCGGAGGCGATAGCTGGCGCGCGCGATGACCCGCTCGCCTCCGGCACCGTCCACGACATGGGCGACCACCAGCTCATTGCCGGGAAGAAGGTCCAGGGTGAGCACATGATCGTTGCGCGCACCTCCCCGCCGGTAGAGCTGGATGGTCTCGCTGGATAACTGTTCCGCGGAGGGCAGTTCCGTGGCCCGACCAGGCTTTCGACGCTCGGCGAACCGTCTCGCTCGCAGCCGCCTGTCAGCACGAAAGCTGTCGACCAGATCAGGGCGGCTGCCGTCCTCATGTCGGGAACTGTGCGCTGACGGAAGGCCCGCTGCAACGGTTGCTTTGCCCCTGCAGCCCACCGGCGCGGGAAGCGCAACGCTGAGGCCCTCGAAAGCCCACTCCCCCTCCTAGGAAGGGAGGGGTCAGGGGTGGTTCGGTCTCCACCGGCAGAGCCTCTCCGAAAACGCACCCACCCCCAAGCCCTCCCTGCGTGCGGGGAGGGGAGCCTGTGTCGCCCAGCACAAAAAAGCTTTCCTACAGGCGAACCGATATGGTTCAATTGCCCGAATGAGAAGTACACCTCGCCTTGATTCGCCCTTCCCCAATCGCCGTGCCCCCGCTCGCCCGAACCGGCCCAACGTCACCGCGCCCCCATTGATCGCCCCGGTCGATCGAAATCCCGCCACTGATCGACGGGATTTTTCCCGCACGCCGAACCTCCCTAACCTTTCGCGCCTCCCCCGGCTCTTCTCAGCCGGGATCGAAACGGGCATGGTCGGGCGGCGGCGATCGGTCCGCGGGCGAGAGGGTCTGGGTGGATGAACGACGTGGGCCAGAGCCAGCCGGCGCCGCCGGCGCCGCCGGTGCACGAGCAGGAGAGCGAATCGGCCGCGATCGCCTTCCGGCGCGACCGGCTGCTCGCCGCTCTGACCCTGATCGCCGGCGCCGCCTTCGCGCTGGCGCTGCCCTTCGCGCTGCGGGCGGGCGCCGAATTCTTCCTGCCGGTGACGGCCGCGCTCGTGATCGCCATCGCCATGGTGCCGCTGCTCGAATGGCTGGAGCGGCGCCGGGTGCCCTCGGCGCTCGCCTCGCTGCTGTGCATCCTGCTGTTCATCGCGGTCGCCAACATCGCGGTCGTCTCGATCCTCATCCCGATGACCGAATGGGTGCGGCTGCTGCCCGAACGGATCGGGCGCATCCAGCAGACGCTGGCGCCGCTGTTCGACGTCTATGCGAGCCTCGAGGAGTTCATCGAGGACATCGTCTCCGAATTCGGACGCGCCCCCGCCGGCGCGCCGCAGACGGTGACGGTGGAAACGCCCAACAGCATGCTCTCGATCATCGCCACCTCGGCGCCGTTCGCGGTCATCCAGATGCTGTTCGCGGTGCTGCTCATTTTCTTCTTCCTCGCCGGCTGGACGCGGATGCGCCAGCGCACCATCACCAGCCGCGGCAGCTTCGACGGGGCGATGACCACCGCGCGGGTGATCCAGCAGGTGGTGGACGCGACCTCCACCTATCTCGGCACCATCACGATGGTGAATATCGGCCTCGGCCTCGTCGTCGCCTTGGCCCTCTATCTGATCGGCATGCCCACGCCCCTGATGTGGGGCGGCATCGTCGCGGTGCTGAACTACATCCCCTATCTCGGGCCGCTCGCCGCCACCCTGCTGCTGGCGCTCGGCGGGCTGATGGCCTTTCCCGATCCCTGGCAGGCCTTCCTGCCGGTGCTCATCTATTTCAGCATCAACCTCGTCGAGGCGAACGTCGTGACGCCGACGGTGGTGGGCAAAAGGCTCACCATCAATCCGATGCTGATCCTGCTGGCGCTCAGCTTCTGGGCCTGGGTGTGGGGGACGACCGGCGCGCTGCTCGCCGTTCCCATCCTCATCATCATGCGCACCGTGCTGGAGGCGGCGGGCAAGCCCGACATCGCCGGCTTCCTGTTCGAGGAAGGGACGCTGATCAGCGCCCATCACGAGGAGCCGCACGATGCGCCCGCGCCCGTCCGCGAATGAATTTGCGCCGGGCGCCGACGCTTGCTTGACAGGCTCCGGCGCCTCCACTACCTCGCCGCCATCCCATGCGGGTGTAGCTCAGTTGGTTAGAGCGCCGGCCTGTCACGCCGGAGGTCGCGGGTTCGAGCCCCGTCACTCGCGCCACCTTCTTCAAGGTCGGCGCCCCCCCACCTTCAGCCGAACGGATGATGCGCCAGACCGTGCGCGAACGGGCTGGCGGGCGGCCGGCTTGCCGCTAGAAGGATGACTATGGATCAGCCGAGTTCAACCGCGCCCGCGGGCTGGCGCAGCAAGCTTCCCGAAGGCGTTCGTCCCTATTCCGAACCGGCGCCGCTCGCGGCCCTGTTCCTGGGCATGTCGTCGGGCTTCCCGTTCGCGATGATCGGGGCGACGCTCACCACCCGGCTCGCGCAGGACGGCATCACCAAGAGCACGGTGACCGCCTTCGCGCTGACCTTCCTCGCCTACAATTTCAAATGGCTGTGGGCGCCGATCGTCGACAATGTCCGGCTGCCGCTGATCGGCCGCTACGGGCAGCGCCGGTCCTGGCTGTGGGTGATCGGCCTGTTCGTCATCGCCGCCGTCTGGTTCCTGGGCAGCGTCGATCCCACCCGCTCGATCGCCACCGTGGCGCTGGCCGCCATCCTGGTCGGCATCGCCGGCGCGACGTTCGACATCATCATCGACGCCTACCGCATCGAACTGCTCGAGCCGCGCCAGCTCGGCGTCGGCTCCGGCATGTCGCAATATGGGTGGCGGATCGGCGCCGCCGCCGCGGGCGCGCTCGGCCTCGTTCTGTCAGCCCGCTACGGCTGGACCTTCGCCTATATCGCCTGCTCCGCCTTCGCTCTGCCCGCGATGCTGGTGGGCGTCTTCATGGGCGAGCCGGCGCGGCACCGCGATCCGGCGCCGGTGCGCGGGATCGGCGACGCGGTGATCGCCTATTTCAGCCCGCTGATCGAATTCCTGAAGCGGCAGGGCGCGCTGCTCGTCCTCTTGTTCGTGCTCATCCACAAGATCGGCGACACGCTCGCCAATCTGACGCTGCGGCTGCTGTTCGAGGATCTGGGCTTCACCAACGACGAGATCGCCTTCTACGACGTCGGCGTCGGCTTCGTCGCGCTGCTGATCGGCGTGTTCGTCGGCGGCATCATGTACGCCCGGATGGGGATGAAGCATGCCGTGCTGGTCAGCCTCATCCTGATGGCGGTGTCCAACTTCGGTTTCGCCCTGCTCGCCGCCGCCGGCCACAGCAACGAGATGATGGCCGCGGTCATGTTCTTCGAGAATTTCGCGAGCGGCATCGGCGGCGTGACCGTCGTCGCCTATCTTTCGGCGCTCTGTTCGCTGCGCTTCACCGCCACCCAATATGCGCTGCTGTCGGCGCTCGCCAGCATCGCCGGCCGCTTCCTCACCGGGACGACCGCCGGCGGGCTGATCGAATGGATGGGCTATGTGAACTTCTACCTGCTCACCACCGCCATCGCTTTCCCCGGCATCATCCTGTTCTGGTTCATGATTCGCTCGGGCCTGGTCGATTCCTCGATCGGTTCGGCCGGCAAGGAGGGAGAGGGAGACGCGCGCGCCGACCGTCAGCCCAAGTGACCGGAACAGCGGTTTTTCGCGGCTCGACAGCGGCGGCGGGAGGCGGCATAGGGCGGCTCCGCTGCCGCGCGGGGCAACCTGCCCCGCCAGGGCGGATGCCAATGGAACCGTGCCCGCCGGGTGCGGTTGAGCATCTGCCGACCGGCGGCTGCAAACCGAATGTGGGACGTCGAGTGCTCTTATGATCCTGGTGGTTGATGACGATGAGAGCGTTCGCACGATGATCGGCCGCGCGATCACGGAGCTCGGCTATCCGGTGCACGAGGCGCCGGACGGCGAATCGGCGATCGCGATGGTGCGCGAGGGACAGATCCAGCTCGTGATCCTCGATTATGTCATGCCCGGCATGGACGGCGCCGAGACCGCGCGCCAGATCGCGAACATCGATCCCGATCTCCCGCTCATCTTCTCCACCGGCCATTCGGCGCTGCGCACCCTGCGCAGCGCCGCCGGCGAGGACGTGTCGGTGCTGGAAAAGCCGTTCACCCTCGACGAACTCGGCGACCTCATCCAGGAAAAGCTGGCCGAGCGGAAGCGCAAGCCGCTCTGAAGAAAGTCAGCGCGGCGCCGCCGCCCGGCGCAGCCGGTCGTTGATCGCCGCGCCGAGCCCCTCCTCCGGGATCGGCGCGACGGCGATGGCGTCCTGCCCCGAAGCTTCGGCCCGGTGCAGCGCCTCGAACAGCCGCGCCGCCGCCTCGACGGGCTTGGCGCCGAGATGATCGTCGCCTTCGATGTCGCCATAGCCGATCAGCCATTCGCCGGGACGTGCGGTGCGGGCGTCGAGCCGCAGCGGCTGCCGCGGCGCATAATGGCTCGCCATCTGGCCGGGCGCCTCGATCCGCTCCGCCGGCGCGGGCGCCGCCGCGACGCCGAGCTCCGCCGCCGTCACCGGCCCCGGCCGCAGCAGTCGGACCTCCCCGTCTGCGGGCGCGACGATGGTGGATTCGAGGCCGATCGCCGATGACCCGCCATCGATCACCAGCGCTACCCGCCCGGCGAGGCCGTCGGCGACGTGGCGGGCGCGGGTCGGGCTGATCCGCCCGCTCGCGTTGGCCGACGGCGCGGCGAGCGGCCGGCCGGCGGCGGCGAGCAGGTCCCGCATCGCCGGATGGGCGGGCGCCCGGACCGCCACCGTCGGCAGGCCGGCTGTGACGAGCCCGGCGATCCCCGCCTCCGGACGGAGCGGCAGGACGAGCGTCAGCGGCCCCGGCCAGAAGCGGCGGGCGAGATCGCGCGCCGTGTCGTCGAACAAAGCGATCCGCTCCGCTTCCGCGAGCCCCGGCACATGGACGATCAGCGGATTGAAGCTCGGCCGTCCCTTGGCGGCATAGATGCGCGCCACCGCTTCGCCCGAGGTCGCGTCGGCGGCGAGGCCGTAGACCGTCTCGGTCGGCACCGCCACCGGTATGCCGGCGCGGACCAGCGCCGCCGCCTCGGCGATCGCCTCCGGCCCGTACGGCACAATGCGGGTGTTTTGCGGGTCCACGGCGCCGCGCTATAGCCGGGGCCGAGCACAAGCAAGGGATGCCCATGACCTACACGCCCCCCGTCGCCGAGCAGAAGTTCCTCCTGCGCCACATCGTTCGGCTCGACGAACTGTCCGGCCACAACGCCTTCGCCGACGCGAGCGATGACGTGGCCGACGCGATCGTGGAGGGTGCGGGCGCCTTCGCCGCGGCCGAGTTCGCCCCGCTGAACCGGCCCGGCGACCAGACCGGCGCGCGGTGGAGCCCGGAGGGCGTGAAGATGCCGGAGGGCTTCCACGCCGCCTACCGGGCCTATGTGGAAGCGGGCTGGGGAACGCTGGCCGGCCCGCCCGAACATGGCGGACAGGGCCTGCCGCTCACCCTCGCGACGGTGGTGATGGAGGATCTGGGATCGGCCAACATGGCCTTCTCGCTGATCATGATGCTGACGCCGGGCGCGGTCGAGGCGCTGAAGCACCATGGATCGGAGGACCTGAAGCGGACCTGGCTCCCCAAGCTCGTCACCGGCGAATGGAACGGGACGATGAACCTCACCGAGCCGCAGGCGGGCTCCGACGTCGGCGCGCTCAAGACACGCGCCGAGCCGGCCGGCGACGGCACCTACCGGATCAAGGGCCAGAAGATCTTCATCACCTTCGGCGAGCACGACCTCACCGACAATATCGTCCATCTGGTGCTCGCCCGGCTTCCGGACGCGCCGGCAGGGACGCGCGGCATCTCGCTGTTCCTGGTGCCCAAATACCGGCTGGACGGGACGTTCAACGACGTGCGCTGCGTGTCGATCGAGCACAAGCTCGGCATCCACGCCTCGCCCACCTGCGTCATGTCGTTCGGCGACGAGGACGATTGCCGCGGCTTCCTGATCGGCGAGGAGAATCGCGGCATGGCGGCGATGTTCACGATGATGAACAATGCCCGCCTGAACGTCGGCCTCCAGGGCGTCTCGATCGCCGAGCGCGCCACCCAGCAGGCGGCGGCCTACGCGCTGGAGCGGGTGCAGGGCGCGCGCGAAGGCCGCGGCGCGCGGATCATCGAACATGCCGACGTGCGCCGCATGCTGCTGCGGATGAAGGCGCTGACGCAGGCGGCGCGCGCGCTCACTTACTACACCGCCGGCCAGACCGACCGTGCGAGCCTCGGCGATGCGGCGGCGAAGGCGCGGGCGGACCTGCTGACGCCGCTGGTCAAGGCGTGGGGCACCGATGTCGGCGTCGAGGTCGCGAGCCTCGGCGTGCAGATCCATGGCGGCATGGGCTTCGTCGAGGAAACCGGCGCCGCCCAGCATTATCGCGACGCCCGCATCGCGCCGATCTACGAGGGAACCAACGGCATCCAGGCGGGCGACCTGGTCGGGCGCAAGCTGCCGATGGACGGCGGCGCCGTGTTCCGCAGCCTCCTCGCCGACATCCGCGCCGAGGCGGCGGACCATCCGCCGCTGCTCGCGCTGGTCGACGCCTGCGAGGAGGCCGGAGCGCACCTCCTCGCCGCCGCGCCGGACGACCGGATGGCGGGTTCCTACCCCTTCCTGACGATGCTGTCGGTGGCGACCGCGGGCTGGCTGATGGCGCGCCAGCTGCGGCTGCTGGACGAGGCCGAGGCGGCGCCCGACTTCAAGGCGATGAAAGCCGCCGCCTGCCGCTATGTCCTCGATCAGCTCGTGCCCGAAGCCGCCGGGCTCGCCGCCCAGGCCAAAGCGGGCGCGGACCTGCTCTACGCGCTTGGCGACGAGGCCTTCGCCGCGGCCTGACGCCCGTCAGACCACGCGGGCGAGGGCGTGCTGGCGCCGGCCGACCTGGCGATAGATGCGCGGGCCGAGGTCGAGGCGGAAGGCGCCCATCTTCTCGGCGGGCGGCTGGGCCTCGCGGCCGACCAGCCAGGTGCGGCTGGTCTGGCCGATCCGCCCGTCGGCCCATTCGTAGAAGACGTTGAACGCCACCAGCGGCACGAACAGGCTGCGCTCCTGGACGCGGATCGGGCGCACGGCTTCGAGCGGCATCATCACCCGGCTGTTCGCGCGGGCCTCCATCCCCGGCGGGATGGACAGGCCCTGCCCCGCCTGGCTCGGCCCCATGCGGAAGAAGGCTTCGATCTCGTTCTCGGCGGCGGCGTTGAACATGCGCGCCTCGATGCGGACGTTGCGGGCGTCGACCTTGCCATCGTTGCGCACCACGAGCTCGAACTGGACCTCGGTCTGCTTGTCGGTGGCGGCGGCGCGCTGCGGCGCGAAGTCGAGCTCCAGCCACGGCCGCGGCTCTGGTATGGAGACGGTGGCGACCGGCTCCGGCCGCGGTTCCGGCGCCGGTACAGGCGGGGGCGCGGGCACCGCCTCGGCGAATTCGGTCCGGCGGCGGCGGCGGAAGGCCAGCCAGGCGACGAGCCCGAGCAGCCCCGCGCCGAGCGGGTAGAAGAGCCAGGCGAGACCCGAACCGGATGCGTCCGGAACGGCCGCGGGCGGCGCGGGCTCGGCGGGCAGCGCGGGCGCCGGGTCCACCGGCACCGGAGCGCTGTCGAACAGCGGCGGCGGCGGCGCGTCGGGGAGCGGCGGGGGCGCGACGTCGGGCAGCGGCGGAGGCGCGCCGCGCTCGGCCGGCTCGGCCGCGCGGGGCTGGGGCTGGGGCGCGGCCGCGCGCGGCGGCGCCGTTTCGGCCGGAGCGGGGCGCGGCGGGGGGCTCGCCTGCGGCTCCGCCTGGCGCGGGGCCGGCGCGGGCGCGGGCGCCTGCTGGACCGGTTCGGGGCGGGCCGGCGCGATCACCGGCTCGTCCTGCGGCGGCCGGGGCTGCGGGCGTGTCGCCGGCGCGTCCAGGCGGAAGTCGCGCAGCTGCGGCGGGCCGACCGCGTCGCTGTCCTGCGCCGCGGCTGGGCTCGCCGCCGCCAGCGCCGCGAGCGCGGTCCCGCCCGCCCATGCCGCCTTCAGCGCTGCTCGCGCGCCGCTTGCCCTTCTGCTGCTCATGATCTCGGTTCGTCCCCCGGCCGCGCGTTCGTCGGGCCTAGCCTCACATAGGAGGAAAAGCGCGCTTGTGAACGCCCGTCAATTTCCGCTCGCTGAACGGGGCGCCTGCTGCGGCGGATCGGCGTCCGCGAGGCTTGGGCACATCGGCAGCGCGCCCCTTTCCCCTCAACCGCCGCCCGTGCTAACCGCCCCGGCCATGAGCCCGTACAAATCCCGCCTCCTGCGCCTGCTCGACGAGCGTGGCTATATCCATCAGGTGACCGATGCCGAGGGACTCGACGCGCTCGCCTCGGCGGGGGTGGTGACGGGCTACATAGGCTTCGACCCGACCGCTCCCTCGCTCCATGTCGGCAGCCTCGTTCAGATCATGCTGCTGCGCCGGCTGCAGCAGGCCGGGCACAAGCCGATCGTGCTGCTGGGCGGCGGCACCGGCAAGATCGGCGATCCGAGCTTCAAGGACGAAGCGCGCAAGCTCGCCACCGAAGAGACGATCAAGGCGAACATCGCCTCGATCCGGCGCGTGTTCGCCAATTTCCTGACCTTCGGCGACGGGCCGACCGACGCCGTCATGGTCGACAATTCCGAATGGCTCGACGCGCTCATGTACATCCCGTTCCTGCGCGAGATCGGCCAGCATTTCTCGGTCAACCGCATGCTGAGCTTCGACAGCGTGCGCCTCCGGATGGAGCGCGAACAGTCGCTGTCCTTCCTCGAATTCAATTACATGATCACCCAGGCCTACGACTTCCTGGAGCTCGAGCGCCGCTTCGGCTGCCGGCTGCAGATGGGCGGATCGGACCAGTGGGGCAATATCGTCAACGGCGTCGAGCTCACCCGCCGCGCCGACGGCGAGCAGGTGTTCGGCCTGACGACGCCGCTCATCACCACCGCCGACGGCGGCAAGATGGGCAAGACGATGGCGGGCGCGGTCTGGCTCAACGCCGATCAGCTCAGCCCCTATGATTACTGGCAGTTCTGGCGGAACACGCAGGACGCCGACGTCGGCAAGTTCCTGCGCCTGTTCACCGATCTGCCGCTGGACGAGGTCGCCCGGCTGGAGCGGCTCGAGGGCGCCGAGATCAACGAGGCGAAGAAGGCGCTCGCCGATGCCGCCACCGCGATGGCGCACGGCCCCGCCGCCGCCGCCGAGGCCGGCGAGACGGCCCGGCGCACCTTCGAGGAAGGCACCGCCGGCGAGGCGCTGCCGACGCTCAAGGTCGCGGGCGAAATCTCGCTGGTCGACGCCCTGCTCGGCCTCGGCCTCGCCCCCTCCAAGAACGAAGCCCGCCGCCTGATCGCGCAAGGCGGCGCCAAGGTCGACGGCGAAAAAGCCGGCGAGGACCTGACGATCCGCGTCGAGCGTGAGGTGCGGGTGTCGGCCGGCAAGAAAAAGCACGGCGTCCTCACCCCCTGACCGCCCCCCCGTCGTCCCGGCGAAGGCCGGGACCTCACCCCCGACCTCTGAGCCCCGCACCAAGAGGCCCCGGCCTCCGCCGGGGCGACGACAGGGGACCGCCCCCCACCACCCAACCCCGTCATCCCGGCGAAGGCCGGGATCTCACCCCCACCAAAAAAACCCTGGCCCCCGCGCTCCGACGGCGGCATCCTGCCCGGATGAAAGGCGGCTGGGTCTACATCATGACCAATCGGCCCGGCGGCGTCCTCTATATCGGCGTCTGCGCCGACCTTGCCGCCCGGGTCGCGCAGCATCGCGACGGCAGCGGATCGGCCTTCTGCCGCCGCTACAATCTGAAGCGGCTGGTCTATGCCGAACCTTATCCCACCATCGACGAGGCGATCAGCCGCGAAAAGGCGATGAAGGAATGGCATCGCGCATGGAAGATTCGCCGGATCGAGGAGACCAATCCCGCCTGGGACGACCTGTGGGAGACGATCCTCTAACCCCGTCGTCCACCCACCCTCGTCCCGGCGAAGGCCGGGATCCCGGCCCGGAACCCGGAGCCCTGCACCAAGAGGCCCCGGCCTTCGCCGGGGCGACGGTTGGGGATCGCCACCTCGCCCGCCCAACCCGTCATCCCGGCGAAAGCCGGGATCTCACCTCCGACCTCCGAACCTCGCCGAACCCAGGCCCCGGCCTCCGCCGGGGCGACGGTGCCCCCCTCACCCGCCCCTGAGCAGCCCCACCGCCGCGTCGCGTTCCATCAGGTAGAGCAGCACCCGCGCCGCCCGGCCGCGTTCCCCTTCCAACCCGCCGTCGCGGTCGACCAGCAGGCGGGCGTCGTCGGTCGCGGCCTGGATCAGGTCCTGGATCAGCTCGGGGGTGGCCAGCCGGAAATTCGCCTCGCCCGACTGGCGCGTGCCCAATATCTCGCCCGCGCCGCGCAGCCGCAAATCCTCCTCGGCGATGCGGAAGCCGTCATTGGTCTCGCGCATCAGCGCGAGCCGCGCCCGCGCCGTTTCGCTGAGGCCGTTGCCGCGCAGCAGCAGGCAGACCGACCGCTGCGAGCCGCGCCCCACCCGGCCGCGCAGCTGGTGGAGCTGGGCGAGGCCGAACCGGTCCGCGCCCTCGACGATCATCAGGCTCGCGTTCGGCACGTCGACGCCGACCTCGATCACGGTGGTGGCGACCAGCACCGCGAGTTCGCCCGCCTGGAAGGCGGCCATCACCGCATCCTTCTCCGGCCCCTTCATCCGCCCGTGGACGAGGCCGATCTTGTCGCCGAAGCGCAGCCTCAGCACCTGCGCCCGCTCCTCGGCGGCGGCCTGGTCGCTGGCCTCGCTCTCTTCCACCAGCGGGCAGACCCAATAGGCCTGGCGCCCCGCCTCGATGTGGCGGCCGAGCGCGGCGACCACCTCGGGCAGCCGCTCCACGCTCATCACCCGCGTCTCGATCGGCTGGCGGCCGGGCGGCATCTCGTCGAGCCGGGAGACGTCCATCTCGCCATAATGGGTGAGCGTCAGCGTCCGCGGGATCGGCGTCGCGGTCATGACGAGGAGGTGGGGCGGCCGCTCGGCCTTGGCGGCGAGCATCATCCGCTGGGCGACGCCGAAGCGGTGCTGCTCGTCGACCACGGCGAGGCCGAGGCGCCGATAGGCGACCGACTGCTGGAAGATGGCGTGGGTGCCGACCAGGATGTGGATCGACCCGTCGGCCAGGCCCATCAGGGTCGCCTCGCGCGCCCGCCCTTTCTCGCGGCCGGTCAGGATCGCGACGTTGACGGGTAGCCCCGCCAGCTGGCGCGTCAGCGTGTCGAAATGCTGGCGGGCGAGGATTTCGGTCGGCGCGAGCAAAGCCGCCTGCGCCCCGGCCTCGACCGCCGCCAGCATCGCCATCAGCGCGACCAGGGTCTTGCCCGATCCGACGTCGCCCTGCAGCAGCCGGAGCATCGGCACCTCCTGCTGGAGGTCGCCCTCGATCTCGGCGATCGCCCGGCTCTGCGCCCCGGTCGGCGCATAAGGCAGGCGGAGCGCGCCGCGCAGCCGCCCGTCGCCGCGCAGCGGCACCCCCCGCCGCCGTCGCGACGAGGCGCGCACCAGGGTCAGCGCGAGCTGGTTGGCGAAGATCTCGTCATAAGCCAGCCGCTCCCGCGCCTTCGCCTCCCCTCCCGCAGGCGGGGGGGAAGGCTGCGTCCCATGCGCCGTCGCCAGCGCCTCGGCCCAATCGGGCCAGCCGCGCCGGTCCTTGAGGCTCGGCTCGATCCATTCGCCGAGCGGCGGCGCCCTCCCGAGCGCCTGGCGGGCGAGCTGGCCCATGCGGTGGTTGGTGAGCCCCTCCGACAGCGGATAGACCGGCTCCCGCTCCGGCACCTCCGCCGCCGCCTCCGGCTCCAGCACATGGTCGGGATGGACGATCTGCAGCTCCTGCCCGTACATCTCCATCCGCCCCGACACGAATTTCGGCGCGCCGATCGGCAGCTGCTTCTTCGCCCATCCCGGATTGTTGAAATAAGTGAGCGTCAGGTAATTGCCGGCGCGGTCGGTGGCGAGGACGCGGAACGGGCTGCGCGGCCCGCCCTGGCGATAATCGACCGGCGTCACCGTCACGGCCACCACCCGCCCGGCATCGGCCATGTCGAGCGTCTCGATCCGTTTCCGGTCGATCCAGTGGGTGGGCAGGTGGAACAGGATGTCCACCACCCGCGCCAGCCCCAGCCGTTGCAGCGGCCGGGCGAGCTTGGGCCCGATGCCTTTCAGCACCTCCACCTCGGCGAACAGCGGATTGAGAATGTCGGGGCGCATAACTAGATGGGCCACTCGATATCCAATGCCGGCCGGCCGCGCCAGCGCCGCCGCTTTCCTTATGGGATGAGATGAACCGCGCCGACCGCCTGAAACGACTGCGCTTCCGCGCCTGGCATCGCGGGACGAAGGAGGCCGATCTGCTGATCGGCGGCTTCTTCGACCGCCACCACGCCGGTTGGGACGCGGAGGAAACCGCCTGGTTCGAGACCCTGCTCGAGGAGCAGGACGTCGACATCATGGCCTGGGCGATCGGCACCGCCGCCCCGCCCGAGCGCTTCGACGGGCCGATGATGCGCCGGCTGCGCGCGCTCGACTATATCGAGCATCCCGAGTGAGCGATCTTCAGCGGATCCTGGCCGCGCGCGCGCCGATGACGCTCGCCGGCGCGCCGGCGGGCTTCCTGCCCTGGCTCGCGGCCGACCTCGCCCGCGCCGCCGGGGTCCGCAAGACGGGCGGCCGCGCCGTCTTGATCGCGCCCGACGAGGCGGCGATGCGCGCGGTCGCCGACGCCGCCTCCTACTTCGCGCCGGAACTCGAGGTGCTGAGCTTCCCGGCCTGGGACTGCCTGCCCTACGACCGTTCCTCGCCTTCGCTGCGCTCGACCTCCGAGCGGCTGGCGACGCTGCACGCGCTCCAGCGCCGCGGCACCCGGCCGCAGCTTCTCGTCACCACCGTCAACGCCGCGCTCCAGCGCACGCTCACGCCCTTCCGCATCCGCCAGCTCGTCGCCAGGCTCGCGCCCGGCGAGCGGATCGACCTCGCCCGCCTCACCGCCCTGCTCCAGGCCAACGGCTATTCGCGCACCGACACCGTCGCCGACGCCGGCGAATATGCGGTGCGCGGCGGCCTCGTCGATCTGTTCCCGGCCGGCGAGGCGCAAGGCCTGCGGCTCGATTTCTTCGGCGACGAGATCGAAAGCGTGCGCCTGTTCGATCCCGCCACCCAGCGCAGCACCGGCCGCGTCGACGGCTTCACGCTCCTGCCCGCCTCCGAAACCCTGCTCGACGAAGCGAGCGTGAAGCGCTTCCGCTCGCACTATCGCGAGCTGTTCGGCGCGCCCGCCACCGGCGATCCGCTCTACCAGGCCGTGTCCGACGGCCGCCGCATCGCCGGCATCGACCATTGGCTGCCCTTGTTCGAGGAGCGGCTGGACACGTTGTTCGACCATCTCGGCCCCGACGACATCGTGGTCCGCGACGCCGGCGACGCCGCCGCGGCCGAGGCGCGGTTCGAGGCGATCGACGATTATTACCAGAACCGCACCCGCGCCCAGTCGAACGATCCGGGCAGCTACCGCCCGCTGGAGCCCGCCGCCCTCTATCTCTCCCGCGCCGAGTGGGAGCGGCTGGTGGCGGAGCGCCCGCTCCATCTCGCCACCCCCTTCTCCGAGCCGGACAGCGCCGCCGTGCTCGACTTCGCCGTCGCTTCCGCGCGCGATTTCGCGCCGGAGCGGGCGCAGGGCGTCAACATCTACGAAGCGGTGATCGACCATGTCGCCGATCTGCGGCGGCGCAAGAAGAAGGTCGTGCTCGCCAGCTATTCCGCCGGCGCGCGCGACCGCCTGAAGGGCCTGCTCGCCGATCACGGGCTGACGAACGTCGTGGAGGCGGAGAGCTGGCAGGAAGCGCTGGGCCTTTCAGCTCCTCCCCGGAACGGGGAGGGGGACCAGGCGAAGCCTGGTGGAGGGGGCCCGGCGGCGGCGCACCTCAGAGGTGGGCCCCCTCCACCCCCCTCCCCGTCCCGGGGAGGAGCGGGCGCCGTCGCGCTCGCCGTCATCCAGCTCGATCACGGCTTCACCTCCGCCGAGGTCGCGCTCCTCACCGAACAGGACATGCTCGGCGACCGGCTGGTCCGCCGCCGCAAGCGCAAGAAGAGCCAGGACGCCTTCCTCAGCGAGCTGGCCACCCTCACCCCCGGAGACCTCGTCGTCCATGCCGATCACGGCATCGGCCGCTTCGAGGGGCTGACCCGAATCCCGGTCGGCACCAGCCCGCACGATTGCGTCGCGCTCGAATATGCGGGCGGGGACAAGCTCTACGTGCCGGTCGAGAATATCGACATCCTCTCCCGCTACGGCTCGGAGAGCGAGGGCGTCGCGCTCGACCGGCTCGGCGGCGAAGCCTGGCAGCGCCGCAAGTCGCGGATGAAGGAGCGGATCCGCGAGATCGCGGGCGAGCTCATCAAGACCGCCGCCGAGCGGGCGCTGCGCCCCGGCCAGGTGGCGGAGCCCGACACCGGCTTCGCGGCCTTCGTCGACCGCTTCCCCTATGAGGAGACCGAGGACCAGGACCGGGCGATCGGCGACGTCGTCGCCGATCTCGGCGCCGGCCGGCCGATGGACCGGCTGGTCTGCGGCGACGTCGGCTTCGGCAAGACCGAGGTCGCGCTCCGCGCCGCCTTCATCGCCGCCATGGCCGGCATGCAGGTCGCGGTCGTGGCCCCCACCACTCTCCTCGCCCGCCAGCATTTCACCCATTTCAAGGAGCGCTTCCAGGGCTTCCCGATCGAGATCGGCCGCCTCTCCCGCCTCGTCCCCGCCGCCGAGGCGAAGGCGACCCGCGACGGCCTCGCCTCCGGCCATGTCGACATCGTCGTCGGCACCCACGCCATCCTGTCGAAGGGCGTCGAATTCAAGCGGCTCGGCCTCGTCATCGTCGACGAGGAGCAGCGTTTCGGAGTCACCCACAAGGAGCGGCTGAAGGCCCTGAAGGCCGACGTTCACGTCTTGACGCTGACCGCAACTCCCATCCCGCGCACGCTCCAGATGGCGATGTCGGGTCTTCGCGAGCTTTCGGTGATCCAGACCCCCCCGGTCGACCGGCTGGCGGTGCGCACCTACGTCATGCCCTGGGACCCGGTGGTGGTGCGCGAGGCGCTGCTGCGCGAACATTATCGCGGCGGCCAGAGCTTCTTCGTCGTCCCCCGCATCGCCGACCTGCCCGACATCGAGCAGTTCCTGCGCGAGGAGGTGCCCGAGGTCCGCTATGTCGTCGCTCACGGCCAGATGTCGCCGACCGAGGTCGAGGAGCGGATGTCCGCTTTCTACGACAAGAAATATGAAGTGCTGGTCTCGACCACCATCGTCGAAAGCGGGCTCGACATCCCCTCCGCCAACACGCTCGTCATCCACCGCGCCGACCGCTTCGGCCTCGCCCAGCTCTACCAGCTGCGCGGCCGCGTCGGCCGGGCGAAGACCCGCGCCTACGCCTATTTCACGACGCCCGCCGACCGGCTGATCACCGAGACCGCCGACAAGCGCCTGCAGGTGCTCGCCAATCTCGACAGCCTCGGCGCCGGTTTCCAGCTCGCCACCCACGATCTCGACATTCGCGGCGCCGGCAACCTGCTCGGCGACGAACAATCGGGCCATATCAAGGAGGTCGGGTTCGAACTCTACCAGTCGATGCTGGAAGAGGCGATCCTGGAGGCCAGGTCCGGCGGCCTCGCCGTGCCGCGCGACCAGTTCTCGCCGCAGATCACCGTCGACGCGCCGATCATGATCCCGGACGATTACGTGCCCGATCTCGATCTGCGCATGGGCCTCTACCGCCGCATGAACGCGCTCGAGAATCGCGGCGAGATCGACGCCTTCGCCGCCGAGATGATCGACCGCTTCGGCAAGCTCCCGCCGGAGACCGACAATCTGCTCAAGGTGATCGAGATCAAGCTCAATTGCCGCAAGGCCTGCGTGGTGAAGCTCGACATCGGCCCGAAGGGCGCGCTGGTCCACTTCCACAACGACCAGTTCCCGGATCTCGAAGGCCTGATCGGCTACGTCCAGCGCCTGCAGGGCACCGCCAAGCTCCGCCCCGATTCGAAACTGGTCATCTCCCGCGCCTGGCCCGACGCCCCGGCGCGGGTGAACGGCGCCCTCCAGCTCTCCCGCGGCCTCGCCAAAATCCTCGCCTGACCCTTTCGAAATCCCGCGCGCCTTTTGCGGACGAAGGGAGTAGATTGGCGCCGGACTGACAAGAGGGGGTGGTGATGACCTTCGCCGATCTGGTGCCCTTCATCATGATCGGCTTCGCCGCGCAGCTGATCGACGGCGCGCTCGGCATGGCGTTCGGCGTCATCTCCAACACCCTGCTGATCGGCATGGGCGTCCCGCCCGCCGCCGCCTCGGCGAGCGTGCACACCGCCGAAAGCTTCACCACCGCCGTCTCGGGCGTCAGCCACATCGCCCATCGCAACGTCGATTGGCGGCTGTTCGGCCGGCTGGTCGTCCCCGGAGTGATCGGCGGCGTGCTCGGCGCCTACGTTCTGACCCGGATCCCGGTTTCGGCGGCGCGGCCGATCGTCCTTGCCTATCTCGCCGCGATCGGCCTCTACCTCCTCTGGCGCGCGCTGCGGCGCGAGGCGGCGGAGCGCCGGGCGAAGGTGGTGGCGCCGCTCGGTCTCGCCGGCGGCTTCCTCGACGCGGCCGGCGGCGGCGGCTGGGGGCCGATCGTCACCTCCAACCTGCTCGTCCAGGGGATGAGCCCGCGCAAGGCGATCGGCACGGTCAACACCGCCGAATTCTTCGTCACCGTCACCATCTCGGCCACCTTCATCGCCGCGATCGGCCTCGAAGCCTTCACCGTCGCCACCACCGGCCTGCTGCTCGGCGGGGTGGTCGCCGCCCCGTTCGGCGCCTTCCTCGCCGCCCGCGTCCGCCCCCGCCTCCTCATGCTGATGGTCGGCGCCGTCCTCACCCTCACCAGCCTCTACGGCATCTGGCGCGTGCTCGCCTGACCGGACCTTTCCGCCCGCCGCCTCGTTGCAGCGGGGAGGAGGACCGCAATGCCCGACCGCGAACCCCACGCCCACGACGCCTCCGGCGAACTCAGGCCGTCGCGCAATTCGAAGAAAAGCCTGCTCGGCTGCTTCGCCCTCGTCATCGTCGTCCTGATCGTCCTCGCCATCTTCCTCGGCCCGCGCTGAGGGGCGCGCCTCAACTTCGTGTCGTAACCGGTCGAGAACGAACGAGAGTCCGTTCGGCCTGAGCCTGTCGAAGGCCGACTCTTCCCACGCCGGAAAAAACCATTTTCCTACACCCCCGCCCCGAGCGCATAAGCTGGCGGATGAAGCCCGAGCACCATCCCGCCGCCGGCCGCATCCGCCGGGTCCCGGCCTTTTTCCGCATCCGCTTCCGCCCGGTTCCGGTGAAGGCGCGCCATGACGGCTGGACGCCGGAGCGCCAGCGCGGCTTCATCGACCGGCTGTGCGTCACCGGCTGCGTCGCCCGCTCCGCCCGCGCGGTCGGCAAGGCGCCGCAAAGCGCCTATCGCCTGCGCGGGCATGCCGGCGCCGCCGGCTTCCGCCGCGCCTGGGACGAGGCGCTCGCCGCCGGCCGCTCCTACCAGGTCGACGTCGCGATCGACCGCGCGCTGAACGCCGGGGCGGCGACAATCTCCTCATCGCGGTGCTGAACGGGCTCGGCCGCCGTCCGCCGGGCTCCGATGCCCCGGACGTTGAGAATTAAGGGCTTTTCGACGTGAACCGCCGCGCCTTCGTCACCTTTGCGCCGCCGCCACCAGCTCCGCCAGCGCCGCGCTCGTCACCGGCGGGGCGCACAGGAAGCCCTGGTAGAGGTTGCAGCCTTCCTGGGCGAGCAGGCCCAGTTGCTCCTCGGTCTCCACCCCTTCGGCGATCACGCCCAGGCCCAGCGATCGCGCCATGTCGATCACGCTGCGCACCACGATCCGGTCGCGCACCGATCCGGCGATGTCCTCCGACAGCCTTTTGTCGATCTTCAGATAGTCCAGCGGCAGCGCCTTCAGATAGGCAAGGCTCGAATAGCCGGTGCCGAAATCGTCGATCGCCACCCTCAGCCCCCCCTCGCGGAACTGGGCGAGCAGGGTGGCGGCGGTGGCGAGGTCCTCGATCAGGCTGCCCTCGGTCACCTCCACCGTCAGCCGCGCCGGATCGAAGCCGCTGCCCCGCACCCGCTCCAGGAACTGCGCCGCGAAGCCGGGGCGGACGATGTCGGCGGCGGTGATGTTGACCGACAGGCGCAGCCCCGCCAGCGCCTCCGGCCAGGCAGCGGCGGCGCGGATCGCCTTGGCCTGCACATGATCCGACAGCTGGGCCAGATAGTCGGAGCGCTCGGCGACGCTGAACAGGGTCGCCGCGCCGAGCTCGCCGAGCTCCGGGTGGCGCCAGCGCGCCAGCGCCTCGGCGCCGACGATCCGCCCCGTCGCCACCGCCACCAGCGGCTGGAAGCGGATGTCGATCTGGTCCCGGTCGAGCGCGCGGCGGAGGTCGATCTCCAGCCGGTCGCCGAGCGCGCTCCCGCCCGGCGCCTCGCCCTCGGCGACGTGGATTGGCGCGCTGTCGGCGCTCTTGGCCTCGGCCAGCGCCGCGGTCGCCCGGCGCAGCAGGCCGGCGGCATCGTCGCCCGCCGCCGAGGCGACCACCCCCGCCCGGCTGCCGAGCGTGATGACATGGTCGCCGGACATGAACGGCCGGCCGATCGCCTCGATCGCCTGGCCGGCGAGGAAGCGGCCCTCGGCGAGGCCGGTCGGCGCGGCGAGCAGCACCGCGAACTCGGCCCCGCCCATCCGCGCCACGAAGCGCCGGCGGTTGTCGGCGTCCACCGATCGCTCGATCCGCCGCGCGACGCCCTGCAGGACGGCGTCGCCGGTGGCGCGGCCGAAGGCGCCGTTGATCGCGTCGAACCGGCTGACGGCGAGCAGGATCAGCACCGCTCTGGGCTCGCCCGCCTCGGCGCGCGCCAGCTGCTGGGCGATGCGGCTGCGCGCCGCCCGCGCGTCGCCGACGCCGGTCATCGGGTCGCGCCCGCGCCACTCGCCGTGGCCGGCGCCGTCCAGCGTCTCGGTGCGCCCCACCACCTCGCCGCCGGTCTGGCCGAGCCGGACATGGTGGGCGAGCCGCGCCCCCTCCCCGCCCTGATGGGCGAAAGCGGTCGCCTCGCCGGTCGCGACCAGCCGGTCGATCGCGCCGCGCGCCGCCCTGCGCCCGTCCGTGTCGAGCTTGCGGAACAGCTCCATCAGGCTGATCCGCCGCCCGGCATCCTCGCCCAGCCCCGCCTGCCGGGCGAGCGCGGGGCTGAGCTCCACGGTGCGCGATCCCGGCTGCCAGCGCCAGCTCGCCGCCTGCCCGTCCTCCTCGGCCCGCCGCCGCGCCGGCAGCCCGCCGCCGGCCCGCTCGGCATGGCGCTCGGCGAAGCGCAGCGCCTGCAGCAGATGCGCCTCGCTGAACGGGCTCACCAGGAAATGGGTGGCGCCCAGCCGGTGCATCTCGTCGAGCGCGCCGCCGTCGGTGCGGGACAGGAGGACGAGCAGCGCGGCCGCGTTGATCTCGGCCGCCTGAGCGAGCGCCTTCACGCCTTCCCGCCCTTCCTCCAGCGCGCCGCGCGCGTCGACCAGCGCCACCGCCGCGCCCGACGCGATGAAGCGCGCCTCGGCATTGGCGGCGCGGCGGGCGGCGATCGGCTGCCACCCCGCCGCCTCGGCGAGCCGGCTCAGCTCGTCGCGATGGCGGAAGGAAAGGATGAAGAGCGGCGCCGAAGGTGCGGCAGCATCCATCTCGACCTTCACCTCCACGCGCACCCCCGGCCGAAGCGGCCGCCCGACAATCCATCTACTCCGCTCGTCCGCCCCCGCCAATGGCCGCGCGCCGGCCGCCCCTTTACGGCACAAGCTTGCGGAGCCCCGCGCCGCGCCCTAGCAGGGGCCGATGGGAGGAAACGGGCACGGGCCGATGGCGCTGGTCGCCTCGAACGCCGAATCCGCGCAGGCGGCCGAAGCGATGCTCCGCGCGCGCTACGACTTCGTCGCGCCGGAGGATGCGGAGCTGATCGTGGCGCTGGGCGGCGACGGCTTCCTCCTCCATACCCTCCACCAGATGCTGCGGCAGGGCACGATCGCGCCGGTCTTCGGGATGAACCGCGGCACGGTCGGCTTCCTGATGAACGAATGGCGGATCGACGGCCTGGCGGAGCGGGTCGCGCGCGCCAAGCGCTTCTCGGTCGCCCCGCTCGAAATGCACGCCACCTGCGTCTCGGGCACCACAGTCGTCCATCCCGCCATCAACGAAGTGTCGCTGCTGCGCGAAACGCGCCAGACCGCCTGGATCGAAGTGTCGGTGAACGGCCGCGTCGTCCTTCCCGAACTGATCTGCGACGGGGTGCTGGTGGCGACGCCGGCCGGCTCCACCGCCTACAATCTGTCGGCCAACGGCCCGATCCTTCCACTCGGATCGAAGCTCGTCGCGCTGACGCCGATCAGCCCGTTCCGGCCCCGGCGCTGGCGCGGCGCGCTGGTGCCGGACGATCTCAAGGTCGGTTTCCGGGTCCTCGATCCGCTGAAGCGCCCGGTCTCCGCCGTCGCCGACCAGCACGAAGTGCGCGAGGTCGCGACCGTGGAAGTGTGCGTCGACCGCAGCCGCGCGCTCACCTTGCTGTTCGATCCCGAACATGCCCTGGACGAGCGGATCGCGATGGAACAGTTCGCCGCCTGAAAAAATGCGGCGCGCGGCGCTTGCCAGCCGCGAAAAGGGACTGCTATAGGCGCCCCTGCCTTGGCAAGAGGCTGCTCCCCGGTAGCTCAGCGGTAGAGCAACCGGCTGTTAACCGGTTGGTCGATGGTTCGAATCCGTCCCGGGGAGCCACTCTCCTTTCTCACAAGTTCCCAGACAATCCCACGAAGCCTTGCTTTGTAGCGGTGAACGGCGCATTTCCGTGCCCTGCAGTTCCCGGTAATTCTCACGAGAGCGCGCGCACGAAGGGGGCACTTTGGGGGGCATCATCTATCGGGCTGGGGGCATCGGGTGCTGACCGAGGTCGCCTGCAGGGCCGCGAAGAAGGCGGAGAAAGATTACAAGCTCTTCGACACGGGTGGGCTCTACCTATACGTGACGAAGACCGGCTTTCGAAGCTGGCGGTGGAAATACCGGCTGGCGGGGAAGGAGAAGCGCCTCGTCCTCGGCTCCTATCCGGAGATCAGCCTGAAGCGGGCGCGCGAGCTGCGGGAGGATGCGGCCCGGCGCCTGCGCGCCGGCGAGGATCCGGCGGCGAAGGCGAATGCCCCCTCAAGTGCCCCGACCTTCGAAGCGCTCGCCCGGCGCTGGCACGAGATGCAGACGCCGCTCTGGAAGCCGAAGCATGCGGCGGCGGTGCTGGACAGCCTGGTGACGGACGTCTTCCCCGCGATCGGCACGGTGCCAGTCGACCAGGTGCGACCTTCCCAGGTGCGCGAGCTGCTGACGGCGGTGCAGGCGCGCGGCGCGACCGAGGCGGCGCACCGCATCCGCGGGCGGATCTCGGCCATCTTCGGCCTGGCGATCGCGGAGGAGCTGGCGGAGATCGATCCGGCCGCGGCGATCGGCGCCGTCCTGAAACCGATCCGCAAGGGCCGCATGCCGGCGCTGACGAAGCTCGAGGAGGCCCGCGCCTTCCTGAAGGCCGTGGAGGCGGCGCCGGCGCACCCGGTTACGAAGCTGGCCTCCCGGCTCCTGGCGCTCACTGCGGTGCGGCCGGGAATCATCCGCTTCACGCCGCGCGTCGCCGAGTTCCAGGACCTGGACGGCGAGCAGCCGCTTTGGCTGGTGCCGGCGGAGCGGATGAAGCTCGAGCTGGAGGAGAGCGAGCAGTCCGCCTTCGATCATCTGGTCCCACTGCCGCCGCAGGCAGTCGACGTGATCCAGGTGGCGCAGCGCCTCGCCGGCCGGGGCCCTTGGCTGTTCCCGGGTGTCCGGCACGCTCACCGGCCGATCAGCGAGAATGCGATCGGCTTTCTCTACAAGCGGATGACGGAGTTCCGGGGGCGCCACGTTCCCCACGGCTGGCGGTCGACCTTCTCGTCGATCATGAACGAACGTGCGGCGATGAGCGGACGCGACGGCGACGCCGACGTGATCGAGCTGATGCTGGCGCACAAGGTCGCCGGCGTGCGCGGGATCTACAACAGGGCGGCCTATATGGACCGGCGCCGCGAGCTCACGGTGGAATGGGCGGACATGCTGCTGAAAGGCTTTCCGCCGGCCGAGGCGCTGCTGGACGGGCCGCGGCGGTAGCCGGCCGGCGCACGGATCGCCGGGCATGAGCGCGCGCGCAATCGGCGAGTTGGTCGCCGGCGCCGCGCCGACGAAGGCACGGCGCACGTTCCAGCCGGTGAGGCGCAACAGCTATCACAGGCACGAGCGCGAGCACCGGATCTGGCATCCGATCGGTTCATCGAAAACGGACGCGCGCCGCTTCATGGGCGCACTCATCAAGGCGGCCGAGATCTTCGACGATCAGACGAAGAAGCCCGGCGACCGGATGGGCGCGATCGGCCTCACCGGGCTGAAGGTCCTCAAGACCTTGTGCCGCATTGTCTGCTACAGGACCGGGCGGCTCGAGCCCTCGATCGCGTGGATCCAGGCACAGACGAAGCTCGCCCGCGGTACGGTCGTACGTGCCCTCGCCCGCCTGAAGGAGCACGGCTTCCTGGACTGGCTGCGCCGCACGGAGCCGCTCGATAACGACGGCGCCGGCCCCCAGGTGCGCCAGATCACCAACGCCTACTGGTTCGCGCTGCGAGGCACGGCGCTGGCGATCGTGAAGCGACTGATGGGCAAGAAGCCGCCCCTGCCCGGGTGCGAGGAGCACCGGAGGCATGCGGCCGCGGCGGAGACGGAGGCGATGCTCGACGGGGTGTCGGCCGAGGAGCAGGCCCGGTTCATCGCCGGCGCCGGCACGACGGGAGACGTCCTCGCGGCGCTCGGCCGCGCGCTTGAAAGGAGCGCGAGTTCAAACAAGAGCCAGAATCCGGCCGAAGAGGGAAGGATATGAGGACGCGCTACGCGCGGCGCTGTTTGATCGGCTGGTGACCGTCCCCTCCCCATGATGTCCTTCTCCCAGGGCGGCGCGAACGCGACCGCTGCAGCGCCGGCTTGCGCCGGCGCGGGCTCACCGTGGGGTGAGCGGGGCAAGAAGCGCGCCATCTTTCCGGCCAACCAAGTGGCCTGCAGCGAGGCCGCCAGCTGCATCAAAACGCATCTCGCAAATTCCCCGAAATGGCGGTACTCTCCCCTCGGGGACGCGACGTCTCCTAATCTGCATCAAAACCGACACATAAAGTGCGCGGGCGAGGCGGGGGGAAAAGCGCCCGCGGCGGGGGTGCAGCTCTGCTCGGGCCGGTCCCGGCGGTCGACGGTCTCGCTCGACGCCCGGCCGGGGCGGCGGGGCCGCGCAGGGAAGGCGCGCAGGCGGTCCCGGCCGCGGCGAGGCTGTCAGCCCGCGCGGGCGCTGCTATCTAGCCTGGATGAGCTCGCGAGACGCCGACGATCACCCACGAGGCATCAACGCCCACGTGGCCGAGTCCTGGATCAATCGGTTTCGTTTGGTGGCTGCCTGCAGCGACGATCAGGCCGAGGCGGTCTACATCCTGCTCCTCGACACAGCGGCGAGGGTGGCGATGCCGGAAGGACCGTTCCTCGAAGCCGGCTATCGCGCGCTTACCGAGGGCGCCAGCGTGGAGGAGCTCGGCGATCAGCTCGAGGCTTATCTCGGCTCGCGACTGGCAGGCTCGATCGACTTCGACGAATGGCGCCGCCGCGCCCAGTCGCCTTCCTAGGTCACGCCGCGGCCGCCGCGCGCCGTTCGCGCACGCGGTATCGCACCACGTCCTCGCCGGCCTGTTCGTTGATGTCGCCGGCGATCGCGGCCTGCAGCGGTTCGATCTCGAGCTCGAAGAACATGTCGGTGGCGTCGGCCGGATTGCCGAAGCCGCCCTGGTTCTGCGGCACGATGCCCAGCAGCTGCGGCGGCACCCGGTGCGCGGCCAGAACGTCGTCGCGGGTGGTGTTCTTGATGCCGAGGAACTCGTCCTTCGCCGCCACCTCGCCGATCGGCGTCAGCTTGATCCCGCCTTCCTTGCCGCCCGCGGTCGGCGCGTGGAGGAAGAGGTTCTTGAAATTGCCGACGCCCTTCGAATTCTTCAGCGCCTCGCGCAAATTGTCGATGTCGCCTTCGTCGAAATCACCCATCGCCGACAGGATGAAGCCGGCATGCGTGCCGTTCAGATAATAGCGGCGCCGGAACAGCGTCGCCGATTCGTTCAGCAATGCGGACTGCAGCGCCGAGATATATTCGGGCACGCCGTAGATTTCCTGGTTCACGTCCGGCTGCATCGCCTGGATCACGCTGCCCGGCTCCAGCTCCTCCTCGTTCCGGTGCCCGCGCGGGATCCACCACCAGCGCCCCGCTTCCAGGCCCCGGCGCACATATTTCGCCAGCAGATGGTCGTAGCGCAGCGTGCCGCCGATCATGTTCCGCCGGCGCTGCAGATAGGCCATGCCGAAGACCTGATAGTCCTGGACGAACGCGCCGAACGCCTTCGCGCTCAGCCGCGGGTGGGGCAGGAAGGAAGCGACCAGCAGGTTGCGCTTCAGGATGATCGCCGAGCTGTGGTGCGGCGACACGCGGAACGCCCGCGCGAGCCCGTCCAGCGCGATCGGCGGCTCGTACCAGCGGCCGTTATGGACGCATTCGATGAGGTCGAGCAGCTCGCGCCGGTTCAGCACCTCCTCCGGATCGCCGAAGGTGAAGCATTCGACGCCGGCGGGCTTGCGCCCCTCGTCGGATAGCGCGCCGAAGGCGGGCAACTGGTCCATCACAGGATCTCCATTCGGGCTTTCGGCTTGGCCTTGCCGTCCAGCGGTTCGTTGATGAGGATTTGCATGATCGCCCAGGCGAGGTCGGCGTGGCCGTCCTCGCGCGATCGGCCGGCCTTGAACGTCATCGCGCGGCCGCTCTGGGTCAGCGCCTTCTTGATCGACAGGAAGGCGGAGGCGATGTCGATATTGCCGGCATCCCATGCGATGCGGCCGCGGCGCACCACGTTCTGCGCCTTCATCACCATCTGCGCCTTCGCCTCCAGCGAATATTCGATCTTGGTGACGGTCGGGAAGAATTTGCGGACCAGCTGATAGACGCCGCTGCCCAAGCCCGGCGTCGCGTCCACCGCGAAATAGGTGCAGTTGAACCGCTTCAGGATCGCTTCGATGAACGTGGACTGCTGCTCGAAGTCCAGGCCGCGCAGCAGGTGCCTCTCCAGCACGCGGAACTTGCCGCCGATCTCGGCCGGCGGCGCGGCGATCACCAGGGCGCCGTTGTCGCCGTCCTCGCTGTCCTGCGGGTCATAGGCCGCCCAAACCGCCTTGTTGCCGAACGGCCGCGCCGATTCCGGGTTGAAATCCTCCCATTCGACCAGGCTGTCGCAGCCGCAGGCGATGAGGTCGTTGAACTTGAACGCCGACAGGCTGTCGTCGACGAACTGGCACATCAACAGATTGGCGAATTCGTCCGGCGCATATTCGTCGCGCAGCTCCTCGATGTCGAAGAGATCGCAGCCGCCAGCCTCGGCGTCCTCGATCGTGACGATGTGGCGCCAGGCGCGATCGGGGCCGACCGCCCCGTCCTTCAGCGCCGCGTGGCTGACGTCGAACTCGACCCGGTCCGCCTTCTTCCGGCGCCGGTTGCGGCGCTCGCCGGTCCAGTAGGGATAAGCCTCGTGCGCGACGGTCGACGGCGTGGAGAAATAGGTCTTCCGCCACTTCTTGTGCATCGCCATGCCGCTGGCGACCTTGTTCAGCTGCTCGAAGCCGTAGACCCAGAAGAATTCGTCGAAATAGAAATTGCCGTGATAGCCCTGCGCGGTCCTCGCGTTGGTGCCCAGGAAGTGGAGCTCGGCCGCGGGCTCCCCTTCCGAGATCAGATCGCTGGTGAGGACGATCGGATCGCCGGTCAGGTCGACGCCCACCCGCTTGGCGAACTGGATGATGTAGTTGCGGAAGACGTGCGCCTGCGCCTTCGACGCCGACAGGAAGATCTGGTTGCGGCCGGTCACCACCGCGTCGATCAGCGCCTCGCGCGCGAAATACCACGTCGCACCGATCTGGCGCGACTTCAGGATCCAGCGGGTGCGCAGCGAGGAGCTGTCGAGCCACGTCTCTTGATATTTGAACAGCTCGGATTCGAAGATCCGGCGCAGCTCGGCGACCTGTTCCGCGGTGAAATGGTTCTTGCGGGCCTTCTTCTTCGGGCCGGCGTTGCGGTTCGCCACCTTGTCGTTGAGATCGCCCTCATGGCCGCCCGGTGCCTCGTAGCGGCGGATCTTCGCCAGCGATTCCACCTGCCGGCGCAGCGCGTCCGCCACCTTGAAATCGTGGCCGGTCCAGCTCTCCGCCCGGTCGATCATCGCCATCAGCTTGACTTCGAGGCAGTCCTCGAGCTTGCGGATCGACGGCGCCTCGTCCCACTTGTGGCGCTGCTTCCAGGCTTCGACGGTCGGCCGCTTGAGCCCCAGCTCCTCGGCGATCTGCGTCACGCCCCAACCGCGCCAGTAGAGGCTTCGCGCCTGGCGGTACGGATCGGCCGACTGGGCCGCGTCAAGCGGCCCCGCGGGCTTGGGAAGGCGAGGTTGGGCGAGGATCGACATCGCCGGCGACGCTAACCGCCCGCCCTCCCCTCTTTTCAGAGCCCTGCCCTGTAGAGTGGCACTCTACAGCGGCCGCGCGTTGCGCCGGATCGCTCCGCAATGGCCTTTTGGCGCCGTCGATTTGCGGCGGCGCGCTCGGTTTTCCCCCTGGCCGGGCCGCCGCCAACCCGAACCCAGGAGCCGGCCACCGCCATGCCCAAGACGAAATTCTTCCGCGTCGCCGTCGAAGGCGCCACCGCTACCGATGGCCGCAAGGTCGAGCGCCAGATGATCGAGGACGCGGTCTCGATGTTCAATCGCGACACCTACGGTCCGCGCATCAACATGGAACATATCCGCGGCTTCACCGCGGACGGCCCCTTCAAGGCCTATGGCGACGTGCTGGCCGTCAAGCACGAAGAGGTGGAGCTGCAGATCGACGGCAAGCCGGAAAAGCGGCTCGCCCTCTTCGCCCAGTTCGACGTCACCGACGAGCTGATCGAGATCAACCGCAACCGGCAGAAGATCTACACCAGCTGCGAATTCGCGCCGAACTTCGGCGGCACCACCAAGTTCGGCCTGGCCGGCATCGGCGTCACGGACAGCCCCGCGTCGCTGGGCACCGAAGCGCTGGCTTTCTCGGCGCTGAAGCCGATGTTCGACGGCCGCAAGCTCAATCCGGCGAATTTCTTCACCGCGGCCGAGGAAGGCACGCTCGAGCTCGACGCCGAGGCTTCGGAACCGGGCTGGATCACGAAGCTGAGCGGGGTGCTCGACACGTTCGCCACCAAGTTCGGCGGCACCACTCCGACTCCGACGCCGACGCCCACGCCCACGCCCACGCCTACCCCGACGCCGACGCCCACTCCGCCGGCGCCCGCCAACGACAATGCCGCGCTCGCCGCCTTCGCGACCGAGGTCCGGACCGCCATCCAGGACGGGATCAAGGCCTATGCCGAAGCGAGCGAGGCTCAGCTGTCGTCGCTCCGCACCGAGGTCACCGGCCTGAAGACCAAGCTCGAGGCGACGGAAGCGCCGGGCAGCTTCAGCCGCTCCCCCGCCACCGGCGGCAACGGCTCGAAGTTCGTCACGATCGACTGCTGATCGCCGCCGCCAACCCCGCCCCTCCGCCTTCTAGGAACCGGACATGCACGAAGATACCGTCCTCGCCTTCACCAACTATGTCGAGCAGACCGCAAAGCTGAACGGCGTCACCCCTGGCGCGGTTACCTCGCGCAAGTTCACCGTCGCGCCGGCGGTCGAGCAGAAGCTCGAAGAGCGGATGAAGGAATCCAGCGAGTTCCTCAGCCGCATCAACATCATCCCGGTTCTCGCCCAGGAAGGCGACAAGGTCGGCATCTCGGTCAACCGCCCGCTCGCGGGCCGCACCAACACCGCCGCCGGCACCCGCCGCACGCCGACCGATCCGACCAGCACCGGCGATCTCGGCCGCTATCGCTGCGAGCAGACCAATTTCGACCATGCGCTGCGCTATGCGAAGCTGGACGCCTGGCGTCACCGGCCGGAATTTCCGAACCTCATCTCGAGCGCGATTCTGAAGCAGCAGGGCCGCGACCGGATCATGATCGGCTGGAACGGCGTCGAGGTCGCGGCGCAGACCAACCTCGAAGCAAATCCGCTGCTGCAGGACGTCAACAAGGGCTGGCTCTTCAAGATCCGCACCTTCGCGCCGGAGCGGGTGCTCGACGACGGCGCCCTCACCGGCGATCCGGAAGCGGAAGGCCATGTGAAGGCGATCTACGTCGCGGACGGCGTCGAGATCTACAATCCGGCTGCCAACGACGGTGCCGGCAACGCCGACACCGCGCGCGCCGACTACGTCAATCTCGACGCGCTTGCCGTCGATGCCATCAACCTGCTCGACGAATGGCACCGGGACGATACCGACCTGGTGGTGATCGTCGGCCGGGATCTCGTCGACGACAAATATTTCCCGATCATCAACAAGGCGGCGAACACGCCGACCGAGGTCGAAGCGCGCGATCGCATCCTGGCCTCCGCCAAGCAGATCGGCGGCAAGCCGGCCGTGCGCGTCCCCTTCTTCCCGGCCAACGCGATGCTGATCACCAGCCTCGACAACCTGTCCATCTACGCCCAGGAAGGCACTCGCCGGCGCATGGTGAAGGACGAGCCGGAGCTCGACCAGGTCTCGAACTACGAGAGCGTCAACGAAAGCTACGTGGTCGAGGAATATGGCCGCTGCGCCCTCGTCGAGAACATCCGCATGGCTCCCAAGCCGGCCGCGCCGGAACCTGAAGCCTGATGAGCCTCGCGCGCCGCCATCGTGAGCGCGTCCTCGCCGCCCGCCATGCCGGAGCCGACGCTCCGGCCGGCGGCGCGGCGTCGGCGTCTCCGGGCGCGCCGGCGCGCAGCGCGGCCGACGTCGCGGCCGCGCAGGTCGGGCTTCGCCTCGCCCACGATCTGAGGCGCCTGAAGCAGATCCAATCGCTCGAGCGCAAGATCGAGGCGAAGCGGACGATGCTGCCCGAATACGGCCCCTGGATCGAAGGCCTTCTCGCCGCCGGCAAGCCCGGCGACCAGGTCGGCGCGTCCGCCGAGGTCCTGCCCACCATCATGACGTGGCGGATCGATGTCGGCGACTATGAAGGCGCGATGCCGCTCGTGCGCCACGTGCTTCGCCACGGCATCGCCATGCCGCCGCGCTTCCAGCGCCAGGCGCCCGTCCTCATCGTCGAGGAGATGGCGGAAGCGGCCCTGAAGCTGCTCGCCCGCGGCGAAGACTTCCCCCTCCACGTCCTGGAGGAGCTCGAGCTGCGCATCGAGGACGTCGACATGCCCGACGAGGTCCGCGCCAAGCTGATGAAGGCGATCGGTCTCGCTTACGACCGGCGCGGCGCCGACGCCGCCGCTCGGGAGGAAGATGCCGACGCCCTTGCCGACGCCTGCAGGGCGCTGGTCGCCTTCAAACGCGCCGAGCAGCTCCACGACCGGGTGGGGGTGAAGGACCGCATCCGCAAGATCGAACGCGCCCAGGCCAAGGCGGCCGCGGCCGAGACGGAGGAGTGACCATGCGCCTGATCCGATCCACCCTGTTTGCCGTTCTTCTGGTCGCGCCGCTCGCCGCCTGCATGCCCGCGGCTCCGCCCGGCATGCCGCCGCCGATCGACGCCGCGGCCGACTTCGACGCGGTCGAACGGTCGGTCGGGCTGGCCGGCGCCGCGATCGACACGGCCGAGGCGATCGGCGTCCTCGATCCGGACCGCGCGGCCACGGCCCGCTTTCTGGTCGACGCCGCCGGCGTCCTGGTCGGCCGCGCGGCCGAGGCACGCCGCGCCGGCGATGTCGCCGGCGCCGCCGCGGCCGCCGCGCTCGCGCTCGGCCACCTTGCCAATGCCCGCAACCTGCTCGCCGCCGATCCCGACCCACACGATGGTGCGCGCACCGCGCCGCACTGATCCCGATTCCCGCCGTCCGCGGCGGGCACCATCTCGCCCCCCGGCGCCCGGGGGCGGAAACGGCGAAAGGCCGGCTTCGTGCCGTCTCCGATCGTCCGCTTCCCCACCCCCGGAAATGCCGGCGGGGCGAACCGGAGTTTTCCATGTCGTCGATCGTCATCCCCCCTCCCGTCCTGGTCGCGCCGGTCCCGGCTGAAGGCGGTGAGCAGATCGAGTTCGACGGCTTCTTCCCGCCGGTCGATCCCGCGTTGGTCCGCGCCGAACAGCGGATCGACGACAATGTCACTGCCGGCCGGCTGCGCGCCGCGATCGTGGCCGCGATGCTGACGATCGACAACGACGTCCGCGCCTGGCGCGCGCGCCACCAGGCCGCCGGTCACGCGACGCTGGCCGACGTGCCCGCGCCGGTGATCGCCGGCGAAAGCCGCAACGTCCTCCTCTATCGCCGCGCGATCGGCTGCCTCGCCAAGGCGGAGATCATCGAGCGCTATCGCGACTTCGATCAGACCGGCGCCGGCCAGCGCGACGTCGCGGAGCTCAGCTCCGCGATCGGCGAGCTGCGCCGCGACGGCCGCCACGCCATCCGCGATCTTCTCGGCAAGCCGCGCACCATGGTGGAGCTGATATGAGCGCCGCCGAAAGCGACCTGTTCGCGCGTCAGGGCGATACGCTGGACGCCCTGATCTGGCGGGAGCGCGGCCTCGGCGCCGACGACATCGCCGGCGTGCTGGACGCCAATCCGGGCCTCGCCGCGCTCGGCGCCGTCCTTCCGGTCGGCACCCGGGTGCACGCGCCGCCGCGCCCGCGCGCGGCGCCCGTGCACGATCTCATCAAGCTTTGGGACTGACGCCATGGATGCCAACGCCATCATCACCGGGATCTTCCAGGGCGGGCCGGTCGCCGTCGCCTGCTATCTGCTGCTGCAGCACATCAAGGCCGCGGCGGCCGATCGCCTGTCCTATGACAAGGAACGGCTCGAAACCGACAAGAGGATCGCCTCCGCCCTCACCGCCCTCGCCATCTTCATTACGGGAAAGCCCGATGGTCACGAAAGCTGAAGAGCGCCCCGACGTCGCCGGCGCCGCCGATCGTCTGCTGAAGGCCTGCGCCGGCGCGGCCTGCCGGTTCATCCTGCCGCCGCCGGCCGGCGCCGCCGGCATCGCCCGGATCTACCAGGACGCCGCCGCGGCCGAACGAACGGAGAAACGCAAATGAGCCTGCAGCAGCGCATCAGCGACGTCTTCGAAACGGTCCGGCCCTGGCTGGATACCGTCAAGTTCAACGACAATAGCCGCATCGCATCGCTCAACGCGCGCCTGGCGGCGCTCGTCGCCGCGGCCGGCACCGGCGGCGCGGCGAACGACAACCGGCCGGACGACGCGCCACCTTCGCTGGCCATCCGAACGACCGACGTCGCTCGGCTGATCGACGAAGTGATCAGGCGCGAAGGCGGCTATGTGAATCATCCGCACGACAAGGGCGGAGAGACGAACTGGGGCATCACCGTCGCGATCGCCAGGGCGAACGGCTTCGGCGGCCCGATGCGGGATCTCCCCCGCGCGACCGCGGCCGAGATCTACCGCCGCGAATATTGGCTGCAGCCGGGCTTCGACAAGGTGGCGGCGATCTACCCTCGCGTGGGCGCCGAGCTGTTCGACACCGGCATCAACATGGGACAGAAGACCGCCGCCGAATTCCTGCAGCGCGTGATGAACGCGCTCGACCCGCGCGACATCGATGTCGACGGCCGCATCGGCACGCAGACGCTTGACGCCCTGGCGGCCTTCAGGCGCCAGCGCGGTGCCGCCGGCGAGAAGGTGCTGGTGGCCGCGCTCGATTGCCTGCAGGGCGAGCGCTACATCCGCCTCGTCGAACGGCGCGCGCAGAACCGCAGCTTCCTGTTCGGGTGGATCGCTCACCGCATCGGCCAGGCATGAACAAGCACAAGTCGCTGAAGCAGCTCCTCCACGGCGCGATCCCCGGCATCGCCGCCAATCCGGAAAAGCTGCAGATGTTCGTCGACGAAGGCGGGCCGATCACGCAACCGTCGCCCAGCCTCTATTTCGAGCAGCGCTACAGACTCAATATCGTGCTGCTGGAATTCACGGGCGATCTCAATCTGGTCTTCGTGCCGCTGCTGGCATGGATCCACGCCCATCAGCCCGACCTGATCGAACGGCGCGATCGCGGCGGCAAGCCGTTCGAATGGAAGGCCGACGTGCTGGACGGCGATGCCTTCGACCTGTCGATCGACATCGAGCTCAGCGAGCGCGTGAAGGTGGAGCGCCGCCCGAACGGCGGCTTCGAGGTCACCTATCTGCCGGAGCCCGAGCGCGAGGATCCGTTCGGCGGACCCCATCCCTGGACCCTGTTCGGCCGCGACATCGTCGCCGGCAGCGAGGAGCGGCTTCATGGACCGGAAGTCTGATCGGAGCGGGCGATGAGCGGGGCGGTCGACTCGCTCGAGGAGCTCGAGCAGATCGCCGGCAAGATGATCGCGAAGCTGGATTCCGGCGAGCGCCGGAAGCTGCTCCGGCGAATGGCGCGCGACGTGCAGACGTCGCAGGGCGCCCGCATCGGCGCGCAGCAGTCGCCGGATGGCGCGCGCTACGCGCCGCGCCGGCCCGGCAAGCCGCCCGTCCCGGGCGGCTATGCGGTGAGCTTCCTCTATCCGAAGGGCGCGGCCGAACCGCGCAAGGTCATCATGAAGTCCTGGGTCCGCGAAGGGCCGCTCATGACCGGCTACGACATCGAGGCTGGCGGCATCCGCAGCTTCTTCTGGGACAAGGTGGCGAAGTGGCTGCCGGTCCCTCCCGAGCACCGCAACGCTGGCGGCGGCGCCTTCCGCCGCAAGGGGCGTATCCGGCGGCAGGCGATGTTCCGCCGCATCCGCTCGCGCCGTTTCCTCCTCACCGGCGCGTCCGATCGGGAAGCCTGGATCGGCTTCGCCGGCCGGGTCGCTCAGATCGCCCGCATCCACCAGGAAGGCGGCACGGACCGCCCGTCGCAGGGCGGCCCCTCGGTCCGCTATCCCCGCCGCGAACTGCTCGGCCTCTCCGAGGCGGAGCGCACGCGCATGCTGGACAGCCTGCTCGATCATCGGCTATTCGGATTTGAGTGTTGAAAACACGAAACCATGTGCTACTCCTATTTCGGATTAGCGTGTGGAAAGGAATGGCAATGGAGCAGGCGCTCAAAGAGGCGATCGTTGGCCCCGGAGATCCCGAAGAGAATGCGGCAACGATGGGCCGGCTTGGCTGGCTGACAGCCCTGATCACCGACTTGAAGAACAATCCCGCCGCTATGGCCGCGCTCAGCGAAGAAGACCCTGGTGCCCACTTTGAGGCCATGCAGGAGATCGATGAGATGATCCGCGATGTCCGCGCTGTGCTTGAAGGCGAGAGAAGGCTTCAAGGGAGGGGAGTGATGTCCGGTTCTCACTTCACCCATGACAGTGTGGTCGAACAGATGGATGCAGCGACGCTCAGGATTGTCGTGCTCGAAGAGGCGGCCGTCGCGGCGGAAGCTTTGGACCGGTCGGGACGCGAGTGGGTTCCGGACAGTCTCTGGGCGAACATGAAGGCAGACACCGCCCGCGCGATCCGGGCGCTGGCAAGCAAGGAGGCCTGAGCGATGAGTAAGCCCTGCTTTGGGGACGTTCCGTCTGTTCACGCGGTTTATGGCGAGCCCTGCAACAATTGTTCGCGATGGCAAGATGGTTCCTGGTGCGAGATGCGCCACCGGCAGAAGGACGTTGCCGTAGTGAGGGGCCACATCCCCGAGTTGACCGTGCGCCGTGTCGGCGGCTGCCCCGATCACCTTCCTAAGGAGGGCGTTTGGTGGCACGAAGACCCGCCCAAGCGCCACCAGAGCGGCTACGGCGGGTCTTCGACGAACATCCTGTTCTGAGACTCCACATCTTAATCCGACCCGTGCATCACGCGCGGGATGCCTAACTCTCTCCACCTGGCGGACTGGACCGTGATCAAAAGCGAGATCGTAGACGAGGCTCTGCACGTCAGCGCCTCCTACGACGTTCAGCCCGACAGCTGCCCCGCCTGCGGCGTCGTCGGCCAGCTCTACCGTCACGCTAAGCAGCGGCAGCCCTTCCGGGACGCACCCGCGTTCGGCCGTCAGGTGGTGATCTTCGTCACCCGCCAGCGCTGGCGTTGTCGGGAGTGCGGCACCACCTTCTCGCAGCCGCTGCCCGACATGGACGAGCGGCGGAAGATGACGATCCGCTGCCGCGAATACATCGCCGCCCAGGCGCTGCTGAAGCCGAACACGCACGTCGCCGAAGACGTGGGCGTTCATGAGAAGGTCGTGCGCCAGATCGGCGCGGAGAACGCCGAGAAGCTGGTTACCAAGCACGAGGCTGGCCTGAAGGCGCCGCGCATCCTTGGGATCGACGAGCTCGGGCTCGGCGGTCAGATGCGGGCGATCTTCGTCAACATTGAGGACAGCTGGCCGATCGAGCTGCTGACCACCCGATGGGAGAAGCCGGTCCTCAACTTCCTGCTCAACCTGCGGGACCGCGACAAGGTGGAGGTGGTCACCACCGACATGTGGAAGCCGTACCGGAAGGCAGTCCGCTACGCGATGCCGCAGGCGGTCCTGATCGTCGATAAGTGGCACGTCCAGCGCATGGCCAATGACGTGATGGAGGTCGCCCGCCGGGTCTACCAGGGCGGCGCCGGCATCTCCAAGGAGACGCGGAAGCAGCTGAAGAAGGGCCGGAGCATCTTCCTCAAGCGGCCCTATGTCCTCAGCGAGCGGCAGCTGCTCGACCTCGACGGCTGGCTCAAGAACACGCCCGAGCTGCGCGGCGCCTACGAGACCAAGGAGGCGTTCATGAAGATCTGGGACAACAGGACCGCCGACGAGGCCAAGGCCGCGCTCGACGCTTGGAAGGCCTCGATCCCGGTCCACCTCCAGCGCCTCTTCAGGCCGGTGGTGACCGCCACCCGCAACTGGGAGGATGAGATCCTCAACTACTTCAGGACGGGCCGCCAGTGGACCAACGCCGCGACCGAAGGCCGCAACCGCGTCATCAAGATGACCAACCGCCTCGGCGCCGGCTACGCCTTCGAGAACATCCGCGCCCGTGCTCTGTTCGGCAAGCGGCCTGGCCGTGTGAAGAAGGAGCGCGAGGCCGCTCGACTGATCGCCCTGCGCACCTGCGCCAGCTGCAAAGCCCTGTTCGATCCGCTGCCCAATGCGCCCCACATCAAGGCCGCTCCGAAGCGCAAGAGGTTCCGGCAGCCGGTCCCCGATCCGCTCGTCCTGTGCTCCGACTGCCACGAGCTTTTCAACACGGATGACGTGGTCACTCACGGTTCGCTTTCCACAGCGAAATCCGAATAGCCCGATCATCTCGGCTGAAGGCGGCGCTGTAGAGTCGCTCTCTACAGGGCCGCTCCATGGCGCGGCGGCGCGAAGCCCGCCGATGTGGGGCGATGCCCGAATATGTCTCCAGCTCGACCGCGGTGGATCTGTCGCGCCTCCCCGCGCCGGCGGTGGTCGAGCAGTTGTCGTTCGAGCAGATCTATGCGGCCGGCCTCGCCCGCCTGCTCGAGCTGAAGCCGGACTTCGACGCCACCGTCGAATCCGATCCCGCCGTGAAGCTGCTCCAGGTCTTCGCCTATCGCGAGCTGCTGCTGCGCCAGGAGGCGAACGACCGGCTGCGCCAGGTCATGGTCGCCTACGCCACCGGCTCCAACCTCGATCAGCTCGGCGCCCTGTTCGGCGTCGCGCGCCTCGTCGTTCGCCCCGCCGATCCGCAGGCCGGCATCGAGGAGCAGCTGGAGACGGACGAATCGCTGCGCGAGCGGATCGTGCTGGCGCCGGAAAGCTATTCGGTCGCCGGACCCGAGCTCGCCTATATCTTCCACGCCAAGACCGCGCACCCGGCGGTGCTCGACGCGAGCTGCGTTTCGCCGGCGCCGGGCGAAGTGGTGGTGTCCGTCCTCTCCCGCCACGGCGACGGCGCCGCCCCGCCGGAGGTCCTCGGCGCCGTCGAGGCGCGGGTGAATGCGCGCGACGTCCGCCCGCTCACCGATCACGTCACCGTCCAGTCGGCCGAGATCATCCCCTTCGCGATCAAGGCGTCCATCCACACCTTCACCGGCCCGGACGTCACCGTCGTCGCGGCCGAGGCGCGCCGCCGGCTCGAGGCCTATATCGACGAAAGCCGCAAGCTCGGCCGCGACGTCACCATCTCCAGCATCGACGCCGCCCTCACCGCCCCCGGCGTCCAGCGGGTCGAGCGCGAGACGCCGCTTGCCCATATCGTCTGCTCGCCCTTCCAGGCCGCGCATTGCACGTCGATCGAGATCGAGCATGGCGGCTATGAGGACTGACCGCTCGCTCCTTCCGCCGAACGCGCGGCCGCTTGAGCGCGCGCTCGAGGCCGCCGGCGCCCGCATCGGCGCGGTGCCGATCGCGCCGGAGCAGCTCTGGGATCCCATGGCATGCCCGATCGAGCTCCTGCCCTGGCTTGCCTGGGCGCTGTCGATCGACCGCTGGGAGACGTCCTGGAGCGAGCCGCGCAAGCGCCAGGCGGTCGCGGTCGCGATCGAGCTGCAGCGCCACAAGGGAACGCCGGCCTCGATCGAGGCGGTGCTCGCCAGCTTCGACGAGCTGCTGCGGATCGTCGAGTGGTTCGAAACGACGCCGCGCGGCGCGCCGCATACCTTCGAAGTCATCCTGCCGATCGGCGGCGAAGGCGGCGAGCGCACCACCTCGGCCTTCGCCGAGGCGATCGTGCGCGACGTCATCCGCTACAAGCCGGCGCGCTCCCACTTCCGCCTCGTCCAGTCGCTGCGCGGCGCCCGCGGCATCGGCGCGATCGGCGCCGCCCGCGCCCTCGGCTTCGTCCGGGCCGAAGCGACGGCCGCCCATGATCCGGACGCCGCCTGGGACCGATACCTGCAGACCGAAACGGGAGAGCCGCTGCGCGCGTCGCAGGGCGGTTTCCTGGAGGAATAGACCATGTCCCCTCTCCCTCCCCTCCCGATCGTCCTCACCGATGCCGGCCTCGCCGCCATGGTCGACCAGCAGACCGGCGGCACCAAAGCGGTCCGCATCGCCGGCCTCGGCCTCACCGACCAGGACTTCGACGCCGCGCGTACGCTCGTCGCGCTGCCGGGCGAGTTCCGCCGGCTCGACCAGGTCGCCGGCATGGCGGTCGACGCGCGCACCATCCATCTCACCGCCCGCGATCTCGACGAGGGCGCCTATACGGTGCGCGGCTTCGGCCTCTTCCTGGAAGACGGGACGCTGTTCGGCGCCTATTGCCACCCGGCGCCCATCTTCCAAAAGGCCGGCGTCGCCGCTTTCCTGTTCGCGCAGGACATCCGCTTCTTCGCCGGCGAGGCCGATCTCATCCAGTTCGGCGACGCGAACTTCGCCTATCCACCGGCGACGATCGAACGCAAGGGCATCGCGGAGATCGCCACCCAGGCCGAAGTGGATGCCGGCGCGGACGAAGAGCGATTCGTGGTACCGAAGACGCTCGCCACCCGCCTGGCGGCTTTGCTGGCCGCGATCGCCCAGATCCTCACCAGCTACATTCCCCTCACGCAGCGCGGCGCGGCCAACGGCGTGGCGACACTCGATGGCAATGCTCGCGTCCCGCTGGGCCAGCTCCCGGCGCTGGACTTCATCCCGATGGCGCAGCGCGGCGCCAACAATGGCGTGGCAACGCTCGACGCCGGCGGCAAGGTGCCCACAGCGCAGCTCCCGTCGATCGCGATCACCGAACCGTTCGTGGTGGCGAACCAGGCGGCGATGCTGGCGCTCAATGCACAGACCGGTGATGTCGCGATCCGCACCGACATCCAGCGCAACTTCATCCTCGCCGCTGCGCCGGCGACGACGCTCGATAACTGGGTACAGCTCGCCATGGCCGACGCGCCGGTGACCAGCGTCAACAACAAGACCGGCAATGTCGCCCTCAATTCGGCCGACATCGGCGCCATCCCCACCACGCAACGCGGCGCCGCCAACGGCGTGGCCTCGCTGGACGGCAACACCAGGGTGCCCGTCGCGCAGATCCCGGCGCTCGACTATGTGCCGACCGCGCAGCGCGGCGCCGCCAACGGCGTGGCCTCGCTGGACGGCAGCACGAGGGTGCCCGTCGCCCAGATCCCACCGCTCGACTACGTCCCGACCGCGCAGCGCGGCGCCGCCAACGGCGTGGCCTCGCTCGACGGCAACACCCGAGTGCCGCTCGCCCAGATCCCGCCGCTCGATTATGTCCCGACCGCGCAGCGCGGTGCGGCCAACGGCGTGGCGACCCTCGGCGCCGACTCCCGCGTCCCCGCCATCCAGCTCCCGCCGCTCGACTACATACCCCTCGCGCAGCGCGGCGTCGCCAATGGCGTGGCGACGCTCGGGCCGGACGCGCTCGTTCCCGCCGGCCAGCTCCCCGCCTCCGTTCCGCCGACCCGCTCCGTCACCGGCGCCGGCCTGGCGACCGGCGGCGGAGCCCTCGACGCCGATCGAGTCATCACCGTCACCGCGGCGACGCCGACGGAAGTCGCTGCGGGCGCCTCCCAGGACAAGGCGATCACGCCCTATGCGCTGAAGCAGGCCTGGACCTATTTCGGCACCGCCCAGAACGGCGGCATGTACCACCCCAACGGCCTCCTCGAGCTCTGGGCGACCGTCTACCTGCAGGCGAGCCAGCAGACGTCGGTGGTGCTGCCGATCGCGCTTCAGACCGTGCTCTCCGATCTCATCTCCGGCCGCACGGCCGGCATCTACAACAGCGGCCTCGATCACCCGATGATCATCTCGATCTCCGGACCGACCGTCACCATCGGCAATCCCAATGCCGAGCCGATCGACGCCCGCATCCGCTTGCTGGGGGTCCCCTGATGCACGATTTTCTGTTCAGCCCGTCGACCGGCGGCTTCTATCTCGCCGGCGTTTCGGCCGCCGTTCCGGAAGACGCGGCGCCGGTTAGCGCGCGGCGTTACGAGGCGCTGATGAAGGCGCAGTCGCAGGGGCGCACGATCGGCGCCGGCCGGCACGGCCGGCCGGTCATTCTGCCTCGTGCTCGCTCGCGCCTCGCCGAGCTGCGCGCGCTAGCGATCGATAGGGTAAAGCGGGAGGCTGGCCGCCGCATCCTCGCCGTCGCCCCTATCTGGCGCCAAGCCAATGACAATGCCGCCATTGCCGAGGCGGCGCTGCAGTTCGCGCTCCAGGATCCGGAAGCCCCGGGCAGCACGGTCGACTTCGTGCCGGCGCTGGAGCGCCGGCGCGCGATCGACGCTTTGAGGGCGGCATCTGACGCCCTCGAGGCGACAGTTGCCGCAATGGACCGGGCTGCACTCGCCAACTTTCAACCCTCCCTCGACGAGCACTGGAGCTGACATGGCACGGATCATCGATCTTCCTCTGGTCCCGGAGCTCAGCGGCACCGAGCGTGTGCTGATCGCCGAGAGCGATGGGACCACGAGAACAGCTCCCACGGTCTCGTTGCTCGAGCCGCATATGCAGACGATCCTCGCAGCCCGTGACCTGGCGCAGCTGGCGGCTCTGGCTGGAGACAACGTCTTTTCTACTCCGGAGGCTGGGGCGGCCGCGACCCCCGACGACAAGCCTTGGTGGGTCGAGCGCGGCGACGGTCTTGAACTGTTCCGTAAGGTGGGTGGATCGATTGTGCCGGTCCCCAACGTCCTCGACGCTCAGCGGGTGAGCTTCGGCGTAGGAGGCAGTGTCGCGACGGCTCTAGAAGCCCGTCCGACCTCCTCGGTGCTAGGGTCGCCTGCCGGCGCCCTTGAGATCGGATACGGGTCGCGGACCGCCAAGGCCAAGCTCGACGAGGTATACGTCACCCCCGCGGATTTCCGCACCGTCTTGGACATCGACGACACGAACAGTTTCGCTTTGTTTTTGGTTCACAAGGGATACGGCCGCATCCCGAGCCGCGAGACGCCGTATTCGATCAGCGGGAACATCGTCGTCAACGGCGCGGCAATCGAGATCATCCAAGACCCGGATGCTCTAATCGTCGCACCCAACCTGACGGGGCACTGGTTCAATTTCATTGGCGGGGCCGTCAGGTGGGAAAATCCCGCCTGCGAAGGCTGGGAAACCGAGGCGCAATTCGCCGCTTCTATCTCGGCGGCGGCAGCGGCCTCGGCTCCCGCGCTGCCGAACATCGACACTCACACCTGGTCGGCCATGCGCTTCTCGGTCTGCCGAGCCGTGTTGATCAATCCGCGCGGCTTGCGGAGCGCCGGCGGCGGCGGCCTTCGCTGCTTCGCCTCGTTCGTTAACTGCCCGCTGCCCTACGTCAGCGGCGGGTCGGTCACCGGCTTCATGTCGGCTGATAACAACAATTCGATTGCCGCTCTCGCCCAGTATGCGAGCGCCATCCGAGTGCAGGCTGGGAACGGTGCAACGATTGAGAATTTCTGGGCCTACCAAGTCGGCTCGCAGGTTCTTGCTCATTCCACGCCGACCAATGGCAAGATCATTGGCGGCGGCTCGCGCTATGCCAAGGACAATGGTGTATACGTATCCAGCGGTCTCGGCTGGCTGGTCACGGGATTTTCTCACTCCGACACGGCCAAGGGATACGGCGTAAAAACACGCGGCTCCCTCAACGTCATCAGCAACGGCACCATAACCAACACCCATAATGGCGTAAGTCAAACAGGGATGGGTCAAGTTCTCGATGCAAAGGGCGCCAACGGCTACGGAAACGCCTGCATCGGCGTGAAGGTGGACGGATATGTCGGTCACGCCTTCAGCTTCAGCCACATCGAAGGTCAGGGCGAAAACGAGCTCTTGCTGTTCCAGCGCGATCATACATTCGCGAACTGCTCGATGTCGAACAAAACCGGGGGTGCCGAGTTCGCCGCCGTTCGCGCGATCTATGTCGGCGGGGGCTGTACGATCAGCAACATTGTCATCGATGGCTTTTCCTCTGCAAGCGCGGCAAGTGGCGAAGCCTTCCTCGTAGGCGGGCAGGTCGGGGCTTCGTTGACCGGGCTGTCAATCAGCGGCGTTCATTTCCGGAACGTGTCCAATGTGCTCCGCTGCATGAACCTTTATTATGTCACCCGGCCCAAGGTGTCGGACGTGACCGCTGAAAACGCTGTCACTCGCCTCATCCAGCTGTCCGCGGCGGTCGATGGTGAGTACCGCGCTCTTTCGCATCCCACCGGGCAGGCCCTTTTTGCTGCTACTGGTTCGGGCACCACTGGCGGCTCTGTTGCCAACTGCACAGGCACGTTCGGCATCCCGGCTGCGATAGCTGATACGATGACGTTCCTGCCGGGGACCAACACGAGCGGTCGCCGCTCTGTCCTCCCTGACGCGGTCGCGACTTATGATCCTCCAGCCATTGCCGCCGGTGGTGTCGACGCCATCCAGACGATCTCGGTCCCGGGCGCGGCATTGGGCGATGCTGTCGTCTTTCGTTCATTCACGCGAGACATGCAGGGGCTGGAACTCCATGCCTGGGTGTCTGCCGTCGACACGGTGAGCTACCAGTTTCGGAACCCCACGGCAGCGGCCGTCAACCTGCTGAGTGGAAACGTTCGAGTGCGGGTGTCGAAAGCCTAGAGGCGCGCTCCCGAACCCGTACTCCACCTCGCCCGCCGCTCCGGCGCTCCCGACGCCTATCGCCCGCCTGTAGAGAAGCACTCTACAGCGGCCGTACCGCGCGAGCCCGCGCGCTTGCCGCCATTGTCGGCGCTCATGAGCGATCCCGCCGACATCCAGCGCCTGATCGGCGACATGCAGCGACTCGGCACCGTCGAGAGCGTTGATCATGCGCGCCGCACCTGCCGCCTCCGGATCGGCGATCTCGTGACCGGCGACGTCCCGTTCGGCCCCGCGCGTGCCGGCCGTACGTCGGTCTGGTCGCCGCCCAGCGTGGGCGAGCAGCGCCTCGTCTTCAGCCCGGAGGGCGACAGCGCTCGCGCGCTGCTCGGCCCCGCTTTCTATTCGGACGCCAATCCGGCGCCGGCGGACGGCGAGGATCAGGACCTGGTCCGGTTCGGGGACGGTGGCACCCTGTCCTACGACGCCGCCGCCGGCGCGCTCGCGATCGAGCTTCCCGCCGGCGCCACCGTGCGGATCGTCGCCCCGGGAGGCGTCACGATCGAGGCGACGGACGGCGGCTTCGATCTGAAGGGCGACGTTCGGATCGACGGAGACGTCCAGGTGACGGGCAAGGGCGACTTCGACGGCGACGTCGTCGGCGCCGGCATCAGCCTCGAGACGCATGTCCATGCCGGCGTGACAGCCGGCGCCGCGAAGACCGGGGCGCCCGAGTGATGCGCGGCATGGATGCGGAGACCGGCAAGCCGATCGAGGGCGAGGCGCATCTGCGCCAGTCGATCGGCGACATCCTGACGACGCCGGTCGGCACCCGCGTGGCCCGCCGCGACTACGGCTCCGAACTGCCGCGGCTGCTGGCGCAGCCGATGAACGCCGCCGGCCGGCTTCGCCTGTTCGCCGCCACCGCCATCGCGATCGCCCGCTGGGAGCCGCGCTTCCGCCTTCGAGCCGTCGCCTTGGCCGCAACCGCGGCCGGAGCCTTCACGCTCGATCTCGACGGCGATCGGCTCGACATCCCCGGCGGCCCGCGCCGCACCCGTCTCAACGTCCCCGTTCCGAGGAGCGCATAATGCCCGACGTCTATCATCACGGCATCACCGTCACCGAAATCAACGAAGGCCTCGCGCGCGCCATCCGCACGGTCGCGACTTCGGTCATCGGCCTGGTCGTAACCGCGCCGGCGGCGAGCGCCGCCTTGTTCCCGCTCGATCGGCCGGTCCTAGTGACCGACGTCGACGCTGCCGCGGAAGCGGTCGGCGCCGCCGGCACCGCCCGGGTGTCGCTCCGCGCGATCGCCGACCAGGTCCGCACGCCCGTCGTCATGGTGCGCGTGGCGCCCGGCGCCGACGCGGAGGCGACCAGCGCCGCCGTGATCGGCGGCACCGTCGACGGCAAGAAGACCGGCATGCAGGCGCTGCTCGCCGCCCAGGCGCAGCTCGGGGTGCGCCCGCGCATTCTCGGTTGCCCCGGCCTCGACACCGAGGAAGTGACGACCGCGCTCGCGATCGTGGCGAAGCGGCTGCGCGGCATGGCTTATGCCTACGCCTTGGGCGACGACATCCCGGCCGCCATCCTCTATCGCGGCGGCTTCGCCGCCCGTGAGCTGATGCTGCTCCGCCCGGACTTCCTCGCCTTCGACGGCAATGCGGCCGCGCCCAGCTACGCCGTCGCCCGCGCGCTCGGCCTCCGCGCCCGCATCGACAAGGAAATCGGCTGGCACAAGACGATCTCCAACGTCGCCGTGGACGGCGTCGTCGGCCTCACCGAGGACATCCAGTGGGACCTGCAGGATCCCGATACCGAGGCCGGCCTGCTGAACGCGGCCGACATCACCACGCTCATCCACGACGACGGCTATCGCTTCTGGGGCAGCCGCACCTGCTCCGACGATCCGCTCTTCGCCTTCGAAAGCGCGGTCCGCACCGCGCAGGTCCTCGCCGACACCATGGCCGAAGGCACCAAGTGGATGGCGGACAAGCCGCTCCACCCGGGCCTGATGCGGGACGGCGCCGAGTCGGTGAACGAGAAGCTTCGCCAGATGAAGCGCGACGGGCTGATCCTGGGCGGCCGCTGCTGGTTCGACGCCGACGCCAATCCGCCCGCCCAGCTCGCCGCGGGCAAGGCGTCGCTCGACTATGACTACACGCCGGTCCCCCCGCTCGAGCACCTCAACCTCCGCCAGCGGATCACCGACCGCTACTTCCTGGACTTCGGCCGCGCCGTCGCCGCCGGCTGAAGCCCCATCCGCCACCCCTTCAAGGCCGACACCACAGGAGCTGAATCATGGGCCTGCCCCGCATCCTCAAGCATCAGATGCTCTTCCACAACGGCATCGCTTATGTCGGCGACGTGCCGTCCGTCACCCTTCCCAAGCTCACCCGCAAGCTTGAAGGCTGGCGCGGCGGCGGCATGGACGGGCAGGTCAAGATCGACCTGGGCATGGGCGACGATCTCGACCTGGAATTCACCTCCGGCGGTCCGCTGCGCCAGGCGCTGCGCGAATATGGCGGCAGCCTCACCGGCACCATGCTCCGCTTCGCCGGATCCTACCAGCGCGACGACGACGGCTCGATCGACGCGATCGAGGTCATGGTCCGCGGCCGGTTCGAAGAGATCGACATGGGCGAGGCCAAGCCGGGCGAGGCGGGCGAGTTCAAGTACAAGGTCGCCTGCGCCTTCTACGAGCTGCGCTGGAACGGCGTGGAAGAGATCCACATCGATGTTCCCGGCATGGTGTGCCGCGTCGGCCGCGTCGATCGGCTCGTCGAACATCGCCAGGCGATCGGCCGCTTCTGAGCTCCGGGCCTCCGGGCCCGGCCGGACGGCGCCGGCTTCCTTCCACCGGCGCCGCCCTCCCCCTCTCCACCTCAAAGGGTAGACGTTCATGGACGCCAACACCGCCGATCCCGCCGGCAAGACCGACATCCGGACGATCGATCTCGACACGCCGATCGTGCGGGGCGAGCAGACGATTTCCAAGCTGCAGTTGCGCAAGCCCGATGCCGGCGGCCTGCGCGGCCTGTCGCTTCTGTCGCTGATGCAGATGAACACCGACGAGCTGACCAAGGTGTTGCCCCGCATCACCATACCGACGCTCACCGCCCAGGAATGCAGGGCGATGGATCCCGCCGATCTCGTCCAGTGCGCGGCCGAGGTGTCGGATTTTTTGTTGCCGAAGGCGAAGAAGCCGGTCTCCCAAGAAGCGTAGAGGACGCCCTGGCGGACATCAACGCCGTCTATGGCGGCGGCTGGCCGCCCACCGTCCTCGCCGGGATGCCGGTTTCCGAGCTGATGCGCCACCGCCAGTGCGCGATCGATCGCGCGCCGAAGAAGGACAAGTGATGTGAGCGGGGACAGGAACCTCCGGATCCAGCTTCTCTTCGACGCGATCGACCGCTTTTCGAAGCCGCTGCGAGATCTCGCCACCGGCGCCAACAATGCTGGCAAGGAAGTTCAGGGGACGCGCAAGCGGATCCTCGAGCTCGGCCAGGCGCAGGCCTCGGTCGGCCGGATGCGCGAGTTGCGCGCCGGCCTCACGGAATCGCACGGCAAGCTCGACGAGACCCGGCGCCGCATCCGGGACCTGCGCCGGGAGATGGAGCAGGCCGGCGCGCCGACGAAGAAGCTCGCGCGCGAGCTCGCCGCGGCCGAGCGCGAGGAACAGCGCCTCGTCCGCACCACCCAGCTGCAGGTCGAGCAGCTGCAGAAGCTCACCGCCAAGGCGAGCGCCGCCGGCATCGACGTGAACAACCTCGCCCGCAGCGAGGAACGGCTCGGCCGCGAGCTGGCGGACTCGAACCGGCGCCTCAAGGAACAGGAGGATCGGCTCGAGCGCGTGCAGGGTGCCCGTGATCGATTCGAGAACAGTAAGGAATTTGGTGAGAAGCTGCGCGGGGGTGGTTATCGGGCGATTGGTGCAGGAGTGGCGATCGGCGCACCCTTGGCGGTTGCCACAGCCGGCGCGGCGAGATTCGAATCGCAGCTCACCGACATCGCCCAAAAAGCCGATCTGACGCGGGCGCAGGCAGCTCTCATGGGCCGGGAGTTCGATCGATTAGGTCCCCGAGTAGCCCAGCTTCCGTCGCGTCTTGCTCAGGGTGCCGACGTGTTGATGGGAATGGGTGCAACTCCCCGCCAGGCGATGGAGGCGATTGCGCCAATTGGCATGGCGGCGACCGCCTACAAGGCCGACGTCAACGACTTGGCGACTGCAACTTGGTCCGCTCTCGACAACTTGAAGGTCCCGGCTCGGGAAACAGGTCGGTCACTGGACGTGATGGCACAGGCCGGCAAGGCTGGCGCATTCGAGTTGAAGGACATGGCTCAATACTTCCCGGCGTTGACCGCGTCTGCGAACGCGCTGGGCCAAAGCGGAGTGCCGGCCGTCGCCGATCTGGCTGCCGCGCTTCAGATCACTCGGAAGGGGGCCGGCGACGCGTCCTCCGCCGCTAACAATCTTCAGAACCTCCTCAACAAAATCAACACAAAGCAGACCTCCGACAGCTTTAGGAGGATGGGCATTGATATCGGCGCTGCATTACGGGTCGGGGCTGCCGCCGGTAAATCGCCGATCGAAACGATTGTTGAGCAGACGATCCGCGCCACCAAAGGTGACATGAGAAAGCTAAGTCATCTCTTTACTGACGCTCAAGTCCAAGCCGCCATACGTCCCCTGGTCCAGAATCTCGCGCTGTATCGCGAGATACGCAGCGACGCGCTTGCCGCTCAAGGATCAGTCGAAACTGACTTCAATGAGCGGTTGGGAGATGCTGAGACGAAGCTCGAACGGCTGAAAGCGCGTGGCCAGGTCCTCGGCCACACGATTGGTAACAACCTGTTGCCCCATGCCAAGGACTTGATGGATAAATTGGCGGAGCTGGGTAACCGTGCGGCCGACTGGGCAGAGCGCAATCCCCGGCTGGTCGCGACGCTTGCCGCCACGGCCGCAGTCCTTGCGATCCTTCTCGTCACTATCGGCGCGCTCTCCGTTGCCGTCGGGACGATACTACTTCCGTTTGCCATGCTGCGCTTCGCCATGGTCGTAGGCGGTCCGGCTTTCCTCGCATTCGCGAAGTTCATGCTCGCACCGCTGAAGCTTCTACCAATGCTCGCCAGAGGCATGCTGCTCGTGGGCACGGCCGTCTCTAAGGCCGGCCTGATGATGCTGGCGAACCCGATCGTGCTGCTGATTGCCGCGATTGTCGCCGCGGTCGGTCTGCTCGCTTATGCCGGATATCAAATTTATAAGAATTGGGACGGTATCAAAGCGTGGTTTTCGAACTTCTGGTCCTCGATGGAGGGCACCACGGGTGGTGCAATCGCTAGGATTGGGGCGATTCTCGGGGCCTTCAACCCCATTGGCCTTCTCCTCATGGCAGTCGGCAAAGCACTGTCGGTGCTCCAGGTGCAGTTCCCCGAAAAATTTGCAAGCCTCGGAAGAATGGCGGTGCAGGGACTGATCAACGGGATCAGAGCCATGTTCCCGGGTCTCTCCGCAGTGATGAGCACGCTCAGCCATCTTATGCCCGACGCCGTGAAGAAGGCGCTCGGCATCCGATCCCCGAGCCGCGTCTTCATGGGCATTGGCGGCTTTGTGATGGAGGGACTGGAACGCGGCATCGGCGACGGCGAGGACGGTCCGCTCGCTCGGGTACGCGGCGTAGCCGCCCGCCTCGCCGCCGCATGGTCGCCGCCGGACGATCTCAAGCTAGCGGCGTCGACAGCCCCCTTTCACCTTCCCCCGGCGCAACTCCAGGACGGTGATCGCCGCCTCGAAATACAGGCGCCGATCGTCCGCCTCGCGTCTCCCGCCGCCGCGGTCGGTGCGGAAAGCGGAATTCTCGGCCGCCTCGATGCCTTCCTGCACAACCTGTCGGCGCTCAAGAACGAGGGGCCGCTCGCTCGGGTGGACGGGCTCGCCGCCCGCATGGCCGCGGCGATCGCGGTCGGCTCTGCCGCGCCGGTTGCTGCCGCCGGACCGGTCGCGGCACCGCCTCCGGAAGCGTCCAGGTCGTCCTCGCCACGTCCGCTGCCGCCAATCACGATCAACATCCACGGCGCGCCCGGACAGAGCGAAGCCGATATGGCGCGTCTGATGCGGCAGGAACTCCAGAAGCTGCTGCGCGAGGAGTCCGCCCGGGCCGCGTCCAGCTTCGCCGACGATCCGGATTGGGAGCGCTGATCGATGCTGCTCGCGATCGGCATGTTCGTCTTCGAAGTTCCCACCCTCGCTTATGACGAGCTGCAGCGCCGGCGCGACTGGCGCCACGCCCGCACCAACCGGATCGGCGCCCGCGACGCCAGCCAGTTCGTCGGCCCGGGCGAGGACAGCATCTCGCTTTCCGGCACCGTCTACTCGGAGATCGCGGACGGCCGCGCCTCGCTCGACACCCTGTGCGACATGGCGGGGAGCGGAAATTCATGGCCGCTGGTCGACGCCGGCGGGCGGGTCTGGGGCAGTTTCATCATCACCGGGATAGACGAACGCCAGAAATATTTCCTGCCGGACGGCACGCCGCGCCGGATCGACTTCGGCATCGATCTCGCGCTGGTCGACGACGCGCCGGCGGCGGACGGGTGAGCCGGGCCATGGGCGCGGCCAACATTCTCGATCTGAAGGTGGAGCTGGAGGGGCAGGACCTGACCGGCCGGCTGTTCGAACAGGTGCGCGACATCACCGCGCGCGTCCGCCCCCGCCTGGTTTCCCTGTCGATCACCGACAAGCGCGCCGGCGAGGCCGATCAGCTCGACCTGGTCCTGGACGATTCGGACGGGAAGATGGCGCTGCCGCGCGAGGGCGCGCGCCTGCGCGTCTGGCTTGGCTGGAAGCAGGGCAAGGACGTCACGCCCGGCCTGGTCGACAAGGGCAGCTTCATCGTCGACGAGGTCAGCCACGAAGGCGCGCCCGATCGCATCACCATCCGCGCCCGCTCGGCCGACGTCGCCGGCAGCCTGCGCACCCGGCGGGAGCGGAGCTGGCACGACAGCACCATCGGCGCGATCGTCGCCGACATCGCCCGGCGCAACCGGCTGCGGCCGCAATGCGCCGCGAGCCTGTCCGGGATCCGCGTCGAATTCCAGGCGCAGAGCCGGGAGAGCGACATGGCGCTGCTCCGCCGCCTCGGCCGCGAACATGACGCCGTCGCGACCGTGAAGGACGGCAAGCTCATCTTCGCGCCGATCGGCGCCGGCACCACCGCCGGCGGTCGGCCGATCCCGGCGGGCACCATCCACCGCCGCGCCGGCGATCGCCACTCCTACCAGCTGCGCAAGCGCGAGGAGGCCAAGGGCGTCACCGCCGCCTGGCACGATCGGGACGGCGCCCGGCAGCGCACCGTGACGGTCGGCGAGCAGAGCGGCGCCCGCCGCCTGTCACGCGTCTATGGCAGCGAGGCGGAGGCACGGCGCGCCGCCGGCGCCGCCCGCAGCCGGGCCGCGCGCGGCGAGCGCAAGCTCAGCTTCGATCTCGCGCTCGGCCGCGCCGATCTCTATCCGGAGCGGACGGTCCGCGTTTCCGGCTTCAAGCCGGAGATCGATGCCGTCAGCTGGCTGATCGTGGAGGTCAGCCACAAGGTGGACGGCCAGGGCTTCACCACCAGCCTGCAGATGGAAGGGGTTTAACGCCTCTCCCAAACCAACGTACCCCAGCAAAAGCCGTCTACGGAGGCCAATTTCCCACGCCAGAGAACCCCGTCGGCCTTGGGGACCGGATCCGCACCAGGGTGGAAAAGCCTTGCTTCCACTAGGTGCACATATTCTGGCGGACGGGCCGCGATTTCTGCAGCGTCGCCGTAGAAGGAGCCGCACTGATCGACAAATGAAGCCATGATGTCGGCGGATTCTTCATTATCACGAAAAGACCGGCGCATCATTCTAGAGAACTCGTCGAAATACGTTTTTCCGCCAACCAATATCCCGCTGATGGCAGCGCCGCCGACGAAAAGCGTAACGGGGAATGTCAGCCCTTTGTTTGCGAGGCTCGTCAAACTCGCCAAAAACCAGTCCGTATGCGGTTTCAGGGCCAACCTGTCGTCGCCAATTCCATCCTCCTTCTGGGGTAACTGCTCTGCGGGAGCCTGTTCATCATTCATGTAAAAGTCCCTTCGAATGACTGCAGCGATGATCCGGGTCGATCGCGAAGTTTCGCCGCCATGCCGCTGAAGATCAAGGTCCCGGGGCGAGGTGGCCGGCCGATTAGCTCCTCGCCTCCGGCAACTCGACATCCATCAGAATGCCGGTTTCGATGAAGCCCGTCACGCAGAGCAGCACGCCGGCCTGGGCACCCTCGGCCTGTTCCTTGTAGCGTTGCACCTGGGAGGGACGCTGGTCGCCGTCGAGCACGGTCATCAACGTGTCGAGGGCAACCTTTCGGATGGCATAGGCTCCCTCGCACTTCTGCAGCGTTTCGGCGACCTTGGAGCGGTGGGGTTCTGGCAAGGACGACGGGGTGGACAGCTTCGCGAGCGATGTCTGCGCCGCCGCGCAGGCGCGCTGCGCCGTCCTGGCCAGCCCATAGATCTCGTACACCGAGGCCTCGCCGCTCGCGAATTGGCCGGCGGCCTCACCGGTGGCGCTGTTCGGGCGATCGCAGCGGCCGGCGATCTCCAGCACCTCGGTCCACAATCGCTGCAGGTCCGCCTTCTGCGCGTCGCTGTACGCCTCGGCGGGCGTGTCCTTGGAAGCCTCTGCCCCGGCTGTCGGCACGTCAGGTGAGGCGGCCGCCGTGGCTGGTGCCTCGGCCGCCTCGCTCATCCCGATCGCCGTCACCCCGGCGAGCGCGCCGACCGCGGCGATGCCGACGCGCGCCGGCCGGTCGAGCCGCATGCCGGCGAACGTGGTGCGCAGCGGCGGAGCGACGACGGCCGCCGACGCCACGAACAGGAAGGCGGCCACTCCCTTCCCGTCCGCCGCCGCCGCAAGGGCGATGATCGCGGCGATCGCCACCCATATCCATGCAATCACCGTCAGCACCGGGCTGCCGGCTGCGCTTTCCTGTTGCCCTTCCATGTCCCCCCCCTCGGCTACGCGGCCGCGGTCTCCCCCTACTCCAGGATGTCACAATTGCGCAGCATCGGCGTGCCGATGATTTCGCCAACATCGGTGCACGACAGCCGGATATCTTGCCCGCGCGAGATCGACGCGGCCTGATCCTGGGCGGATGCCGTGAGGTGAGCCTGCGGTCCCATGAACATATTCGTTCCCTCCAGTACCAGGAACGGCTTGTTGCTGACGTCGAGCTGGATGGCGTTGACGGTGCCGGTCACTTCAAGTCGGCGGCCACCATATTGCTGCTGCGCGGCCGCCTCGTTGGCGTCATAAGCCGCGGCAAGCTCCTGCGCGCTCACCTGGATGGCCGCCTCGTTCGACGCCGAGGAACCTCCGCCAGCGCCTTGTTCACCGCCTCCCACGATCATGCCGAGGATGACGAGGATAACGACGATCGCGAGGCAGCCGAGCGCACCCTTCTTCACCGTCGAGCTCTTCTCCGGCGGTATCGGGTGCGCGGTCGTTCCAGGTCCCTGACCGGTCACGAAGTCATAGCCGCAATGCCGGCAGACCTTCGCCTCCGCCTTCACCGTCTCGGCGCAGCGCGGGCACTTCTTCTCGTCTTCGTTCATATTCCCCCCTCTTGGTTGGTTCATTCAGGATGATAGTCCAGCGGCTTGCCGTGCAGCGTCGAGGCCGCCGGCGGCAGCAGCTTCTCGATCATCGTTTCGGCCATCGTCAGGAGCACGGCCCGCATCTCACTGGTGAGCTTCCAATAGGCTGTGAGGAGCCGCGATTCGTCGGCGCCGAGCGAATCGGACCGGCCCCGTTCACCGGTCAGGACATACATCACGTCGACGCCAGCCCTCGCCAGGGCGGCGAGATATTCGGCGTTCGGCTGATTCTTGCCCGTTTCGTAGCGGCTTTGGCTGTCGAGCGTAGCCCCAGCCAACCCACCAAATTCCTTCTGATTCAGGCCGGTACGGTTGCGCTCTTCGCGTAAACGCGTCGCGAATTCTGGAGTTTTCCAGAAACCCGCTTGACTCGTTGGTACTTTTGTCGAAGTGTGGCGCGACATTCTACATTCTAGGCGAAGCCGAGATGGAAGCCGAGTCCCTGTTCCCTCCAATTCGGGAGGAAGACATCCGCCAAGCGAAGGCGCGCATCGTGCTCGAGGGCGAGGACGTCAGCAGCTGGGCGAGAAAGAACGGCTACGATCCGAAGCTCGTCCACCAGGTGCTGAGCGGGACGCGGCAAGCGATCCGGGGCAAGTCGCTCAAGGTGGCCCTCGCTCTCGGCCTGCGCCGGCTTCCCTCCTCTCCCGCGCCCGCGCATCGTGGTGACCTCCGTCCGACATCGCGCAGCTTAACCGATGACGGTCCGCTTGCCTCCGGCAATCGGCGGCGTTTTCTGCCGATCGGGGAGCCGGTCCGTTGACGCGCCCCTCCCCCGCCGTCGCGGCGCTTCGCGCCCGCACCGACGAGGAGGCGATCGCGCGTGCCGCTTCCGCGATCGCGCGCCGCCCGGCGCCCGGGGCGCGGCGATGAGCCGCGACACGTCCGATCTGGCCGAAGCGGCCGCGGCCGTGATCGAGGCCTTCCGACCGCAGCTGCACGCCGGCACGCTGAAGCCCGCACAACACGCCACCCTTCTCCTCCTCGAGCAACGTCTGTTTCCCTTGCAGGAGCCCGGGGAGGGGCAAGCGGGCGGGGGGGGGGGAAACACCTCCCCCCCCGCCACCCCCCACACCAACAGCGCGACCACCCCCCCAACAAACAGAGGGGTCTTTCGCTTCCCCC
>NZ_JBKBMQ010000006.1:0-196275 GCF_046295735.1 Allosphingosinicella sp.
TGGTTGCTTGGTGTCGCTCATACGGGCAAGACGCTTCGGGTCGGCGCTGAGGGCTTCGCGGACCTTGGTCTGGCGCTACTTCGCGTGGCGGGCGGCGATCGCCGCGAGGCCGGCCTGGAGGCGGCTCGCCGGCAGCCAGCGGCCGGCCAGCATCACGCCCGCCGTGCGGCGCGCATTGGCGATGTCGGCCAGCGGATCGGCGTCGAGCAGCAGCAGGTCGGCGCGCTTGCCGACCGCCACGGTGCCGAACAGCTGCTCCTCCCCGATGAACCGGGCGACGTCGCGGGTGCCGCCGGCCAGCGCCTGGAACGGCGTCAGCCCCGCATCGACCAGATATTCGAGCTCGCGGTGGAGCGCGAAGCCGGGGACGTTGAACCATTGCGGCGCGTCCGATCCGAGCAGCAGGCCGGCGCCGCCGTCGCTGAGCGCCTTGATCAGCCGCGCGCGTATCTCGATGAAGCGCCGCGCCCGTTCCGGCGAATAAGCGGGTTGCGCCTGGAGGTTGGCGCGGGCCTGCACCCAGCTCGCCAGCATCTGGCGCGGCACGTAGCGCATCTCCGGCCGGTCGGCGAGGCGGTTGTCCGGATCGGGCAGGAGGACGTGGCGCAGCAGGCTTTCGGTCGGAACGTTCCAGGTGCCCGCGGCCCGCGTGCGGCGGACCGCCTCCGCGATGCGTGCCTCGTCCACCCGATCGGTGAGATTGAAGCCGAAGAAGCCGGGCGCTCCCGCCGCCGCGGCGTCGGCGACCAGCAGCGGGAAATAGCCGTCAAGATGATCGACCGTCGCCTGCCGCACCTCGAAGGCGCGTTCGATCCCGACCTCGTCCGGCACATGGCCGCCGAACGGGATGCGCAACCGGTTGGCGGTCTCGGCAATGGCGTCGAAGCGCGGCCGGTCGAGCCCGGGGTGGATCTTCAGGAAGTCATATCCCGCCTGCCGCTGCTCGGCGACCATGCGGCGGCCGTCCTCCGGCGTCGCGACGCTGTTGCCGTTGAGCGACGGACCGGAGGTGTAGATGCGCGGGCTGACGATCTCGCCCCGCTCGGCCCGGGCGCGCAGCTCCAGATGATGGGGCGCGCCCAGCATCGAGCGGGCGAAGGTGATGCCGTTCGCGGCATAGAGGAACAGCACGTCCTCGGTCCATTGCGCGTCACCGGGGTTCGGCGGGACATGGGCGTGCATTTCCGCGAGGCCCGGCATCAGATAGCGGCCGCGCCCGTCGATCCGCACGGCGTCGCCGGGCACCCGGACCCGGCTTGCCGGACCCATCGCCACGATTCGGCCGCCGCGCACCACCACGGTCTGCGCGGGGATCGTCCGCTCCCGGTCCATCGGCACGACGGTGACGCCGATGAAGGCATAGGCGCCGGGCTGCGCGGCCGCCGCAGGCCAGGCGAGCAGGGCCGCCAGCAAGGCAAGGATGAACGCGCGCATGGCCTCTCCTATGGCTCGTGTCGGGATCGTGCGGAGCCGCGATGCCATAAGGCCGGCCCCTTCGTGAACCCCTTAACCTCCCTTACTGCTCGTTGAGCTGGGCGAGCCGCTCGGCCTCGTCCTCGGCGATCAGGGCCGAGACGACCTCGTCGAGGCCCGGCCCTTCCAGGATTTCGGGCAGGCGGTGGAGGGTGAGGTTGATGCGGTGATCGGTCACGCGCCCCTGCGGGAAATTGTAGGTACGGATGCGCTCCGACCGGTCGCCCGATCCGACCATCGACTTGCGCGCGCCGGCCCGTTCGCTCGCCAGCCGCTCGCGCTCGGCTTCGTAGAGGCGGGTGCGCAGCACCTTCAGCGCCTTGGCCTTGTTCTTGTGCTGCGACTTCTCGTCCTGCTGGATGACGACGAGGCCGGTCGGGAGGTGGGTGATCCGCACCGCGCTGTCGGTCGTGTTGACCGACTGGCCCCCGGGACCCGACGAGCGGTAGACGTCGATGCGCAGGTCCTTGTCGTCGATCTGCACGTCGACCTCCTCGGCCTCCGGGAGCACGGCGACGGTCGCCGCCGAGGTGTGGATGCGCCCGCCGCTTTCCGTCACCGGCACGCGCTGGACGCGGTGGACTCCGCTCTCGAACTTCAGGCGCGCGAACACGCCCTGGCCGGTCACGGAGGCGACCACTTCCTTGAAGCCGCCCATTTCGGCCGTGCTCGCCGAGATGATCTCGAACCGCCAGCCTTTGTCCTCGGCATAGCGCTGGTACATGCGCAGGAGGTCGCCCGCGAACAAAGCGGCCTCGTCCCCGCCGGTCCCGGCGCGGATTTCGAGCATGGCGGGCCGGTCGTCGGCCGCGTCGCGGGGCAACAGCTTCAGCGCCAGCGCCCGCTCCGCCTCCGGCAGCTTGCGGCGGATTTCTTCCGCCTCCTCGGCGGCCATGTCGCGAAGCTCCGGATCCTCGGCCATGCCGGCCAGCACCTCGAGCTCGGCCCGGAGCCGCCGGACCTCGCGCGCGGCCTCGGCCACCGGCTCGATCTCGGCATAGTCCTTGGACAGGCGCACGAACTCGTCCGCCGAAAGGTTCGGCGCCGCCATCGCGTTCTGAAGCTCGTCCTTGCGCGCCTCGATCTGTGCGATGCGCCGACCGGTGATGCGGGTCATGACTATAGCCGCACCTCGATATCCGCCGAGGAAGGGTTCTTCTGCGGTAGCAGTTCCAACTCAAACGATCTGGATAGAAGCTCGACAACTTGCCGCTCGTGCTCGAGCGGATCCATACTGCCCGATCCCCAACCCCGCTTGATGTCTACCTGAATGCCGCCGGAGGTTTCAGAGCGCAAAACCAGTATGTGACGAGGTTCGGCCTTTTGGGCCTTCAGGTACCGCTTCTTCGGAGCGCCAGATATAACAGCTTCGGTCGAAAATCCCGCGTATCGAAGTTGAGCCGCAAATCGGATTACCGCAGAAGATGAGACCAGCGCGTCATCTTCGGAGACCAACACGATATCGGGTCGGTCAGCATCCGGCTTCCCGATCAGCATCGCCAGCCGTTCGATGCCCGCCGCCCAGCCGACCGCCGGCGTGTGGGGGCCGCCAAGGCTCTCGATCAGGCCGTCATAGCGGCCGCCGGCCAGCACCGTGCCTTGCGCGCCGAGGCGATCGGTGACGAATTCGAAGGCGGTGTGGCGGTAATAATCGAGGCCGCGCACCAGCCGGGCGTTGCGGTTCCAGGCGACGCCGGCCGCTGCGAGCCCCTCCGTCACCTGCGCGAAGAATTCCGCGGCCTCGCCGCTCAGGAAGTCGTCGATGCCCGGCGCCGCGTCGGCGATCGGGCGGTCCTGCGGCGCCTTGCTGTCGAGGATGCGGAGCGGGTTGCGATCCAGCCTGGCGAGGCTGTCCTCCGACAGCTGCGCGCGGTGCGCCTCGAAATGGTCGACCAGCGCCGCCCGCCACGCGTCGCGCGTCGCGGCGTCCCCGAGCGTGTTGAGCTGCAGCGTCACGCCGTCCGCGATGCCGAGCTCCTTCAGCAGCTGGTCGGCGAAGGCGAGCAGCTCCACGTCCGCCAGCGGCTCGGCCGCGCCGATCACTTCCGCGTCGAGTTGGTGGAACTGACGGTAACGCCCCTTCTGCGGGCGTTCGTAACGGAAGACCGGCCCATGGGTCGCGAGTTTCAGCGTGCCGTGCTGCTGCCAGCCCTCGGACAGATAGGCGCGGCAGATGCCGGCGGTGAATTCGGGCCGCAGGGTGACCGAATCGCCGCCCCGATCCTCGAACGTGTACATCTCCTTCGACACGACGTCGGTCGTCTCGCCGATCGAGCGGGCGAAGACTTCGGTGGCTTCGAACACCGGGACTTCCACTCGCTGGAAGCCGTAGAGCCTGCGCACCCGGTCGAAGGTCGTGACGACATGGTGGAACCGCTCGGCCGTCTCGCCCAGCATGTCCTGGGTTCCGCGGATCGCCTGCACTTTGTTGCTCATGGCGGCGGCCATTAGCATTTTTGGCTCGCCTGGGAAGCGTTCGCACCTTATGGGCCGCGCCCATCATGAACATCGACCTCATTCCGATCGGCGACGATCCCCCCGCCAGCGTCAACGTCATCATCGAAGTCCCCGTGGGCGGCGAGCCCGTGAAGTACGAGTTCGACAAGAAGTCGGGCGCGATCTTCGTCGATCGCATCCTGCACACGCCGATGCGCTATCCGGCCAATTACGGCTTCATCCCGCACACCCTGGGCGACGACGGCGATCCGCTCGATTGCCTGGTGGTCGCGCGGTCGCCCTTCATCCCGGGCTGTGTGGTGCGCGCCCGGCCGATCGCCGTCCTCTACCTCGAGGACGAAGCGGGCGGGGACGAGAAGATCCTGTCGGTGCCCGTCGATTCCACCTTCCCTTATTACAACAATGTCGAGAAGGCCGACGATCTGCCGCAGATCGTGGCGCAGCAGATCGAGCATTTCTTCACCCACTACAAGGACTTGGAGCCGCAGAAGTGGGTGCGGGTCGGCCGCTGGGGCGACCAGGCGGACGCCCACCGCATCATCAAGGAAGCGATCGAGCGGCAGAAGGCAGCCAAGGCCGCGGCCTGATCTCCGCGCCCGGGCTGGACCTCGGGCGGCGCATCGGTCAAAGCCGGGCGATGCGCCGCCTGGTCCTCCCGCTCCTTGCCGCCGCCTCGGCATTGGCCGGCTGCGCGGCCCTTCCCCCGGCCGCGCCGCCCGCGCCGCAGCGCTCGGTGGCGGTGCTGGACGCCGCGAGCGCCGAGTCGCGCACCCTGGTCGCGATCGAGCGGATCGAGGCACTGAACCCGCGCCTCAACGCCGTCATCGCCGTCGATCCGACCGCGGTCGCGCAGGCGCGGGCGCTCGACGCGGCGCCGCGGCCCGGTGCGCTGTTCGGCATGCCCGTGATCGTCAAGGACAATATCGACACGCTGGGGCCGCTTCCGACCACCGCCGGCAGCCTCGCGCTGCGCGACAACGTCACCGATCGCGACGCACCGCTCGTCGCCCGGCTGCGCGCGGCGGGGGCGGTGATCGTCGGCAAGGCGAACCTGTCGGAATGGGCCAACATCCGCTCGTCCGACTCCATCTCGGGATGGAGCGCGGTCGGCGGCCAGACCCGCAATCCGCATGCGCTCAACCGCAACGCCTGCGGCTCCAGCTCGGGCAGCGCGGTCGCGGTGGCGGCGGGCATGGTGCCGGCGGCGATCGGCACCGAGACGGACGGGTCGATCACCTGCCCGGCCGCGATCACCGGCATCGTCGGCTTCAAGCCCACGGTCGGCCTCGTCAGCCGCACCCACATCATCCCGATCAGCCACAGCCAGGACACGGCCGGCCCGATGACCCGCACGGTGCGCGAGGCGGCCGACATCCTGACCACGATCGCCGGCAGCGACCCGGCCGATCCGGCGACCGCCGAAGCGGACGCGCGGCGGACCGACTATGCGGCCGCGCTCGACGCCGGGGCGCTGCGCGGCAAGCGGATCGGCGTCATGCGCTTCGCCGCGGGCTTCGGCACCGACGCGCCGTTCGAACGGGCGCTGGCGGTGCTGCGGCACGCGGGCGCGGTGCTGGTCGATATCGACGAGTTCCCCGGCCGCCGCGAGATCGGGCAGCACGAATATTCGGTGCTGCTCCACGAGTTCAAGGCGGGGCTCAACGCCTATCTCGCCACCACGCCGCCGCAGGTGCGCACCCGCAGCCTCGCGGACCTCATCGCCTTCAACAAGGAACATGTCGATCGCGAGATGCCGCTGTTCGGCCAGGACATCTTCGAAGCGGCCGAGGAAACCGGCGGCCTCGACTCCGCCGACTACCGGGCAGCGCGCGAGACCTCGTTCCGGATGGCGGGGCCGGACGGGATCGATCGCGTGCTGCGCGAGGGGGGTCTCGTCGCTTTGGTCGGGCCGACCATGCCCGCGGCCTGGTTCATCGACGCCGTCCACGGCGACCGGATCGGCGGCGGCGGCGCGGGCAGCCTCGCCGCGGTAGCCGGCTATCCGCACCTCACCGTGCCGATGGGCCACGTGCGCGGCCTCCCCGTCGGCCTCAGCTTCATCGGCCCGAAATGGTCGGACGGCCTGATCCTCGCACTCGGCTACGCCTATGAACAGGCCGCACCCCAACGGATCGAGCCCCGCCTCCTCCCCTCGATCGAGGACGCCCCCGAAGTGGCGCGGCACTTGGAACCGGTGCGGTAGCGCCCCCTCTCCCTTCGGGAGAGGGCTGGGGTGAGGGTCTCCGCCGAAAGTGGCAAATCCACAGACGTCGGGGACCCCCACCCTACCCTCCCCCACAGGGGGAGGGGGTTTGCGCCCCTCAGGCGGCCGCGTCCGCCGCCAGCGGCGGGCGCCGCCGCGCGGCGTGGATGCAGGCGCCGACGATCATCGCCGCGCCGGCGATGGTGAGGAGACCGACCGGTTCCCCGAACACGACGAGGCCGAGGAGCGCGGCCCAGACGAAGCCGGTATATTCGACCGGCGCCAGATGCTGCGCCTCCGCCCGGGCATAGGCCCAGGCGAGCAGCATCATCGATACGTAAGCGAGCCCCGCCGCGCCGGCGATCGCGGGCCAGTGCGCGGCCTCTGGCCACACCGCGAGCAGGGGCGCGGCGAGGAGGAAACAGCCGAACATGATGATGTTCATGAAGAAGGAGATTTCGAGCGGCTTCGCCACCAGCGCCTGCTGCCGCATCAGCACGATATTGTAGGCGTAGAGCACCGCCGAGCAGAGGATCGCGATCGATCCGTGGAGCGCCTCCGTCCCGAGATCCGCGCGTGCCTGGCCGGACAGGATGACGAGCACGCCGGCCAGGCCGAGCAGGGAGGCGACGATCGCCCGCCGCTCGATCCGCTCCTTGAGGACGATGGCGGCAAGATAGAGGGCGATGAGCGGCGCGACGAAGGCGAGCGCGATCGCCTGCGCCATGGGGACGCGGGCGAGGCCCCAGAAGAACAGCATCGCCATCGCGGTCGTGACGACGCCGCGGACGAGATGGATGCGCAGCACGGGCCGCGTCGGCCAGGAGCCGCGCCTGGGAAGATAGGCGGCCGCGCCGATCGCCGTCCCCGCCGCCGTGCGCCACAGCAGCGCGTTATAGGCGCCGATCGCGAGCGACAGCCCCTTCATCACGGCGTCCATGCCGGAATAGAGCGCGATGGCGAGCGTCGCCACCGCGAACGGCACGGCGATGGAGGGCTTCACTCCGCGGCTTGGGCGGGGGCGTCGGTGGTCGCCGCCTCGATCTCGGCCGCCTTGGCCTCGACCAGCCGGACGATGTGATCGACCATGTCGGCGTCCTGGACATGATGGTCGGTGACGCCGGACAGATAGACCATGTGCTTGCCGTTGCCGCCGCCGGTGATGCCGATGTCGGTCTCGCGCGCCTCGCCCGGGCCGTTGACGACGCAGCCGAGCACCGACAGCGAGAGCGGGGTGCGGATGTGCGACAGCCGCTCCTCCAGCGTCTGGACGGTGCGGATGACGTCGAAGCCCTGGCGCGCGCAGGACGGACAGGAGACGACCCGCACGCCGCGATTGCGGATGCCGAGCGCCTTCAGGATTTCGAAGCCGACCCGCACCTCCTCCTCCGGCTCGGCCGACAGCGAGACGCGGATCGTGTCGCCGATCCCGAACCAGAGCAGCGACCCGATGCCGATCGCGCTCTTCACCGTGCCGCCGCGCAGGCCGCCCGCCTCGGTAATGCCGAGATGGAGCGGGCAATCGACCGCGTCGGCGAGTTGCTGGTAGGCCGCGACCGCCAGGAACACGTCGCTCGCCTTCACCGCCACCTTATACTCGCGGAAATCATGCTCCTCGAGCAGGCGGATATGGTCGAGCGCGCTTTCGACCAAAGCCTCGGGGCACGGTTCGCCATATTTTTCGAGCAGGTCGCGCTCCAGGCTGCCGGCATTGACGCCGATGCGGATCGCGCAGCCGTTCGCCTTGGCGGCGTTCACCACCTCGCGCACGCGGTCGGCCGAGCCGATATTGCCCGGATTGATGCGCAGGCAGGCGGCGCCGGCATCGGCGGCTTCGAGCGCGCGCTTGTAGTGGAAATGGATGTCGGCGACGATCGGCACGCGCGCCGCGCGCACGATCTGCTTCAGCGCCTGCGTGCTCTCCACGTCGGGGCAGGAGACGCGGATGATGTCCGCTCCCGCTTCCTCGCAGCGACGGATCTGGCCGATCGTCGCGCGCGCGTCGGCCGTGACGGTGTTGGTCATCGTCTGCACGGTGACGGGCGCGTCGCCGCCGACGGGCACGTTCCCGACCATGATCCGCCGCGAGGGGCGGCGGGCGATATCTCTCCACGGGCGTACCGACATGGCCGCGATATAGGCGCTGCGGCGGTGGACGGGAAGCCGTCCTTTCGTCCGGGTTGGCTCAGGCGCCGGCTTTGGCTAGTGCGGTAGGCGTCCAGGATTAGGAGAGACTGATGAAGAAACTCGCTCTGGCCCTCGCCCTCGCCGTCGCGGTGCCGACCGCCGCGATCGCCCATCACGGATGGTCGAGCTACGACGCCGAACAGGTGATCGAGCATCAGGGAACGCTGACCGAGCTCAGCTGGGGCAATCCCCACGGCATGGCGAAGGTCCAGTTCCGCGGCCAGATCTGGGACGTGGTGCTCGCCCCCACCCGCCGGATGGAGGCGCGCGGCCTGACCGAGGCCGAGATCCGGCCCGGCCAGCGCATCACCCTGGTCGGCTATCCGCGCCGGGACGGCACGCCCGAAATGCGGATCGAGCGGGTGATCGTCGGCAACAAGACGGTCGAGCTGCGCTGATCCGTTGGAAGCGCTCGCCGGCCTCGCGGAGGCGCTCGAGACATCGTCCTTCGGCATCTGGGCCGCGCGTTCGGCCTGGGCCTATCCGATCGCCAACGTCGTCCATGTGCTCGGCCTCGTGCTGTTGCTCGGCGGCATCGGCATCGTCGACCTGAGGCTGCTCGGCGCCTTCCGCACCCTTCCGCTCGCGGCGGTGTCCGCCGCGCTGACGCCGCTCGCCGTCGGCGGCCTCGTGCTGCTGCTCGCGAGCGGCCTCACCATGTTCGCCGCCGATGCGAGCGCGATGGCGGCGTCCGGCACCTTCCGGCAGAAGCTGGTCCTGATCGCCGTCGCGCTCGCCAATGCCGCGGCCTTCCGCTTCCTGTTCGGCGGACGGGTGGCGGGATGGACGACGGCCCCGCCGCCGGCGGCGCGGGCGATGGCGCTCGCCTCGCTCCTTCTCTGGACCGCGGTCGCGGTGTGGGGACGGATGATCGCCTACAGCTGAGCGGCCTTCCCCGGCATCCTCTTTCTGCTAAAGCCCCGCGGCATAAGGAGAGCGTGCCATGCGTTGGATACCGTTGCTGCTTGGAGCCCTGATGATGACCACCCCCGCGATCGCCGCCGATTCCCAGACCGCCGCCGACCAGCGGCCGGGCTGGAGGCTCGTCATCCATGGCGGCGCGGGCGTGATCGAGCGCCACCGCCTCACCCCCGACAAGGACCGGGAGATCCGCGACGGGCTGGAGCGGGCGCTGGCGGCCGGCGCCGACATCCTCGCCGCCGGCGGATCGGCGCTCGACGCGGTCGAGGCGACGGCGAAGGTGCTGGAGGACGATCCCAACTTCAACGCCGGCCGCGGCGCCGTCTACACCTATCAGGGCACGAACGAGCTCGACGCCGCGATCATGGACGGGCGCACCCGGGCCGCCGGCGCCGCGACGGGCATCACCGCGACCCGGAACCCGATCACGCTCGCCCGGGCGGTGATGGAGCGCAGCCCCCACGTCTTCCTGAGCCGCGAAGGCGCGGACCAGTTCTCGCGCGAACAGGATCTCGATCAGGCGCCGCCCGAATGGTTTGCCACGCCCGAGCGGCTGCGCCAGCTGGAGGAGCTGCGGGCCCGCCCCAGCGCCGAATATTTCGACGTGGACCTGAAATATGGCACGGTCGGCGCGGTCGCGCTCGACGTGAACGGGCATGTCGCGGCCGCGACCTCCACCGGCGGCCTCACCGGAAAGCGCTGGGGCCGGATCGGCGATTCTCCGATCATCGGCGCCGGCACCTATGCCGACGACCGCGCCTGCGCCGTCTCCGCGACCGGGGCCGGCGAATATTTCATCCGCGTCGGCGTCGCGCACGAAATCTGCGCGCGAATTCGAATCGGCGGCGAAAGCGCGCAGGCGGCCGCGGATGCGGTGATGGCGGAAGTGGGCGAACTGGGCGGCACCGGCGGCGTCATCGTCGTCACGCCGCGCGGCGAGGGCGTCTACAGCTTCAACACGCCCGGCATGTACCGCGGCGAGGCTTCGGCCGCCGGACGCAGCGTCGCGGTCTACGGGGACGAATGATCGGCCGCTCCGGCTGAACGGCGGACCCGGGCGGGGCGTGGGTCCCGCCGAAGGGAGGCACGGCGGGACCCGACCCGATCGCCCCTAGGCCCGAGTCCCCCGTATTTCTACCAGCTTGTGCCGCCGGAGTCTCGCGCCTGACATCATGGCGTCACATGGCGGGACGCAAGGCCCGACGCCGCGGGGGTTCAGCCGATCACGAGTTCGTGACCGAATCTGAGGCCGATGCGGCCATCGCGCACCCAGCGCACGAAGGCGTGCATGCGGCTGCACGCCTCGAACTCCACCACGACATTTTCGCCGAGGCGGGGGTTGAGCGGACTTTCGATCTGGGTCCCGCGCGAGGAGATGTCGAGCACCGCGACATCGAAGGGCTGGCCGCGGAAATGCAGGGTGGCGCGGGTCACCAGCCCCTCGTGACGCGGCTCGGCGCGCCGCTCCTCGAACCGCAATGCCGCTTCGCCCATCCCCATCCCTCCCCTGGAACTGGCGTCAGCATGGGCGCGAATGGTTGCCGAACGATTAGCAACCATGCAGCGGTCGCACGGGTTGGGGAGATATGTTTGCCTCTCCCGAATGGCTCGATACCGTTCTGCGCGGCCTCATCCTCAGCGCCGCGGCGGTCGTCTGGACGGTGATCCTCGTCCGCATCGTGGGCCTGCGCTCCTTCTCGAAGATGACCGCCTTCGACTTCGTGGCGACGGTGGCGGTCGGCTCGCTGATCGCGCAGGCGGGCACGCAGGAGGAATGGGGCGCCTTCCTGCAGGCGCTCGCCGCGCTGGCGGCGGTGTTCCTCGTCCAGTGGCTGCTCGCCAAGGCGCGGATGCGGTCCGACACCTTCAAGCACCTGATCCGCAACAGCCCCATCCTGTTGATGGAGCGGGGCCGCTATCTCGAAGAGGCGATGGACAAGACGCGGGTGTCGCGGTCCAACATCCTCGAGAAGCTGCGCACGCAGAGCATCGACGACATCGGCAGTGTGCGCGCCGTGGTGCTGGAGACCACCGGGGACATCTCGATCCTGAGGGAGGGCGCCGACGAGCGCCTGCTGGAAGGGGTGACCCGGCTGTGACCGGGCCGCCCCTCCCCGTTTGGGCTCAGCGCTCCCAGAAATAAGGCTGGCGCTGGCGGTTGCCGGTCACTTCCTCGTTCAGTGTCGCCGCGTCGTAGAGCCGGCCGTTCAGCATCACCCGGTTGATCTTGTCCGAATTGCGGATGTCCTGCGTCGGATCGGCATCGAGGATGACGAGATCGGCGAGCTTGCCGGACTGGAGCGTGCCGATGTCGCGGAAGCCATAGGCCTGGGCCGGCACCACGGTCGCGGCGCGCAACGCCTCGATCGGGGTCATCCCGCCGCGCACGAACGACCACATCTCCCAATGGGCGGCGAGACCCTGCTGCTGGCCATGGGCGCCGATCGCCACCGGCACGCCGCGCTCCGCCAGCCGCCGCGATTCGCGGGCGCTGTACTGATCGGCATATTGCTCGTCCGGAGCGGTCGTCACCCGGATCGATCCGGCGAGCGCGCGCGGCGGCGCATGGCGGGTGAGCAAGGGATGCTCCCACACACGCGTCGCCTGGCGCCAATAGGGATCGCCGCCGGGACCGCCATAAGTGACGGTGAGCGTCGGATTGTAGCCGACCCGCGTCTGGCTGAAGAAGCTCAGCACGTCCTCGTAGAGGCGCGCCTGCGGGAGATTGTGCTCCAGCATCGTGTTGCCGTCGGCGATGATCGAGATGTCCATGCCGTAGAGCGAACCGCCCTCGGCCACGACCGCGATATTTTCGGCGAGGCCGGCGGCGACGACCTGCTGGCGCTGGTCGCGGCGGGGCTGGTTGTAGTTCTTGATGCTGATCGCGCCCTGCGATTTCAAACGGCGGACATGGGCGAGCGCGTCCTCGTAATTTTCGATGACGGCGAAGATGTTGGGCGACCGGGCGCCGTAGACGATCTCGCCGCTCGAAAAGAGCCGCGGCGCCAGGATGCGCCCGGCCCGCTGCAGCTCCGCGGCGGAGAATATCTCGGTCGCGCGGTTGGACGGATCGTGGATCGTCGTGACGCCGAAGGCGAGATGGGCGTGGGCGGACCAGTTCTGCTGCGGCACGATGTCGTCGACGCCCTGCGGACCATGGGCATGGCCGTCGATGATGCCGGGGATGATCGTCTTGCCGGTGACGTCCACCACCTGCGCGCCGGCCGGGATCGCCACGTCGCCGCGCCGCCCGACCGCGCGGATGCGGTTGCCGTCGATCAGGATCGCGCCGTCGTCGATGATGCCGCCGGCTTCGTTGGCCATGGTGACGATGCGGGCGCCGACCAGGGCGACCTGGCCCTGCGGGCGATCGGCCGCCGCCTGCATGGCGAGCGAGATGCCGGTCCGGGGCGGCGTATAGGCGGCGGCACCGGTCGCCGGCGCGCTGCGGACGAGGGCGGCGGTGTCGGCGGTGAACAGGTTCGGCCCCATCGTCCAGGCGAGCGTCCGCCCGTTGGCGCCCCAGTGGAAATATTGTCCGCCGTCGCCGGTCGCGCGGGTGGCGGGGAACTGGGTGGCCTTGGCGCCCACCGTGATCGTCGCGGCGCCGGGCATGAACGGCATCACGAACACGTTGTAGTTTTCGCGGAAGGCGAGCGTCCGGCCGTCGGGCGAGACTTCGTAGCTCGACACCATCGCGCCCTCGGCATGGACGCGCCGCCCTTCGCCGTTCATATCGACGCTGATCAGCTTGCGCTTGCTGTCCTCGGTGACTTCCAAGAACAGCCGGTCGCTCGCGGCGCCGAAATGCGGGCCGTCGCCGGTGCGGGTGATCCGCACCGCCTCGCCGCCGGCCGCGGGGACGCGGTAGACGCCGGTGTCCTGCGACCAATCGGGCGAGGTGAGCGCGCCGCCGGCGCCTTTTTCGAACACGATGGTCGAGCCGTCCGGAGAGAAACGCGGGCGGCGATAATGGCCCGGCTGCTGCGTCGCCGCGCGCATCCCGCTGCCGTCGGGCGCGACGGTGCGGATTTCACCCAGCCGCGCGTCGTTCCAGCTGACGAAGACGATGCGGCTGCCGTCGCGCGACCAGCTGGGGAAGAGCTGGAAATCGCCGTCGTCGGCGGTGAGCGGCCGCGGCTGACCGGCGCCCATATCCTTGATGTAGAGCCGGCCCAGGCTTTCGAACACCACCTGGCGGCCGTCCGGCGACACGGCGGCGAAGCGGGGAATGCGGGTGGTGAAGCTGTCGGCGGCGACTTCGACCGGCGGCCGGGGCGGATCGATCACCTCGCGCGTGTCCGACACCTGGAACGGGATTTCGGCGGCGCCGGTGCCGTCCGGATTGACCCGGCGGATCTTGCCGCCGGCCCAGAAGACGATGGAGCGGCTGTCGGGCGTCCAGGCCATGTTCGGGTAGACGCCGTAGACCGCCCAGGTCTCCTGCACGTCCTGATCGAGATCGTCGTAGATCTTGCGCTCCTCGCCGGAGACGAGGTCCTTCACATAGAGCTTGGACTGGGCCATCTCGCGCCGGACGAAGGCGAGGTAGCGGCCGTCCGGCGACGGGTTCGGGCGCACCGCGCCGCCCGGCCCGGCGGCGACCGTCGTGCGCTCGCCGGTCGCCATGTCGTAGCGCTCGATCGCATAGAGCTGCTGGTTCGAATCCTGCGCATATTGGAAGATCGGGCCGGGCGTCGTGTCGCGGCTGAAATAGATGGCGTCGCCGCGCGGCGTGAAAGTCGGCTCGCCAAGCTCCTTCTGGTGCTGCGGGCTGGGCCGGGTGACGAGCGCCACGCCGTTGCCGCCGCTCACATGATAGAGCCAGATCTCGCCGGTGCCGAGCGAGCGCTGGGTCGTGAAATGCTTGCGCGCCGCGATATATTGCCCGTCGGCGCTCCAGGTCGGGTTGTTGAGGAGCTCGAACGTCTCCTTCGTCACCTGGCGCTTGCCCGAGCCGTCGGCGTTCATCACCCAGATATTGTCGCCGCCGCCGCGATCGGAGGTGAAGGCGATCTGCCGCCCGTCGGGCGAGAAACGGGGCTGCTGTTCGTAGGCGAGGCCTTCGGCGATGCGGGTCGCGCGGCCGCCTTCGATCGGGATCGTGTAGATGTCGCCGAGCAGGTCGAACGCGATCGTCCGCCCGTCCGGGCTGACGTCGAGGTTCATCCAGGTCCCCTCGTTGACGTTGATCCGCACCTGGCGGGTCTGCAGGCGCGGCGGAGCATTCACGTCCCAGCTGGGTCGCTGCGTCTCCCGCTGCCCTCCCGGCTGCGGCTGCCCGCGCTGCGCGAAGGCGTCGGCGCTGAGCGCCGTGGAGGAAATGAGGAGCAGCGAGAGGGCGGCGATGCCTTTGATCACGGGGGCGGTCTCCGAAAGCGGCGCGGGAATGCGGCCAGGGGTTCTTCTTGCGGGGCCGGACGCTGCAACATCGCACCGGCGAGCGCAAGCGCCGGCGACTACCGTAGAAACCGCTTGATCGGAGGGAGGTCGCGGGGGCGGCGCGGGAGGCCGCCGCCCCCCGCCTCTATTCCGCCGCCTCGACCGTGATCACCGGCGCCTCGACCGCCGCCGCTTGCCGGCGGGCGTCGATCCTGCGGAAGGTGGCGAGCGCCTGGCCCACCACCTGGTCCATATTGTAATAGCGGTAGGTGGCGAGCCGGCCGACGAAGGTGACGTTCGGCGTCGCATCCGCCAGCGCCTCGTAGCGCTTGAACAGCTCCTGATTCTCCGGCCGCGGGATCGGATAATAAGGATCGCCCTCCGCGCTCGGATATTCGTAGGTGATGCTGGTCTTGCCGTGCCGCTGGCCGGTGAGGTGCTTGTATTCGGTAATGCGCGTCCAGGGCACGGCGGGATCGGGATAGTTCACCACCGCCACCGGCTGGAAGCGCTCCTGGTCCACCACCTGATGCTCGAAGCGCAGGCTGCGATAGGGGAGCTTCCCGAACCGGAAATCGAAATATTCGTCGATCGGGCCTGTATAGACGGTGTGGCCGGCCGCGATCCCGTCGCGCACGTCGCGGTAATCGGTGCCGAGAAGGACGTCGATATTGGGATGGTCCAGCATATTGCGGAACATCGCCGTATAGCCGTCGGCCGGCATCACCTGGTGCTTGTCGCCGAAATAGCGGTCGTCGGTGTTGGTGCGGGTCGGAATCCGCGCCGTCACCGCTTTGTCGAGCGCGCTGGGATCGACGCCCCATTGCTTGCGCGTATAGCCCTGAAAGAACAGCTCGTAGAGTTCGCGCCCGACGGCCGAGACCACCACGTCCTCCGAGGTGCGGACCTCCGCCACCGGCTCCGCGCGCGACGCCAGGTATGCGGCGGCTTCCGCGTCGGTCTTGAGATCGAGGCCGAAGAGCTTGTTGAGCGTGGTCCGATTGATCGGGATCGGCACCAGCTGGTCCCGCACCTCGGCCAGCACGCGATGCTCGTAGGCGCGCCAGCCGGTGAACTGCGACAGATGCTCGACGATCTCGTCAGAATTGGTGTGGAAGATGTGCGGGCCGTACTGGTGGATGAGCACGCCCGCCTCGTCGGGCCGGTCATAGGCGTTGCCGGCGATATGCGGCCGCTTGTCGATCACCAGCACCCGCGCGTCGTGCTGGCTGGCCAGACGCTCGGCGATGACCGAGCCGGCGAAGCCGGCGCCGACCACCAGATAGTCGTAGCTGCGCCCTTCGGCGGAGGCGATGAAGTTCGGGCCGCGCGGCGCCACCCGGACCGCCTCGCCGACCAGAGCGGACATGCGCGCGAAGGTGATGTCCCAGCTGAGGTTGGCGAGCTTCACGTCCACCTCTTCGAGCCAGGCCTCGTCGCCGCGGGCCAGTTCCAGCGCCCGCTCGCAGCCCGCGACGAACGCTTCCGCCCCGTCGGCGATGATCACCGCCTCCAGGTCGCCATAGTGCCGCATCACGTCGGCGATCGGCGTCGAGACGACCGGCCGCCCGCCCGCTAGATATTCGGGCGTCTTGGTCGGCGAGATGAAGCGGGTGGAGTCGTTGATGGCGAACGGCATCAGCGCGACGTCCCAGCCGCCCAGATAATGGGGCAGCTCCTCATATTGGCGGCCGCCCATGTAGAAGATGTTGTGCCGCCGCGGCAGGTCCTTGGGGTCGATCTTCACGACCGGGCCGATGATGACCAGCGACCAGTCCGGCCGCGCGTCCGCGACCGCGGCGAGAAGGTCGAGGTCCATCCGCTCGTCGACCACGCCGTAGAAGCCGAAGCGGGGACCGGGGATGGCCACCTGGTCGATCGGCTGTTCCGCGACGGCGCGGGCGAGCGCGAAATGCGCCCGTTCGACGCTGGAGGGAAAGGGGTGGATGTTGGGGTGGCGGTCCTTCTTCGCCTCGTAGAGGCTGTAGCCGCCGGTGAAGACGACGTCCGCCGCCCCGAGCAGTTCGCCCTCGAGGCCGAGGAGCCGCGGCGGTGCGAAGCGGAAATTGGCGAGCTCGTCCATGCAGTCGTAGACCGTCGCCGCGGCGTCGACATGGCGCGAGAAAGGCAGCATCATCGGCGTGTAGTACCAGCGCACGAACGGCCCCCGCTCGCCCGCCAGAAAGCCGTCGAGCAGCGCCTTGAGCGCGGTCTCCCGCCCAGCCTCGTCCATGCCTTCGGGGAGCGAGGGCGTGCACACGACGACCCCCGTCTCGGCACAGGTCCGGACGCCGAGCGCGGGCTCACAGCCTTCGGCCGCCGCCTCGGGCTCCTCCCAGAAGACCACCCGCCGCTCGGCCGCGAACCGGCTCATCAGATGCTGCGGCCGCTGGAACACGAAATTCCAGCGCAGATGGGAAAAGCAGATGAGCGTGTTGTCGAAACGGCTGCGGGCCGCGAGCAGATCGCGCCCCAAGTCAGAGGCGGCGGCGAGCTTGATCAAGTGGAAACCCTTTGGTTTGAGGACCTTCCACCCCAACGTATGCAGATGAAGCTCGGTTCCGGCGGACCCGGCGCTTCGCGGCTGAAACGAAACAGACCGGCGCTCAGCCGTCCAGCGCGCGCTTCAGCTCGTCGAGCCAGGGCCGGGCCGTTCCGTCGCTCGGCGCCCGCCAGTCGCCGCGCGGGCTCAGCGCGCCGCCCATCGACACCTTGGGCGAATTGGGGATGGCGGAGCGCTTGAACTGGCTGATCTGGAAGAAGCGGAACAGGAAGACCTCGAGCCATTTGCGGATCGTGCCGAGATCATATTCGCGCTTCAGATGATCGGGATAGTCGAACGGCCAGCCGCCGGCCTCCCGGTCCTTCCAGGCCTGCCAGGCGAGGAAGGCGACCTTGGACGGCGCCTGCCCGCTGCGCAGGATGTGCCACAGGAAGAAATCGTGGAGCTCGTAGGGGCCGATCTTGTCCTCGGTCGACTGCATCCCCCCTTCGACGTCCGCCGGCACCAGCTCGGGCGAGATCTTGGTGTCGAGGATCGCCTGCAGCACGCGGTTGGTCTCCGCGTCGAATTGCCCGGTCTTGATCACCCAGCGGACCAGATACTGGATCAGCGTCTTCGGCACGCCGGCATTGACGCCGTAATGGCTCATCTGGTCGCCGACGCCGTATGTGGACCAGCCCAGCGCCACTTCCGAAAGATCGCCGGTGCCGACTACGAAGCCGCCCCGATGATTGGCGAGGCGGAAGAGGTAATCGGTCCGGAGCCCCGCCTGCACGTTTTCGAAGGTGACGTCGTAGACCGGCTCGCCATCGGCGAAGGGATGGCCCATGTCGCCGAGCATCTGCCGGGCGGCGGGCCGGATGTCGATCTCCGCCGCTTCGATGCCGAGCGCGCGCATCAGCGCCCAGGCATTGCCTTTCGTATCCTCGCCGGTCGCGAAGCCGGGCATGGTATAGCCGAGGATGGTCGAGCGCGGGATGCCGAGATAGTCGCAAGTCTTGGCGGCGACGATCAGCGCATGGGTGGAATCGAGCCCTCCCGACACGCCGATCACCAGATGCTTGCCCGACGTGGTGGTGAAGCGCTTGGCGAGCCCCTGCACCTGAATGTTGAACGCTTCGTAGCAGTCCTGATCGAGCTGCTCGATGCGGTTCGGCACATAAGGGAAGCGGCGATAGGTTCGCTCCAGCCCGATGTCGCGATTGGCCGGACGGTGGTCGAAGCGGATGCGGCGGACGCGTTTTTCGGGATGGCCCGCGGCCACCGCATTGTCGTTGAAGGTCGGCATCCGCATCCGCTCCAGGCGCAGGCGGCGCACGTCGATGTCGGCGACGGCGAGCTCCGGTTCGCGCGCGAAGCGGCTCGATTCGGTGAGCAGCTCGCCGAACTCGTAGATCGAGCCCTGCCCGTCCCAAGCGAGGTCGGTGGTGCTCTCGCCCGGACCCGAGGCGGCGTAGACGTAGGCAGCGCAGCAGCGGTTCGACTGTGAGGCGCACAGAAGCTTGCGCTCGTCCGCCTTGCCGACGGTGATGTTGGAGGCCGAGAGGTTGCACAGGACCAGCGCGCCGGCCAGCGCCCCGACGGTGGAAGGCGGCTGCGGTGCCCAATAATCCTCACAGATTTCGAGGTGGAAGACGAAGTCCGCCAGCCCCTCGCCCTCGAAGATCAGGTCCGGGCCGAACGGCACCGTCTGTCCGGCCAGCTCCATCTCCAGACCTTCCAGGCCGATGCCGGAGACGAACCAGCGCTTCTCGTAATATTCGCGATAATTGGGGAGGAAGCTCTTCGGCACCACGCCGAGGATGCGGCCGCGCGAGATGGCGATGCCGCAATTGTAGAGCCGCCCGTTGCGCCGCACCGGCGCGCCCACCGCCAGCACCGCGTCCACGTCCGCCGTCGCCGCGCACAGATCGCCGATCGCCCGCTCGACCTCCTCCAGAAACGCCTCCTGGAGGTGGAGGTCGTCGACGGCGTAGGAGGAGATGTTGAGCTCCGGAAAGACCAGGAGGTCGACGCCGCGCGACTGCGCCTCGCGGGCGAGCCCGATCGTCTGTTCCAGGTTGAAGCGGACATCGCCCGACGAGGCGAGCGGAGTCGCCGCCGACACCCGCACGAACCCGTGGCGGTGAATGGCCGCGAACGGCACGTCGGCGCTCATCACAGCATCTCCGTCATCATCTCGATCGCGACGCGCATGCACTGCACCCGCGTCGCGCCGCGGCCGATCGGCCCGAAATGTTCCTCCCGGTGCGCCGTCCTGCGCCCCGCCCGCGCGCAGGCGAAGTGGACGAGGCCGGGTTCGTCGCCGGAATCGGCGAAGCCGGTGACCGACAGAGCCAGATTGGCGCGGGAGCGCTCCAGCGCGCCGTCGGCCATGGCGATCGCCACTTCCCGCGACACCGCGCCCTTTGCCTCGATGAGGTCGAGCGGCACGCCGAGCAGCTCGTTCTTCGCCTCGTTGGTATAGGTGACGAAGCCGCGGTCGAAGGCATGAGCAACGCCCTTCACGTCTGTGAGCAACGACGCGAGCATGCCCCCGGTGCAGCTTTCGGCGGTGGCGAACATGATGTCGCGCTCGCACGCTTTCTCGAGCAGCCGCCCGGCGGCGGTCTCGATCTCGTCCGGCAGGACGGGGGACAGGGTTTCGGTGTCCTTCAACGCGCGATCCTTCAAGGCCTCAGCAATGTTGATCCCGAACTAGCGCAGTTCCTCCCGGGTTCCAAAGCACAGCGGAACCCGGCTGCTCCTTGGCGGTTCGTTACGGCGATACGCGAAGGAGAAATTCATGGCCGACGACAAGCCCCAGGATGCCCTTCAGCTGCTCGCCCAGGACCACCGCAGGGTGGAGGAATTGTTCGAGCGGTTCGAGAAGGCCAAGGGCGCCGAGGACAAGCGCACCATCGTCCTCCAGATCTGCACCGAGCTGAAGGTGCATGCGATGATCGAGGAGGAAATCTACTATCCGGCGATCCGCGGCAAGGTCGAGGACGACGATCTCGACGAAGCCTATGTCGAACATGACGGCGCCAAGCTGCTGATCAACGAACTCGAGGCCGCGGAGCCGAGCGAGGAGTTCTACGACGCGAAGGTGAAGGTGCTGCAGGAGCAGATCGAGCATCATGTGAAGGAAGAGGAGAAGCAGCGCGACAACCTCTTCCAGCAAACCCGCGCCGCCGAGATCGATCTCAAGGCGCTCGGCGCGCAGCTCGCCGCGCGCAAGGCGGAATTGATGGAGCTGGCGGAAAGCGGCGACCTGCCCCGCGCCGAGCCCGCCACGTTGAGCCACGAGGGAGCAGCCTGATGGAATGGGACCGCAACAAGACGCTGTTCAGCATCGCCGGCGCCGCCGTCGCGGGCGTCGCCGGCTATCTGGTCGCGCGCACATTCTTCTTCGGCACCGAGGAGCATGACGCGCCGGCCCTGGCCGAGTCTCGGCCGCCTGGCCCTGTTGGAAACAGCGGCAACGCTCGCTCCGCGGGTCCTGAAGCCATGCGCGACCCGCCCAGCGAATGGGACAGGGTCGATCAGGCGAGCGACGAGAGCTTCCCGGCGAGCGACCCGCCGAACCTCGCCCCGCACGTCGATTGAGCAGCCCCGGCGGGGCGCCGGAGCTTCGGCGCGGTGCCCCGTCTCAGGCGGCGACGCGGGCCAGCAGCCGGTCGATCGCCGCCCGCGCCTCGGGCTCGTCCAAAGTCGGCGCATGGCCGACGCCGGGCACCACCGCGCTCTCCATCTCCGGCACTTCCGCCATCATCCGTGCCACCGTCGCTTCGCTGAGGATGTCGCTGTGCGCGCCGCGCACCACCAGCGATGGTGTGCCTCTCAGCGCCCGGAAGGCGGCCCAGGCGTCGAAGCCCGCCGTGCCGCCCGGTACCCGCATCGGCTCCGCGATGCGCATGTCGTAGTCGAGCACGACCCGGCCGTTGTTGTTGAGCCGGCACAGGCGCTTGGCGAAGCCGAGCCAGTCGTCGAGCTTCCAGCCGGGATAGACGTCCCCCTGCGCCTCGGCGAAGTGGCGGGCCGCGTGCAGCCAGGTCGGCCAGCTTTGCGAGCGGCCCACATAGGACCGGATCCGCTCCAGCCCCCGCTCCTCGATCGCCGGCCCCACGTCGTTCAGCAGCGCGCCCGCGATCCGGTCCGCGCCCGCCGCCGCGAGCAGCATGGTGAGGAGACCGCCGAGCGAGGTGCCGAACAGCACGAACCGCTGCAGCCCGGCCTCGCGGATCAGCGCCTCCACATCCTGGAGATAGGTGAGCGGTACGTAGCTCATCGGATCCTTGGCATAGGCGCTGTCGCCGCGCCCGCGCAGATCGACGCAGATCAGCCGCCACGCCCCCGCCAGCCGATCGGCAACCGCTTCGAAGTCCCGGGCGTTGCGGGTGAGACCGGGAAGGCAGAGGATCGGCGGCCGCCCGTCGCCACCGCCGGCATAATCGCGATAATGGAGGCGCAGACCGTCGTTCGACCACCAATAGCCTTCGGTCCAGCCCGCCATCTTCTTCCTCGCAGCTTCAAGGCCCATATCGACGCATGACCGATCTTCCGCAAGCCAGCACCTATCGCGCCGATCCGGCCATCCTCGAGCTCGGCGACGCCTTCTACGATCCAGTCGAGGCGGCCGATTTCCCGCAGACCATCCTGCGCTTCCGCAACCAGCGCCACGCGGAGGCCGTGGGGCTCGGCGACCTGTCGGACGCGGACTGGCTGCGCCATTTCGGCCGCTTCGTGCCGCTGCCCGACAATCTGGAGCAGCCGCTGGCGCTGCGTTACCACGGGCACCAGTTCCGCGTGTACAATCCCGATATCGGCGACGGACGCGGCTTCCTGTTCGCGCAGATGCGGGACGGCGCGGGGCGGCTGCTCGACCTCGGCACCAAGGGTTCGGGGCAGACGCCCTACAGCCGGTTCGGCGACGGGCGATTGACCCTGAAGGGCGGCGTCCGCGAGATCCTGGCCACCGAGATGCTGGAGGCGCTCGGCGTCGAGACGTCCAAGACCTTTTCCCTGATCGAGACCGGTGAGGCGCTGGAGCGGAACGACGAGCCCTCCCCCACCCGCTCGGCCGTGCTGGTGCGCCTGCAGCACAGCCATATCCGCATCGGCACCTTCCAGCGGCTCGCTTATTTCGAGGAGACGGACAATCTCGCCCGCCTCACCGACTATTGCCTGCGCCATTATTACGGAGAGGAAGGCGGCGCGCCTGGCCGCCTGCTCGACCATGTCAGCGGCCGGGCGGCGAGGCTGGCGGCCTCCTACATCGCCGCCGGCTTCGTCCATGGCGTGCTCAATTCCGACAATATCGCCGTCACCGCGCAAAGCTTCGACTACGGCCCGTGGCGCTGGACCCCCTTCTGGGACGGCGGCTTCACGGCCGCTTATTTCGACCATGCCGGCCTCTACGCCTTCGGCCGTCAGCCGGAGGCGATCCATTGGGACATCGTCCAACTCGCCGCTTCGCTGCGCCTCATCGCCGAGGCCGAGGAGCTGACGCCGGCGCTCGAGGGCTTTCCCGCCCGGTTCCAGGAGGCGCTGCGGGATGCGATCTTCGCGCGGCTGGGCATCGCCCGCGGCGGCGATGACGAGGACGGCCGCCTGCTGATCGCGCTGGAAAGCGCGCTGGCGCGCAGGACCGTCGAGATCGACCGCTTCTTCTTCGACTGGCGCGGCGGCCGGCGGCGCGGCCCCTCGCCGGCGGACGCCGCCTACGAAGACGAGGCGTTCGCCGATTTCCGCGCCCGGATCGCCGCGTTCGACCCGCTGCCGGGCGCCACCGATCATGACTATTGGTCGGACGCCGCGCCGCAATCGATGCACATCGACGAGGTGGAGGCGATCTGGAGCCGCATCGACGAAGCCGACGACTGGTCCGCGCTCGACGCCAAGGTCGCGGCGGTGCGGCGGATGGGCGGGGCGATGCGTGCGGCTTGACCCGCTGCGTCAAACATGTTGGTGGCGGCGCGGGAGTATAGGATGGCCGACAGCCTGATTTCGTTCGAACCTGCAACCGGCGAACGGCTCTGGGAGGGCCGGGTCGGCGACGCCGGCGCCGAGGTGGCGGAGGCGCGCGCCGCCTGGGCCGACTGGGCGTCCCGGCCGCTGACGGTGCGCGTGGAAACGCTGCGCCGCTTCGCCAACGTGACCCGCGGCAAGCTCGAGCCCTTCGCCGATCTCATCGCCCGCGAAACCGGCAAGCCGCTGTGGGAAGCGCGCACCGAGGTCGAGGCGGTGGTGAACAAGGTCGACATCTCGGTCGCCGCTTATGGCGAACGGACCGCGCAGCGTCGGCTGGAAGGGGCGCTCGGCGCCCGGGTGGCGGTGCGGCACAAGCCGCACGGCGTGCTCGCCGTGTTCGGCCCCTACAACTTCCCCGCCCATCTTCCGAACGGCCACATCGTGCCCGCCTTGATCGCCGGCAACGCCGTTGTGTTCAAGCCGAGCGAGAAGACGCCGGCGGTCGGCGATTTCCTGGTGAGCCTCTACCACGAAGCGGGCGTCCCCGAAGGCGTGGTACGCTGCCTCCATGGCGGGGCGGAGACCGGCAAGGCGCTCGCCGCCCAGCCCGACATCGACGGCCTGCTCTTCACCGGATCGGCGCGCGCCGGCATGGCGCTCCACCGCCAGTTCGCCGACACCCCGCACAAGATCCTGGCGCTGGAGCTTGGCGGCAACAATCCGCTGGTCGTGTGGGACGCGCCCGACATCCATGCCGCGGCCGTCATCGCCGTCCAGTCCGCCTTCCTGAGCGCCGGGCAGCGCTGCACCGCCGCGCGGCGGCTGATCGTCCGCGACGGCGGCCACGAAGATCTGGTCGCGGCCATCCTGAAGCTCTCCGATCGGCTGATCGTCGACCATCCCCACGCCAATCCCGCGCCCTTCATGGGGCCGGTGATCGACAATGACGCGGCCGACCAGTTGCAGGAAGCGTTCCTGGACCTGATGGGCAAAGGCGGGCGCGCGCTGAAGCGGCTCGACCGGGTGTCCGACGATCGCCCGTTCCTGACCCCGGCGGTGATCGACGTGACCGACGTCGCGCAGCGCCCGGACGTCGAACTGTTCGGCCCGGTGCTGCAGATCATCCGCGTGCCCGATTTCGACGCCGCTCTGGCCGAGGCCAACGCCACCCGCTACGGCCTCGCCGCCTCGCTGGTCGGCGGCAGCCCGCAGCTCTACGACCGCTTCTGGGCCAACACCCGCGCCGGCGTCATCAACTGGAACAAGCCGACCAACGGCGCCCCGTCCAACGCGCCGTTCGGCGGCGTCGGCCTGTCCGGCAACCACCGCCCGAGCGCCTATTACGCCGCCGATTATTGCGCCTATCCGGTCACGAGCTCGGAAGCCGAAAGCGTCCGCGCCTCGATCGGCGTCGGCCTGCGCGACCCCCAAGCGGCGAACGAGCTCGAAGGCTAGCCGGGCGGACGGGACCAAATATCCTCCCCTTCGCGGGGAGGTGGCGGCCCGGAGGGCGGACGGAGGGGTGTCAGCGGCAAAGGATATTCTCGGGCGCTGATACCCCTCCACCAGCCTTCGGCTGGTCCCCCTCCCCTTTCAGGGGAGGATTACGCGCGGCCTATCCCCGGATTTCGGGGAGGTGCCCCTCTTCGGCCCAGTCGCTGAACCGGGTGATCTTGCTTTCGAACTTCATCTTCACCTTGCCGGTCGAGCCGTGCCTCTGCTTGGCGACGATCAGTTCGGACAGCTGGTAGACGCGCTCCATGTCGCGCTGCCATTGCTCATAGGCTTCGAACACCTTGGCGTCGTCGCCGTCCATCGGCCGCTTCGGCTCCCGCGAGGCGACATAATATTCCTCGCGATAGACGAACCAGACCATGTCGGCGTCCTGTTCGATCGAGCCCGACTCGCGAAGATCCGACAGCTGCGGACGCTTGTCCTCGCGCTGCTCGACGGCGCGACTGAGCTGGGACAGCGCCAGCACGGGCACGTTCAGCTCCTTGGCGAGCGTCTTGAGGCCCCGGCTGATCTCCGAGATTTCCTGCACGCGGTTCTGGTCGCCGCCGGCCTTTCCCGTGCCCTGCAGCAGCTGAAGATAGTCGACGATGATGAGGCCGATGCCGCGCTGCCGCTTCAGCCGGCGCGCCCGGGTACGGAGCGCCGCGATGGTGAGGCCGGGCGTGTCGTCGATATAGAGCGGCAGGCCCTCCAGATCGGCGGCGGCGCGGGCGAGGTTGCGGAAATCCTGGTGGCTGATCTTGCCCATGCGCAGGCTCTCGCCGCTGATCCCGCTGGCTTCGGCGAGGATACGGGTGGCGAGCTGGTCGGCCGACATTTCGAGGCTGAAGAAGGCGACCGCCGCGCCGGCCGACTTTTCCGCGGCGATGCCGTCCTCAAGATCGCGCACCAGCCGCTGGGCGGCGTTGAAGGCCATGTTGGTGGCGAGCGCGGTCTTGCCCATGCCGGGACGGCCGGCGAGGATCACGAGGTCCGAATGGTGGAGACCGCCGGTCTTGGCGTTGACGCCGGTGAGGCCGGTGGTGACGCCCGACAGCCCGCCGCCGGTATTGAGCGCCTTCTCGGCGAGCTGCACCGCCATGTGGGTCGCCTCGGCGAAGCTCTTGGTCGACGATTCGCCGCCGCCTTCCTCGGCGACGCGGTAGAGCGCGGCTTCGGCCTGCTCGATCTGGCCCTTGGGATCGACCTCCTCGCTGGTGTCGAGCGCGCTTTCGACCATTTCGCGGCCGACGCCGATCAGCGCGCGCAACAGGGCAAGGTCGTAGATCTGGCCGGCGAAGTCGCGGGCGCCGATGATGGCGGCACCGGACCCGGTGAGCTGCGCCAGATAGGCCGGGCCGCCCAGTTCCTTCATCTCCTCGTCCGCCTCGAACAGCGGCCGCAGCGTCACCGGCGAAGCGATCATGTTGCGATCGATCAGCTTCAGGATCTGCTCGTAGATGCGGCCGTGGAGCGGCTCGAAGAAATGGTCCGGCCGAAGCTTCATCTGGATGTCTTCGGCAAGGCGGTTGTCGATCATCAGCGCGCCCAGCAGCGCGGCTTCCGCCTCCACATTGTGGGGGAGCGAGGGCGCGCCGGTCTCGGCGGGTTCGGCAAGTCTCAGGATTTCGGCCATGGGCGGGAATGTACGCCGATCGGCCGCGCTTGAATATGGCCGGCGCGCAAAGTTTCGGTGGACGGGCATGTGGATAAGCGGCGCCGTTCGTGCGGCGGACCGTTGGACCCGAACCGGTCATGCGACGTTCTGCCTTGCGGATGCCGGTCTCCCCCCGCCGGCTTCCGGCAAGCACAGAGCGGCCCCCTATCCCCTCCCCGAAGGGCCGCTCGACACCCCTCTCCCGCGCCCGGCGCGGGAGAGGGACGTTGTCGCCCCTTCCCTTGCCGCCGTTCCTTGCCTAAGCCTCCGGCCAAAGCAGAAGCAGCGAGAGGGGCAACATCTCCATGGCAAGTGCAGCGGCGGACGCGGTGGCGGCCGAACCGGCGGTGGTCGGTCTCATCGATCATGTGACCAACGTTTCCGATTTCATCTGGGGCGGCACCTGGAACGGCGAGCAGGCGATCCCGCTGCCGCCGATGGTGCTGATCCTGCTCGGCATCGGCATGTACATGATGATCGGGCTGCGCTTCTATCCGCTGCGCCAGCTCTGGCCCGCCTTCGTCGGCATCTTCCGCAAGCAGGGCGACAAATCCTCCGGCGAAATCTCCCCCTTCGCGGCGCTGTCGACCGCGCTGTCGGGCCAGGTCGGCACCGGCAACCTCGCCGGCGTCGCCACCGCGATCGCGCTCGGCGGCCCGGGCGCCATCTTCTGGATGTGGATCACCGCGCTGATCGGCATGGCGCTCGCCTTCGCCGAGGGCGCGCTCGCCATCCGCTACCGCGAGGTGCTGCCCGACGGTACACGCCGCGGCGGGCCGATGAGCTACATCACCTTCGGCCTCGGGCCAAAATGGAAGTGGCTGGCGATCGTCTTCTCGCTCGGCACGGTGCTGTCGGCGATCGTCACCGGCAACATGATCCAGGCCAATTCGGCCGGCGAGTCGATCCAGCAGCTGACCGGGCTCAGCCCCGACATCGGCGGCCTGATCGTCGCCGCGCTCGTCTTCATCGTCATCATCGGCGGCATCAAGTCGATCGGCGCCGTCGCCGAGAAGGTCGTGCCGACGATGGCGGCCGCCTATCTGCTGATGGCGCTCATCGCCATCATCATCAACATCGAGGACATTCCCGAGACGTTCGGACTGATCTTCTACGGCGCGTTCAACGCCCAGTCGGCGACCGGCGGCTTCTTGGGCGCGGCGGTGATCATCGCGATCCGCGCCGGCGTCGCCCGCGGCCTGTTCTCCAACGAGGCGGGCCAGGGGTCCACCCCGATGGCCCACGCGGTCGCCCGCACCACCGATCCGGCGCTGCAGGGCCGTTTCGCGATGATGGGCACCTTCATCGACACGATCATCGTCTGCACGATGACCGCGCTTGTCATCCTGACGGTGCAGGGCAGCTTCACCGCCACCGACGCGGCGGGCGTGGTGACCGTCCAGGAACATGCCTGGAATTCCGATCTGCGCGGCTTCGCCATGACCGCCGGCGCCTTCGCCGCCGCCTTCCCCTACACGCTCGGCGGCCTTCCGATCGGCGTGCTGATCGCCTCGGTCGCGCTGCTGCTGTTCGTGTTCACGACGCTCCTCACCTGGTCCTATTATGGCGAGCGGGCGGTGACCTATATCTACGACCAAGTGGCGAGCACCCGCTCGGGCGAGCGCACGCTCCAGATCCTGTGGCGCCTGCTCTGGTGCGTGATGATCTGGGTCGGCAGCTTCCAGGAGCTCGATCTCGTCTGGCGGATGGGCGACATCGCCAATGCCGCGATGGCGCTGCCCAACCTCGTCGCGCTGGCGCTGCTCGCGCCCGTCGTCTTCGCCCTCGCCCGCGGCCAGCGCGCGGCCGGCAAGGACCATGGCCGCGAAACACCGCAGGAACTGTACGACGCCCCGGTCATCGACGCTGGCGGCCACGGCAGCGTCCTCGACAAATAGGAAAAGGCACCCGCCGCCACTTGGCGGATGGCGGCGGGACACCATCTGTGGGAGCCATGTCCCAGCTCGCCATCCTTTACGAACATCCCGCCTGGTTCGAACCTTTGTTCGCCGCGCTGGATCGGCGCGGCATTGGCTTCGACCGCATCTTGCTCGGCGGCCACAGCTTCGATCCGGCGGGCGATGCGCCGCCGGCGCCGGTGGTGCTCAGCCGCGTCGCGATGTCGAGCTTCCTGCGCGATCCCGAACATCCGATCTTCTATGCCGAGGCGCTGCTGGACCATTGGGAGGCGAGCGGCGCGCGCGTCCTGAACGGCGCCGCGGTGCTGGCGATCGATTCGTCCAAGGCGCGGCAGCTGTCGCTCCTTTCCCGGCTCGGGCTCTCCATCCCGCGGACGCGGGTGGTCCACCGCGCCCGCGATCTGGTGGAGGCGGCGCGCGGCTTCGGCTTCCCGCTGTTGGTCAAGGCCAATATCGGCGGATCGGGTGCGGGCATCGCCCGCTATTCGAGCCTTGAGGAGCTGCGCGCCGCAATCGCCGACCGCGCCGTGCCGACGAGCATCGACGGCGTGCTCCTTCTCCAGGACTATGCGCCGGCGCGGGGCGGCACGATCCTGCGCATGGAGACGCTCGGCGGCGAGTTCCTCTATGCGATCGAAGTGGAAAGCGGCGGCGACACGTTCGACCTCTGCCCCGCCGACGCGTGCGTGGCCACGCCGGGGCGGGCGGCGATCGGAATGAAAGCGGTCGATCCCGCGCCGGAACTCGTCCGGGCGGCGGAGGCGGTCGCCCGTGCGACCGGCATGGAACTTGGCGGCGTCGAGCTGCTGATCGACGACCGCGACGGCACGGCGCGTTTCTACGACATCAACGCGCTCTCCAACTTCGTCGCAGATCCGCTGAACGTGCTCGGCTGGGACCCGCACGAGCGACTGGTCGATCGGCTGCGGCACATCATCGAGGAAGAGGTGGGACGATGAGGTTCGGCTATTGGATGCCCGTGTTCGGCGGCTGGCTGCGCAACATCCCGGACGAGGGGATGGAGGCGAGCTGGGACTATGTCCGTCGCCTGACGCTGCGCAGCGAGCAGACGGGCTGGGACCTGACCCTGATCGCCGAACTCAACCTCAACGACATCAAGGGTGTCGAGGAGCCCGCGCTCGACGCCTGGTCGACGGCGGCCGCTCTCGCCGCGGTGACCGAGCGGATCGAGCTGATGGTGGCGGTGCGCCCCAATTTCCATCACCCCGCTCTGTTCGCCAAGCAGGCCGCCAATATCGACCGGATCAGCGGCGGCCGCCTGGCGCTCAACGTCGTTTCCTCCTGGTGGGCGGACGAAGCCACGCAATATGGTCTCCAGTTCGACCAGCATGACGACCGCTACGCCCGCACCCGCGAATGGCTGGACGTGGTGGACGGCCTGTGGCGCGAACCACGCTTCAGCTATGAGGGCGAACGCTACAGGCTGCAGGATGCGATCTGCGCGCCCAAGCCGCACTCTTCCCCCCGCCCCGTCATCTATGCCGGCGGCGAGAGCGACGCGGCCAAGACGATGATCGCCCGCCAATGCGACGCCTATGTGATGCACGGCGATCCGGTCGATGCGATCGCGCCCAAGATTGCGGACATGAAGGCGCGCCGCGCGCAGGCCGGCGGCGGGGACATGCGCTTCGGGATGGCCGCCTACGCTATCGTCCGCGATTCGGAGGCGGAGGCGCGGCGCGAGCTGGACCGGATCACCGCCCTCCCGCCGACGCCGCCCAAGGGCTTCGACAATTTCGAGCAATGGCTGTCGGGCACCCAGCTTGAGCGGGAGCTGAAGCTGCGCGAATATTCGGTGTCGAACCGCGGGCTCAGGCCCAATCTGGTCGGCACGCCCGAACAGGTGCGGGAACGGATCGAGGAATATGAAGCGGCCGGGCTCGACCTCCTCCTCCTCCAGATGAGCCCCCAGGCCGAGGAGATGGACCGTTTCGCCGCGCAGGTGATCGGCCCGATGAAGGCGGCGCAGGCATAGGGCGTCCGGCTTCAGCCGAAATAAAAGTTGTCGAGCGCGATGTGGGTCCCGCTGTGGACAATCATCAGCGTGTCGATCTGCGCCCAATCCACGTCGAACAAGGTGGGCCCCGAATTGACGATCGGTCCGCTGTGGGTGCCGACCAGGACATTGTCGCGGTAACCGAGCAACGTCACGTGTTGCGATGCGTCCCAGGCCGAGGTGATGTAGACCTTATCGAACAGAAACTCGCTTCCGTCCACGGACTCGATGACCAGAGGGCCCTCACCGAAGGGGCCGAACGCGACCTTTTCGCCGGGCGGGATACTGCCCCTCTGGTACCCAGTGCCGGGAAGATAATCCTTGTGGAGGACGTACATCTGGTCGCCGGGAACGGTCCAGTTGAAGCCCCGATAGCCGAACGGAACTTCCTGGAGATTGTCGAGATCCTCAAAATCTATGACGAAGCCCGCGGGTGCCTCCGCGGCGCCCGTCACGGTCACGGTGGCAACTCCGGTCGCCGTGGCACCATGCTCATCGGCGATCTTGTAGCGCAGCTGAATCTTCTCGCTCTGCCCTTCGGCGAGATGATCGAAGTCCGTGCCGGGATCGAACCGGACCTTCCCCGCCACCACGGTGGCCGTGCCCCGTCCTACCGGCGCCACGACGGAGACGAGGCTGAGCGTGGCGCCTTGATCCGGGTCATGATCGTTGGCGAGGACATCGATCGTCAGCACCTCGTTCTCACCGCCGGTCATCTTGTCCGGAACGGCGACCGGCGCGTCGTTCACGCCTGTGATCGTCACCGTGACCTTGGCTGTGCTGACCGCTCCGTTGCCGAGCCGGATGGCGTAGCTGAACTGATCCTGGGCGGTGACGCCCTTCGCCAGATGGTCGAAGGCGCCGCGCTGGTCGTAGACGATCGTGCCGTCGCGGATGGAAATGGCCGCCCCGCTCGGCAGCTTCACCCAGGCGTTCGCCGGAGTCGCGGTCTGGGGGTGGGTCTGGTTCAAAGAGAACAGCTTCTTCGCCGCGCCACCCGCATCGTTGGCGAGCACGTCGAGCGTCAGCAACCTGTCCTCGGCGACGACCGCACGGTCGTCCCTGGCTTGCGGCGTCTGCGATGAAGCGATGGAACGGGTGTTGCTCATCGTTCTTCTCCTCCAATGAGACGAAGAACAGGGTCGGAGGTCTGATCAAGCTATCGGGCGCCGACGCGACTCGCCGCTCCTCCGGCCAGCTGAGATGATGAACCTGCTCGCTTGCTCTGTCCATCCGCCGCGCGGGCAATGCTCTAAAGCGGGTCAGTCCTCCTCCTCGCCGGGTCGGAGCACCGCTTGGACACCTCGGGCGACAAGGCCTCCGATGGCGAGGACGTTCAAGCCCTGATTGCAGTGGCGGCCGGGATCCATGGATCGACAGGAGCCGGCGGACGAGTCCATTGCGGCCGCCTGTTCGCCGCCCGCGATGTCGGCCGGCCGCGGCGGGCGTTCGACGGGGAGCGGCAGGCGCTGAGCCTCCTGGCGCGGATCCTCGTGCGGGGCGCAGACCACGATCTGGTCGCCGTCGGCGCGGGCGCGCGATTCACGGCAGCTCGGGGGAACGATGCGCAGCCGCGTTGGCGAAGGTGCCTCGGCATCCGACTGACCGGGCAACCCGTTCGCCATCAGCGCGGCAAGGACGACGGCGGCAAGTTCCACGGCACATCTCCCCCTGCGGTGGACGGCAGAAGCCCTGATGCCACGTCTATTCCTCGAAAGCTGAACGACAGGCAACGAGATGGATGGGCGTTGCCGTTAAGAGGTTGTCAACGGGATGGATCCAAACTCGTCCGACAAGCGTCCTGCTGGCAGGAGGTTGAAATGCAGTATCGGCCTGTTCTCGAAACGCCCCGTCCGGACGCCAATCCGGCGATCGAGGTGCCGCCGCCCGTGCAGGGCTTTCTCTACGGCATATTGTTCAGCCTGCTGCTGTGGATGCTGATCGGCGCGGCCGTGCTGCTCGTCATCTGACGGCCGGTTTTCACCGCCTTCAATCCTCCTCGCGCCGCACCTGGTTGCGGCCTGCACTCTTGGCCTCGTAGAGCAATCTGTCCGCGCGCTTCAGCGCGGGCTCGCATGCCTCGTCCCAGCGGCCGCCGGCCACTCCGGCCGAAAAGGTGATGCGGCCGATCGGCGCGTCGGTGCCGCGCACGCGGAAGCGGCGCCCGGCCAGTTCCTCGCGCGCTTGATCGACGATCTCGGCCGCGCGCTCGACGCCGAGGCCGACGAACAGCATCACGAATTCCTCGCCGCCGAGGCGCGCGACCATGTGGCCGGCGCAGCTCGTTTCCAGCACGTCGGCGACCATTCGCAGCACCCGGTCGCCGACGCCGTGGCCATGGACGTCGTTGATCGCCTTGAACCGGTCGACGTCGCAGATCGCCAGGCTGGTCGGGACCCGCTCCCGCTCCAGCTCCGCCCAGCGCTCGTCGAACGCGCGCCGGTTCGGCAGCCGGGTGAGCGGATCGCTGAGCGCGTCCTGACGGACCGTCTCGAGCTTCTGGCGAAGGAGGTGCGTTTCCTCCTCGGCGGCGGCGAGCTTGCGCTCGGCGGCCGCCGCGCGCTCGACCATCGCGCCCGCGATGCGCAGCAGATCGGGTATCGCGGCACCGCCCGCCGAGCGTTCCAGCCTGGCGGCATTTTCCGCAAGGTCGCGGCCGTAATCGCGCGCTTCGTTGCGGGTGCGGTCGACGACCGCGGCGAAGGCCTCCAGCTGACGGCGGGCGGCGGCGGCGAGCCGTTCGCTCTCGTGCGGGTCCCCGACCGAGGCGCCGCCGCCATGTTCCACCAGAATCCGGTCCGCCTCCTTCTGGGTGAGGCGCACGCCGTCGCTGGTCGCGGCGATCACCGCGCGGGCGGCTGGCGTGTCGCCATGGACCGCCAGCTGATAGGCCAGCGCGTAATTTTCGGGCGAGGGCGCGAGGCGGTGGGTGTTCAGGAACTCGCCGATCTTCCGGTAGACGCGCCGCCACTGCGCCTCGCCGCCCGCCGCGGCCGGGATGGGCCTGCGCGTCTCGGCGTTCACGGGCGCGCCTCCCTCGCCCGGGCGGCGGCGAGGAGCGGCGCCTCCATGCCCCGGCGCCATGCGAGCGTGATCGACATGCGGCGGTTGCGGGCGTCGAGCCGGTCCTCGGCGATGAAGGGCTCCCGGTCGGCGACGCCTTCCAGACGGGTGAAGCGGGCGAGCTCGACACCCGACGCTTCGAGCGCGGCGCGGGTGGTCTCCGCGCGGGCGGTGGAGAGCAGCCAGTTGTTCATCGTCCCGCCCGCGGCATAAGGCACGGCGTCGGTATGGCCGCGGATGATGACGTCGTTGGGGACGCCGTCGATCACCTGCGCCACCGCCGCTACCAGCCGCCGCGCCTCCGGCACCAGCTGATCGGTGCCGAGCCTGAACATCGAGAAATCGGCTTCGTCGATGAGGTCGATGCGCAGGCCTTCGCGGGTTTCGGAGAAGCGGACATGCTTCTTTAGGCGGCTGAGCTCGGCCGAGGCCTCCATCCGCTCGATCAGCTGGCGCTTCAGCGCCTCGAAGCGCTGGCGGTCCTCCGGATGCGGCCGCGCCTCCCCTTCCCTGATGCCGCCGGTCACGTCGCGTGGAATGACGATGGAGCGCGAACCTGTCTGCGCCGCGCGATGCGGATAATTGTCGGCGGCGACGATCGAATCGCCGCCCAGGATGCCGTTCGATCCGGCGCTGTTCTGCTTATATTCGATGAGGGTGGGCGTGAAATAATCGGCCAGCCCCTTGCGCTTGTCCTCGTCGGTGGAACCGAGCAGCCAGAGCAGCAGGAAGAAAGCCATCATCGCGGTCACGAAGTCCGCATAAGCGATCTTCCAGGCGCCGCCATGATGGGGGCCATGCTCGGTTTCCTGCACCACCTTCTTGACGATGACCGGCCTCGGCGCCGGCTCGTTGCGCCCCCTGCGCGCCGTGCTCGCCACCGCTCAACGCCCCCGCATGCCGTCGAACACGTCGGCGAAGGCCGGCTGGTTCGAATGCTGGATGCCGGAACGCGCGGCTTCGATGACGAGCGGCAGCGGGTGGCCGTGGAGCGAGGCGATGATGATCTGCTTCACCACCTGGTAGATGGCGCCGTCGGATTCGATCACCTGGCGGGCCCGGTTGGCGAGCGGCCCGACGAAGCCGTAGGCGAGGAGAACGCCTAGGAAGGTGCCGACCAGCGCCGATCCGATCATACTGCCGAGCACGGCCGGCGGTTGATCGATCGAGCCCATCGTCTTCACCACCCCGAGCACCGCCGCGACGATGCCGAGGGCGGGCAGCGCGTCCGCCAGGCCCTGCAGCGTGTTGGCGGGGCGGATCGCGTCGTGGTGGTGGGTCTTGATGGCATTGTCCATCACCTCCTCGACCGCATGGGGATCGAGCGTTCCGGAGGAGACGACGACGAGGCGCAGCGTGTCGCAGACGAGATGGACCAGGGTCTCGTCCTGCAGCAGGCGCGGATATTCGGCGAAGACCGCGCTCGCCTTCGGATCCTCGATATGCGGTTCGACCGCCACCGGTCCGTCGGTGCGCAGCATCTTCATCAGGCGCGAGACGAGGAAGATGGTGTCGAGATAATCCTGCTTGGCGTAGCTCGGGCCCTTGAACACCTTGGCCACGCCGCGGCCCAGCGCCTTGATCTCGCGCATCGAATTGCCGGCGATGGTGGCGCCGACCGCGGCGCCGCCGATGATCATGAATTCGAACGGCAGCGCATAGGCGACGGGGCCGATATTGCCGCCGGTCGCCATGAAGCCGCCGAACACCATCACGATCACCACCAAGATGCCGACCGCTGCAAACATCCACCATCCCCGTCTTCAGGCTGCCCGGGGAACGAACATTTCCGTCCCCAGTGGGATAACGGCAGCGGGCGGGAAACTTTATGGTTAAGCCTTGTTCACCCGAAACTTAGCGCAGAAGATCGAACAGGGTGGACTGGTTGGTGCGGGCAAAGGCCGCCTGCGCCGCCTGCAGCGTCAGCTGCCGCGCCTGAAGGCGTGCGATGACCTCGACGATGTTGGCGCTTTCCATGGCGGAGCGCTCCTCGGCGATCTGCAGGCCGGACTGGGCGAGCCGCTCGACCAGCGCGTCGATGCGGCTGCCGCGCGCGCCCTGCTCGCCCCGCGCCGCGCCGATATGGCGGACCGCGGCGTCGAGCGCGTCGAGCGAGGCCGCGACCGCGGCGCGGCGGGCCTCATCGTCCGGCTCGGCCAGCGCGTCGGCGGCGCCCGTGAGGATCGCCAGGAGGTCGGTCGCGCCGGACGGGGTATCGATACCCTCGAACATCCGCGCCCGGCTCCCCACCGCCTCGATCTCGACTCCGACGCTGACCGGAATGCGCAGCGCCGCGCCGGTGGGGAATAGCGGTTCGCCGCGGCCGTCGCGGCTTTCGATCAGCGACTGCATCTCCTCCGCGATCGCCCGAAGTTCCGAAGCGATAGTGGCGCGGTTCGCGGCCGAAAGCGTGCCGTTGGAGGCGGCGAGCATCAGCTCCTTGGCCCGGTCCAGTCCGGTCGCCACGCTGCCCAGCGCCGTATCGGCGCGCGCCGACAGGGCGGCGGCATAGGTCAGGTTGCGCGACCAGGCGGCTTCGTTCGCCTGCATGCGGGCAAGGTCCGAGATGCGCGCGGAGGCCACCGGATCGTCCGAGGGCGCCTGGATGCGCTTGCCGGTCGAGATTTCGGTCTGCAGCCGCTCGATGTCGCGGGCGAGTTGCAGCTGGCGGTTGATCTCCAGGGTAAGGCCGTATCGGGTGCCGCTGATCATGGCGCTGGTCCTCAGAACAGGTCGAGAATGGTTTTGACGGTTTCGCGGGCGACCTGAATGATCTTGGCCGAGCCGTTATAGGCCTGCTGGTAGCGCAGCAGTTCGGCGGCCTCGAAATCGAGGTCGATGCCGGTCACCCTGTCGAGCGCGGCGAAGCTCTGGTCGCGCCAGCGGCCGGCGGCGGCGGCTTCGGCCTTGGCGGCGGCGAGTTGCTGCCCGTTGCCGGCGACGATGCCGGTCCAGCGGCTTTCGAAGCCGCCTTGGTCGCGCACGCCGTCCAGCGCCAGCAGATTGCCGTTCGCCCTCCCGTCGGCCGACGCGGCGGGAATCCGTTCAGGATCGGAGACCAGGACGCGAAAGCCCCCCGCCCCCGGGGCATCGACGAGCGGAATGCCGGCATCGCCATTGGCATCGCGGCCCGCCGCGGACCAGCCGTTGACGGCATCCGCGAAGTCGCGGGCGAGGGCGTCGAGCTCCGCGCGCCGGTCCGCGGTCGCGCTCGCGGCTTCGGCGAGGCCTGCGAGGCTCCCGCCGCCGATCGGCAGAGGCGACACGGCGCCCCCGGCCGAGAGCCGGAAGGCGAGCCGCCCGTCGGTGCTCGCCGTGAAACTGATGAAGCCGGCGCCGGAGGGGCCGACCAGGAAGGTACCGGTGGCGTCGGCGAGCGCCAGGGTGGCCGTGCCGTCGCCGGCGATCCGCGCCTCGATGCCGATATGCGCGGCAATGGAGTCGATCAGCCGGTCGCGCTCGTCCTCCAGCGCCGCCCGGGCGGTGCCACCCGCCGGATTCATGCGGATGCTTCCATTGACCTTGTGGAGCGCGGCCAATGCGCCGTTCACCGCGTCGACGCCGAGCTTCGCGGCTTCGGAAATCCCGCCCGTGATCCGGGAGAGGGCGTCCGCGCTGGCGCGAAACGCCGCGCCGACATCCTCGAGCGAGAGCAGCATGGCCGAGCGGCCCATCGCGTCGCCCGGATCGCCGGCCAGGCCGGTCGCGGCGTTGAAGAAGCCCGTGATCGCGCCGCCGACCGCCGCCGGCCCGTCGCCGAACGCCGCCTCGATCCGCCCCAGCCATTGCTGGCGGACCCCGGACTTCTCGGCGGCGGACAGCGCGCCCCGCGCATCGGCGGCGAGGAAGGTGTCCCAGGCACGGCCCACCGCGGCGGCGTTGACGCCGCCGAACGACATATTCTCCCGATAGATCGGGTCCGGCGCGCCGGCGTTGGTCGCCTGACGCATGACCACGGTGCGGCGGGAGAAACCGGGCGTTTCCGCATTGGCGACATTCTCGCCGATCGCGGCGAGCGCGCTGCGATAGGCGGAAACCGCCGAAGATCCGATCGACAGCAGGTCGCTCATTTGATCCGTCCTTCAAACTGCTTCAGCAGCAGCTCGGCGATGCCGAGGCTGCCCTTTTCGGCCATCGAGTCGGCGAGCCGCGCGTCCGACATGTCGCGGAACTGGTCGGCGGCGCTGCTTCCGAACAGGTCGTCGCCAAGGCTCGCCTGGCGCATCGATCCGATCATCTGGCGGACGAACACCGCCTCGAACGCCTTGGCGGCTTCCTTGAGCTGCTCGCGTTGCTCGGTCGCGCGCTGGACGGTGCCGCCGATCGCGGAGAGGGGCGCGGTCATCACAGCACCACCAGTTCGGCGCGAAGCGCGCCGGCCTGCTTCAACGCCTCCAGGATGGCGACGAGGTCGGCCGGAGAGGCGCCGATCGCGTTCACCGCCCGCACGATCTCCGACAAAGAGGCGCCGGGCGCGAAGTGGAACATGGGCGAGCGCTGCTCGACCACCTGGATGTCGCTCGACGGCTCGACCGCGGTGACCCCGCGCGAAAAGGGCGCGGGCTGGACCACGGTCGGCCGTTCCTGGACCGCGACGGTAAGCTTGCCATGGCTGACCGCGGCCGGGCTGATCCGCACCGCGCCGTTGATGACGACGGTGCCGGTGCGGGCGTTGACGATCACACGGGCGGGGGCGTCAGCCGGGTTCACCGGAATGTTCTCGATCCGCGCCATCAGCTGGCTGCGCTCGACCGCGCCGGGCGCGGCGTCGATCGCGATCGAAACGGCGTCGGTGGCGCGGGCGATCGGGCCCAAGTCCTGGTTGATCGCCTGGGCGACGCGCTGGGCGGTGGTGAGATCGGCCTCGGTGAGGTTGAAGACGAGATAGGGGGCCTCGGCGAAACCGGCGTCGACCGCCCGCTCCACCGTCGCGCCGCCTGGGATGCGGCCGGCCGAGGGCACGTTCACCGCGACCTGGCTGCCGTCCGCCGCGGCGACGCCGAGGCCGCCGACGGCGAGATTGCCCTGCGCCATCGCATAGATTTCGTTGTCGGCACCGCGCAGCGGAGCGAGCAGCAACGTGCCGCCGCGCAGCGAGCGCGCCTTGCCCATCGCCGAGACGGTGATGTCGAGCCGCTGGCCCGGCTTGGCGAAGGCGGGAAGCTCGGCCGTGATCATGACGGCGGCGGCGTTCTTGAGCGCCGGATTGACGCCCGGCGGCAAGGTGAGCCCGAACCGGGCCGCGACGCCGTTCATGCCGCGGGTGGCGTAATCGAGGCTGTCGTCACCAGTGCCAGCGAGGCCGACTACGATGCCGTAGCCGATCAGCTGGTTCGGGCGCACGCCTTGGAACGTGCCCAGATCCTTGATCCGCTGCGCCTGCGCGGTCGCAGGCGCGAAGGCGAGCAGGGCGGCGAGGGCGAGGAGGAGATGCCTGATCATCGCTGGATCCTCAGAAAGGGCTGACCATCGAGAAGAAGCGCTGCAGCCAGCCCTGGCGGCTGGCGCGGGCGATCTCGCCGGTGCCGGAATAGGAGATGTCGGCGTCCGCCACCCGAGTCGACGCGACGCGGTTGTCGGGGCCGATGTCGGCGGCGCGGACCAGGCCGGAGACGCGGATGAACTCGTCGCCGCGGTTGATGCGCACGCGCTTCTCGCCCCGCACCAGCATGGTGCCGTTGGGGAAGGTCTCGACCACGGTGACGCTGATCTCGCCCGACAGCATGTTCGACTGCGCCGCCTGGCCGCGGCCGTTGAAGGCGGAATTGCCGCCCATCGCCACCTCCGACGGATCGAAGATCGACAGCGGACCCGTGGACGGCGGCGTCAGGCCGATGCTTCCGTCGCGGCCGGTGGTGGCCGTGCTGGTCTTCTGCGCCTGGGTGCGTTCCACCAGCACGATGGTGAGCACGTCGCCCACGTTAGAGGCGCGCTGGCCGACGGTCAGCGGCGCATAATAGGAATTGGCCTGGAAGATGGCGCCGTTGGCGGGCGCGGGCGGCGGCGGCGGCGCGTAAGCCGGCCGGTGCTCGGGCGAAGGACGGCCGTTCGCCGTCAGCAGGACGGCGGCGGCGGCGAGGGCGAGGGTGCGGGTCATGGCGCTCACAGCTGCTGGTTCGCGTTGCGGAGCATCTCGTCGGTCGCCGAGATCATCTTCGAATTCACCTCATAGGCGCGCTGCGTCTCGATCATGTCGACCAGCTCCTGTACGACGTTGACGTTAGAGGCTTCGAGCGCGCCCTGGCGGATCGACCCGCGGCCTTCCATGCCGGCGGCGCCGACCTGCGCCGCGCCGCTCGCCGCCGTCTCGGCGAACAGGTTGCCGCCGAGCGCCTGCAGACCCGAGGGGTTGACGAAGCGGGCGAGCTCGATCTTGCCGAGCTCGGTCGGCTCGGTGGAGCCGGCGACCTGCGCCGAGACGGTGCCGTCGACGCCGATCGTCACCGATGTCGCGCCTTCCGGGACCTGGATGTTGGGCACCAGCGGCAAGCCGTCCGATGTGACGATCTGCCCTTCGGCCGACAGGTTGAAATTGCCGGCGCGGGTGTAGCCGGTGGAGCCGTCCGGCCGCGTCACCTGGAAGAAGCCGTCGCCTTCGATCGCGAGGTCGAGCGGATTATCGGTGGTGCTGAGCGCGCCCTGCGTGTTGACGCGGGCGGTGCCGGTCATGTGGACGCCGCTGCCGAGCGACAGGCCGACCGCATAGCGGTTCTCCGCCGAAGCGGGCGCGCCGGCGGCGGTCATGGTCTGATAGGCGAGCGTCTCGAACTGGGCGCGGTCGCGCTTGAAGCCGGTGGTGTTCACGTTCGCCAGGTTGTTGGCGATGACGCGCATCCGCGCCGACTGGGCGTCGAGCCCGGTGCGGGCGACATGGAGGGCGGCGTTGGTCATGTTCGTGTCTCCTTGCGGGCAATCAGCTTGGCAGACGCATCAGATCGGCGGCGGAGCTGTCGATCTCGCGAGCGGTGGTGATGAGCTTCAACTGCATGTCCCAGGCACGGCTCGCCTCGATCATATCGACGAGCGCCTGAGTGGCCTCGACGTTCGAGCCTTCGAGGCTGCGGGGCGTCAGGCGCGCGTCCGGGTCGGACGGGAGGGCGCCGTCGTTCGGCACCCGGAACAGCCCGTCCAGCCCCTTGAGCAGCGGCGACCCGGCGGGCGTGGCGAGTTTCAGCCGGTCGACCATCTGCGGGACGTTGGGATCGCCGCCCACCGGCACGATCCAGATCGTACCGTCGCGGTCGATGCTGATCCGGTCGGCCGGCGGGATGGTGATCGGTCCCTGCTCGCCGAGGACGGGATGCCCGTCGCCGGTGGACAGGAGGCCGGTTTCGGCCATCTGCAGGTCGCCGCGCCGCGTATAGGCTTCCTCCCCGTTGCGGGCCTGGACGGCGAGCAGGGCGTCGCCCTCGATCGCGATGTCGAGATCGCGGCCGGTTTCGGTGACCTCGCCGGAGCGCATGTCCGCGGTCAGCACCTCCTGCGAGGAGATCGCCCGCGCGGCGTGCGCGCCCCCTCCCCCCTGCACCCACAGCGCCCGCGCCGAGCTGATCTCGGCGCGAAAGCCGGTGGTGTTGGCGTTCGCGAGATTGTTCGCCGTCGCCGCCTGCCGCGCCATGGCGCCGCGCAGGGCGGAAAGGGAGGAGTGGACGAGCCTGTCCATCGGTCAGCTCCGATCAGTTCCTGAGGTTGAGGACCGACTGGGTCATCGCGTTGGCGGCTTCGATCGCCTTCGCGTTGGCCTGGAAGTTCCGCTGCGCCGAAATGAGCGACACCAGCTCTTCGGTGATGTCGACATTGGCGCGTTCGAGGTGGCCGGTATGGATGCGGCCGAAGCCTTCATCGCCGGCCGATCCGACGCGGGGTTCGCCGCTCTGGCCGGTCGCCGTCCAGCGCGCGTCGCCATGCTGCTTCAGCCCCGAGGGGTTGGAGAAGTTGGCGATGAGGAGCTTGCCGAGCGCCTGGGTCGACCCATCGGAGAAGCTGGCGGTGATGAGGCCGTCCTCGCCGATCGACATGTCGGTGAGCTTGCCCGCGGTGAAACCGTCCTGCTCGAGCGCGCCGACGCTGAACGTGCCCGCCGCCTGCTTGGTGGCGGCGCCGAAATCCATCGCGATCGCGATCGGCGAGACGGCGCCCGAGGGCTGGACGGCCCCCATCTGGACCGGACCGGCCGGCGAGGTGAGCGCCCCGGCGCCGTCGAATTCGAGCCGGATCGGCGTCGGCGTGGCCGAGCCGGGCGTGGCCGAAGCCTCTTCGTTGCCGACGAACATCCGCACTTCCCAGCTGTTCGCCGGGTCGCCGGTCGCGGTGGACTGGGTGCGGATGAAGTACAGCGTCGCCTGCTGCGGGTTGCCCGCGCTGTCGTAGACGGTCGTCTGCTGCGTGTAATTGTAGCTGTTCGGGTCCAGCCGGTCGAAGGCGTAGGGCCGGACGTCGCTGTAGACGCCGCGCTTGGCCGGCACGTCCGCGCTGGACGGCAGCGAGACCGACAGGTTCATGGCGCCCGTCGGCCGCGGCGTGCCGGACGCGATCGGGATCTGCAGGTTGCGCGCCGAGGCGAGGCCGGTCGAGGTGACGTTGCCGTCCGCGTCGACCGGCAGAACCTGCACATAGGAGCCGTTCGAATCGACGAGATAGCGCTGCGCATCGACGGCAAGCGAGCCGTTGCGGGTGAAATAGGTGCCGCCGCCGGTGAGGCTGTCGCGGGTCACGAAGAAGCCGGAGCCGCTGATCGCAAGATCGAGCTCGCGCGAGCTGCTCTCGAAGCCGCCCTGGCTGAACTGCTGCTCGATCCCCTTGAGGCGGGTGCCCTGCCCGGCCATCGAGCTCGACGCAGGCATGATGTCGCCGAAGGTGGCGCGGCTCTTCTTGAAGCCGTGCGAGCTGACGTTGGCGACGTTATTGGAGATCGTCGAAAGATCCGTCTGGGCGCCGCGAAGGCCCGAAAGCGAAGTGTAGAAGGACATTGGGTGAGTTCCTTTCCTTGGGTTCAGGCGAGGCGGATGGCCGCTTCGGGTGACAGGAGGCCGAGGCCGGTGACGAGGCGGGCGAGCCCGCCGGACGCGGGCGACTGGATGCCGCCGATCGAGGTCCAGGTGGCGAGCGCCGGCGCGGCGGCGGCGCCGTTCGCGCCGGTGGCGGTCACGACCACCCGCAGCGGGCCGGAGGCGGCGGGCTCGCCCGCCTGGTCGCGGCCGTCCCAGTTGAAGGCGATCGCGCCCCGGGCCTGGGGGCCAAGCTGCTCCGCGTGGACGATCTGTCCGTTGGCGTCGAGGAAGCTCACCGTCACCTGCGCGGCATCGGCGGCGAGTTCGATCTCGCCGGCATAGGAGCCGTCGCGCAGCGGCGTCGCCACGTCGGATTTGACCAACATCGAATGGCCGATCCAGTTGGCGGCGTCGCTGAGACGCCCGGCGTTGAGCGTCGCGGCGATGCCGGCGAGGCTCTTGTTCATCTCGGCGATGCCGGCGACCTGGCTGAACTGCGCCATCTGGGCGACCATCTGGCTGTTGTCGACCGGGTTGAACGGATCCTGGGTGGTGAGCTGCGTGGTCATCAGCCGCAGGAAATCGTTATGGTCCATCTGGCCGGCCGCCTTGCCCGCGGGTGCGGCTCCGGACGGCGCCTTGCCGGCGTTCAGGCTTGCGATCATGTTCATTGTCCGAGCCTCAAAGTGTCGAGGGTAAGGGTCTTGGCGGTCTGCAGGACCTGCACGTTGTTCTGATATTGGCGGGCGGTCTCGACCATCTCGATGAGCTCGGCCGCCGTATCGACGCCGGCTTCCCAGACGTCGCCATTCTCGTCGGCGAGCGGGTGGCCCGGCGCGTGCCGCTTGGTCGGCTCGACATGGGAGGTGACCACGCGGTCCACGGAGACGGTCGCGACGCCGGGACGGTCCTCGACGGTCCGGAAGACGGGCTTCAGCGCGCGGAACGCCTCGCGCTCGCTGCCCGACACCGATCCGGCGTTTGCGAGGTTGGACGCGGTGGTGTTCAGTCGCACGAGCTGCGCCGACATGGCGCGCCCGGCGATGTCGAACACGGAGAAGGGCTTCGACATCCTTATTCTCCCTTGAAGGCGCGCTTCAGCGTGGTGATCCGACCTTCCAGGAAGGCGAGGGTCGTGCGGTACTGGACCGCATTTTCCGCGAAGAGCGTCTGTTCGGTGGACAGTTCGACCGTGTTGCCGTCGAGCGAGGGCGTGACGGGCACGCGATAGGCCATGGCCGCGCCAGCGGCGCTGTCGGCATCGTGGCCGCGCGAGGCGAGCGCCATCGCGCGGTCGAAATCGATGTCACGCGCCTTGTAATTGGGCGTCGCGGCGTTCGCGATGTTCGACGCCAGCAGGTTGAGCCGCTGCGATCGCAGCGCCAGCGCCGTGCCGTGAATTCCGAAAAGCGACTGACCCTGGGCCATCATCTTTCCCCTAAAGTTTCGCCCCGGCATGTCGTAAATCCGACAGGCATGGGGCTGCCGACCGGTGTCACTGCAATCCCCGTGCCAGTTGTGCGTTGTTGTAGGCTTTCATCATGTCGCCTCAGGCGGCGGCGCGTCTGGCGGAGCGGCAGGGAATGGCCGGACCGTCGGGGAGTCGACGCGCCGCCGCCGGTCCGTCCCGGTTGCGGGAGCGGCGGGGCGCCGGAAGCTTGGCACGACCATTGCTTTGTCCGCATGCAAACGGATGGAGCCATGGACATGATGCCAATTTTCCGACGCCTCGCCGCCTTGCCGCTGCTGACGGTGCCGCTGCTGACGGCCGCGCCCGCCGGGGCGCAGACCTTCGAGGATGTGGGCCGGCTGGAGGCGCGCGTCGCCGCCGCTCTGGGCGCCGGCATCGGCGAGCCCGGCGGGCCGGCGGCGCCGATCGACCGCCGACTGCGGCTCGCCGCCTGCCCCAGCCCGGCCACCATCGACGCGCCCGCGATGGGCGCGGTGGCGGTGCGCTGCGAGGCACTCGGCTGGCGGATCCGCGTGCCGCTGGTGCGCGGCGCTGGGAATCAGGCGCCGGCCCGTGCGCAGGGGCAGCTGCAGGTCGCGCGCGCCGAGCCGCTGATCCGCCGCGGCGACCAGGTCGAGGTGGTGGCGCTTGCCGCCGGCTTTTCGGTCAGCACCAGCGGCATCGCCGACCAAGACGGCGCGCCGGGGGACCGCATCCGCGTCCGCACCGAACAGCGCCGCGGCACGCCGATGATCGGCGAAGTGCTGCCCGACGGACGGGTCGCGCTGCCGGGATTTAACTGATCGTGAAATCTGCCGTTATAGGCTTTGCCGGCACCATCCGACCTGCCGGCATTCGGGAAAGGACGTGAGATGATCGACGGAGTTGGAAAAAGCGCGGCGACCGGGCGGGTGGAGATTTCCCGCGCCTCGGTGGAGCGCAACGCGCCCGTCGCGCGGACCGGCGACGCCGTCGAAGGCGGCAAGGCGCGCGGGCCCTCCAGCGCGGTCGCCGATCTCGTCTCCTCAGGCCCGCCCGTCGACGCCGCCAAGGTCGCGGCGATCAAGGCGGCGATCGCGTCCGGCAATTATCCGGTCGACCCCGACAAGATCGCCGAGCGCATGATCGCGCTCGACCTGCCCGACCGCGGCTGACCGTGTCGCCGCTCGACCGTCTGGAAGCCGCGCACGAGGCCCTGATCAGCGCCCTCGACGACGGCGACGCGGCCGCGCTCGACTTCGCGTCCGCCGAGCTACGCGCCGCCGCCCGCGCGGCCGAAGGCTACCGCCCCGCCGCGACCGAACTCGGCCAGGCGATCCGCATCGCCGCGATGGGCGAGGCCGCCCAGGGCCGCGTCAATTTTCTGACGGAAGCCAATGCCCGCCGCGTCGGCGCCCTCGCCGCCGCGCGCGGCGACCAGCGCGTCGCCCTCTACGGCCGCCAGGGGAAATAAGCCCCGCCGCCAACTGGCACGCTCCTTGCTCCTCCACCTCCGAAAGGAATGGGGAGCGTCATGTTTCCGACGACGATCAACGAAGCGGCAAATGGAGTGCGCGACCGCGTGCGCGGCGCCATTCAGCTCGCCTCCGCGCGCACCGGCGTCGACTTCACCTACCTGTTCAACCAGGCCCGCATCGAAAGCGGCCTCAATCCCAATGCGAAGGCCCCCACCTCGAGCGCGACGGGCCTGTTCCAGTTCATCGAGCAGACCTGGCTCGCCACCGTGAAGAAGCATGGCGACGCGCACGGCCTGGGCTGGGCGGCGGACGCGATCCGGCAGGCGCCGAACGGCCGCTTCTTCATCGCCGATCCGGCCGCGCGCCGCGAAATCCTGGACCTGCGCCGCGACCCGGCCGCCGCATCTGCGATGGCCGCCGAATTCGCATCCGACAACCAGTCCTTCCTGGAGCGGCGGCTCGGCCGCGGCGCCGACTCGACCGACCTCTACATGGCCCATTTCCTGGGCCCCGCCGGCGCCGCCCGCTTCCTGGCCGCCCATGACAATGATCCGCACGCGCCGGCCGCCCCGGCGATGCCGGCCGCGGCGCGCGCGAACCGCTGGGTGTTCTACAATCGCGACGGGTCGCCGCGCAGCTTCGCCCAGATCCGCGAGCGCTTCGCCGAGAAGATGGGGAGCGACGGCGCGCCCCTCCCCTCCCGCGCGCCACGCCCCGATCCGGTCGCGCCGGTCCGTTTCGCCACGCTCAACACCGACGGCCGCCCGCCCGCGGGCCCGTCACCCCAATATGCGCGCCTCGCTTACCTGATGCTCGCCCAGCTCGGAGGCTGACCGAATGACCGCCGCAAGAAGCCAGATCATCGGCGCCGGCAAGAGCGTGATCCTGCCCTTCGCCATCCTCGCGATGGTGATGCTGCTCGTCGTGCCGATGCCCGCCACCGTGCTCGACATCGGCTTCATCGCCAACATCATGATCGCGCTCGCGGTGCTGATGGTGGCGCTGAACGTCGCCAAGCCGCTCGATTTCTCCTCCTTCCCGACGGTGCTGCTGTTCGCGACGCTCCTGAGGCTCGCGCTCAACGTCGCCTCGACCCGGGTGGTGCTGGTCGACGGCCACCAGGGCGCGGCGGCGGCCGGCCATGTGATCGAGGCGTTCGGAAGCTTCCTGATCGGCGGCGACTATGCGGTCGGCATCTTCGTCTTCGCGATCCTGATGATCATCAACCTCGTCGTCATCACCAAGGGCGCGGGGCGCGTGTCCGAAGTGTCGGCCCGCTTCACGCTCGACGCCATGCCCGGCAAGCAGATGGCGATCGACGCCGATCTCAACGCGGGCCTGCTGACCCCGGACGAAGCCAAGGCCCGTCGCCAGGAAGTGGCGACCGAGGCCGATTTCTACGGTTCGATGGACGGCGCGTCCAAGTTCGTGAAGGGCGACGCCGTCGCCGGCGTCCTCATCCTCGTCGTCAATATCCTGGGCGGCCTCATCCTCGGCACCGTCAGCCACGGCATGTCGATCGGCGACGCCGCCTCGGTCTACGTGCTGCTCGCCATCGGCGATGCGCTGGTCGCGCAGATCCCGGCCCTGCTGCTGTCGATCGCCGCCGCCTCGATCGTCACCCGCGTCAATTCGCCCTTCGACCTGTCCGGCCAGATCGCCAGCCAGTTCGGCGCGTCCAGGGCGTGGATCCCGGTCGCCGCCATCCTTTTCTTCCTGGGTCTTCTGCCCGGCATGCCGCAGTCGGTGATCCTTCCGGCCGCCGCCGTCGCCGCCACCATCGCGTGGAAGCTACGCAAGAGCGAGGCCGCCAAGGCCGCCGCCGAAGCGGCGCCCCAGCCGGAAGCGGCCCCCTCCCCGCACATGATCGGCTGGGACGAGGTCAGCGACGACGCGGCGCTCAGCCTCGAGCTCGGCTTCGGCCTCATCGGCCTCGTCGACGAGCGCAAGGGCGCGCCGCTGATGGCGCGGATCACCGGCATCCGCCGCCAGCTGTCGCGCGAGCTCGGCTTCGTCATCCCGATGGTGCGGGTGCGCGACGATCTGTCGCTCGGCGCCAATTCCTATCGGATCAGCGTCGGCGGCGTCGTTCATGGCGAGGACGAGATCTGGCCCGAGGACCTGCTGGCGCTGGATTCGGGCGAGCTGCTCGCCACCGTCGACGGGCGTCCCGCCAAGGACCCGACCTTCGGTCTCGACGCGGTCTGGATCGATCCGTCCAGGCGCGCCGAGGCGGTGGTCGCCGGCTATACCGTCGTCGATCCCGCGACCGTCGTCGCGACCCACCTCAATCAGATCGTCCAGTCCGCCGCGGCCGAGCTGTTCGGCATGGACGAGACCCAGAAGCTGCTCGACGCGCTGAAGGAAAGCGCGCCGCAGCTCGTCGCGGGCCTGACGCCGCAGCCGCTGCCGCTCGCCTCCATCGCCGCGCTGTGCCGGTCGCTGCTGTCCGAAGGCGTGCCGCTCAAGGACTTCCGCCGCATCGCCGAAGCAATGGTGGACGCCGCGCGCGAGGAAAATGATCCGGTGCAGCTCGTCGAGGCGGTCCGCCAGCGGATCGGCGCCCTCATCGTCCAGACTATGGTGCCGGTGAAGATGCCGCTGCCGGTCGTGACGCTCGACAACGGGCTCGAGACCCTCCTCAACCAGGCCGTCCGCACAGGCCGCGATGCCGTCCACCCGATCGAGCCCGGTCTCGGGCAGAAGATCGTGCAGGCGGTCGGCGAGGTCACCGGGCCGCTGCTCGGCCAGGGCCGGCGCTTCGCGGTCGTCACCTCGCCGGTCGCCCGGCGTGCGCTGTCGCGCCTGCTCGCGCCGCACCTGCCGGACGTTCCCGTCCTGTCCTTCCTCGAAATCCCCGACGGCAAGCCCGTCGAGGTCGTCGCCATCGTCGGCGGCGAAGCCCAACAGCCGCTCTTGCAAACGGAGGTCGCCGCGTGAACTTTTCGTCTGACCGCAACGCCCGTGTCATCGTCGTCGCCAGCGGCAAGGGGGGCGTCGGCAAGACCGCGATCAGCGTCAACCTGGCCGTTGCCCTGGCCCGGCTGGGGCGGCGTACGATGCTGGTCGACCACGATCTCGGCACCGCCAACGCCAACATTCTGCTCGGCATCGACGCCGAAACCGGCGTCGCCGACATCCTGACGCGCGACTGCGGCGCCGACGAGGTGCTGCGCATGGGTCCCGGCGGCATCGCCTTCCTTCCCGGCCACAGCGGCACCGCCTACGGCACCAGCCTGTCCGCGGCCGACCGCCGCCACATGGCGGGATCGCTGCGGCCGTTCGCGGGCAAATATGACGACATCGTCGTCGATACCGGCTCCGGCATCGCGGCGGGCACGCTGACGACCGTCGCCGCGTCCGACCTCGTCCTGCTGGTGCTCGGCGACGAGCCCACCGCCTTCATGGACGCCTATGCGATGGCGAAGTCGCTGTCGCTGCGCCACGGCTGCACCGATCTGGCGGTGGTCTGCAACATGGTCGCCGACGACGCGTCGGGCCGCGCTTTGTTCGACCGGTTCCGCGACGTGGCCGGCCGGTTCCTGCCGGTCCGCCTCAGCCTGCTCGGATCGATCCCGGACGACCATCACGTCCGCGCTTCGGTCTACGCCAAGAAGTGCTGCGTCGAAGCCTATCCTCATTCGCGCGCCAGCGCGGCCTTCGCGCGCCTCGCCCGGTCCCTGTCGGGCCGGGCGCTGGCGCCGATGCCGGGCGGCGACCGCTTCTTCGGCATGGAGGTCGCCTGTGGCGCTCATTGACCCGGACCAGTCCTTCAACACCTACACCCGCCGGCCCGCCCGCGCGGCGCCGGAGGATCTGGTGCGCGCCCACATGCCGCTGGTCCGCAAGATCGCCTGGCACGTGCACGGCCGCGTCGCATCGACGATCGAGGTGGAGGACCTGGTCCAGATCGGCATGGTGGCGCTGGTCGAGGCGGCGGGCGCGTTCGAGGACCGGGGGCATGCCTTCGCGACCTACGCCACTTTGCGCATCCGCGGTGCGATGATCGATCATCTCCGCCGCCAGGCGTCGATCTGCCGGTCCGCCATGGCGCGCCGGCGCGAGCTCGCCGCCGTTCGCGCCCGGCTCGAGGCGCGGCTGGGCCGCGCCGCTGCGGACGCCGAGATGGCCGACGAAATGGGCCTGTCCGCCGCCGACTATCGGCAGATGGTGGACGACAGCCAGTCGGTCCGCGAGGAATCGATCGACGAGGTCTATTCCGAACATTCGATGTGGTTCGCCGATGTCGAGGAGCGCGCCGACGACGCGCTGGAGCGCGAGGGGCTGAAGGCCGCCATCGCCGCCGGCATACGCGGCCTTCCCGAACGCGACGCGATGGTGCTGCAGCTCTATTTCGTCGAGGAGATGAACCTGGAGGAAATCGGGCAGACGCTGGGCGTCGGGGCGGCGCGGATCTGCCAGATCAAGAAAAGCGCGCTCGACAAGCTGCGCAAGTCGCTGGCCGACTGGGCCTGACTTCCCCGGGCGCGCGGAGCGCCGCGCAAACGGAAAAGGCCCGACGCGATCGCTCGCGCCGGGCCTCTTCGATGCTGCCGCTCGGGATTAGCGGAGCAGGCTCATCACGCCCTGCTGGCTCTGATTGGCCTGGGCCAGCATCGCCTGCGAGGCCTGGCTCAGGATCTGCGCCTTGGCGAGCTGGGTCGTCTCGGCCGAGAAGTCGGCGTCCTCGATCCGCGACCGGGCGTCGCTGAGGTTGGTGATGTTGTTGGTGAGGTTGTTCACCACCGATTCCAGCCGGCTCTGCGAAGCGCCGAGATTGGCCCGGGTCGTGGCGACGCTCTCGAGCGCCGTGGTGAGAGTGGCGAGCGCGCCGGTGGCGTCGTCGGTGAGGTCGACATCGTCGATGCCGAGGTCGAGCTCGGACAGCGAGATCGTGACGGTGTCGCTGGCGTCGGCACCGGTCTGGATCGTCACGTCGGCGGCGTTGGAGGAGAACAGCTCGACACCGTTGAACTTGGTGTTGAGCAGGACGTCGCCGATCTGCTCCTTCAGCTGCGCGACTTCGACCTGGATGTTCGCCTTGTCGTTGTCGGAATAGGTGCCGCTCGACGCCTGCACCGCCAGCTCGCGGACGCGCTGCAGCATGTTGGTGACTTCGTTCAGCGCGCCTTCGGCGGTCTGCGCCAGCGAGATGCCGTCGTTCGAGTTGCGGACCGCCTGGCTCATGCCGCGGATCTGCGAGGTCATCGACGAGGAGATGGCGAGGCCGGCCGCGTCGTCCTTGGCCGAGTTGATGCGCTTGCCGGTGGAGAGACGCTCCATCGCGGTCTGCAGGGCCTGGTTGGCGACCCGGCTGCCGTTCTGGGCGCGGAGGGCAGAAGTGTTCGTGTTGATAACGGTCATCGTGAATTCCTTTCCCGCTCGAGGCCGCCGGGGTCATCCCAAGCCTGCCACGATTGCAGTAACGGCCTCGCCGCGCGGACCTTTAATCTGAATTTTTCGGGGTGTCGGTTTTCCGGCACCAAAGGGTCGGCGCTTTGACGCGCACGTATAGGCGCGCGCGCATAGTCTTGTTTCCAGGGCTTTATTCCCGTGTGGCACGGCTCTTGCTGATCCTCACGCGCCGCCGCGGCGGCATGAGGAGGTTCGAACATGAGCAGCATCGATCCCAGCCGCCTGCTCGCGATGCGCGCGGCGATCCTGGAACAGAACAGCGCCCTGCAGCGCGCCGCCGGACTGACGCCGGGCGGCGGCATCGACGGCGCCGCTCCGGCCGGCGGCGCGAAGGAGGGCGGCTTCACAGACGCGCTCCGCAGCGCGCTTGCCAGCGTCAACGATCTCCAGTCCGAAGCCTCCACCGCCACCGAGGCCTATGAGCGCGGCGAAAGCACCGACATCGCGTCGGTGATGCTCGCCCGTCAGAAGGCATCGATCGGCTTCGAGGCGACCCTCCAGGTGAGGAACAAGCTCCTCACCGCCTACAAAGACATCATGAGCATGCCGGTCTGACATGAGCGATCTCGCAGCCTCCACCCAGCTCGCCCCCGCCGCGCCTCGCGCGGCCGCCGCGTCCGCCAAGCCCCTCGCCGCACTCGATCCGGTGCTGCGGGGCGTCCGTTCCTTCACCGCCCAGCCGGCGGTCGCCAAGAGCATGCCCGCGCTCGGCCTCGTCGCCCTGCTCGGCCTCGCGGCGATCATCTGGATGGCGTTCAGCGCGCCGCCCGCCCGCACCCTGTTCTCAGGCCTTGCCGACGAGGAGAAGGCGGCGGTGGTGGACGCGTTGCGCGCCGCCGGCGTCTCGCATCAGATCGATCGCACCACCGGCGCCGTCAGCGTGTCGGAGACCGATTACCACCAGGCGCGGATGCTGCTCGCGGCGCAGGGCCTGCCCAAAAGCGGTCCGGACGGCAACGAGGTGATGAACAGCCTCCCGCTCGGCGCCAGCCGCGCGGTCGAGACGGAGCGGCTGCGCAGCGCCCGCGAAGTGGACCTCGCCCGCACCATCGAGGGCATCGACGTCGTCCAGTCGGCGCGCGTCCATCTGGCGGTTCAGCCGCCCAGCGTGTTCCTGCGCGACCGGGTGGCGCCCGCCGCCTCGGTGATGCTGACGCTGGTGAACGGCCGCACGCTCGGCGACGGCCAGGTGCAGGCGATCGTCCATCTGGTCGCTTCCTCCGTCCCCGGGCTGAGCCCGGACGGCGTGTCCGTCGTCGATCAGAACGGCCGCCTCCTCTCCCGCGACGGCAGCGGCCTGTCCGGCGCGTCCGATCGTCAGGTGGCCATGCAGAGCGCGGTCGAGGAACGCTACCGCCGCGCCTTGTCCTCGCTGCTGACGCCGATTCTGGGCGCCGGCAACTTCACCGCCGAAGTCCATGCCGACCTCGATTTCTCCGAGGTCCAGGCGACCCGCGAAGGCTTTCCTCAGGAAGCCAGCACGCTGCGCACCGAAGAAGGCAGCGTGACCGCCGACGGCGGCGCTTCCGCCGCCGACCGGCCCGCCGCCGGCATTCCGGGCGCGCTCGCCAACGAAGCGCCGCCCGCCGCCCAGGTCGCCGCGGCGCCCGACGGTACGCTGACGCCCGAAACGCCCGGCGCGCCCGCCGCCCAGGCAGGCGGCCGCCGCACCGAAAATTACGTCCGCAACTTCGCCGTCGGCCGCGAAGTCTCCGTCACCCGGCGGCAGCCGGGCGAGGTCAAGCGCCTGTCGGTGGCGGTCGCCATCAAGACGCCCGAAGGCGGTCAGGCACCGAGCGTCGCCGAGCTGAAGGCGCTGGAAGACCTGGTCAAGGGCGCGATCGGCTTCAGCCAGGGTCGCGGCGACACGGTCGCGATCAGCGCCCGCGCCTTCGCCCCCGCCGAAGCCGCTCCGGAAAGCTGGTGGGAAGCGAGCTGGATCGCGCCGCTGGCCCGCAACCTCACCGCGCTGGCCCTCGCCGCGCTGCTGGTGTTTGGGGTCGGTCGCCCGCTGCTGAAGCGCCTCGGCGCCGCCGCCAGCCAGCGCTCGGAAGCCGCCAAGGCACGCAAGCCCGCCGTCGGCGACGAGATCGCCGCCGCGCTGGTCGACCAGGCCAAGAGCGACCCGTCGGCCCGCGTCACGCTGGAGATGATCGAGGCCGCCCAGGATTATGAGGCGCGCGCCGCCCTCATCCGCAACTTCGTCCGCCAGGATCCGCCCCGCGCCGCGCTCGTCGTGCGCGACCTGATCCGCGCCGACGCCCGCAATGGAGTGGAACGCTGATGGAAGAGACACTGACCGCGCCGGCCGCCGCCGCCAGCCCCGCCTCCGTTCCCGGCGGCGAGGGACTTGGCGGGAGCGAGGCCGCCGCCATCCTGCTGATGATGCTGGGCGACGAGGAGGCGGCCGAAATCCTGAGCCACCTCGATCCGCACGAAGTGCAGCATCTGGGCAGCGCGATGTTCAACGTCGCCGACGTGTCCGAAGGCCAGGTGGAAGCGGTGTTCGACCTCTTCATGAACCGGGCCAAGGCGCGCACCACCATCGGCTTCGGCGCCGCGCCCCGCATCCGCGCCGTGATGGAACATGCGCTGGGCGCCGAGCGGGCCGAAACGGTGCTTGCCCGCATCACCCCGCCGACCCGCAGCCGCGCGCTCGACGCGCTGCGCTGGATGGACGCGAAGACGATCGCCGCGCTCATCGAGCATGAGCATCCGCAGATCGCCGCTTTGGTTCTGGCCCATCTGGAGGCGCCGATCGCGGCCGACGTGCTGCAGCTCCTTCCCGCCGACATGCAGCCCGACGTCATCTACCGCGTCGCCCGGCTGGAGTCGGTCACCGGCGAGGCGCTGGAGGAGCTGGAGCGGATCCTGGTCCGCGAAGTCGCCCGCGTCTCCTCCTCCCCTGCCACCGCCCGCGGCGGCGCGAGCGAGGCGGCCAAGATCATGACCAACCTGCGTCCCGGCATCGACCAGCGGCTGATCCGCACGCTCAGCAAGGTCGACCGGCAGCTCGCCCAGAAGATCGAGGACGAAATGTTCGTGTTCGAGGATCTGATGGAGCTCGACGAGAAGAATCTCGGCACTTTGCTGCGCAACGTCGACAACGACGTGCTGGTGGTCGCGCTGAAGGGCGCCGACGAGAAGCAGCGCGAGAAAATCTTCGCCTGCATGTCCGCGCGCGCCGCCCAGACCATCCAGGACGAGATCGCCGAGCGCGGCCCGATGCGCCTCGCCGAAGTGCACGACGCGCAGAAGGAGATGCTGGCGACCGCCCGCCGCCTGGCCGACGCCGGAACGATCATGCTCGCGGGACGGGGCGACGATTATGTCTAATCTGTGGGGACGCGACAGCGCGGCCGCCGCCGCCTCGGTCGGCAGCTTCGTCATCCGCCGCGGGGTGGCCGATTTCACGCCGTTCGGCGGCGAGGGTCCGCGCCCCGGCAACGACGACGCCCCGCCGCCGTCGGCGGAGGAGGAGCTGCGCCAGCTCCAGTCCGAAGCCTTCGCCCAGGGCTATGAGGAAGGCCGCCGCACCGTCGAGGCGGAAGTGGCGGCGGAGCGGGACGCGGTCGCGCGGCTCGCCGAATCGCTGGAGACGCTGCGACCGGAGCCCACCAATGCCCTGGCCCTTTTGCTCGCCGAGACGGTCGACCGCCTGGTCCGCGAGGTGGTGGGCGCGGTCGACATCGACCCGGTCACCCTGCTCGCCCGCGCCAAGGCGGCGGCGGCGCTGATCGGCGACAATGTCGAACCTTCGAAGCTACGCTGCCACCCGGACGATGCGGAGCTGCTCGCCGGCGCCGCGCTCGACGTCCCGATCGCGCCCGATCCCGCGCTGGAGCGCGGCACCCTGATCCTCGAGACCGGCCATGGCTGGGTGGAGGACGGCCCGGCCGTCCGCCTCGAGCGGCTGCGCGCCGAGCTCGACCGGATGGGAGCGCCGCGATGAGCCTGATCGACGAGGCGCGCAACATGCTGTCCGGCCTCAATGCCGGCGAGAACCGGCCCCGCCGGGTGGGGCGGCTCGCCGCTTATGACGGGCTGATGCTGGAAGCGACCGGCTTCGGCCGCCCGATCGGCGCCGGCGCGCGGGTGATCGCCGCCGACGGCCATGTCGCCCGCGCCGAGGTGGTGGGCTTCCGCGGCAACCGCACCTTGTTGATGGCGCTCGACGGCGACGCCGCGCACGAGGCCGGCGCCCGGGTCGAGCCCGACACCGGCGGCAGCATGGTGGATGTCGGCCCCGGCCTGCTCGGCCGCGTGATCGACGGGCTCGGCAATCCGCTGGACGGGCTCGGCCCGGTCGCCGCCACCGGCAAATGGCCGCTCGCCGGCCGCCCGGGCAATCCGCTCGACCGCGCCTGCGTCACCCGCCCGTTCGACATGGGCGTGCGCGCCGTCAACGCGCTGCTCACCGCCGGCGTCGGCCAGCGGATCGCGATCGTCGCGGGTTCCGGCGTCGGCAAATCGGTGCTGATGGGCCAGATGATCGCCGGCGCCGAAGCCGACGTGATCGTGGTCGGCCTGATCGGCGAGCGCAGCCGCGAAGTCTCCGACTTCCTCGCCACCAAGCTGAAGGGCGACGTGCGCCGCAAATCGGTGGTGGTCGCCGTCCCGGCGGATCATGCGCCGCTGCTGCGGCTGCGCGCCGCGATGCGCGCCACCGCCATCGCCGAACATTTCCGCAGCGAGGGCAAGAAGGTCCTGCTCCTCATCGACAGCCTCACCCGTGTCGCTCATGCGCAGCGCGAGATCGGCCTGTCGCTGGGCGAGCCGCCGACCGTCAAGGGCTATCCGCCCTCCGCCCTCGGCCTCATCCCCCGCCTGGTGGAGCGTGCCGGCGCGGACCAGCGCACCGGCGGATCGATCACCGCGCTCTATACGGTGCTCGCCGACGGGGACGACACCGACGATCCGATCGTCGACAGCGCCCGCGCCATCGTCGACGGGCACATCATCCTGTCGCGCGGCATCGCCGAGCAGGGCGTCTATCCGGCGATCGACGTCGGCAAGTCGCTGAGCCGGGTGATGGCCGACATTGTGACGCCCGAACATGCGGCGGCGGCGGCCACCTTCCGCCGCTACTGGTCGGCGTTCGAGGAGAATCGCGACCTCATCCTGATGGGCGCCTATGCGCCCGGATCGGACCCCGTGATCGACGAAGCGGTCGCGCGGCGCCCGGAACTGCTCGATTTCCTGCGCCAGGCGCCGGGCGAGCGGATCGGCTATGACGCCGCGATCGCAGCGCTTCTGCAGGCGATGGCATGACGAGCCGGCTCGTCCGCCAGCGCGGCCGGATCGTCCGGGTCCGCCGCCTCCAGCACGGCCTCGCCGCGTCCGCGGCGGCCGCCGCCGCCGGCCAGGTGCAGCTTCTGGAGCTGAACCGCGAGCGGCTTGGACGCATGCAGAGCGAGCTTCAGGCGGGGCGCGGCCTAACCGACGGGGCGGGGCTCGCCCGCATCGGCGAACTCGCCCTGCGCATCGACACCGCTCGCCAGGGGCTCGGCCAAACGATCGAAGGCGCCCGCGCCGTCGCCGCCACCCGCGAGGCCGAGCGCATCGCCGCCCGGCGCGAACAGGAAAGCGCCGAGAAGCTGCGCCAGTCGGCCGAGACCGCCGCCGCGCGGCTCGCCGAACGGCGGGCGCCCGGCGCGGGACGCCCGCGCCCCGGCCTCTGCGCCGAAGGAGACGAAGGATGATGGCGGTGCTCGCCCAACTGCGCATGGCCGCCCTGCCGAAAGCCGGCGCGGCGGAATTTTGCGAGGAACTCCCGGCCGAGGGGCTGTTCGAAAGCCTTCTGGCTCCGGAGAGCGGGGAAGAGACGGCCGAGACGCCCGATGCTCTCACCCCTGCGATGACGCTCGACGTTCCGGCGCAGCCGGCGGCCATTCCGGTGCCGCTCGAGGCGCTGAGGACAGCGCCCGGGAATCCCGAGCTTACCGACGCCACGACGCCTGTCCGGCCGGAGCCGCGGCAAGCCGCGACGGTGGCGACGACCCCGCCCCCTCCGCCGACGGACGCTGCGGCGGCGGACATCCTTCCGCTCCTCGACGCGCAGCGCGCGGTTGCGGTCACCTGCCGCCCGGTCGCGCCGCCGGCCCTCCACCCGGTTCCGGCAACGGCGGCCGCGCCGGTGCCGGTGCCGGCCACCGCCCCAGCCGAAGTGCCGGCCGCCGCGCACCCTGTCCTCGAAGCGCCGGCCGAGCGGCGGGCCGAACGCGCCGCGCCGGCGATTGCCGCCGCCGCCGCGAAGTCGCCGGAGCCCTCCTTGCCGGTCCGCGCCGTGCCGGAGACGCCGGCGGGCGCCGCGGCCGAGCCGGCGCGCCAGCCGGCCCAGTCTTCGCCCGCGGTCCAGGCGCCGCCTGTCCTCCAGCCGCAATCGCCGCCGCAGGTCCAGCCGCAACAGCCTTCGCCGGCCCAGCTCCAGGTCGCGCCGGCCGCCGAAGCCCAGCCGAGCCTCGCCGAACGGCTGATGGAGACGAAGCTCGATCTCGCCAAAGGCGGCGAATGGCTGGACCGGCTGGCCCGCGACATCGCCCGTTCCGCCGCCAATGACGGAATGATGCGCTTCCGGCTCAATCCCGAACGGCTCGGCACGCTCCAGGTGGAGCTGACGCAAGGGCCGAACGGCACCGCCATCCGCCTCACCGCCGAAACCGAAGCCGCCCGCGCCATCATCGCCGAGGCGCAGCCGCGGCTCGTCGCCGAAGCCCGCGCGCAAGGCGTGCGGATCGCAGAGACCCATGTCGATCTCGGCTCCGGCGGCGGCACTGGGGCCGAAGCGGACGCCCAGCGCCAGCGCCGCGGCCCCGCGGGCGACGACGCCCGCGGCCTTCTCCGCACCGCCGCCGGCGGCGGCGAATCCGAATCCGTTTCCGACCGGCCCCGGCGCCGGTCATCCGAACGCTACGCCTGAAAGGACCCGAGATGAGCGAAGAGACCGAAGAAGGCGCCAAGCCGAAGAAGAAGGGCAAGTTCCGCAAGATCGTCCTGATCCTCGTCGCGCTGATCCTTGTGGGCGGCGGCGGCGCGGGCGCGGGCCTCTATGCGATGGGCGGGATCGGCGGCGGCACGACCGAGGATCCCAAGAAGCCGAAGCTGGTCGTGCGCGAGGGCGTCTCGCGCGCCGACGCGGATGCGGCGCGGGCCGCGGCGGAAGCCGGCCGCCCGGATCCCCGCATCTTCCAGCCGACCTACCTGCCGCTGGAAAACAGCTTCACCTCGAATCTCAGCGGCGGCGACAGCTTCGTCCAGATCGGCCTCGGCGTGTCGACTTTTTACGACGACCGCGTCGCCGCCAACCTCCGCGCCCATGAAATGGCCGTGCGCTCGGCCGTCCTGATGACCCTTGGAGAGCAGGAATTCGAAACGCTTTCAACGGCTTCGGGCAAGGCGCGGCTTAAGGAGGAGCTGAAAAACGCGGTGAACGGCGTGTTAACCAACAAGGAAGGATTCGGCGGTATCGACGAGGTGTACTTCACGAGTTTCGTCACCCAATGACCGATCATCCCACCCTTTCAGAAGAAGAAGTCGAGGCCCTCGAAGGGGGCCTCGGCATCGCGTCCCACGCCCGGCGGCGCGGCTCGTTCGAGCCGCGCCCCTTTCCGCTTGGCGGAGAGATGGCACGGCCGCTGCAGGCGCTCCCCGCGCTCGACCGGATGAACGAGCGGATGGCGCGCCTGCTGCGCGACGTGATCGAGCCTTTCGCCCGCGCCAAGCCGCGCGTCGACGCCGATCCGGTGGCGGTGCGCCCGTTCGAAAGCTGGCAGGCGGAACAGCCCGAATTCACCAGCCTCAGCCTCTACCGGATGAAGCCGCTGAAGGGCGGCATGCTGCTCGCCATCCCGCCGGAATTCGTGCGGCGCCTGGTCGACGCTTATTATGGCGGCAGCGGCCTTCCCGTCGCCCGCGCCGCCCGCGAATTCACCGCCGCCGAGGAACGTCTGCTCACCCGCCTCGCCGAAGGGCTGGTCGGCACCGTCGGGCAGGTCTGGGCGGAAGTCGCGCCCTGCCAGCCGCAGCTCCGGGCGCGCGAGACCAACATCGCCTTCGCGAGCCTCGCCCGCGGCGAGGAGCCGGTCGCGATTTCCCGCTTCGCCGTCGCTTGGGGACAGGCCGAGCCGGCGACGATCGAGATCCTCTACCCGCTCGCCGCGCTCCGCTCGGTCGAAAGCGCGCTCGCCGCCAAGCTTCACGAGGATGCGGGCGCGCGCGGCGACGAATGGAAGCGCCGCCTCGACGGCGCCGTCCGCGACGTGCGCATCCGCGCCCGCACCGTGCTCGCCCGTCCCGAATTGTCGGTGTCGGAGCTGATGCGGCTCGCGCCCGGCGACGTCATTCCCGTCAGCCTGCCCGCGATGGTGCCGCTGCTCGTCGAAGGGCGCCCCGTCGCGTTCGGCACGATCGGCGAGCATGACGGGCGCGCCGCGCTCAGGATCGAAAAGATCGAAAACAGGAGTTTGCCGCAATGAACCAGCCCGACGAGGTGATGGAGGTCGCGACCGCGGAGGAGCATGCCTTCGGCCGCCGCAATTACCGCCTGCTCGCCGACATCCCGGTCCGCCTGTCGGTCGAAGTCGGCAGCACCGCGCTCAAATTGTCCGAACTGCTGGACCTGGCCGAAGGCAGCGTCGTCGAGCTCGACCGGCAGAGCCACGAACTGCTCGACATCATGGCCAACGGCACCCTCATCGCCAAGGGCGAGGTGGTGACCGTGAACGGCCGCTTCGGCATCCGCGTGGTCGAAGTCGCCGCCGCCGACGCGCGGCTCGCCGGGATCGAGCGCCGCAAATGATGACCGCCTACATCCTGAAGCTGCTGTTCCTCGTGCCGCTGGTCGGCGGCATGGCCTTTGCCGCCTTGTGGATGTGGCGCAAGGTGCAGCCCGGGATGGCGATGGGCCAGCGCGAACGGCTGGTGAAGCTCGTCGACGCGGTCCCGCTCGGCGCCACCGGCCGGCTCGCCGTGGTCGAATTCGAGGGCAAGCGCCTGCTCATCGCCGTGTCGCGCGGGCAAGTGCAGCTCCTCACCGAAGCGGAGGCCGCCCGTGTCGCGGACTGACGCCGGCGGGAATGTCCGGCCCTCCAATCCTCCCTGTGGAGCGAAGCTCCATGGGGAGGGGGACCAGCCGAAGGCTGGTGGAGGGGCGACTGGCGCCGTTTGCCCCTTCACCGCGCTGCGCGCGGTCCCCCTCCCCATCCGCTGCGCGGACAGGGAGGATCGGAAGGCCATGGCATTCCGGCTTGCCCTCCCCCTGCTGCTTTTCGGCGCGCTCCTGATCCCCGGCACTGCCGAAGCGGCGACCGCCGCCGCGGGCGGGCAGACCGGCGCGCTCGACCGGGCGGTGGAGACGATCGCCGGCGACGGCCGTCCGCTGTCGCTGTCGCTCCAGATCCTCATCCTGATGAGCCTGCTGACGGTGCTGCCGTCGCTGGTGCTGATGATGACGAGCTTCACCCGCATCATCATCGTTCTCGCCATCGTCCGCCAGGCGCTCGGGCTTCAGCAGACGCCGCCCAACCAGGTGCTGGTCGGGCTCGCCCTCTTCCTGTCGCTGTTCGTGATGCGGCCGGCGATCGACCAGATCAACGAGATCGCCTACACGCCCTATGGCGACGGGCAGATCAGCATCGAGGAGGCGGTGTCGCGCTCCGGCACGGTGCTGCACGGCTTCATGATCCGCCAGACCCGCGAGACCGACCTCAAGCTGTTCGCGGACCTCGCCGAAGCGCCGCCCTTCGCCTCGCCCGCCGACGTGCCCTTCTCGATCCTGCTTCCGGCCTTCGTCACCAGCGAGCTCAAGACCGCCTTCCAGATCGGCTTCCTGATCTTTCTGCCCTTCCTGATCATCGACCTGGTCGTCGCGTCGACCCTGATGTCGCTCGGCATGATGATGCTGTCGCCGATGATCATTTCGATGCCCTTCAAGCTCCTCCTCTTCGTCCTCGTCGACGGCTGGGCGCTCACGATGGGCTCGCTCGCGGCCAGCTTCGCGGGGGGCTAGGTGGAAGGTCCCGATTATTTCATCGGCGTCGCCCAGCAGGCGCTCTGGATCCTGGCGCTCGCAGCCTCCCCGATCCTGATCCCCGCGCTGGTCGCCGGCCTGGTGCTCGGCATGTTCCAGGCGGCGACCTCGATCAACGAGCAGACGCTCACCTTCGTCCCGAAGCTGGTCGTGGTCGCAATCTGCCTCGCCTTGTTCGGAAGCGCGATCCTGATGCTGCTGGTGGACTTCACCCAAGACATCTTCGCGCGGATACCCGAGCTGACGCGATGATCCCCGAAGGGTTCGCCGGCGTCGAGAGCCAGCTGTGGCTGTGGATGGTGGCGATGCTTCGCCCCGGCGCGGCCTTCATCGCGGCGCCCGTCTTCGGCGCGACCTTCGTTCCGCTGCAGCTGCGGCTGATCGTGGCGCTGGCGGTCGGCATCCCGGCGCTCGCCGCCACCGATTTCGTGCTGCCGGCGGACGGTCTCGCCTCGATCGAAGGCGTGCTGCTGGTCGCGGGCGAGGTGATGGCCGGCCTCGCGCTCGGCTTCGCCGTCATGATCGGCTTTTCCGCCGCTCTGATCGCCGGCGAAGTCATCGGCAACGCCATGGGCCTGGGCTTCGCCGGCATGATGGATCCGGCGAGCGGCCAGCAGAACCCGGTCGTCTCCCAGTTCCTGTCGATCCTCGCCACCTTCCTGTTCCTGGCGATCGGCGGCCACCTCGCGCTCGCCGCGACCATCGTCGAAAGCTATCGCGCGCTGCCCCCCGGCGCCGCCTGGATGACCGCGGAAAGCGTGCGCGGGCTGGTCTTTTTCGGCGGCGTCCTGTTCGCGGCCGGGCTGGCGATCGCGCTTCCGGTCGGCTTTGCGATCATCCTCGTTCAGGTGGTAATGGGGATGCTCGCCCGGTCGGCGCCGCAGCTCAACCTGTTCGCGGTCGGCTTCCCGGCCGCGTTGCTCGCCGGCCTCGTCCTCCTCGCCATGGCCGCGCCGGTCCTGGGCGAGGCGATCGTCGCCGTCATCCAGCTCGGGCTCGAGGAAGCCCGGCGGATCGCGCTCGGAGGCTGAATGTCGGACGCGCCGGACAATGACCAGAAGACCGAAGCGCCGACCGACAAGAGGCGGCGCGACGCGGCGGAAAAGGGCGACGTCCTCCAGTCCAAGGAACTGGGGGTCGCCCTGGTCGTGCTCGGCGGCGCGATCTGGATCGCGCTCGCCGGGCCGATGATGGTCGGCGCGCTGCGGCAGATGCTGATCGAGGGGCTGACCTTCGACGCCGCCGATGTGCGCAACTTCGATCCCGCCACCGCCGCGCTTCGCTTGATCGGCGTCGTCGTACTGCCGCTGTTCAGCCTGTTCGCCCTCACCCTCGTCGCCGCGATCGGAACGCCGGCCGCGCTGGGCTCGCTCGGTTTTCGCAGCAAGGCGTTCGGCTTCAAAGCCAACAAGATGAACCCGCTATCGGGCTTGAAGCGCATCTTCGGCGTCCAGGGCCTGGTCGAGCTTGGCAAGTCGATCGCCAAGGTGGCGCTGCTCGGCGCGGTCGGCGCCTGGCTGCTGCTCGGCGAGGCGCGGGCGCTGATCGGCCTGGCCGCGCGCGACATCGGCCCCGCCCTCGACCAGGCCGGCAACACCTTCATCGTCGCCGTGCTGGCGATGGCGCTCGCCCTCGCCGTCATCGCCCTGATCGACGTGCCGGCGCAGATGTTCCAGCGCACCAAGCGGCTGCGCATGACCCGCCAGGAGGTGAAGGACGAGCACAAGCAGACCGAAGGCTCGCCCGAGCTCAAGGCCGCGGTGCGCCGCCGCCAGCACGAAGTGCTGCGCGGATCGGCCCGCGCCGCCGTCGCGGAGGCCACGGTGGTGCTGACCAACCCCACCCATTTCGCGGTGGCGCTGCGCTACCGCCCCGGCGAGGACGCCGCGCCGGTGGTGGTCGCGCGCGGCCGGGGCGCGACGGCGGATGCGATCCGCGCCCTCGCCGGCGAAAGCGGCGTGCCGATCCTTTCCTATCCGCAGCTCGCCCGCGCCATCTACTTCACGGCGCGTACCGGCCAGTTCGTTCGCGAGGACCTCTATATGGCGGTCGCCGCCGTCCTCGCCTTCGTCTTCAATCTCGACGCCGCGCTCGCCTCCGGCGCCGCCCAGCCGCGGGTCGACGTGCCGCCCGAGGCGCGTTTCGACGCCAGCGGCCGTCCGGAAAACTGATCCGCTAAATTCCGCCGCCGGCGCGCCGTTACGGGTCGTGAACCGGAAGACAGGTGGATTGTGTCCGATGAAGGAGGACGGGAACTCCGGCTGATGCTGGAGGAGATCGAGCATTTGCTCGGCGCCGGGGGTCGGCTCGACCCCTGGGTGGCGGCGCTCGCCCGCGAGCTGCGCGCGGTGGAGGCCGAGCGGCTGGGCGAGCTCGTCCGCCGGCTGCGCGCCGATCCGGCCGGCCTGCGCGCCGCCCAGGGTCCGCCCCCCGCCGCCGCCGTCCGCCTGCTGAAGGAGTGAAAAGCGGCCGCCGCCGCTAAAGATTTCCGCCGCGCCGCCGTTCTTCCACACATAGGAAGGGACGGCTCATGACCTCATCGATCGGATACAGCCTCGGCATCGGCTCCGGCATCGACATCAAGGCGCTGGTCGACGGTCTGGCGGCCGCGCAGAAGGGTCCGCGCGAGGCGCAGATCGCGAAGCGCGAGGAAGCCAATGCCGCACGTCTGTCGGCGCTGGCCGAAGTGGGCGGCGCGATCGACTTCTTCGCCTCCGCGCTGGGCGCGCTCGTCTCGGGCGGGACCCTGTTCAGCCAGCCGAGCGTCTCCGACCCCAGCCTCTTCTCCGCCTCGGCGCTGCCGGGCGCGCGGATCGGCGCCCTTTCCGCCCAGGTCGAGGTCGTGCAGCTCGCCCAGGCGCAGACGCTGCATTCCGAGACGCTCGCCGGCCGCCTCGCGCCGGTCGGCCAGGGCGGCCTCGTCCTCACCGTCGGCGGCCGCACGCACGAGATCGCGATCGACGCGGGCAACGACAGCCTGGAGGGCCTCGCCCGCGCGATCAACGACGCCCGTTCCGGCGTCGTCGCGAGCATCGTCACCGACGCCGCCGGCGCCCGCCTCGTCCTGAAAGGTCAAACCGGCGAGGCCGCCGCCTTCACCCTGTCGGTCGCCGACGGCAGCGACGCCGGGCTGGAGCGCTTCGCCTTCGGCCCGGACACGAGCGGCGGCATGGCCGCCGCCCAGACCGCGCGCGACGCGGTCGTGCGTCTCGACGGCGTCGAGGTGCGGCGCGCCTCCAACAGCTTCTCGGATCTGATCCCGGGCGTTCGCATCGATCTGAAGCGCGCGGCGCCCGGCGCCGTCGTGTCGGTCGGCGTCAGCCGCCCCACCGCCGCCATCGAGCAGGGCGTGGCCGATTTCGTCGAGGCCTTCAACGAACTGGCTCGGATGCTCGCCTCCGCCACCTCCTCGGGGCTCGGCGGCGGCATGGCCGGCCCGCTGCGCGGCGACCTCGGCATCAAGGACATGCAGCGCCAGCTCGCGCAGCTCACCTCCACGGTGCTGGCGAGCGACGGTGACGGCCCGCGCACCCTCGCCGAAATCGGCGTGCGCACCAACCGAGACGGCACGCTCAGCCTCGACCGCGCGATGCTGAAGACGCGGCTCGCCGCCGATCCGGAAGGCGTCGAGGCGCTGTTCAACCCGAGCCAGCGCAGCAGCAGCCCCTTCGTCACGATCGGCAGCGCGATGGGCCGCGCCAAGCCGGGCGTCTACACCGTTACCGACCTGGTCCCCGCCGCCGACGGCAGCCCGGCGAGCGGCCGGATCGACGGCGTCGCCATGGTCGCGTCCGGCCGTTCGCTGATCGCGCCGGCGGGATCGAAGGCCCTCGGCCTCGTCATCTCGGTCGAGCGCGCGGTGGACAGCGCCACCATCACCATCGACCCGGGCCTCGGCGGCGCCCTTCAGGCGATCCGCGATGCGCTGCGCGGCCGCGGCGGCCCGCTCGAGACGGCGAACGACCGCGTCCGGGCCGAGGCGCGCGACATCGCCAAGGCGCGCGACGCGATGGAGCTGCGCGCCGAGACCTATTACAACCAGCTGGTCAAGCAGTTCACCTCGATGGAGCGGCAGGTGTCCGCCTTCAAGGCGACCCAGTCCTATCTCGACCAGCAGATCAAGATCTGGACCGCCAGCCGCGACTGACGGCCGTCATTCATCGAAAAAGGAGCGTTCCGCATGTACCAGCCGAGGGGCCAGTTCGGCTTCGCCCGCGCCCGTTATCATACCGTCGACCTGTCGAGCCGGATCGAAGGGGCGACGCCGCACCAGCTCGTCGCGATCCTGTTCGACGAAGGGATGAAGGCGCTCGACGCGATGGCCGCGGCGATCGGCAGGGGCGACTACGTCCAGCGCGGCGAGCGCCAGTCGCGGGCGCTGCGCATCATCTCCGGCCTCGAGGAAAGCCTGGATTTCGACCGCGGCGGCGAGGTCGCGCGCGGGCTTGCCGCCATCTATGCGGAGGCGCGCCGCCTGGCGCTCGCCGCCGGGCGCGACAATGACGCCGGAAAGGCGACGCAGGCGAGAGAGATGCTGGCCGAGATCGCCGCGGCCTGGACCCAGATCGGACGCCCCGCGGCGGCCTAGCGGCGAAACCGTCCCTCAGGCGCGGGCGAGGTCGTATTTGCGCATCTTTTCGATGAGGGTCGTGCGCTGGAGCGACAGCAAGCGGGCCGCCTCGGCGACGATGCCGCCGGTGCGGTTCAGCGCCTCTTCGATATAGCGCTGCTCGAAATCGGCCAGCATGGCCTTGAGATCGACCGGGCGGCCGTCGGCGAGCGGCTGCTCGGGCGCCGGAGCCGAAGCCGGAGCCTGAGCGGGAGCCGCGCGGGCCTCCTCCGCCGGTGCCGCTTCGGCGCGGGCCGGCGCCGGCGCTTCGGTCGCCTGCCACAAGGCGGCGCGCTCGGCGGCGCCCAGCCGGCCGCGGCGGTGAAGGATCAGCTCGACCTGTTCCGCGCCGACCGTCTGGCCGGTGAACAGGATGTTGGCGCGCTCGACGGCGTTGCGCAGTTCCCGGACGTTGCCGGGCCAGCCATGGGCGGCCATCCGGTCCATCGCTTCGGCGGTGAAGCCGGCGCAGCGGCCCCGTTCCTCGCCCTGGCGCAGGAAATGGCGGACCAGCAGCGGCACGTCCTCGGCGCGCTCGGCGAGCGACGGCAGTTCGATCGGGAAAACCGACAGGCGGTAGAACAGGTCCTCGCGGAAGCGCTGCTCGTCGATCGCCTGGTCGATGTCGCGGTGGGTGGCCGACACGATGCGCGCGTCGACCGAAATCTGGCCGCGGCCGCCGACCCGGCTCACCGCCCGCTCCTCCAGCACGCGCAGCAGCTTCACCTGCATGTCGTGCGGCATGTCGCCGATCTCGTCGAGGAACAGGGTGCCGCCGTCGGCTTCCTCGAACCGCCCGCGATGCTGGGCGTGGGCACCGGTGAAGGCGCCCTTTTCGTGGCCGAACAGCTCCGATTCGAGGAGATCGCGCGGGATTGCGCCGCAATTGACCGGGACGTAGGACTTGGCGGCGCGGCGGCTTTCGGCGTGGATCGCCCGGGCCACCATCTCCTTGCCGCTGCCCGAGGGACCGGTGATCAGGACCGAGGCGTTGCTCGGCGCCACCTGCCGGACCAGCCGCCGAAGCTCGACGATGGCCTGGCTTTCCCCGACGATCAGTCCTTCTACCCCTTCACGCGTACCACAGTCACCAGCACGCACGCTACGAACTGACTCCACCCCATTCCCCCCTGGCACACGCTTGTTCTTTTCTGGGGTCGATTGATGAAGAGAAACGGTAAACGAGAATCTAACCACGACACCGCAAGGTCACGAGGTCTTTCGCGTGGTGGAGACGGAGCGATAAAAAAATTTACCCACAGGCGTGCCACGCCTTTGGGCGAGGACGTGACCAACAGGTATGTTCCCGTAGAAACCGCGGTCAGGCGAAGGGCGCGGTGCCCTGGAGGGCGGCGACGAAGATCGCCGTCATCGCCGCCCCGACGGCGATGCTGCGCCGGTCCTTCAGCGCGAAGGCGACGGGATCGCCTTCCACCTGGCCCCGCCGGGCCATCATCCAGATGCGGTTCAGCCAGTAGATGAGCGGAAGGCAGAGCAGCATCAGCAGCTCCGGCGCCGCGTAATGGGCCGCCGCCTCCGGTTCGTGCGCGAACAGTGCGAGGACGAGGACGGCGACCATGCCGGCCGAAATGCCCGACGACATGACGACGTCGAGATCGCCGCCCACATAGCCGCGCCCGCTCAACAGGCGGTGGGGATCGGCGGCGTCGCGCATTTCGATATAGCGCTTCAGATAAGCGAGGCTGAGGAAGAGGAAGACCGAGAAGAGCAGCAGCCAGAAGCTCAGCTCCACCCCGATCGCCACGCCGCCGATCCAGATGCGGATCGTGTAGAGCGAGGCGAGCACGATCGCGTCGCCCACCATCACCGCCTTCAGCCGGAAGGAGTAAGCGATGCTGATCCCGGCATAGACGAGCAGCCAGAAAGCGAGACCGGTCCCGCCCACCAGGAGCGCGCCCGCGATGCTCGTCCCGGCGAGCAGCAGCGAGAGGCCGAGCGCGGCGGGGATCGACAGGTCGCCATGCGCCAGCGGCCGCTTGTACTTGGTGCGGTGCGCGCGGTCCGCGTCCACGTCGAGGATGTCGTTCACCAGATAGATGGAGGAGGCGATCAGCGACATGAACAGGGCCGCCGCGGCGGCGACGAACAGCACCGACGGCTGGACGAACAAACCGGAGGTGAGCGCGGGCACGAAGACGAGCGCGTTCTTCGCCCATTGGTGCGGGCGCATCGCGCGCAGCATCGTGCGGAGCGGACCGGCTGCGGGGGGACAAAGCCGCCGGACGGCCGAGCCCCGCGGCTGGTGCCGCACCGTCCAGCCCTCCCGCGCCGCGCTCCAGAGGCAGAGATCGGCCCGGCAGTCGCCGACATAGTCGAAGGCGCCGTCCGGCCCCACCAGGCGGCGGATCGCGGCGAGCTTGGCCCGGCCTTTCAGATTGGAGCGGGCGCGGGTGGCGATCACCGGATCGGAAAGGTCGAGATGGCGGGCGATGCGGCGGATGTTGCGCCAGTGGCTGGCGCTGGCGAGGATCACCGGCCGCCCCTCCGCCTTGGCCGCCGCGATGAGGTCGAGCACTTCCTGGCGGTAGGGAAGCCGCGCCGGATCGACCGGATCTCGCCGCGCCGCCATCGCCTTGGCGACCGAGCGGCCGCGCGCCAGCCACAGGATCAGCGCGAGCAGCGCCGCGAAGCCGGAGCGGGCGACCCGCACGAAGCTTTCCAGCGAGATGTCGGCGCGCGTCAGCGTCCCGTCGACGTCGACGAACAGGGGGACGGCCTCCCCGGCGGCCTGGACCCGTTCATGCAGCATGGGCCGGTACTCCTCCGCCGAGCCGCTGGCGCCAGAGCGCGGCGAGCTGGGCCGATGCCATCACGATCAACAGCGGCATAGCCGGATCGCGGTAGCGGATGATGATGTAGGCGAAGGCGTGAAGCAGCCAGAAGCCGATGACGGCGGCGCCCAGCACCCATTTCTGATCGCGCCCGATCGCGTCGCCGCGAAACCCCCAAAGGCCGAGCGCGAGGATCGCCAGATATTGCGTCATCTCGGCGATGCGCACCGCCGAGATGAGCGGCGAGGCGGCGATGTCTTCGGCATCGGGCACGTTGGGCAGCCAGAAATAGACGAGCTTGCGGGCGCCGAGCGCGGCCGCGCGTCCGGGATATTCGGCCATCCAGTCCAGCGCTTCGGCGCGGAGCCGGTCGGCCGTGCCGAGTTCGCCGAGCGCGCGCCGCGTGGCTTCCCAATCGGCGCCGGCCGGCGTGTCGGCGATGCTGACGAAGCGGCCGTCGGCGGCTGGATTGTTGCCGATATAGAGGTTGAACGCGGCGTTGGTCGAAAACACCGGCCGCCCCAGCATACGATCGGTCGCATGCAGCCAGGGAGCGAGCAGGATGAGCGCGCCGCCCGCGAAAGCCAGCGCGCCCAGCAGCACCGCCCTGCCGTCGCGATCCGCACGCCAACGCAGCGCCAGCGCCGCCGCCATGCCGAGGCACAGCGGCAGCGACGATCCGCCGGTCAGCAGGGCCGCGCCCCACGCCGCCCCGCCCGCGAAAGCGGCGAGAACGGGTCGAGCGCCGCGCACCGTCTTCAGCGCGGCGAGCGCGAAGGCGAGGAACAGGATGGCGGAGAGATTCTCCTTCGCGAGCAGGGTCGCGTTCCAGATGCCGGGAAGCCACAGCGCGTAACCCAGCGCCGCGATCAGCGACGCGTCGCGCCGCCGGGTCAGCTCGAAGGCCACGGCGGCCGCGAGCCAGCAGCCGAGCGCCGCCAGCAGGAGATTGAGGACGAGCGCGGTGCCGGCCCCGCCGCCTACCCCCATCAGCCCGAGCGCGAGCAAGGCGGGATAGCCGATATTGTAGAAAGCGTGCTGACCGAACGTATCGACCGGAACGCCTGTTTCCGCCAGGGACCGAGCGATGGCGAGATAAGCGAGCGCGTCGCTTTCGACATGCTGGTCCAGCACCAAGGCGGCGAGCGCGCGGAGGACGACGGCGAGCAAGGCGATCGCGGCCAGGGCGGTAAACGGCCCCGGCCCCTCCCCGTCACGCACCACCCTGTCGATCGTTCGCGCCATGAACCCAGCCGCTATCAAACAGGCGTGGCGAAGCGGTTAACGGGCCGATCAGGCCGACCGCGCGACCAGCACGCAGCCGCCCGCGATCAGCAGCGTGCCGGCGACCCGGGCGAGCCCGACATCCTCGTTGAGGAACATGGCGCCGGCCACCATGGTGAGGATGAAGCCGATGCCGACGAACGGGTAAGCGAGCGACAGCGGCGCCCGGCCCAGCACGAACAGCCAGAGGAGCGCGCCGAGCCCGTAGAGCGCCAGGCCGACGAACACCATCGGCGACTGGAGCAGCCCGCCGACCTCTCCGCCGACCCCCGCAGTCCGCGCCTCGGCCGCCGCGCCGGTGCCGAGCTTCAGGGCGAGCTGGGCCAATGCCGACAGCGACACGCTGGCGAGGATGAGGAGGAGAAGGCGGACGGTCATAGGCCCCACGGCCTACAAAAACCGCTTCAAGTTTCGGTTAACGGGCGGCGCCCTCCTGGCCCCGCGCCTGACGCTTGCCGAGCCAGAAGCCGGCGGCGATCAGCAGCAGGAACGGAGTCAGGATCAGGCGGTGGCGCTCGCCGAATTCAAACCAGATGTTGGTGAGACCGATCGAGAGGAGGAGGACGAGGGCGTAGAGCAGCACGGGATCGACGCTGCGCTCCCGGAAGCGCCGCCACGCCCCCGCCGCGGCCGAGGCGAGCAGCGCCGCCCAGGCGCCCTGAAGCAGCGGCGCGAGCCGGGCATGATCGGCCGCGGAGATGGCCGGGGTGGTGTGGCGGTAGCGGGCGAGCGGCGACTCCTCATAGGCGAAGCCGTAGACGAGGCTGCGCAGCGCCTCGCCGAGGAAACCGATCGGATTGTCCCGGATCACCTCGCGGGCGAGGCCGCCCATGATCCTGGCCCGTTCCGGCTCGGGAAGCTCGAACAGGCCGGGCGGAAACGGCACGCGCAAACCTACCAAAGCCGAGTTGATCATCATCCCCGACGCGGTGGTGAAGGGCACAAAGGCGCCGAACAGCATCCAGTTTCGGATCCACCAGGGAAGGAGGACGGCGATAAGGGTCGGCAGCGCGGTAAGGCCGAGCCGCAGCACCGGCCCGAAGCCCCGCTGCCAGATCAGCACCAGCGCCACCGCCCCCGGGGCGAGCGCCAGCGAGGGCTGGGTCAGCGACAGCAAACCCCACCAGAGGCCGAGCCACAGCCCGTGCCGCCAGCGTCTCGCCCCTTCCGGCGGCTCCGCCAGCCAGGTCGCCACGCCCCGCAGCAGCAGCAGGACGAACAGGAGAGTGAGCGACTCCTTCTGCGGGATGCCGGCGGACAAAGCGAAGGCCGGCCATGCGAAATAGGCGATCGCCGCCACCCGGCCCGCCGCGGGGCGGCCAAGGCGCCGGCCGGCATCGGCGATGCACCAGGCGGCGATGGCGTCGATCAGCGTGTTCATCGCCAACGTGGCGTAGGCCGAGACGCCGAACACGGCCCAGAAGCCGGCCAGCGCGAGCGGGTAGAGCGGCGGGAAATAGGCGCGAAGATCGCGGCCATATTGCCAATCGTCGGTGACGAGCCCGCGCCCTTCGAGAACGGCCGTGGCGAGATTGGTATAATTCATCGGATCGGCGCCGAGCGCGACGTCGAAGGTGAGCTGTGCCGACCACCATCGAATGAGGAGCGAGAGCGCCGCGATGCCCGCCAGCAGTGACCAGTCCGGCCGCGCGCTTGCCGCCCGCCGCACCAGCTGCGCCATCGCGCCGAGCCACAGCAGAAGGAGCAAGAGGGCGATGGCATCAAAGCGCTCGACGATGCCCACCGCGAGGACCATGGCGGCCGCGAGGCCGACCAGCGCCAAGGCCGCTGCCAGCGCGAGCGCGGCCAGCCGCGCCCAGCCCGGCGCGCCCCCGGCCCCGAGCGCGGCGCTACGATCGATCTGCAAGGCGGCCCCTCCCCTCCGGCGTCTTTGCGAGGGAGTACAATGCGGGGCCGCTATGGCAATCCTTTTCGGGTTCGCTAGGGACGACGGGACGTCCGGACCGCCGGCAGCAAGGGAGATCGAAGTGGCAGAAGATGTGGAAGCGATCGCCGGCCGGTTCGTCGAGGCGCGGCGCGCGGCGCGGCGGCTCGACGCCTATCCTGGCCCGCTCCCGGACACGCTCGACGACGCCTATGCGATTCAGGATGCGGCGATCGCGCGCTGGAACCGGCCGGTGATCGGCTGGAAGATCGGCCGGGTCGGGTCGCCATTGTCGGACCGGTTCGGCGTCGATCGTCTCGCCGGTCCGATCTTCCATTCGCGCCCGGCCGCGACCGACCCGGTCGCCATGCCCGTCTTCGCCGGAGGCTTCGCCGCGGGCGAGGCAGAATTCCTGCTGCGAATCGCCGCCGTGCCGCCCGAGGGCAAGCGCCGCTACTCGCTGGACGAAGCGGCGGACCTCATCGACGCGGTGCATGCCGGCATCGAGATCGCCAGCTCGCCGCTGGAGCCGATCAACCGGATCGGGCCAATCGCCGTCATCTCGGACTTCGGCAACAACAATGGCCTGGTGGTCGGCCCGGAGGTTCCGGACTGGCGCAACAGCGGTTTCGAGGATTGGACCGTCACGACCTTCATCGACGGCGAAGAAGCGGGGTCCGGCCGGGCATCGGCATTTCCGGACGGTCCGATCGGCGCCGCCCGCTTCCTGTTCGAGCTGATGGCGCGGCGGGGCATCGCGCTCCGGCCCGGCCAGTGGATCTCGTCGGGCGCGGTCACCGGAATACATCCGGCGCGGCCCGGCCAGCTGGTCGAGGCGCGCTTCGGGAGCGATCTCACGCTCCACGCGCGGCTGGTGGCGGCGGAGGGGGAATAGCCCCTCCCCCATGGAGGGAGAGGGGCCGTCAGGGATCAGTTCGCCGCCGGCTCCGGCATCATCGAGCTGTGGAGATGGTCGATCAGCCACTGCCCGTTCTCGTAGCGGTAGATGAAGGAATAGCGCGCGGCGACCGGCGTCTGCGCGCCGGTCGTGGGATCGGTGAGGGTCACCGTCCAGGTGCCGAGCCGCGCGGCCTGGTTGCAGCCGAGCTTCACCGTTCCGGTGTCGATGCGGCCGACCGGCGCGCCCTTGAGGAAGCCGACGAAATAATCGCGAATGCCCTCATGATCGGTGCGCGGGCGGTTCGAGACGGTCGGCAGCAGAACCGCGTCGCGGGTGAACAGAGCGGTCACCGTGTCGGGGTTGCCGGTCGCCCAGGCCTGGTTGAAGCGATCGAACTGGGCTTCGACATCCTGCTGCGTGACGGGGGCGCAGCGCGCATGATCATTGGCGAGCGCGGGCGACGCGGCGCCGATGCCGATCAGGGCGGCGGTAGCGACTTTCAACATCCTGGCCATTTCACGTGTCTTCCTTGTGATTTGCGGGTCACCGGCTAAGGCCCGACAAGGCGCCGCTCGATCCAATCGAAAGGATCGCGGCCACGCGATAGATGGCGTCTATGGAGCTGCCCTCCCCTGCCCGATCAGGACGGCAGCGCGAGCTTCGGCAATTGCTGGTGCTGGACGACCCGCCAGTCCTCATGGCCGAGACGGCGGTAGGTGGAGGTGCACCAGGCTTCGTAGCCGGCCTCGCCCTCCCGCTCCGCGCGGGCATGATATGCGACGACGATCAGCCCTTCCTCGGGGCGCGCCACCTGGCGCCGGCTGAGCTCCACCTTGGTCCAGCGCGGGGTGCCCGATACGGCCGCGATCGCCGCTTCGCCGCGCAGGACGAAGGGATCCGCCGGCACCACCATCAGGCAGTCCGCGTCGACGGCGGAGCGGTAGACATCCTCGCCGCCGATCCACAGGCTCTCCTCGAACCGCCACACCCGTTCGTCGTCCATACCCGTCTCCATTGGTCGCTCGCCTCCGCCAACCGGCGCGCCCGCGGCTGGTTCCCGGGAACGAACCCCCGGTCCGGCCGGTTCTCGCCTTCGACCCCAATCACGGAGACGAACGGATGAGCCAGGAGGGCAGCGAAAAGGACGTGTGGAAGATCGTCGCGGACCAGCGGATCGCGATGCTGACGACGCAGGAAGAGAGTGGCCGCCTGGTGAGCCGGCCGATGGCCTGCCTCGCCCGGCCCGAGGAAGGGCGGATCTACTTCGTCACCCGGATCGACGCCAAGGTCGGCGAGATCGGCGGATCGGCCGAAGTCAATCTCGGCTTCGCCGACACCCACAAGAACACCTACCTCTCCTTGTCGGGTACGGCGCGCACGAGCCAGGACCGCGAGAAGCTGCGCGACCTCTGGTCGATGTTCACCGAGGCCTGGCTGCCGGAAGGTCCGGACGGCGAGGATGTGGCGCTGGTGACGGTGGAGCCAAGCGAGGCGAAGCTGTGGGATTCGACCCGCAGCAACCTCATCTACGGCGCCAAGGTGCTGAAGGCGGTGGCGACCCAGACGCCGCCGAGCGGCGGCCGGATCGAGGAGGTCGACATGGGCGGCTCCGGCGACACGTCCGGCGCGTCCGGCACCTCGGCACCGAGTTCCGGCCAGGCCGATGCCTATGACGAGAAGATGCGCGAAAGCGCCGGGACCGGCGCGTCCAGCATGGCCGGCCCGACGGTGTGACGCCCGGGCCGCGGGCGGCGGCGGGAAGGCGGGTCCTTCCCGCCTACCCGTTGTGGGCCGCTTTGCCCTACACGCTGCTCGCACTCGTCATCGTCCCCGTCTACTGGATCGAATATGGGCCGCAGAATTTCCTGTGGTTCTCCGACATCGCTTTGTTCGTCACCGCCTGGTGCCTCTGGACCGGCCACCGGCTCGCTTCTTCGATGATGGCGGTCGGCGTTCTGCCGCTGGAGATCGTGTGGACCGCCGATTTCCTGACCGGCGGGGCGCTCGGCGGGCTCGCCGGCTACATGTTCGACGACAGCTATCCGCTGTGGCTGCGCGCCTTCTCCCTGTTCCACTTGCCGCTGGTGGCGGTGCTGGTCTGGATGCTGTGGCGCCAGGGCTATGATCCGCGCGCCGTCTGGGCGCAGACCCTGCTCGCCTGGATCGTGCTGCCGCTCACCTGGTGGCTGACGACGCCGGAGGAGAATATCAACTGGGTCTGGGGCCTCGGCCCGGACGCGGCGGGCTTCCTCTCGCCGCAGCTCTATCTGCTGGCCTTGATGGCGGCGGTGCCGATCGCTGTCTACCTTCCCACCCACCTCATTCTGAAGCGTCTGTTCGGCACCGTTCCGCGGGCACCGGCGCGGGATCGCGGTCCTCCGGGATCAGATGCACCAGCGAGCGGCTGACGTCGATCACCGCGCGGTGCGCCTTCATCGCGTCCTGGCCGACGATGCCGTGGACCGATCCGCCCGCCATCGGCGCCAGCATGGTCGCGATCTGGCCGAGATCGGTCACCATGATGCGGCGCAAACGCACCGGGACCGGCCCGATGGCGAAGTCGTCGATGCCGACCTGCCGCGCCTCCATCGCCCCGCCGAGCCCGACCGCGCCGCCGACCCGCCCCCCTTCGGCCAGTCCGAAGTCGGTTTCGTAGCCGGCATGGATGACGGTGGCATTGGCACCGGTGTCGAGCACGAAGGTGCCGGGGCGGCCGTTCAGGGTCACGTCGACGATGTGATGGCCGCTCGCAAGCTCCCGCATCGGAACGCCGGTGAAGCCGAGCAGGCAGAGCGCGTGATCGACCGTGCCCGCTTCCTCGGGCCGGTAGTCCCCCACCTGCGGGCCGGACCCCGCGACGGGCAGCCGGTCGCATCCGGCGAGGACGGGAAGGAGGAGAAGGCTGGCAAGGATCGCGCGCATGTCCCGCCAAAGCCGCGTCAACCGATAAGTTCCTTGAGCGGCCGGCCGGCGTCGGCGAGGTCGCCGGGCGAAAGCGCCGCGCCGATCTCCACCAGCCGCCGCCCCTGGGCGTAATCGCGTACATTGTTGACGCAATCGAGCGCGATCACGCGCCCTTCGCGCAGGTACACGACGGAGAAGGCGCCGCTCGCCGGATCGCCGCGCACCACCGCCTCGTCATGGCCCTGGCTGAGGCCGACGGTCTGGAGACGCAGGTCATATTGGTTGGACCAGAACCAGGGGACGGCGTCATAGGGCTTCGGCCGGCCCGCAATATGCCGGGCCGCGGCGCTTGCCTGGTCGTTCGCGTTCTGCACCGATTCGAGCCGGATGCGGGCGCCGCCGGCAAAGCGGTTCTCGAAGGCGGCGCAGTCTCCGGCGGCGTAGATGCCGTCGAGCGAGGTGCGGCCATGTTCGTCGACGAACACGCCGTTGCCGCCCTCCGCGCCCGCGGCGATCAGGGGATCCGCCGCGGCGTCGATGCCGATGCCGACGATCGCGAGATCGCACGGCACCACCTCGCCGCCGGAAAGCCGCACGCCGGCGACCCGCTTTTCCCCCTCCAGACATTCCACGCGGGCCTCGAGGCGCACGTCCACGCCTTCGGCGCGGTGGCGGTCTTTGAAGAAACGGGACAGAGGCGCGCCCGCCACCCGGACGAGCAGCCGGTCGGAGGCTTCGAACAGGGTGACCTCGCGCCCCATCTTCCTCAGCACCGCCGCCGCCTCCAGGCCGACATAGCCGCCGCCGATCACCGCCACCCGCCGCACTCCGGCCAGTTCGGCGCGAACGGCGTCGGTGTCGGCGCGGGCGCGGATCGCGTGGACGCCCGCGAGGTCGCCGCCGGGGCAGGACAGCCGCCGCGCACGTCCGCCGGCCGCCCAGACCAGCCGGCCGAAGCCGATCTCCGCGCCGTCCCGGCAAACCAGCCGGTTCGGCCGCACCGCCACCACCTCGCACCCGCCGAGATGCGCGATCGCCCGCTCCGTCCAGAAGGAGGGCGGGCGGATCAGCAGGCGGTCGAACGGCTTGTCGCCGCTCAGATAGTCCTTGGACAGAGGCGGCCGCTCGTAGGGCAGATCCGGCTCGCGGCCGATGAGGGCGATGCTGCCGCCATAGCCGAGCTGGCGCAACGCGATCGCCGCCTGCGCCCCAGCATGGCCCGTCCCGACGATCGCAACGTCATAAGTCCCCATGGCCCGGTTCCATTCCCGACGCGGCCCTGATCCGCAAGCCGGATGTTCGGTCAGCCCGCGCCGGACGGCGCGGTGGTCCAGCCGAGGCGGGGCAGCGCGATCGAACGTTTGCCGGAGAGATCGACGCGCTGGGCGATGAGGCCGCGGCTTTCCATATAGTCGAGGAGGCGCCGGACCCGCCCAGGCGAACGGGTGCCGTAGGCCTCGCCGATCGCATCCTCGGAGGGGCATTCCGCGCCCTCCTTCGCGGCGCGGGCGAGCATCAGGAAGGCGCCGATCATCTCCTCCGGCAGCTCCTGCGACAAAGCGAGCGCGTCCTGCCAGCCTTCCTCGTCCTCGCCGCTGATGCCGGCCTTGGCCATGCCGAGGCGGCGGCGGAATTCGGTGAGGTCGAGCGGCGCGGCCGTCACCCGCCGCATCCGGCAGCGGAGCAGGAAATCCTGGTAGAGGATGGCCGGCGTCTGGAAGGCGGCGTCGGGATCCTCGGCGATGGCGGCGAGGGCTTCGGACACGATCTCCTCGCGCTCATCCTCCGGCACCGGCGAGGGCTCGGGCGGCGCCGGGCGGGCGATGGTGCGCAGCACCTCTTCGGCGGCGACCGGCACGCGAAGCGGCGGCGGCGGCGGCGGCGGCTCGTCCGACGGGGCGAAAAGCAGGCTCTGCGCGTCCTCCTGCGGCGTCTCTGGCAGCGGCACCAGCTTCGGCCCGCCGCCGCGCGAGCCGGTGCGGACGCTGCCGATCCGGACCGCGACCGGCCGCCGGGAAATGGCGGGGCCGAGCGCCAGGAACTGGCCGCGCGCGAGATCGCGTATCTGTTCGGCCTGGCGCCGCTCCATGCCGAGCAGGTCGGCGGCGCGCGCCATGTCGATATCGAGGAAGGTGCGGCCCATCAGGAAGTTGGACGCTTCCGCCGCGACATTCTTGGCGAGCTTGGCGAGCCGCTGGGTGGCGATGATGCCGGCGAGCCCGCGCTTGCGGCCGCGGCACATGAGGTTGGTCATCGCGCCGAGCGAGGTCCGCCGCGCCTCGTCCGAGACTTCGCCGGCGGCGGCCGGCGCGAACACCTGCGCCTCGTCGACCACCACCAACGCCGGATACCAATGTTCGCGCGGCGCATCGAACATGGCGGACAGGAAGGTAGCGGCGCAGCGCATCTGCGCCTCCATTTCCAACCCCTCGAGGCTCAACACCACCGACACGCGATGCTCGCGGATGCGCGCCGCCATGCGCGCGATCTCGGCGGTGGAATGATCGGCGGCGTCGATCGCGACATGGCCGAACGCGTCGGCGAGCGTCACGAAGTCCCCTTCCGGATCGATCAGAACCTGCTGGACGACGCCCGCGCAGCCTTCGACCAGCCGGCGCAGCAGGTGCGACTTGCCCGATCCGCTGTTGCCCTGGACCAGCAGGCGGGTGGCCAGCAGCTCCTCCAGGTCGAGAAACACCGCGGCCCCGGCGCCGTCCACCCCCATGTCGATCTGTACGCTCACGCGAATCCCATGGCCGATCAGGGGCATGGGAGGCAAGGCGGATGGGACGGGCGGCGCCCGCCGCCGCGTCAATCGTCTGCGGACGCGGGGATCGCCGAACGGCTCTTCAGGTCGAACTGGTCGCCGGTGCCGAGCACATGGACCTTGACGTCGTGCATCGACAGCACCCGCTCCGGCCGCGCCTCGGCGAGGTTGCAGTGGCTGACCTGGCTGCCGTCCACCACATAGACGGCGCCGCTGCCGATCACCCGGAACCGGTCGCCCTCCAGGATCGCCGCCGTGTCCTCGTCGATGCCGAGGCCGAGCACCCGCGGATTGTGGGCGACGGCGCCGAGCAGCCGGCCGAATCGCCCGCGCTCGGCGAAATGCTGGTCGATGATCACGTTGCGGACGAGGCCGAGCCCCGGCGACATGTGAAGGTCCCCGATGCGGTGGGTCTCGCGGCTTGTGCCCTTCACCAGCATCGTGTCGCTCATCACCGACGCGCCGGCCGAGGTGCCGGCGATCAGCCCGCCCCGCTCGAACAGCGCGCGCACCTTGGCCTCGATGCCCGTGTCGCCGATCTGGCTGGTGATCCGAAGCTGGTCGCCGCCCGAGAAGAAGATGCCGGCCGCATCGTCGAGCACGGCGAGCTTCTCCCGGTCGCTCGCCTCGCAGCGGTCCTCGACATAAAGCTCCACCAGCTCGCCCACGTCGAGATCGGCGAAACCCTTCTGATATTCGTCGAAATAGCCTTCCGGGCGATGGCTCGCGACGGTGGCGAGCACCAGCTTGCCGCCATGGACGTGGCGCGCGACTTCCTTGAGAATCTCTCGGTGCCCGCGCGGATCGCGCTCTTCGCCGCCGCCGATGATGATCAATGTGCCGCGCCGGCGCTCTTCGCTCATGCTTCGTCCTTATACATCCGTGTCTGGAGTCGCGCCGGGCGCGCGTCGGTTCGGTGCCGCTATTCGGCCGCCACCATCGCCCGCCCCCAGGCCGGGGCCGCGAGGTCCGGGGCCCGGAAGCTCGTCACCTGCTCCCAGGCGGCGAACACGTCGGTGGGAGTGAGGACGACGAGTTCGCCCGGCCCGGCGGCGGTGAGCGCCGCGGCGGTCGATTCCGCCTCGCCGCGCACCAGGTGGATGCGATCGGCCGAGGCGCCGCCTTCCAGCGCCCCCTGCTTCAGCATGCCCATGATCTCGCCGCGCGGCCGGCCGCGGGTGCCCGGATCCTCGCGGAAGATGATCGTGTCGAAGATGCCAGCCGCGATCCGGCCCATCTCGATGATGTCCTCGTCGCGCCGGTCGCCGGGGATGGAGACCGAGCCGATCGACCTCTTGTATCGGTGACGCAGGCCGCGGACGAGCTCGCCCAGCGCCTGCAGACCCGCGGCATTGTGGGCATAATCGACGATCACGCGGAAGCCATGCTCGTCATGGATGTTGAGCCGCCCCGGATTCTGCTCGAAGGTCGACTGGAAGGTCATCAGCGCGCTGCGGATGGTGAGCAGCGACACGCCGTGGGCGATGCACATGGCGATGGCGGCCATGGCATTGGCGATGTTGAAGGTCGCCATGCCGTGCACCGTGGCGGGGATGGACCCCGCCTTCAGCACCATTTCCCGCCGTCCGTCCTGATGGAGGACGATGGTGCCGCCTTCCTCGCCGGGCTCGCGCACCACCGCGGTGCCGCCTTCGTCGATATGGCTGCGCAGGAAGGCCGGCATGTCCTCGCCGCCGTTCAAAGAGAACCAAGTGATCCGCCCGCCGGCCCGGCGCGCCATCTTCACCGTCAGCGGATCGTCGGCGTTGAGAACGCTGGTGCCGCGCCGGCCGACCGTCTCGACGATCAGCGACTTCACGTTGGCGAGGTCCTCGATCGTCTCGATGCCCTTCAGGCCGAGATGGTCGGCGGTGACGTTCAGCACCACGCCGACATCGACCTGGTCGAAGGCGAGCCCCTCGCGCAGCAGGCCGCCGCGGGCGGTTTCCAGCACCGCCACGTCGACGGTCGGGTCGCGCAGCACGATGCGGGCGCTGCGCGGGCCGGTCGCGTCGCCGTCCGACACCAGAACGTCGTTCACATAGACGCCGCTCGTGGACGTGAGGCCGACGGTGCAGCCGGTATAGCGCAGCACATGCTTCACCATCCGCCCCACGGTCGACTTGCCGTTGGTGCCGGTGATGGCGAGGATCGGTATGCGGGTCGGCGCGCCGCGCGGGAACAGCATGTCGATCACCGGTCGGGCGACGTCGCGCGGCGGCCCTTCCGACGGCTCCAGATGCATGCGGAAGCCGGGCGCGGCGTTGACCTCGATCACCCCGCCCCCGGTCTCGCGCACCGAGCGGCCGATGTCGGGCGCCATGAAATCGATGCCGGCAATGTCGAGCCCGACGATCCGCGCGGCGCGCAGGGCGATGGCGGCATTGTCGGGGTGAATTTCGTTGGTGCGATCGATGGCGGTGCCGCCGGTGGAGAGATTCGCGGTGGCGCGCAGCATCACCGTCTCTCCCGCCTGCGGAATGCTGTCGGGCGTCAGACCGGCCCGCGCGATGAACTCGACCACATGATCGTCGATCCTGATCCTGGTCATCACCTTTTCGTGGCCGTCGCCGCGACGCGGGTCCCGGTTCACGATCTCCACCAGTTCTGCGATGCTGCTGATGCCGTCGCCGACGACATGGGCGGGCACGCGCTCCGCCACCGCGACCAGCTTGCCGTCGATCACCAGGATGCGATGGTCCTTCCCTTCGAAGAACTGCTCGACGATGACGCGGCGGCCATGCTCCTGCGCCTCGGCGAAGCCGAAGCGGAGCTGCTCCTCGCTTCGGATGGCGATGGTGACGCCGCGGCCGTGATTGCCGTCGAGCGGCTTGGTGACGAGCGGCCAGCCGAGCCGGCGCGCCGCCTTCGCCGCCTCCTCGACATCGCGCACGACGACGCCCTTGGGCACCGGAACGCCGCTCTCGTCGAGCAGCCGCTTGGTGAAGTGCTTGTCGCCGGCGATGTCGGTCGAAATCTGCGAGGTGAGGCCGGAGATGCTGGCGCGGATGCGCTGCTGATGCTTGCCGTGGCCGAGCTGGAGGAGGCTGCCCTCGTTGAGCCGCATCACCGGAATGCCGCGCCGCTCCGCCTCGTCGACCAGCGCCTGGGTGGTGGGGCCGAAGCTCGTCCGCCGCACCAGCCGCTCGAGCGCCGCCAGCCGCCTGTCGAAATCATAGGGGCCTTCAAGCTCGTAGATACGGTCCAGCCCCTCGATGCCGCGCAATTCCTCGGGCAGGAGGTCGTTCACCAGCTCGAGCGCGAACCGCCCCGCTGCGAGGCCGACCTCCTCCTCGCGATAGGAGAACATGATGTTGTAGACGCCCGGCCTGCCCTTCACCGACCGCGTCTTGCCGCGCGTGCAGCGGTGCCCGGCGCGGGTCTGGAGCTCCAGCGCCACATGCTCGGCGATATGCCCCATCCAGGTGCCGCTCTCCAGCCGCCGCACGAAGCCGCCGCGCCGCTTGAAGCAGCAATGATGGTTGTGGAGCCCCGGCAGCAGCTTCAGCAGCGCTTCGTTGAAGCCGGCGATGCGATCGGATGGCCAGTCCTCCATGCGGCCGAGATCGACCTGGACGCGCACCATCGGCGTGTGGCTGAAGAAGTGCGGGCCGCGATAGACGGTCTTCTCGACCACCCGCATCGGCTCCGTCAGCAGCCGGGTGACGGGATCGGACTTCGCTCCGAAGAAGACGCGATGCTCCCCCACGTGTCGACACTCCTCGAAGATCCCCGTCCGTGTGGTCGGTACGCTGGCCAGGACGGCCGCGGGGAACATTGTTGATGATCTGCTAAACCCCCGGAAACAGGTGGAAGTTCCGGCGCGCCGAGCCTGATCCAGGTTAATGACGGCAGCGGAACGAGCGACTTGGTTGTGAGATCAAGGACATGGGGCCGAACCGCCGTTCGCGGCATTCGGCGGCGGCCTGTGGCAGCCGCGCGGCGGCCTCGCTGGAAACGCGCTCCGCCGCCCGCTAGGATCGGCGCTCCACTGCAAGGGAGCCCTCATGAGCGCGCGCATTTCTCCCCCGGCCGAAGCGATCCGCGACACGCATTGCACGGCGGAAGACTATGAAGCGCTCTACCGCCGCTCGGTGGAGGATCCGGACGGTTTCTGGGGGGATCAGGCGCGCCGCATCCACTGGGAACGGAACCCCAGCCGCGTCGCAAACTGGTCGTGGGACCCGGTGGACATCAAATGGTTCGAGGACGGCGTCCTCAACCTCTGCCACAATTGCGTCGACCGGCACCTGGAAAGCCGGGCCGACACGCCGGCGATCGTCTGGGAAGGCGACGAGCCGGGCGTCACCCGTACCCTCACTTATGCCGCGCTCTACCGGGAGGTGGTGCGAATGGCGAACTGCCTGAAGGCGCTCGGCGCCGGCAAGGGCGACCGGGTGACGCTCTACATGCCGATGGTGCCCGAAGCGGCGGTGGCGATGCTCGCCTGCGCCCGGATCGGCGCGGTCCATTCGGTGGTGTTCGGCGGCTTCTCGCCCGAGGCGCTGCACGGCCGGATCGAGGATTGCGGCAGCCGCTTCGTGGTCACCGCCGACGGTGGCCGCCGCGGCGGCAAGCTGGTGCCCTTGAAGGAGAATGTCGACGCCGCGCTGGCGCGGGGCGGACCGGTGGAGGCGGTGCTGGTCGTCCGCCATCTCGGGCGCGAGGTCGCCATGCAGGAGGGCCGCGACCATTGGTACGACGAACTCGGCGCCATCGTGCCCGACAGCTGCCCGTGCGAGCCGATGAACGCCGAGGACCCGTTGTTCATCCTCTACACGTCGGGATCGACCGGGAAGCCCAAGGGCGTGCTCCACACCACCGGCGGCTATGCGGTGTGGACGGCGACCACCTTCCATTACGTGTTCGACTATCGGCCGGGCGAACTCTTCTGGTGCACCGCCGATGTCGGCTGGGTGACCGGCCATTCCTACGTCGTCTACGGCCCGCTGCTGAACGGCGCGACCAGCCTGATGTTCGAAGGCGTGCCCAACTACCCCGACTTCTCCCGCTTCTGGGACGTGGTCGAGCGGCACAAGGTCGACATCTTCTACACTGCGCCGACCGCGATCCGCGCGCTGATGCGCGAGGGCGAGGCGCCGGTGAAGCGGCACGACCGCTCGTCGATCCGAATGCTCGGCACGGTCGGCGAGCCGATCAACCCCGAAGCCTGGCTGTGGTACCATCGCGTCGTCGGCGAGGGCCGCTGCCCCATCATCGACACCTGGTGGCAGACGGAGACCGGCGGGGTGATGATCACCACCCTCCCCGGCGCGCACGACATGAAGCCGGGCTCGGCGGGGCGGCCCTTCTTCGGCGTGGTGCCCGAACTGCTCGACTGCGACGGGCGGCATCTGGCGGGCGCCGCTTCGGGCAATCTCGTCATCGCCGGATCATGGCCCGGGCAGATGCGCACCGTCTACGGCGATCATGACCGCTTCGTGCAGACCTATTTCAGCACCTACCGCAACCGCTATTTCACCGGCGACGGCTGCCGCCGCGACGAGGACGGCTATTATTGGATCACCGGCCGGGTGGACGACGTGCTCAACATCTCCGGCCACCGCCTCGGCACGGCGGAGATCGAAAGCGCGCTGGTCAGCCACACCAAGGTCGCCGAGGCGGCGGTGGTCGGCTATCCGCACGACATCAAGGGCCAGGGCATCTATTGCTACGTCACCCTGATGGAGGGGGAGGAAGGATCGGACGCGCTGGAGCAGGAGCTGCGCGCCCACGTCCGCGCCGAGATCGGCCCGATCGCAAGCCCCGACCTCATCCACTTCACGCCCGGCCTCCCGAAGACCAGGAGCGGCAAGATCATGCGCCGCATCCTCCGCAAGATCGCCGAGAACGACTTCGGCAATCTCGGCGACACGTCCACCCTGGCCGAACCGCAGCTGGTCAACAGTCTGATCGCGGGGCGGCGGAACCGGTGAGAAGGCTAGCAAGTTTCGGTTAAGGCTAGCGCCTCGCATTCGACACTGGTAGAATGAGGCCATGCCTAGGAGCGACTCCGCGCAGCTCAACATCCGGTCCCGGTTCGCGCGGGAACGGGCCGCCGGTCTCGCCAGGGAGACGGGGATGAGCGTCACCCAGATCGTGGAGGAGGCGCTGCGCGCCTATCAGCCGGCCGGCATTCCCGCGCGTCCGAGCAGCCTCGTGCGCAAGGGCCCGCTCCTGGTTGTTCCGGCATCGAGCCGGAAAGTCTCACACGAGGAAGTCGAAGCGGCCCTCGAGGCGATGCGGCGCGAGGGGAGATGAAGCCGCTCGCGTTGATCGACACCAACGTCGTCATCGCCGCGGTCGCGGAGGCCCACGCCCACCACGAGCCTTCACTAGCCCTGTTCGAGGCAGGGCCGCCGGGCCGCTTCGCCGTTGCGGCCCATTCCTATGCCGAAGCCTATGCCGTCCTCACCAGCCCTGCCGAGCGGGCTCCGTTTCGCTGGACGCCGGACACCGCCTGGGCGGCGCTTGCCAGCGTCGCGGCGGCGACGCGTTTGGTCGGGCTCAGCCATTCGCAGCTTTTCGACACCGTGCGAAGCTTCGCTGCCGAAAGGGGCGTCGGAGCGCGGCTTTACGATCGGGCGATCGGGGAGGCGGCGGTCCAGCACGACATTCCCTCCATCATCAGCTGGAACGTCAAGCACATGCGCCCGCTCTTTCCAGACCTGCAAGTCCTCAGCCCCGCGGATTTCCTGTCGACCTGAACCGTGAGCGGCCGCGAAGCAGGTCGTTCAAATCGCCCGGCTCACCACTTCCTTCATGATCTCGTTGGTGCCGCCGAAGATGCGGGTGACGCGGGCGTCGCGCCACAGGCGGGCGATCAGATATTCGTTCATATAGCCGGCGCCGCCGTGGAGCTGGAGCGACACGTCGCAGGCTTCCCATTGCAACTCCGTGTGCCAGAGCTTGGCGGCGCTCGCTTCGGCGGCGGTGAGCTCGCCCGCGAGGTGGCGGCGGATCGCCCAGTCGAGATGGGCCCAGCCGACCTGCAGCTTGGCCTGGAGGTCCGCGAGGCTGAACTTGGTGTTCTGGAATTCGAACACCGTGCGGCCGAACGCCTTCCTCTCCTTGGTGAACTTCACCGCCTCGTCGAAGGCGCGCTGCGCCACCGCCTGGGCGGAGCAGGCGATCGACAGCCGCTCCTGCGGCAGCTGGTTCATGAGATAGGCGAAGCCCATCCCCTCCGCGCCGAGCAGGTTCGACCGCGGCACCCGCAGGTCGTTGAAGAACAGTTCCGACGTGTCCTGGCCATGGAGGCCGATCTTGTCGAGGTTGCGCCCGCGCGCGAAGCCCTCGCGCTCGCTTTCGACGAGGATCAGCGAGGTGCCGCGCGCGCCCTGCGCCGGATCGGTCTTGGCGACGACGATGACGAGATCGGCGTGCTGGCCGTTGGTGATGTAGGTCTTGGAGCCGTTGATGACGTAGTCCTCGCCGTCCTTCACCGCCTGGGTGCGCACGCCCTGGAGGTCGGAGCCGGCGCCCGGCTCCGTCATCGCGATCGCGGTCGGCGTCTCGCCGGAGATCATGCGCGGCAGCCAGTGGCGCTTCTGCTCCTCGGTGCCGTAGGCGACGATGTAATCGGCGACGATGTCGGAATGGAGCGTGATGCCGGCCGAGGAGCCGATATAGCCGAGTTCCTCGTCGATGACGGCATTGTAGCCGAAGTCGAGGCCAAGGCCGCCATATTCCTCCGGCACGGTCGGGCACAGCAGGCCGGCCTCGCCGCACTTGGTCCACATGTCGCGATCGACGATCCCCTGTTCCTCCCAGCGGTCGAGATGGGGGACGAACTCGCGCTCGAAGAAGCGGCGCACCTGGTCGCGGAACAGGTCGTGGCTTTCGGTGAAGGCGGTGCGGTGGCCGGTCGACAGCATCTAGAGGTCCTCGAAACGGGGGGCGGGATTGGGCTGATGGACGTGGTGGAAGGGCGCGAAGGTGCCGCGCGCGCGGTTGTGCGGATGTTCGGGCGCCTCGACGAGGCTGAGGACCGGCGCGGCGCAGGCGTCGGTGCCTTCGAGCAGGGCCGTCCAATGGTCGCGCGGATGGCGGCGGAAGACCGAGGCGAGCTCGTCGCGCAGGCCCGGGTCCCACTGGCCGCTGGCGAGGCCGAGCCTGTCCTTCAGTACGGCGAAGAAGTGCGGCTCGATCGCGCCGACCGCGATCCACTTGCCGTCGGCGCATGCGTAGCTGTCGTAGAAGGCCGCGCCGCCGTCGAGGAGGTTGGCGCCGCGCCGGTCCTGCCACATGCCGGCGGCGAGCAGCGAGAAGGTCTGGGCGTTGAGCAGCGCCGCGCCGTCCACCATCGCCGCGTCGATCACGCAGCCGCGGCCGGTGGCGCGGGCCGAGAGGATGCCGGCCAGCATGCCGAAGGCGAGCAGCATGCCGCCGCCGCCGAAATCGCCGACCGCGTTGACCGGCGGCGTCGGCGGTCCGTCGGCGCGGCCATAGCCGTGGAGGTTGCCGGCGACGGCGATGTAGCCGATGTCGTGCCCCGCCGCCGGGGCGAGCGGCCCGTCCTGCCCCCAGCCGGTCATGCGACCGTAGACGAGGCGCGGATTGAGCGGCCGCACATCGTCCGGGCCGAGGCCGAGCCGTTCCATAACGCCGGGGCGGAAGCCTTCGATCAGCCCGTCCGCCTGGGCCGCCAGCGCCCGCACCCGCGCGAGATCGGCCGGGTCCTTGAGGTCGAGCTCCAGGATCTCGGCGCGGCCGCGGCGGAGGATGTCCTTGTCGGCCGGGATCGGATGCCCCTGCCCCTTGCGCTCGATCCGCACCACCCGCGCGCCGTGATCGGCGAGCATCATCGCCGCGAACGGCGCGGGCGCGAGGCCGGCGAATTCGACGATGGCGATCCCTTCGAGCGGCTTCACGATCCCTCCCTTGTCCCCAGCCTAGGAGCAACCTTCATCCATGTCAGCAGGCTTGTGCGCTACCTTTCGTTAACCATGGTCGGCTAGCTTCCCCCGAATGGCACAGGCGCTTTCCAGCTTCGACCTGACCGACGCCGCCGCGGCGGCGGCGAAGGCGAGCCTGCTCCGCGCCGCCCGCGAAGGCGTGGTCGGCGCCGCGGCGGAGGCGCAGGTCCACCGTGCGCTCGACCTGCTGCGCGGCGCCACCCGCGATACCGAGCGGCTGCGCAGGCTCGGCGCCATTTCCTGCGCGCTCGCCCGGCTCCACCTCTATCGCCGCCAGGGGCGGATCAACGCCTGCGCCTCCACGATGCTGCGGCTGCAGCGGGACGCGCAGGCGCTGTAGGATCAGCGCGGCGCCATCCGGATCGCGCCGTCCAGACGGACATATTCGCCGTTCAGATAGCTGTTCTCCGCCATGAAGACGGCGAGGCGGGCATATTCCTCGGGCTGGCCGAGCCGCTTCGGGAACGGCACCTGGGCGGCGAGCGCGTCCTTCACCTGCTGCGGCATCATCGCCACCATCGGCGTCTCGAACACGCCGGGCAGGATGGTGTTGACGCGAATGCCCTCGCCCATCAGGTCGCGCGCGATCGGGAGCGCCATGCCGAGCACCGCGGCCTTCGACGCGGAATAAGCGGCCTGGCCGATCTGCCCGTCCTGGGCGGCGACCGAGGCGGTGTTGACGATCACGCCCTTCTCGCCGTCCTCCAGCGGCTCGAGATCGGCCATGCCGGCCGCGGAAGCCGCGAGCACGCGGAAGGTGCCGATGAGGTTGATCCCGATGACCAGTTCGAACTGGTGGATCGGATAGCGCTTCACCTCGCCGGTCTGCTTGTCGCGGCCGACCGTCTTCACCGCATTGGCGACGCCGGCGCAGTTGACGCAGATCCGCTCCTGCCCGTGGGCGGCGCGCGCCTTGGCGAAGCCCGCGTCGACCGCTTCGTCGCTGGTCACGTCGACTTCGCAGAAGATGCCACCGATCTCCCCGGCGACCTTTTCGCCGAGATCGGCGTTGCGGTCGAAGATCGCGACCTTGACGCCGCGCGCCGCCAGCGCCCGCGCGGTCGCCTCGCCGAGGCCCGAGGCGCCGCCGGTCACGACGGCGGCGATGTTGGAATCGAGTTTCATGGATCCTCCCTGGTCTCTTCGGCACCGCTCCTAGAGGGAGACGCGGCGGTTCGGCAAGAGACGCGCGGCTCGGCGCTTGCGCGCCCCCGCGCCCCCTGTATTAACGCCGGCAAAGCTTTGGAGGCGCGCGTGAAGAAGATCGAGGCGGTGATCAAGCCGTTCAAGCTCGACGAGGTGAAGGAGGCGCTGCACGAAGTGGGCGTGTCCGGCATCACCGTGACCGAGGCGAAGGGCTTCGGCCGGCAGAAGGGCCATACCGAGCTGTACCGCGGCGCCGAATATGTCGTCGACTTCCTCCCCAAGGTGAAGCTGGAAGTGGTGGTCGAGGACGGCCTGGCCGAGCGGGTGGTGGAGGCGATCGCCAACGCGGCGCGCACCGGCCGGATCGGCGACGGCAAGATCTTCGTCCTGCCGGTCGAGGAGGCGCTGCGCATCCGCACCGGCGAGCGCGGATCGGACGCGATCTGAGCGACCCCGGGACGAGGCCGATGGCGGACCCGATGCTCGCCTCTATGTCGCCCGACGAGCTGCGCGCCGCGATGCGCACGCTCGGCTACCGGACCCAGAACGACCTCGCCAACGCCATCGGCGTCTCCCGCTCCGCCGTCAGCCTGTGGCTGGAGGGCAAGGTGGGCGTGCCCCGCCCCGTCGCCATGCTGCTGCGCATGCTCATCGCCGCGCAGCGCCGCATCTACTGACGAGAGCCCCCGCCCCGCCGCTCATTCGCAGCGCATCGCGGGGCGGTAGACCTGCATCGCATTGGTGCCGCTGTTGCCGCCGAGCGTGATGCCCCCGCCGGGCAGGAAGATGCGCCCGCCGATCACCGCGCTGCCCTTCAGTCCGTGGACCGCGATCGGAAGGTCGGCGAGCTGCGTCCAGCGATCGGCGCGCGGATCATAGGCGTAGGTGTGGGGCGTGAGGTTCAGCACATGGTTGGGCTCCCCCTCCCCGCCGAACACGAACATGCAGCCGCCGAGCGCCGCGCCGGTGATGCCGCCGCGCGGCGCCGGCAGCGGGGCGCCGCGCGTCCAGCGGCGGGTCGCCGGATCGTAGATCTCGACGACGTCCACCCGCTCCGCCGTCGCGCCCGGCCCGGTGCGCCCGCCGGCGACGATGATCCTGCCGCCCAGCGCCACCATGGCGAGATGGTTGCGCTGCGTCGGCAGGTCGGGAAGCTTCTCCCAGCTGTCGGTCGCCGGATCGTAGACCTCGAAAGCGGAGCCGCCCGGCGGGCGGCCGCCGGCGACGTAGATCTTGCCGTCGAGCACCGCCTTGCCGCCGCCCCCGCGCGCGGTCGGCATCGGCGCGCGCGGCACCCAGCCGCCGACCGCCGGATCGTGCATCCACACGTCCGACACGAAGCGTTCGGGCCGGCCGGTGCTCGCGCCCTCGACCTCGCCGCCCAGCACGTAGATGCGGCCGCCGACCGCCGCGACATGGGTGTGGTGGATGGGCTCGGGCAAAGCCGGGCCGAGCGACCAGCGGCTCGTCGCGGGATCGTAGACCTGGACGAGGTTGGAGGGGAGCCGGCCGGGCGGATAGCCGCCGAGCACCCAGATCTTGCCGTCGAACTCGGCGACGGCATGTTCGGAGCGCGGCAGCGGCATGGTCGCGCCCATGCTCCACCCGTCGAACTCCCGCATCGCGCCGACCGGCGGCCCCTGGCTCACCCGGTCGTTCCAGGTCTCGCGCAGCTCGCCCGCCTCGACCGGCGTGGAGCGGTTCGGAGCCGACGGGGCGGCGCCCTGCCCGGGAGCGGGCGGCAGCGCCCGCCCGGTCAGCTCGATCTCGCGCCCGTCGCGCCGGATGCGGACCATGACCGGGTCCCCGACGCGCAGCGACTGGAGATAGGCGGTGAGCACCGAAGGCTCGGTGAGCGGGCGCCCGCCGACCGCGAGCAGCACGTCGCCGACCTGCAGCCCCATCGCCGCCGCCGTGCCGCCCGGCGCGACCAGAGCGATTCGCGGGCCGTCCGGGCCGTCCTCCAGCCCGATGCCCATCCCGACCGCGGGCGGCGCCCCCGGCTGCGGCGCCGGCGCCGCCGGCTGCGACTGCTGCTGGGCGGCCGCCGCCACCCCGATGCCGAGCGCCAGCGCCGCCGCGCCGGCCAATGCCCCCGTCCGTCCGATCCTCATCCGCGCCTCCTCGGTTTTCCGGGAGACTGCCACCGGCCGGGAGGGGGCGCCATAGGCCGAAAGTAACGGTCCCGGTCCGGTGCCGGGCGGGACCCGAGTCGGAGCGCCGAATCGGCTAAGGTTAGGAAGGTTCGGCGTGCGGGAAAAATCCCGTCGATCAGTCACGGGTTTTTGAGCGACCGGGTCGATCAATGGTGGGTGATGCGGTTCGTAGATCATTCGTTCTTGAACCACAAAGGTTCACCTGTAGGAAAGCGATTTCTGATGCGCCCAATCCTCCCTGTCGCCGGAGGCGATGGGGAGGGGGACCGGCCGCAGGCTGGTGGAGGGGCCAAGGTGGGGCAGGCTCGCGGGCGCTGCTTGCCCCTCCACCGCGCGGCGCGCGGTCCCCCTCCCCATGGAGCTGCGCTCCACAGGGAGGATGGTGAGGTGTCGCGCGGTGGGGACGTCACGTCCTCCCTGTCGCCGAAGGCGATGGGGAGGGGGACCGGCCGCAGGCTGGTGGAGGGGCCAAGGCGGGGCGAGCTGGCGGGCGCCTTTTGCCCCTCCACCATGCTCCGCATGGTCCCCCTCCCCATGGAGCTTCGCTCCACAGGGAGGATGGTGCGGCGGTTCCTCCACGTGAATTCTTCACCCGGGCTGGACGGGGCGGAGTGGGGGCGTGATGGGTTTTGCGAGGCGCCGGGGCGATTCCGCGGCGCGATCCGACACCATCATGAGGAAGCAGCCGTGGCGACCAGCGCGAACGACATCCTGAAACGCATCAAAGACGAGGGGATCGAGTGGGTGGACCTGCGCTTCACCGACCCGAAGGGCAAGTGGCAGCATCTGTCGATGTGCGCCGGCGTGATCGACGAGGACATGCTGACCGACGGCTTCATGTTCGACGGATCGTCGATCGCCGGATGGAAGGCGATCAACGAGAGCGACATGATCCTGCGGCCGGACCTGGACGCGGTCTACGAGGACCCGTTCTCGGCGACGCCGATGCTGGTCCTGTTCTGCGACGTCGTCGATCCGGGCACCGGCGAGCTCTACGCCCGCGATCCGCGCTCCACCGCCAAGCGCGCCGAGACCTATCTCAAGTCCACCGGCATCGGCGACACCATCTTCGTCGGGCCGGAAGCCGAATTCTTCATGTTCGACGACGTGCGGTTCGAGGACGGTTACAACACGTCCTATTTCCGGATCGACGACATCGAGCTGCCGACCAACAGCGGCCGCGAATATGAGAACGGCAATCTCGCCCACCGGCCGCGCGCCAAGGGCGGCTATTTCCCGGTCGCGCCGGTCGACAGCGCCATCGACATCCGCGCCGAGATGGTGTCGACGATGCTGGAAATGGGCCTGCCGATGGACAAGCACCATCACGAGGTCGCCGCCGCCCAGCACGAACTGGGCCTGACCTTCGGGACTTTGGTCGAAACGGCCGACCGGATGCAGATCTACAAATATGTCGTGCACCAGGTCGCCCATGCCTACGGCAAGACCGCGACCTTCATGCCCAAGCCGATCGCCAAGGACAACGGATCGGGCATGCACGTCCACATGTCGATCTGGGACAAGGGCAAGCCGCTGTTCGCCGGCACCGGCTATGCCGGCCTGTCGGAGACCGCCTTGTTCTTCATCGGCGGCGTGATCCGCCACGCCAAGGCGCTCAACGCCTTCACCAACCCCACCACCAACAGCTACAAGCGTCTGGTGCCGGGCTTCGAGGCGCCGGTGCTGCTCGCTTATTCGAGCCGCAACCGCTCCGCCTCCTGCCGCATCCCCTACGGCACCGGCGAGAAATCGAAGCGGGTGGAGTTCCGCTTCCCCGATCCGCTCGCCAACCCCTATCTCGCTTATGCCGCGCTGCTGATGGCCGGGCTCGACGGGATCGAGAACCGCATCCATCCCGGCGACCCGATGGACAAGAATCTCTACGACCTGCCGCCGCAGGAGCTGGTCAACGTGCCGACCGTGTCGGGGAGCCTGCGCGAGGCGTTGATCGAGCTGCAGAACGACCGCGCCTTCCTGACCCGGGGCGACGTGTTCAGCGACGACCAGATCGACGCCTATATCGAGCTCAAATGGGAAGAGCAGCTGCGCTGGGAGACGACGCCCAGCCCGGTCGAATATGACATGTATTATTCGAGCTGAGCCGGAATTGCGGCCGATCCCCGGCGCCCGCCGCGCCGGGGATTGACAGTCAAGTCATTGTCCCGCAAGGATGAATGCTGGCGTCTCCCGACCTTTGCGGCGACCCGTGGAACCGCGCGGCGCCCCCGCCTGTTTTATCAGCAGGTAACAAAGTTAGGAGACACGACATGCTTCCCGCCCTTGTATTGTGGTTGCTCGGCGTCCCCGCCGGCATTCTGATCCTTCTGTTGCTCTTCGGCGTCCTCTAAGGACCCGTCGATCGAAGGATCCCGCCCTTCCGAGGAAGGGCAACCCGAAGGCCGCCGTCCCCAGGATGGCGGCCTTCGTCGCGTCCGGGGGTTGTGGGTCGCCGCGCCTGGGGCGGCCGGGGGCTCAATAGTCGCGGGAGACGCGCAGGTTCACGCTTTCGCGGCCGATGGTCGAGATCGAGGAGAGGAGCGAGAGCCAGCGGGTGATCTGATATTCGACGATCGTCGCCGAATAGCCGCGCGCGTCCGTCACCACCTCCACATAGACGCGGCGGCCGAGATATTTGCCGGCCGCGAGCGCGGTGCCGGTGCCCTGCGTCACGTCGGCGGGCAGGATGCGCAGGCGATCGAGGCCGACGGCCTGGCGCACCGCGTTGATCGGATTGAGCCCGCCCGAGGGATCGTTGAGCGAGGCGACGGCGGCGGCGAGCTGCAGCGCCTCGGGCGCGGTGAGGTTGGTGATCGAGGTGCCGAACAGCAGCCGGCTCAGCAGCTCGTCCTGCGGCAAGGCGGGGGTGGAGGTGAAGGCGATTTCGGGCGCCTGGCCGCGGCCGGTGACGCGGATCTGCGCGTTGAGGCCGCGCGCGCCGCCTTCGGCGAGGATGTCGAGCACCGGGTTGATCGGCGATTCGCCCTGGAAGCGGATCGTGCCGCGGGTGAGATCGAAGCGCCGGCCGGCGAAATCGTAGCTGCCGCGGATCAGCTCCGCATTGCCGGTGATGCGCGGTTCGGTGACGGTGCCGGCGATGCGCACGTCCGCGCCCCATTCGCTGGTCATGCCGAGGCCGGTCACCTGCATGTTGCGTGGCGCCGAGACGTTGAGCGCGAGCCGCCAGGGCGCGACGCGGCGGACCAGAGGCGCGATGTCCTGATCCGGCCGGTTGAGCTCGCGCACGGGCAGGCGCGGGACCTGCGCCGCCGAGGTGGCGCTGCCGAGGCGGAAGGCGCCGGAGACCAGGGTCACGTCGCCGCCGATCGTGCCGCCCTCGCCGTCGGAGCGGATGGTGAGCGGGCCGGTCACCTGGGCGCGGATGTCGTCGCGGTCGAGCAGCTGGGCGGCATTGGCGTCGACGCGCAGGTCCATGCCGAAGCCACGCGCGGCGGCGAGATCGAAGACGCCGCGCGCCGATACGGTGCCGCCGCGGGCGGTGGTGCCCTGGAACTGGTCCATGACGAGGCGCGAGCCGTCGAACCGGCCAGCCGAGCGGATGTTTTCGACCACCATGCCGGTGACCGCGCTTTCGAGCCGCGCCTGATCGGTGCGGACCGAGCCGCGGATGCGCGGATCGCTGAGCGTGCCGGTCACGTCGGCGCCGACGGCGGCGGGGCCGGACAGATCGAGCAGCTCGACGCCCGTCAGCCGCCACAGCGTGTCGGCCGGGCCGTTGTAGCGCAGCTGGCCGAACAAGGGCGCGCGCGACAGCCGGTCGAACAGGTCGCCGCCGTCCAGCGGCACCGGCGCCAGCCGCGCTTGCGCCCGGCCGATGGTGCGGCCCTCGCTGACCGCGATGGCGCGCATCGCGGCGTTGGCGCCCTGCAGCCGCGCGGCGATGCCGACGTCGACTGGACGGGAGGCGAGGACGAGGCCGGCGCGGGTGAGGCCGCGCACGCGCAGGTTCATGTCGCCCGCGGGCGCGGCCCCACCGGTCGGCGCGCGGTAGCTGAGCGTGCCCGACGCGATGCCGCCGAGGCCGAGGCGCGGGTAGAAGACGTCCATGACGGTGAGCGGCATGGCGTCGAGCCGCGCGTCGAATTCGGTACGGTTGGCGCCGAACAGGCCGCCGACCGTCGCCGAGCCGCCGGCGAAGCGCAGGCTGGCGGGGGCGAGCCGCCAGTCGTCGCCCTCGCGGGTGAGCAGGGCCGGGGCGGTGAGCTCGATCGGCCGCCGGTCGACGGTGCCGCGCCCGGTGAGCCGCATCCGGCCCGGCGCGACGTCGGCGATGGTCGCGAAGCTGAAGTCGCGGCCGCGCGAGCCGGCGATCTCGGCCCGCACCTGGCCGGCGCCGCCGCGCAGGCTGGCCTGGGCGGTGACGTTGGCGATGGAAAGGCCGCCGCGGCTGACCCCACGCGCGGCGAGCTGCGCCTCGATCGAGGCGCCGGCAGGATCGAGCAGCAGCGCGCCGCGCAGCCGACCGGCGCGGATGGCGAGCGGCGGATCGCCGAGGAAGCGGGCGTCGACGGCGGCGAGATCCGCCTCGATCCGCTGCACGCCCGCCAGCGGCGCGAAGCCGAGATGGCCCGAGACCCCGCCGCCCGACACGTCGAGCCGGCCGGCGAAGCCGCCGTCCACCGAACGCAGCGCGCCGCGGGCATTGGTCCCCGACACGGCGAGGTTCGCGACCTCGATCGTCGCCGGCGCGCCGGCGGGAAGCAGGATCGCCCCGCGCCCGGCGAACGGCCCCAGCATCGACCCGCCCTCGGCGCGCCAGGCGAAGCCTTCGGCGGAAGGATCGAGGTTGAGCAGCACGTCGGCGAGGCCGAGCGCGTCGAGCGGGCGCGGCAGCCGGATCGCCATGCGCGGGCGGCTGATGTCGCCGTCGAGGCTGAGCCGCACCGGGCCATATTCGCCGTGCGCGCCGCCGCCTTCGAACTGAAAGGTGCCGTCGCGCCGACGAAGGCCGCTGCCGGCGAGCCGCAGCGAGGGGGCGGCGATGCGCAGATTTTCGAAGCGGATGATGCCGTCCGTCCCGCGCACGATGCCGGTTTCGAGCTGCGGCAGGCCGCCGCCGAGCCAGAGCAGGAATTCATTGTCCAGCCGGCGCACGAAGGCGCGGCCGGTGCCGGTCACCACGGTGCCGCGCCCGCCGGGGCCGGGCACGGCGCGCAGGTCGCTCTGCACGTCGACGATGCCGAGGCCGGGGATGGCGTAACGCTGCATCCCGCCCGAGACCGCCACCGCATATTCGCCGGTGCGCAGATCGACCAGCAGGCCGAGCCGGCCCTGCAGCCGGTCCGAACGCAGCACCAGCCCCTCGCCCGACAGGCGCCGCGGCGTCAGCAGCAGCGGGCCGGCGACGTCGAGGTTGCGCAGGATGCCGCCCGCCACGTCGCCGACGCCGGTGACGCGCGCGGCGGTGACCCGGATCGGCACCGTCACCGGCCAGCGGCTGAGGCGGCCGGCGCCTTCCGCCCGCACCTCTTCGAACCCGGTGTCGTCGAAGGCGATGCGCGGCGCCGTCAGCCGGTAGACGAAGCGCGCCCGCGCCGGCGCGCCGTCCAGCAAGGCGGTCAGCCGGACCTGGCGGCCGGTCATGTTGGTGAACAGGGCCGGCGGCCGCAGCAGCTCGGCCGCGATGCGGAAATCGTCGAAGCCGGCGCGCCCCAGGCTGAAGCCGCCGCGCGTTTCCACCCGCAGCGCGGCCGAGCGCGCCGAGATGGTGCCGTCGAAGCGCCGGTCGGCGAAGCGGCCCTGGGCGTTCATCAGGATGCGCGGCGCCGTCAGCCGCTGCAGCTTGCCCTGCAGCAGCTGCGAGACCTGGAGCGCGCCCGCCGCGCGGTAGCGGCCCTCGTTCATCGTCAGCTGCAGATCGGCGACGCGCTGGCCGGACAATTCCATGCGGGCCGTGCCCGCCCAGCGCGTCCAGCTGCCGTCGCCGGTCACGTCCAGCCGGATCGGGCGGCGGGTGCCGGCGAGCGTGCCGAGCAGGCTGTTCGCGGGCGCGCGCAGCTGCACTTCCAGGTCGAAGCGGTCGCGGTCCGGCTCCGCGTCCATGCGCAGCGCCAGCCGGTCGCCGCCGTCGCGCAGCTCCGCCTGGAGATCGACCAAAGCGCGGCCCTTGCGGATGTCGATCTCGCCGGCGAGGCTGCCCGCCCGCCGCTCGCCGGTCACCGCTTCCTCAATGCGGATCTGGGCGACCGCCAGACGGTCGATGCGGATGTCCATTTCGGGTAGGATCGGCCCCGGCTCCTCGGCCGGGATCAGCTCGGGCAGGCGGTGGAGGATGACGAGATCGGACTGCGCCTCGTGGATCAGCAGGCGGTTGGCGACGAGGGCGTAGGGCCGCCAGTCGAGTTCGATCAGCGGCGCTTCGGCGAACAGGCCTTCAGGATCGTAGAGCCGCACGTCGCGAAGACCGGTGCGGCCCCAGATCGAGCCTTCGATCCGCCCGACCCGGATGCGCAGCCCGGATTCGGGCGCGACGGCGGCGATGCGATCGAGGATGAAGCGGTGCCCGATCCCGGTGTCCAGCACGACGACGAAGGCGCCGACCAGCAGGATCAGCGCCAGCGCGAGCGCGACCAGTGCCTTCAGCAGCCCCGCCGCCCAATAGCCCGGTCCCCGCCGCACCCGCACGACATCGGCCTCAGCCGGTGCCGCGTCGGCGTCGAGGGCCTGCTCAGCCATCAGAAGGCCTGGCCGAGGCCGACATAGACGGCGATGCGGGGATCGCCGGGGCGGGGGTTGAGCGGCGTGCCGACGTCGACCCGGATCGGGCCGAAGCTGGTATGGTAGCGGACCCCGATCCCCGCGCCCACCCGCAGCTCGTCGAACTGCGGCAGCGGCGAAGTGGAGATGTTGCCGGCATCGACGAAGGGCACGATGCCGAAATCGCCGACGCGGATGCGCGCCTCGATCGCGAATTCGGCGAGGCTGCGGCCGCCGATCGGATCGTCGAACACCGGATCGCGCGGGCCGATCCGCTGGAAGCCGTAGCCGCGCACCGATCCGCCGCCGCCGGCATAGAAGCGGCGCGACGGGGCGATGCGGTCGCGGCTCGCGCCGAAGATGGTGCCGAGCCGGCCGCGGCCCGCCAGCGTCACCGTGTCGGAGAGAGGCTGGTAGAAGGTCCCGTCGATCTGCGCGCGGGCATAGCCGAACGCGCCGTCCTGCAGCGAGGCTTCCGGCGAGAAGCGGCCCGACAGGCGGAAGCCGGAGGTGGGATCGAGCAGGTCGTTCGACCCGTCATAGCCCAGGAAGGCGGGGATCGCGCCGATGAAGAAGGTGCGGCGGCGGGTGGTGCCGGTGGCGATGTCGACGTCGCGTTCGTCGGTGGCGATCAGCTCGGCGCCCAGCGACCAGGTCCACTGCTTCTGCCAGATGAGGTTGGTCTGCCGCTCGATGCCGCCGGCAATGAGGAAGGTGCGCGCGTCATAGGCGCGGCGGTTGACGTGGCTGATCGCGGCCTGGGCGGTCAGCACCTGGTCGCGCTCCAGGAAATTGTTGCGCCGGAGCGTCGCCGACAGCAGCTGCTCGCGCGTGCCCGCGACGCCGCGGAAGGTGACGGCGCCTTCGGGCGGCAGCAGGTTGCGGTGCTGCCAGCTCGCCTCCAGCCGCACGCCTTCGCCGGTGCCGTAGCCGAATTCGCCGGCGATGGTGCGCATCGGCGCCGGCTCCAGGGAGACGGCGAGATCAACCACGTCGCTCCCCTCCCGCGCCACCGGCCGGATGGCGACGGTGGAGACGAGGCCGGTGGCGATCAGCGCCCGCCGCAGATCCTCGATCAGCGGCGCCTGGTAGGGATCGCCCGGTTCGAAACGGGCGATCGTCTGGATGTGGCCGGCGCCGAACAGCGGGCGGCCTTCCACCACCACGTCGCCGAACCGCCGCGCGCCTTCCGGCCGCACCGGCAGGACGAGAGTGGCGGTGCGGGTTTCGTGGTCGACGGCGATGTCGAGTTCGCCGACATCGGCGAAGGCATAGCCGCGCCGGCCGAGCTCGACGCGGAGCGCCGCCTCGGCCGCGGTCACGGCGGCGGCGTCGACCGCATCCTCTGGGTTCACCGCGAAGGCCGAACGCAGCGCCGCCGCGTCCGCGCCGGCCGTCTCGAGGCCCGGCAGGCGTATGTCGGCGAAGCGGTAGAGCGGCCCCGGCCGCACCTCCAGCGTCACCGCCATGCGCCCGTCCGGCGCCGCGTCGACCCGGGTGCGGACCTGCGCGTCGTAGAAGCCGTAGGCGCGCAGCAGCTCCGCCATCAGATCGGCGTCCTCGCGCGCGCGCCGGTCGATCTGGGCGGCGTTGGCGGGATCGCCGCGATGCTCCTCCAGCGCGGACAAGGCGCGGAACTGGCCGAGCAGTCCCTCCGCCTCCACCTCCTCCAGCCCCTCGATCCGCACGTCATAGGCGCGCGTCGTCGCCGCGTCGGCGATGCTGGTGTCGGGAATGTCGGGAATGTCGGCGAAGCCGCCTTCCATGTCCGGCCAGTCGACGCCGAGGTCCGGCATCGGATCGAGCGGCGCGGACGGGTCCAGCGGCCCGTCCAATTCCTGGAACGGATCGGTGGATTGCGCCGAGGCGGCTCCATGGCAGAGGATGAGGGCCATGACGGCGAGCGACGCCGCCAGACGCCGCCCCGCAGCGACTTCCAACATGGCCGCGAATCTAACGGTACTAGCTGTACCGCACCAGAACAGAAATTCCCTTGGTTTCTAGTGGATTGTCCCGGACGGCGACGCGTCGGCGAGGAGCGTGATCACCCGTTCGACGGTCCGCCAGCGGCAGAAGTGAACGACATTGCCCAGATCGCGGCTGCGCGCCGCCCGCGCCGCCGCCTCGCGCGGGGCCTCGGCGCCGAAGCGCGCGATCAGCTCATCCGCCTCGGCGATGGCCGAGCGGTCGGGGACGTGGAGATGCTGCAAGATCGGCTCCGCGGCAGGTGTCGAACGGGAGACCCGCTATAGCTCCGCGCCGTTTTTGAAATCGCCAAGGAGGGTGCTGAACGCGGCGGAAACCATGGCGCGCGGCCGTTGCCCGGCGGGCGCCGCCATGCCAAGGGGACGGCATGACCGAACCCAAAAGCGCGCCCCGATCGGGCGGGTCCTTCCTCGCCATCTCGATCATCGTCGGCGCGATCGCCGGCACCATCGCCGGCCAGCCGAGCATCGGCTTCATGACCGGGCTCGGCGTCGGCCTGCTGATCCTCGGCCTCATCTACTGGTGGGACCGCAAGAACGGGCGCTGACCGGAACCGCCCGCCGCGCGCATCCGTTCACCCGGCGCAACGAACGGAGATCTCGACATGGGCAGAGGCATCAGCATCGGCGGACTCATCCTCCTCCTCATCATCCTCTGGCTGATCTTCGGAAGATAGGCGCCGCGGATCAGACGATCCGCCGCCCCGCCCAGACGACCCGGCCGACCAGCCGGAGATCCTTCAGCGGATAGTCCGGCCAGCCGGGATAGCCGGCGCCGTCGCTGGTGACCGAGACGCAGCCGGGCGCGAGGCTGCGCGAAATGCGCTTCACCATCAGCGCGTCATCCAGCCGCAGCACGTAGATGCCGTCGCGCAGCCGCCCCTCGGCGTCGCCGGTATCGACCAGGATCTCGTCGCCGTCTGACAAGGTCGGCGCCATCGAATGGCCGTCGACCCGGATCAGCGACAGCCGCGCCGGATCGCCGGCCAGCCGCCGCAGCCAGGCGGGATCGAAGGCGATGTGGCCGTGCGTCCGCTCCGCCTCCGCGACGGCGCCCGCCCCCGCCGACGCGCCGACGTCGATCCGCGGCACCCGCACCAGCCCGTCGGCGGCGGGCGGATCGGCCGGGCCCCCCAGCAGCTCCTCGTCGACCGCGAAATAGCGGGCGAGCAGCCGCCGGTCCGTCTCCGCCAGCCGCCGCGGCGTGCCGCGCTTGATATATTGCTGGATGTAGGAGGGGTTGCGGCCGATCAGCCGCGACAGGCCGGCATAATCCTCCCCCCGCTCCTCGATCAGCCGTTCCAGCACGGCACGAGGGTCGTTTTCCGCCATGCCTCTTCCTGTACCTGTAGGAAATTTCCTGCGCAAGTCCACTGCTGCACCGATTATGTAGGTTTTTCCCTAGACATGTAGGAAATCTCCTCCGACACTGGAACATATGAAGAACAGTGATTCGGAGGAAGGCGATGACCCTGCTTCGGCGCATCGAGCGCTATCTGCGGCGCAGCGGCCTCGCGCCCACCCGGCTGGGGCGGGAGGTGGCGGGCGATCCGCGCTTCGTGCTGGACCTGCGGCGGGGGCGGACGCCCCGGCCCGGGACGGAGGCGCGGATTTCCGCCTGGTTGGACGCGGCCGAGCGGGAGCTGGGGATGCCGCGATGGAGGGGATGAGGCCCACGGCCGCCACCGCCTTGACGCGGGCGCTGGCGCGCGGCTTCGCGGCGCTCGGCGAGGGCTATCGGCTGGAGCGGATCGACAGCCGCCCCTGGGCGAGCGTGACCTTCAGCGGCGCGCGCCACCGCCTGGTCCTGCGGCTCGCCGGCGCCGGCGCGGAGCAGGCGGCCGACCGCTTCCTCGACGGGCTGGAGGAGCGGGAGTTCCAGCTGCCGGGCCATTATGTGGCCGACATCGCCCGGGTGTCGGACGCGCGCGCGGGCGGCGTCGTCCGGATCGAGATCGAAGCGCTGACGGTGGAGGCGGATTGAGGCGTGGCGACTTTGCCGAGTTCGTCGTTGCGAGCGACGCGGAGCCGTCCGCGGCAGTTTCCGAGGCCCGTGGATTGCTTCGTCGCTGCGCTCCTCGCAATGACGAGAGCGGTGCCTGGAGGCCGGGTCAGAGGCCGCGGGAGGCCATGCGCTGGAGGCGGTCGATTGCGCTTTGCAGGCGTTCGTCGGCTTCGGGGAAGACCTGCGGCGCGGGCGGTTCGGCGGGCGCGGCGGCGGGCGCGGGCTTGCGCTCCAGGCCGCGTTCGAGGCGCGCCATCAGTTCGGCGATGCTTTCGGGCTGCTCCGGCGCGGGTGCCGACATGGGCGCGGCGGCGTGCGCGGGTGCCGGCATGGGCTCGGGCGCGGGATGGTGGAGTTCGAGCGGGGCCTCCGGCTCGCGCTCGGCCTCCCAGCGGTCCGCTTCCTCGGCCTCGACCGGCGGAAAGTCGTCGGGCAGCCAGAAGGGCTTGGCGGGCTCGGGCGCGGCGTCGGTCTCGGGCGCGGCGGTCTCGGGTTCGCCCAGATCGCGCGCGGCGCAGACGGGCGGGCGCGGCGGGGCGTCGGGATGGAGATCGAAGCGGCGGCGCCGGATCGGCGCCTCCTCGGCGGCTTCCGGCAGGATCGCGGCGCGCCGCGGCTTGCGGCCGATCCGGTCGGCGAGGCGCAGAAGCAGGAAGGCGGCGACGAAGGCACCGCCCGCGGCCGCGACCATCACCGCCAGCCGGGCGGTGTTGCCGAGCGGCGGCTGCGCGGCGGACAGGACCGAGGCCAGGCCGCTCACCAGCGCGAACTGTTCCAGCCGCCAATCCGGCATGATGTAGGCGATGAAGCCCGCGGCGCCGGCCGCCAGCGCCGCAACCGGAAGCTCGATGGCGTTCTTCGACGCCCAGTAGACATATTTGCTCGCCATCACCGTCCCTTGCCGGTCAGCCGTTCGTAGACGGGAGCGTAAAGCGAAATGTTTGACGACCAGTTACGCTCGCGCTCCACAAAAGCGCGGGCGGCGCGGCGGCGCGCGTCCCAGCCGGCGCGGTCCTCGAACAGGCCGGCGAGCGCCGCCGCGAGCGCGGCCGGATCGCCGGGCGGGAACAGCGTGCCGGTGACGCCGTCGCGGATCAGCTCGCGGTGGCCGCCGACGTCGGAGGCGGCGACGAGCTTCATCTGCGCCATCGCCTCGAGCGGCTTCAGCGGCGTCACGAGGTCGGTCAGCCGCATCTTCTTGCGGGGATAAGCGAGGACGTCGACCAGGGCGTAATAACGCTCCACCTCCGCATGCGGCACGCGGCCGACGAAGCGGATGCGGTCGGCGGCGGGCGAGGCTTCGGCCCGGGCCTTGAGCGCCGCTTCCATCGGCCCGCCGCCGACCAGCAGCAGCCGCGCCTTCGGGCGCCGCCCGGCGAGCAGCGGCATGGCGGCGATGAGATCGTCCAGCCCCTCATAATCGTAGAAGGAGCCGATGAAGCCGATCACCTCCGCATCCTCGAGCCCGAGCGCGCGGGCGAAATCCGGGTCCGGCGGCGGCGGCGTTCCGAACAGGTCGAGATCGACGCCGTTGGGGGAGACCATGATCTTGTCGGCCGCGATCCCGCGTCGCACCAGATCGGCGCGCAGCCCCTCGCAGATCACCGCGACGCCGTCCGCCCGGCGGGCGGCGCGCGTCTCGAGCAGCCGGGTCAGGCGGTAGCGGGCCGACCCTTCGCGCCCGGTGCCGTTGCCGACCGCGGCATCTTCCCAGAAGGCGCGGATTTCGTAGAGCAGGGGCAGGCCGAGCCGGCGCGCGGCCGGGAGCGCCGCCATCGCGTTCAGCACCGGGGAATGGACGTGGAGGACGTCCGGCCGGAACTCCTCCGCCGCGCGCGTCAGGCGGCGGGACAAGGCGCCGATCTCCCGCCATTCGCGCAGGCCCGGCGGGCCGGAGGCGGCGCCGCTTGTCCGGTAGAAGTCGATGCCGTCCACACGCTCCGGATCCGGCCCTTCCGCGCCATGGCGAAGGCTGGTGACGCAGGCCGCCTGCCAGCCCCAGGCCTGCTGCGCCTTGACGATCGCCCGCGTCCGGAAGGTGTAACCGCTGTGCAGCGGCAGGCCGTGGTCGAGGACGTGGAGGATGCGCATGGCGGGGCTGTGCCACATCTGCCTTAACGGCCCGTCAACCGCCCCGGCCTAAAAGGACGCATGGCGCGCGGCACGGGGCAGCAAGGATGATCGACAATTTCTCGCTGGCGCTGAGCCACGGCCTGATCATGCTGGCGCTGTGGCGGCTGCTGTCGCGGCCCGATCTCGACGATCCGGCCGCGCCGCCGCCCGAGGCCCGGCCGACCGCCAACGCCTCCAAATGGGCGCGGGCGCGCGGGGACGGCCGCCGTGCGTGACCTCGCCTTCGTCGGCTTCCTCGCCGCCTTCCTCGCGCTCGGCTTCAAGCGGCCGTTCCTGTTCGTGCTCGCCTACACCTATGTGACGATCGTCTCGCCGCAGCGCCTGTCTTATTACCTCCTCAACAGCCTTCCGATCGCGCTGATCGTGGCGGCGCTGGCGATGGCGGGATGGGCGCTGGCCGACGACAAGAAGGGGCTGCGGATCGCGCCGCGCCAGCTCCTCATCCTGCTTCTGCTCGGCTATTGCGGGCTCACCACCTGGGGCGCCGACATGCCGGAGCCGGCCTTCGCCAAATGGGAATGGGTGTGGAAGGCGCTCGCCTTCGCGGCCTTCCTGCCGCTGACGCTGCGCACGCGGCTGAGGATCGAGGCCTATATCCTGTTCCTCGTCCTCTCCGCCTCGGCGATCATCGTCACCGGCGGGATCAAGACGTTGCTGTCGGGCGGCGGCTACGGCACGCTCAACCTGATGGTGGATTCGAACAGCGGCCTCTACGAGGGGTCCACCATCTCGACGGTGGCGATCGCGATCATCCCCTTGATCCTCTGGCTCGCCCGCTTCGGCACCATCTTCCCGCCCGACCGGCGGGTGAAGCTCTACGCCGCCGGGCTCATCTTCGCCTGCCTGCTGATCCCGGTCGGGACCGAGGCGCGCACCGGGCTCGTCTGCATCGGCGTGCTGTCGGTGCTGATGCTGCGCAACGTCAAGCGCCGGGCGCTCTACATCACCGGCATGGCGGCGGCCGGCCTCGCCGTCGTCCCGCTCCTCCCCCAGACCTTCACCACCCGGATGGAGACCATCTCCACCTATCAGGAGGACAGCAGCGCCTCGACCCGGATCGCGGTGTGGAAATGGACCTGGGACTATGTGCAGGACAATCCGCTGGGCGGCGGCTTCGACGCCTACCGGCAGAACCGCATCCAGGTGCAGACCGTCTCGACCGGAGTCGCCGGCGACGTCCAGCTCGTCAACCAGCGCTTCCACCAGGACGAGGCGCGCGCCTATCATTCCTCTTATTTCGAGATGCTGGGCGAGCAGGGCTTTCCGGGCTTCTTCCTGTTCCTGCTGATCCACGGCATCGGCATCGTCCGGATGGAGATCATCCGCCGCCGCTTCCGCGAGGCCGCCGCGGCCGACGCCTGGATCGCGCCGCTCGCCACGGCGCTCCAGAATTTCCAGTTCATCTACCTCACCGGCTCGCTGTTCCTCGGCATCGCCTTCCAGCCGTTCGTATGGATGATGATCGGGGCGCAGATCGGCTTCGACCTCCATGTGTCCGGAAAGGCGCGGGCCGAGGCCAGGCGGCCTTTCGGCGCGCCTCTGGCTCCGCAACCGGCGGGATAAGGCAGGGCCCTCCGCCCCTCCCCGGTCAGACCCGCGCCGCGCGGGCCTCGATGGCGTCCCAGATCAGGCCGGGCGTGTTGGTGCCGTTGAAGCGGTCGAGGGCGACGATGCCGGTGGGCGAGGTGACGTTGATTTCGGTGAGATGGCCGCCGATCACGTCGATGCCGACGAACAGCAGGCCCCGCCGCGCCAGTTCGGGGCCGAGCGCGTCGCAGATCTCCCGTTCGCGGGCGGTGAGTTCGGTCGCCTCCGCCCGGCCGCCCGCGGCGAGGTTGGAGCGGATCTCGCCCTTGCCCGGCAGCCGGTTGATCGCACCCGCAACCTCGCCGTCGACCAGAACGATGCGCTTGTCCCCTTCCGCCACCGAGGGAAGGAAGGCCTGGACCATGAAGGGTTCGCGCCAGACATGGCCGAACAATTCGGTGAGCGCGCCGAGATTGGCGCCGTCGCGGCCGATCTTGAACACGGCGGCGCCGGCATTGCCGTGGAGCGGCTTCACGACGATCTCGCCGTGACGCGCCTGGAAGGCGCGGACGTCGTCCACCGAGCGCGTGATCATCGTCGGCGGCATGAAGCGGGCGAAATCGAGCACGAACAGCTTTTCGGGCGCGTTGCGCACCGACGCCGGGTCGTTGACCACCAGCGTGTCCGGCTGGATGCGCTCCAGAAGGTGGGTGGCGGTGACATAGGCCATGTCGAACGGCGGATCCTGCCGCATCAGGACGACGTCCACGTCGGCGCGAAGGTCGAGCACCTCCCATTCGCCATGGCTGAAATGGTCGCCGGCTTGCGGCCGCACCGTGACGCTCCGCGCCCGGGCGGCGACGCGGCCCTCGTCATAGAAGAGATGCGGCGCGAGATAATGGTGCAGCCGGTGGCCGCGCCGCTGCGCCTCGACCATCACCGCGAAGGTCGAATCCCCCGCAATGTCGATCCCTTCCATCGGATCCATCTGGACGGCGACGCGCAATGACATGACGGCCCTTTCGAGAACGGGCCGCCACCGCTGCCTTCAATCGCCGCCGGGCGCAAGCCTCAGCTGGAATTGCCCGGCGCCACCGCGGGCAGATCGACCTCCGGCAGCGCCTCCACCGGCCCCTTCACATCGACGTTGATGTTGAGATCGTCGCTCGTGCGGCCGAGCCCGCCGCCGAACAGCAGGAAGAGGATCAGGACCACGGCGAGCAGCAGCACCACGGCGATCACCGCGCCGCCGCCGCCGCTCCGCCCGCTGGTGATGACGGTGGTCTCCCGTTCGACCACCGGTTCCCGCTCCACGATCCGCTCGCGCTCCACCATCGACTGAACTCCTACTCGTTTCGGCGCATCAACGCCGCAGCGGGAACAGCCGTTCCTCAGAAGATGCCGAACAGGATCAACGCGACCACCAGGCCGCCGGCCGGCACCACCACCGTCAGCGCCGCCACCGCCGGATAGGCGCGGGCATGGGTCTCGCCGCAGATCGCGCGGATGGTGGTGACGACATAGCCGTTGTGCGGCAGGCTATCGAGCGCGCCCGACGAGATGGCGACGACGCGGTGCAGCTCCTCGGGATTCGCGCCCTCGGCCAGATAATGCGGCGCGATCAGCGGCAGCGCGATCGTCTGCCCGCCCGAGGCGGAGCCGGTGAGGCCGGCGATCACCGTCACCGCGATCGCCGCGCCGATCAGCGGATCGCCGGGCAGCGCCTGCACCATCTGGAGCGCCTGGCCGAAGGCGGGCGAGAGCTGCGCGACCGCGCCGAAGCCGACCACCGCGCAGGTGTTGGTGATGGCGACCACCGAGCCCGCCGCACCGCGCGAGAAGGCGCCGCCCAGATCGCGCAGCTTGCGCCAGCCGACCAGAAGCGCGGCGACGACGCCGGCGCCGAGCGCGCCGACCAAAGCCCATTTGTCGAGCGACTGGGCGGGGAGCAGGATGCCCGCGAGGCCCGTCGCCTCCGGGAATTGGAGGATGAGGAAGGTGCCGAGCACCACCGCCAGCGGCAGCAGGCTGAGCAAAGGGTGCGGCATGTCGCTGGTGTCGGGCGGCGCGTCGTCGCTCTCGCGCGGCTCGAACCGCTCGCCGCGGGCCAGCGCGCGCTTCACCATCCATTGCAGCCAGAAATGGCCGGCGACCGCCATCAGCAGCGCGACCACCAGGCTCACTTCCCAGGCCGCATAGGCGTTGGTGCCGAGGAAGGGCATCGGGATGAGGTTCTGGATTTCGGGGCTGCCGGCCGACGTCATCGTGAAGGTGACGGAGCCGAAGGCGAGCGCGGCCGGGATGAAGCGGCGCGGAATGTCCGCCTCGCGGAACAGATGGACGGCCAGCGCATAAACCGAGAAGGCGACGATGAAGACCGAGACGCCGCCATAGGTGAGCACCGCGCAGGCCGCGACGACGGCGAGCACGGCGTGGCGGCTGCCGAGGCGGGAGATCACCCAATGGGCGACGCTCGCCGCCGCGCCGGACGCGCCCATGATCTCTCCGAAGATCGCGCCGAGCAGGAACATGAAGAACCAGTCGGCGAAGAAGCGGGTGAAGCCCGCCATGTAGGAGGTCATGTAATCGGGGGCGCCTTCGGCGGCGAGCGGCGGCGCCCAGGCGATGCCGCTGGTCGCCACCACCAGCGCCGCCGCGACGGGCGCGGCGATCAGGATGTGGACGCCGCGAATGGTCAGCCAGATGAGAAGCGCCAGCCCGGCGGCGAGGCCGATCGCGCTCAGCACCGGATCATGCCTTGGGAGCCGCCGGCTTGCGCACGATCTGGGTGTCGCGCGGATCGATCGGCTTGCCGTCCGGACCGGCGGTGAAGCTCATCTGGGTCGGATAGGCGAAATCGACGCCGAGATCGGCGAAGCGGCCCATGATGCCCAGCATCACCGCCTGGCGCGTGTCGGCGAAGGAGACGAAGTCGGCCGCCTCGACGAAATAGACGAGCTCGAAATCGATCGAGGAGGCGCCGAACTGGAAGGCGTGGCAGCGGTCGTAGGTGGCGAGCGGCTGCGCCTCCACCACTTCGCGCACCTCCATCGGTATCCGCGCGAGCGTCGCGGGGGCGGTCTGGTAGGTGACGCCGAACTGCATCAGCACCCGCCGCCGCTCCAGCATCGCCCAGTTCTGGAGCTGCATGTTGAGGAGATTGGCGTTGGAGACCACCACCTCCTCGCCGGTCAGCGCGCGGATGCGGGTGCTCTTGAGGCCGATTTCGACCACGGTGCCGGTGGTGGTGCCGAAGGTGATCGTGTCGCCCTTGCGGAACGGCCGGTCGAAGATGATCGACAGGGCCGCGAACAGATCCGAGAAGATGCCCTGCGCGGCGAGGCCGATGGCGATGCCGCCGATGCCGAGGCCCGCCACCAGGCCGGTGACGTTCACGCCCAGATTGGAGAGGATGAGGATGATGGCGATGGCGAACAGCGCCACCGTCACCAGCAGGCGGATGATGCCGATCGCCGAGCCCAGGGTGCTGTTCGCCTCCGCCTCGCCGACCTTGTGGTGGACGAAGCCGAGGATCAGCTCCCGCCCCCAGATGGCGAACTGGAAGGCGGCGGCGATCACGAACAGGATGTCGATCGTCCGCACGATCGGGCGCGGCGCGTCGGTCTGGCTCACCACCAGCTGCCCCGCGATCATGACGATGAAGAACATCGTCGTGCGCGACAGCACGTGGCCGAAGATCGTTCGCCAGTCGACGCCGTCGCCGGGGCTGGAGCGGATGAGCTTGTGCCCGAACATGCGCGCGGCGGTCAGCGCCAGCGCGATCGCCGAGCCGACCGCGAGCGCGATCACGATGTCGGTGCTGTTGTTCGCCACCCATTGCCAGGAGTCGCGCAGCAGGTTGGCGCTGCGCTCCGTCAGGTCCTGGGCGGCGTCGACGACGTTCGCGCCGGTCACTTTGGTCATCAGGCCGCTTCGCGCTCCATTTCCGCGCCGGCGTCGGAGAGATTCTCAAGGAAGAGGATCAGCCCCCGCTCGGCGCTGGACAGGTATTTCGACTTGCGGGGACATTGCAAGCCGCCGAGCGGATCGCGGGGATCGTTCTTCAGCGCTTCGATGAGCGCGGGGTGGATGTAGGACTTGCGGCTGATCGCCGGCGTGTTGCCGAGCGCTTCGGCCACCGGCTCCACCATCTGCTTGAGCGTGATGCCCTTGCCACCCGCCTTGCACAGCTGTTCGAAGGCGATGGCCGAGGCGCCCCAGGTGCGGAAATGCTTGGCGGTGAAATCCGCGCCCATCGCCGCCTTGATATAGGCGTTGACGTCGCCGGAGCTGACCGGGACCGGCTCGCCTTCGTCGTCGACATATTTGAACAGATGCTGCCCGGGCAGGTCCTGCGCCTTCTTGACGATGCGGGTGAGGTTGCGATCGGTGACGTTCAGTTCGCGCACGATGCCGTGCTTGCCGGGGAAGCGCATCTTCACCCGCCGCCCGAACGCCTTGACGTGGCGGCGCCGGATGGTGGTCGCGCCGAAGCTCTTGTTCTCGCGCGCATAGGCTTCGTTGCCGACCCGGATATGCTCGCAATCGAGCAGGCGCACGACGGCGGCGCAGACCGTCTCGCGGCTGAGCGTGCGCTTCGACAGGTCCGCCTCCACCCGCTTGCGGAGCTTCGGCAGCGCCTTGCCGAATTCGGCGCACAGATCGTATTTCACCGCCTCCTGCTGGGCGCGGAATTCGGGGTGGTAGCGATATTGCTTGCGCCCCTTGTCGTCATAGCCGATCGCCTGGATGTGGCCGTGCGGGCTGGGGCAGTACCAGGCATCGCTGTAAGCGGGCGGCAGGCCGATCGCGTTCAGCCGGTCGATCTCGTCGCGGTCGGTGATCCTGTCGCCCTCGGCGTCGAAATATTGCCAGTAGCGCCCCCGACGCCGCCTCGTGATCCCCGGCAGCGTGTCGTCGACATAACAGAGCATAAGGGGCGCGGCTTTCCTCTGGATTGCAGCGGCTTAAAAGCGCCGCGCCGCCGCTTCGTTCCGCTACCGCCTATAGGCGGCAAGGCGGCTGCGGACCCGCCTCGTCCGCCGCGCCCAAGAACAGCATGTCGCAAAAACAGTTGAAGGACCGCCGGATCCCTCCGGCGGCCCTTCGAACATGGTCAGCGGCCGGAAGTTCCGGCCCGGAAGACCTGCTGAAAGGCTTAGCCTTTCTTCTCCCGAACCGGCTGGACCGACCTCTCTGCTGAACCATGAGACATCGGATCACCTCCTTTCGCCGTTGAATGGTAGGGCGACTATCCGGTCTCGCGATTCGACGATCAAGACTTGTATTGAAAATTGTTTCGGATAATCATCTTTGGCTTGCCGGCTCCTCCCGGCCAGCCCCTCTTCAGGCCCTGCAATCCTCGATCACCCGCGCCGGCTCCGGCCAGGCGGGGATGACCAGCATCGGCGCGCCCGCCGCCTCGACCGTGAAGCGGCCGCGGCTGAAGGCGATCGCGTCGAGCGAGGGATCGGACGCGGGCACGGTGGCGCCCACCGCCGGCTGCGGCCCCTGATAGGCGCGGGCGGCGAGGCTGCGGGCGCCGTAGGTCGTGCGCAGGGTGATCGCCTGCGCGGCTGGCGCGCCGACCCACAGCAGGGTGACCTCGCGGCTGCGCTCGCAGCGGACGATGAAGCGCGGCTGGCCGGGCGGGCCGAACATGGCGGAGGACTGGCCGCCGCTGTTCGCATAGGTCCAGGCGCCGGCGGTGAGCGGCACGTCGCGCCAGTCGGCGCCGGCGGGCGGCGGAGGCGGCGGCGGCAGTTCCGGGGCCGGCGCGGGCGGCGCGGGCGGCGGCACCTCTTGGGCGGGCCGCACGGCGCAGGAGGCGAGCACGCCCACCATCAGCAACGACCCAAGAATCCGAACCCTAGACATTCGCCCGCTCCCGCAACTAGTGGAACCAAGCAGAGCATGGCATGCGTTTGCTGAAAAGAGCCTGACTGGGCGGCCGGTTGGTTTTTCGCGGCGGACCGCGCCAGGTCTTTGGAGAGAAAGGGAGATTTGGAGAGGTGGAAGTCCTGGCCCGCTTGCTGGCGCCGTGCGCGGCGATCGCTCTCCTGTCGGCCTGCGCGGCCCCGTTCGAAGGGCGGATCGCGCGCAACCTCAGCGAAGCGGGCCTGCCGCGCGGCATGGCCGACTGCATGGCGGCGATCTGGGTCGACCGGCTGAGCGTCTTCCAGCTGCGCGAGATTTCGCGCCTGTCCTCCGACCTCAGGGCCGAAGGCCGCGCGCTCACCGTCGGCCGGCTGGTGGAGCGGGTGCGGCAGGTGGACGACCCGGTGATCTTCGAAGTCGTCAGCACCTCCGCCGCCCGCTGCGCGCTGAGACTCTGAAGCGTGATCACCTCATCCCGAAGCAAACCCGCTTAGTCCGGGTAGACGTAGAGGCTGAGCGATAACCGCTCATCCTGAGGAGCCGTTGAGCTTGTCGAAACGGCGTCTCGAAGGACGCACCGCAGGTCCTTCGATACGGGCCTTCGTCTCCGCGCTTCGCGCTCCGCTCAGTCCCTACTCAGGATGAGCGGGTTGGTTTCGGGATGAAGCCGATCGCGCCCTAAACCCCGACCACGTCCTGTCTGCCGCTCAGGAGCCGCTGCTCCCGCTCCCGCCGCCGCTGGTGCCGCCGCGCTTGCGGCCGGTGCCGGGCTTGGCGGCCGATCCGCTCTTCGCGCGGCCGGAGGACGCCGAGGCGGCGGTCTTGGCCTTGCGGGTGGCGGCCGACTTGGCGCCGCCCGCCGCCGACTTCGCGCGGCCGCCGGTGGATTTCGCCTTGGCCGCGCCCGTGGATTTCCGGCCGCCGCCCGAGGAGGACGAAGAAGAGGAGGACGACGTGCCGCCGCCGCTCGCGGCCTGGCCGCTTTCTTCCGCGCCGCCGATGCCGCCGAGCGCCATCATGCGCCGCACCGCGTCGGTCGCCGCGTTGATCATCGCCGCGCCGATCTTGTTGGCATTGTCCGCCGCCTGGTCGGCCGCCGCCTCGGCCGCGTCCTGCGCGTCGCGCGCGGCCTTGCGGGCATTGTCGCGCATCGTCTTGTTGGCGGCGAGCGCGGCGGCGGCCGTCATCAGGCCGGCGGCGAGCAGGCCGCGCGCCACGGGATTGCGCGCCAGCTCCGCCGCGCGCTCGCCCGCTTCCTTCAGCGATTGCGAGATCATTTCCGCGGGCGAGCGGCCGTCGCCGGCTTCGCCGCCGCCGCCGCTGCCGTCACCCGCGTTCCTGTCCTTGTTCGAACCCTTGGCCATGCGCCGTCCTCCGGTCAATTCGTCACCGCAACGTAACAAATTTACCGCCGAACGGGTTCCACCGCCAGCCTCAGCTGGGATGGCCTTCGGCTTCCTCCTCGGCCGCGCTCTGGCCGCGGTCCTGGTGAGCGCGCAGGTCGCGCCCGATCGCGTCGTCGCCGCCGTCGTCCGGCCCGCCGGACACGCTGTCCGAGCCGCGGCCGCCGCCCTGCGCCTCGTCGAACGCCTCGCCGCGCGACTGTTCGGGGTTGCTGCCATAGCCGGGCAGGCCGCCGCTTTGCTGGCCCTGATGGTTTTCCTGGTTCTGCATGTCGCCATAGCCGCCGCCCCCGCCCGACCCCTTCGCCTGATCGGCGGGGGCGGTGCTGCTCGACTGGCCGGCGGCGTCCTCGCGCACCTCGTCGCGGTCGATGCCCTGGTTCATTGCTCGTCTCCTCGTTCCAACTGGTTGTCGCGCGCGTCCGGCCCGCGGCCGAGATCGTCGTAGCGATACTGCTCCCCGTCCGGGTTCACCGGATCGCCGGCGGGCTGGACGACCGCGCGCGGATCGTCGCCGCGCCCTTTCTCCCGCGCCGCCTGTTCGGGGATCTCGTTGTGCCGGGCTTCGTCGCTGCCCGGCAGCGGGTGGCCGCTGCCGCCCATGATCAGACGCCCTCGTCCGGATCGATGGCACGCGGCGTGGCATCGTCGATGTCGCGCGGCGCGCCCATCGGGTCCTTGCCGGCGCCGGCCATCGGGTCCTTGTCATGATCCTCGGCCGGGTTGCCGCCGCCGCCCGCGCCGGAACCGGAGCCATGGACCTCGCCCGTCTGCCGGTCGAACGAGGCGGGCCGGCCGCGCTCGTCCTCGGCCTGCTGGCCCTTGTCGAGCAGGTCGCTGGGGTGCTTGGCATCGCCGTCGCGCTGATGGCGGGTGGACAGATTTTCGGCGCCGTCGCTCATCGGGAAGCTCTCCTTGGCTGATCTGCCGGTTGAACGTGCCGCCGGGCCGGGCCGTTCCCGCTTTTCCCCGCGCGGCGGCACCGCCCGGCCTCAGGCGCGTTGTCCGGCCATGGTGTGCGTCAGATGAGCCCGGCCGCCGGGATCGAGAAGGTGAAGAAGGCCGGGTCGGCCGCGGCGCACAGCCGGGGCGCGAAGCTGTTCGGCCGCAACACGGTGGCGAGCATCGTCGCCTTCACCATCGACATCGCGTTGCTGTTCGCCTTCGTCGAATGGGTGGGCCTGTCCTACCTGGTCGGCGCGACCGTCGCCTTCCTGATCGCGATGACCGTGCAATATGTGATCTCGCGCATCTGGGTGTTCTCGCACAGCGACCAGGGGCTGGTGAAAGGCTATGTCCTGTTCCTGCTGAATGCCGGCGTGGGCCTGGTGATCACGCTCGCCGCCTTCGCCGCCTTGCTGTGGTGGGCGGGGCTCCACTATCTGATCGCGCGCCTGATCGCCTCGGCCATCGCGGGGATCGCGGTGTTCTTCCTGAACGCCGTCTTCAACTTCAAGGAACTTTAGGCCGCGCGGACGCCTTGCGCGGTGAGAGCGGCGTGGACTTCGGCGGCGCAGTCGCGGCCTTCGCGGATCGCCCAGACGACCAGTGACTGGCCGCGCCGCATGTCGCCGCAGGCGAAGATGCGCGGCTCCGACGCGGCGTGCGAGCCGGGGGCGGTGCGCACCGTCGCCCGCTCGGTCAGCGCCACCCCGGCCCGGGCGGCGACGCCGTCCGCCGGCGTTCCGGTGAAGCCCATCGCGAGGAGGACGAGGTCGGCCGGCAGCTCGAAGTTGCTGCCCGGCACCGGCCGCGGCGCGCCGTCGGCGAATTCGGCGCGCACGCAGTGGAGCCCCGTCACCTGGCCCTCGCGGCCGGCGAAGCCCAGGGTCAGCACGGAATATTCCCGGTCGCACCCTTCCTCGTGGCTGGAGGAAGTGCGCAGCTTCAGCGGCCAGCGCGGCCAGGACAAGGCCTTGTTCTCGCGCAGCGGCGGCTGCGGCATGATTTCGAGCTGGACGATCGAGGCGGCGCCCTGGCGGTTGGCGGTGCCGATGCAGTCCGACCCGGTGTCGCCGCCGCCGATCACCACCACGTGCCGCCCTTCGGCCAGGATCGGCGCCCCCTGTTCGGGAAGGCCGGCGACGCGGCGGTTCGCCTGCGTCAGATAGTCCATGGCGAAATGGATGCCGCCCAGATGGCGCCCGGGCACGTCGAGGTCACGCGGCCGCTCGGCGCCGCCGGCGAGGACGAGCATGTCGTAATCGTCCATCAGCCGCGCGACCGAGACCGAGACGCCCACCTCCATATTGGTGCGGAAGATCACCCCTTCCGCCTCCATCTGCGCGACCCGGCGGTCGATCAGCGCCTTGGCCAGCTTGAAATCCGGTATGCCGTAGCGCAGCAGGCCGCCGATCCGGTCGGCTTTCTCGAACACGGTCGGCGCGTGGCCGAACCGGGCGAGCTGCTGGGCACAGGCGAGGCCGGCGGGGCCGGAGCCGACGATGGCGATCCGCCGCCCGGTGCCGCGCGGCGCGACGCGGGGGGCGATCCAGCCTTCCTCCCAGCCGCGGTCCGCGATCGCGCATTCGACCGATTTGATCGTCACCGGCGCGTCGTCGATGTTGAGCGTGCAGGCCGCCTCGCACGGAGCGGGGCAGATGCGGCCGGTGAATTCGGGGAAGTTGTTGGTGAGGTGCAGCCTCTCCAGCGCGGCCCGCCAGTCCTCGCGCGAAACGAGGCCGTTCCAGTCCGGGATCAGATTTTCGACCGGACAGCCGCTGTGGCAGAAGGGGACGCCGCAATCCATGCAGCGCCGCGCCTGCCGCGCCACGTCCGGCGGGGAGAGCGGCGCGTCCACTTCGTCCCAGCCGGCGACCCGCTCCGCGACGGGGCGGTAGCCGCGCTCGCGCCGTTCGATCTCCATGAATGCGCGCAGATCGGTCATGCCGCCTCCTCCCGCGCGAGATCGGCCAGAGCGCGGCGATATTCGACCGGCATCACCATCACGAACTGCCCGACCGCCTCGGCCCAATGGTCGACCAGGGCGGCCGCTCGCGCGCTGCCGGTGAAGCGCAGGTGCCGCTCGACCAGCGCCTTCAGCGCCGCCGGGTCCTCGACCGGGCCGAGCTCGATCCCGGCCGGGTTGCAGCGGGCCCGGAAGCGGCCTTCGCCGTCCCACACATAAGCAATGCCGCCCGACATGCCGGCGGCGAAGTTGCGGCCGGTCTCGCCGAGCACCACCACCGTCCCGCCGGTCATATATTCGCAGCCATGATCGCCCACGCCCTCGACCACGGCCAGGGCGCCCGAATTGCGCACCGCGAAGCGTTCGCCGGCCACGCCCGCGAAATAGGCCTCGCCCTCGGTCGCGCCGTAGAGGACGGTGTTGCCGACGATGATGTTCGCCGCGGCGTCGCGCGCCACGCCTTCGGGCGGGCGGACGACGATGCGGCCGCCCGACAGTCCCTTGCCGACATAGTCGTTGGCGTCGCCGATCAGCTCCAGCGTCACGCCGCGGGCGAGGAAGGCGCCGAAGCTCTGCCCGGCGGTGCCGGCGAGGCGGGCGCGCACGCTGTCGTCCAGCAGGCCGGCATGGCCATGGCGCCGCGCGATCTCGCCCGACAGCAGCGCGCCCACCGACCGGTCGGCGTTGGTGATCGCGGCGTCGTGCCGCACCGGCGCCTCGCCGAGGCGGGCGATCAGCGCGCGGTCGATCGGCGCGTCGATCGGCCGCGCGATCCGCCGCTCGTGCCGCCGCGGCGCCGCGCCTTCCGGCATGTGGAGGAGCCGGGAGAGATCGACGCCCCGCGCCTTCCAATGCCCCTCGGCGCCGCGAGGATCGAGCAGGTTGGCGCGGCCGACCATCTCGTCGACATTGCGCAGGCCGAGCCCGGCCATGATCTCGCGCAGCTCCTCGGCCACGAAGAAGAAATAATCGATCACATGTTCGGGCTGGCCGGTGAAGCGGGCGCGCAGCACCGGATCCTGGGTCGCGATGCCGACCGGGCAGGTGTTGAGATGGCATTTGCGCATCATGATGCAGCCGGCGGCGATCAGCGGCGCGGTCGCGAAACCGAATTCGTCGGCGCCGAGCAAGGCCGCGACGGCGACGTCCCGCCCGGTGCGCAGCCCGCCGTCGGCCTGCACCGAGATCCGGCCGCGCAGCCCGTTCAGCACCAGCGTCTGCTGCGTCTCGGCGAGGCCGATCTCCCACGGGCTGCCGGCATGGCTGAGCGAGGTGAGCGGCGAGGCGCCGGTCCCGCCTTCATAGCCGGAGATGGTGACATGATCGGCCATGCACTTGGCGACCCCGGCGGCGACGGTGCCGACGCCGATCTCCGACACCAGCTTCACCGACAGCCGCGCCCCCGGATTGACCGAGCGCAGATCGTGGATGAGCTGCGCCAGATCCTCGATCGAATAGATGTCGTGATGCGGCGGCGGCGAAATGAGGCCGACCCCCGGCGTCGAATGGCGCACGGCGGCGATGTGCCGGTCGACCTTGTGCCCCGGAAGCTGGCCGCCCTCCCCCGGCTTGGCGCCCTGCGCGATCTTGATCTGGAGATCGTTGGCATTGACCAGATATTCGGCGGTGACCCCGAAACGGCCGGACGCGATCTGCTTGATCGCCGATCGTTCGCTGGCGCCGTCGGCGCGGGGGGTGAAGCGGTCCGCCTCCTCGCCACCTTCGCCGGTGTTCGATTTGGCCCCGATGCGGTTCATCGCCACGGCGAGCGTGGCATGGGCCTCGCGGCTGATCGATCCGAAGCTCATCGCGCCGGTGGCGAAGCGCTTCACGATCTCCCGCGCCGGCTCCACCTCGTCGAGCGGGACCGGCGGCCCGGCGGGGCGCAGCTCCAACAGCCCGCGCAGGGTGAGCAGGCGGCGGGCGCGGTCGTTCATCGCGTCCGCGAAGGCGCGGTATCTGTCCGGCAGGCGGCCGCGCACCGCATGCTGGAGATCGGCGATCGTGTCGTAGGTCCAGGCATGGGCCTCGCCGCCGATCCGCTGGGCATAGACCCCGCCGATGTCGAGCGTCGCGGCGCCTTCGGCATAGGCCCGGCGGTGCCGCCGCGCGGTCTCCTCGGCCAGCTCGGCGATGCCGATCCCCTCGATCGCGCTCGACGTGCCCGCGAAATAGCGGCCGACGAGCGCGGAGGAGAGGCCGACCGCGTCGAAGATCTGCGCGCCGCAATAGGATTGGTAGGTGGAGATGCCCATCTTGGACATCACCTTCAAAATGCCCTTGCCGAGCGCCTTCACGTAATTGGCGCGGCCCGCCTCGCCGAGGCCGAGCGCGTCGATCGTGTCGAAGGCGAGCCAGGGATTGACCGCCTCCGCGCCATAGCCTGCCAGCACGCACATATGGTGCACCTCGCGCGCCTCGCCGGTCTCGACGACGAGGCCGGTTTGCATGCGGAGGCCCTGGCGGATGAGATGGTGGTGGACCGCGCCGGTGGCGAGCGCGGCCGGGATCGGGATGCGGGTGTCGGACACCGCCCGATCGGACAGGATGAGGACGTTGATGTCGGCGAGCACCGCCTCCGTCGCCTCCCAGCACAGCCGCTGGATCGCCGCCTCCAGCGACTGCGCGTCGCCGCCCTTCGGCCAGGTCGCGTCCAGCGTCACGGTGCGGAAGGCGCCGTCCAGCGTGTCGTGGATGGCGCGGATCTTCTCGAGGTCCTCGCTGGTGAGGATCGGCTGCGACACTTCCAGCCGCTTGTGCGTACCCGCCTGGCGGCCGAGCAGGTTGGGGCGCGGGCCGATCATCGACACCAGCGACATGACCAGGCTCTCGCGGATCGGATCGATCGGCGGATTGGTGACCTGCGCGAAATTCTGCTTGAGATAGTCGTAGAGGAGCCGCGGCCGCTCCGACAATATGGCGGGGGGCGTGTCGGTGCCCATCGATCCGACCGGATCGTCCCCCTCCTTCGCCATCGGGGCGAGGAAGAATTTCAGATCCTCGTCGGTATAGCCGAACGCCTGCTGCTGGCGGCGCAATGCCTCGGCGTCGCCCGCCGGACGGGCCGGGGCGGCGGGGGGCAGGTCCTTCAGGTTGAACTGGGTGTCGCGCAGCCATTCGGCATAGGGTTCGGCGGCGGCGAGGCCGGCCTTCACCTCCTCGTCCTCGACGATGCGGCCTTCCTCCAGGTCGATCAGCAGCATGCGGCCGGGCTGCAGCCGCCATTTGCGCACGATCCGCGCCTCGTCGATCGGCAGCACCCCGCTTTCGGACGCCATCACCACCAGATCGTCGTCGGTGACGAGGAAGCGCGCGGGCCTGAATCCGTTGCGATCGAGCGTCGCGCCGATCCGGCGCCCGTCGGTGAAGGCGATTGCCGCCGGCCCGTCCCACGGCTCCATCAGGGCGGCATGATATTCGTAGAAGGCGCGCCGGGCGGGCACCATCGCCGCGTCCCCGGCCCAGGCCTCCGGGATCAGCAGCATCATCGCATGGGCGAGCGAATAGCCGCCCGCCACCAGCAGCTCGAGCGCGTTGTCGAGACAGGCGGTGTCCGACTGGCCGTGCGGGATGATCGGCCACATCTTGTCGAGATCGGCGCCGAGCAGCGGCGATTCGAGCGTCCGCCGCCGCGCGTTCATCCAGTTCACGTTGCCGCGCACCGTGTTGATCTCGCCGTTATGGGCCAGGAAGCGATAGGGGTGGGCGAGCCGCCAGGAGGGGAAGGTGTTCGTGGAAAAACGCTGGTGCACCATCGCCAGCGCCGACCGGGTGAGCGGATCGGCGAGGTCGAGATAGAAGCGGCCGACGTCGTGGGCGAGCAGCAGGCCCTTGTAGACGAGGGTGCGGCTGGAGAAGGAGGGGATGTAGAAATCCTGAAGCTCCGGCAGGCCGAGCTTCTCCGCCTGCTCGGCAAGCGGGTTCTGCGTCTGCTTGCGGATCGTCAGCAGCTTGCGCTCGAACCCGTCCTGGTCGCGGGTCTTCGGTCCGCGCGCGACCAGCGCCTGGCGGATCACCGGCACGGTCGGCCGGACCGACTCCCCCAGCACCGACGCGTCCACCGGCACGTCGCGCCAGCCGAGGAAGAGCTGGCCCTCCATCTGCACGAAATGTTCGAGCCGCGCCTCGGCCGCGGCGCGGGCGGCGGCGCCGCGCGGGAGGAAGCACATCGCGACCGCATAGTCGCCTTCCGGCGGCAGGCTGATCCTTTCGTCTTCCGCCCAGTCGCGCAGCAAGGCGTCGGGGATCTGGATGAGGCAGCCGGCGCCGTCGCCCATCGCCGGATCCGCGCCGACGCCGCCGCGATGATCGAGATTGGCGAGGATGCGCAGCCCCTGGCGCACGATGTCATGCGACTTGCCGCCCTTCACATGGGCGATGAAGCCCATGCCGCAACTGTCGCGCTCATGCGCCGGATCGTAGAGACCCTGTGCCCCCGGCGGGCGGCGCGGCGCGCGGTGCGGCATTCCTGCTCTCCCGTCTCCCGTGGAACGAGGGCCCCCTGCTCAAAACGGGATGATAGTCACGCCTTTCGCAATCGCACAAGAAACTTTTTGCGCTGCGGCAAAAGCGCGTCAGGGACGCGTCTGGCCGGTCCCCCGCACCACATATTTGAAGGTGGTGAGCTGCTCCGGCCCGACCGGGCCGCGGGCGTGGAGGCGGCCGGTGGCGATGCCGATCTCCGCTCCGAAGCCGAATTCGCCGCCGTCGGCGAACTGGGTGGAGGCGTTCCACATCACGATCGCGCTGTCGACCAGCGCCAGGAAGCGCTCGGCCGCCGCTTCGTCCTCCGCGACGATCGCCTCGGTATGGCCGGAGCCGTAGCGGGCGATGTGCGCCGCCGCGCCCTCCACCCCGTCGACGATCCGGACGGCGAGCACCGGCGCCAGATATTCGGCGGACCAGTCGGCCTCGGCGGCCGACTCCATCCACGGCACGACCGCACGGCTCGCCGCGTCGCCGCGCAGCGCGCAGCCGCCGTCGCGAAGCGCCTCGGCGAGGCCGGGGAGCAGCCGCGCCGCGCCGGCTTCGTCGACCAGCAAGGTCTCGGTCGCGCCGCAGATCGACACCCTGCGCAGCTTCGCGTTGACGACCACCGCCCGCGCCATCTCCGGATCGGCCGAGGCGTGGACGAAGCTGTGGCAGATGCCTTCCAGATGGCCGAGCACCGGGACCCGCGCCTCCGCCTCCACCCGCGCCACCAGCGCCTTGCCGCCGCGGGGCACGATGAGGTCGACCGCGCCGCCGAGCCCGCCGAGCAGCAGCCCCACCGCGTCGCGGTCGGCGGTCGGCACCATCTGCACCGCGTCCGCCGGCAGGCCCGCCTCCCTCAGCCCCTCGGCGAGCGCCGCGTGGATGGCGAGGCAGCTTCCGAGCGCGTCCGATCCGCCGCGCAGGATCAGCGCGTTGCCCGCGCGCAGGCAGATCGCGGCCGCGTCGGCGGCGACGTTGGGGCGGCTTTCGAAGATCATGCCGATGACGCCGATCGGGGTGCGCACCCGCGCGATGTCGAGCCCGTTGGGCCGGCGCCAGCGCGCCATCTCCGCGCCCACCGGATCGGGCAAGGCCGCGACCTGGTCGAGCCCGGACGCGATGCCTTCCAGCCGCTCCGGATCGAGCCGCAGCCGGTCCACCATCTGCGCCGCCCGCGCGACATCGCGCGCATTGGCCGCGAGCACCTCGTCCGCCCGTGCGCGCAGCCGCGCGGTCATGGCGCGGATGGCCGCGCTCCGGGCGTCGGCGGGCGCGTCGCGCAGCGCCGCCGCCGCCGCCGCCGCGCGGGCGCCCATGTCGTGCATCGTATCGGCGAGCGTCATCGGCCCAGCATCGCCAGATCGTCGCGATGGATCAAGGCGTCCGGCCCGCACCAGCCGAGCAGCGCCTCGATCCGTCCGCTCGCCGCCCCCGCGATGATGCGGGCTTCGTCCGAATCATAGGCGCAGATGCCGCGCGCCAGCTCCCGTCCCTCCTCGTCGGCGACGGAGACGCAGGAGCCGCGCTCGAACCGGCCCCGCACCTCGCGGACGCCGGCGGGCAGCAGGCTGCGGCCTTCGTCCAGCGCGCGCGCCGCGCCGGCATCGACGACCAGCAGCCCGGCGGGCTTCAGCGTGCCGGCGATCCATTGCTTGTAGGCCCGCGCCGGCGACGCCTGGGCCGCGACCAGGGTGGCGCGCGCGCCGGCGAGGATGCGGCGGAGCGGCCGCTCCTCCCGCCCGGAGGCGATGAGGGTGGCGCAGCCGGCGCCCTGCGCGATCCGCGCCGCGTCGATCTTGGTGCGCATCCCGCCCGATCCGACGCCGGCCGCGCCGGTGCCGCCGGCCGCCGCCTCCACCTCCGGCCCGATCGCCTCCACCAGCGGGATGTGCGCCGCTTCGGGGTCGCGGGCCGGATCGGCGGTGTAGAGACCGTCGACGTCGGACAGGAGCACCAGCAGGTCGCCGCGGATCATCTGCGCCACCCGCGCCGACAGCCGGTCATTGTCGCCGTAGCGCAGCTCGTCGGTCGCCACGCTGTCATTCTCGTTGATCACCGGCAGCGCGCCCTGGCCGAGCAGCACGTCGAGCGTCGCCCGGGCGTTCAGCCAGCGGCGCCGCCGCTCGGTGTCGTCGAAGGTGAGGAGAAGCTGGGCGGTGGCGATGCCGTGCGGCGCCATCGCGCGCTGCCACGCCTCCATCAGCAGCGCCTGGCCCGCCGCGGCGGCCGCCTGCTTCCAGTCGAGGCGCGGCGAACGGCGCAGGCCGAGCCGGTCGCGCCCCAGCGCCACCGCTCCCGACGAGACCGCGACCAGCTGCCGCCCGCCCGCCCTGAGCTCGGCGATGTCGGCGGCGAGCCCGTCCAGCCAGTCCGTCCGCACCCCGCCCTCCGGCGCGATCAGCAGCGAGGAGCCGACCTTGACCGTGATCCGCCGCGCCCCGGCGAGCCGCCGCGCCGCGTCGCTGTCGCTCGAGCTTTCTTGCCGGACGTCCATCCGGCGTGCTTACGGTTTGACCACGCTCGCGGGAAGCGTTCATGATCCCCGCAGCACCGCATCGGAACCCCGCATGAGCTTCAACACCTTCGGCCGCCTGTTCCGCTTTTCGAGCTGGGGGGAAAGCCATGGACCCGCGATCGGGGCGCTGATCGACGGCTGCCCGCCGGGCCTCGAACTGTCGGAAGCCGACATCCAGCCCTTCCTCGACCGCCGCCGCCCCGGCGGATCGCGCTTCACCACCCAGCGGCGGGAGCCCGACGCCGTGCGCATCCTGTCCGGCACCTTCGAGGGGCGGACGACCGGCACGCCGATCAGCCTCGTCATCGACAATGTCGATGCCCGGTCGAAGGACTATGCCGCGATCGCGCCCGCTTACCGGCCGGGCCACGCCGATTACGCCTATGACGCGAAATACGGCCATCGCGACTGGCGCGGCGGCGGGCGCAGCTCGGCGCGGGAGACCGCCGCCCGGGTCGCCGCCGGCGCCGTCGCCCGGCTGGTCGTGCCCGAGGTCAGGATCCGCGCCTATCTGGTGGAGCTCGGCGGCGATCCGATCGACCGCGGCGCCTTCGACTTCGACGCCGTCGACGCCAACCCCTTCTTCTGCCCCGATCCCGCCGCCGCGGCGCGCTGGGAGGAGTTGGTGGACGGCGCGCGCAAGGCCGGCTCCTCTCTCGGCGCGGTGGTGGAATGCGTCGCCGAAGGGCTGCCGGCCGGCTGGGGCGCGCCGGTCTACGGCAAGCTCGACGCCGATCTCGCCGCCGCGATGATGTCGATCAACGCGGTGAAGGGCGTGGAGATCGGCGACGGCTTCGCCGCCGCACGGCTGCGCGGCGAGGAGAATGCGGACGAGATGCGCGCCGGTCCCGACGGCCGGCCGCGCTTCCTCGCCAACCATGGCGGCGGCATCGCCGGCGGCATCTCGACCGGCCAGCCGGTGGTGCTGCGGGTCGCGTTCAAGCCGACATCGTCGATCCTGACGCCGGTCCGCACCGTCGGCCGCGACGGACGCGAGCGGGAGATCGCGACCGCCGGCCGCCACGATCCCTGCGTCGCCATCCGCGGTGCCCCGGTGGTGGAGGCGATGGCGGCGCTCGTCCTTGCCGACCACAAGCTGCTCCACCGCGGCCAGTGCGGGGGCGCGGCGTGAAGGTCCCCGTCGCGCTCGGCGCGCGCAGCTACGACGTGCGGATCGAGCCCGGCCTGTTCGCCCAGGCGGGCGCCCTGCTGGCGCCCTACGCGCGCGGCGGACGGCTGGTGGTGGTGACCGACGAGAATGTGTGGGCGGCGCAGGGCGCGGCCTTCACCGCCGGCCTCGGCGACATCGCGGCCGTGCCGATCGTCCTCGCGCCCGGCGAGGCGAGCAAGAGCTGGGTCGGGCTGTCGGCACTCGTCGACCGCCTGCTCGCGCTGGAGGTGGAGCGGACCGACCATGTCGTCGCCTTCGGCGGCGGCGTGATCGGCGACCTCGCCGGCTTCGCCGCCGCGATCCTGAAGCGCGGCTGCGGCTTCGTCCAGGTGCCGACCAGCCTTCTTGCCCAGGTCGACAGCTCGGTGGGCGGCAAGACCGGGATCAACGCGGGCGCGGGCAAGAACCTGGTCGGCGCCTTTCATCAGCCCGCTTTGGTCCTGATCGACCCCGCCTGCCTCGCCACCCTCCCCGCCCGCGAGCTGCGCGCCGGCTATGCCGAAGTGGTGAAATACGGGCTGATCGGCGACCCCGGCTTCTTCGCCTGGTGCGAGGCGAACGGCGCGGCCCTGCTGGCCGGCGACCTCGCGGCGCGCACACACGCGATCGCCCGCAGCGTCGCCGCCAAGGCGGCCATCGTCGCCGACGACGAGACCGAGACCTCCGGCCGCCGCGCGCTCCTCAATCTCGGCCACACCTTCGGCCATGCGCTGGAGGCCGAGACCGGCTTTTCGAGCCGCCTGCTCCACGGCGAGGCGGTGGCGCTCGGCATGGTCCTCGCCTTCCGCTTCTCGGCCGCCCGCGGCCTCTGCCCGCCGGACGAGGCGGAGCGCGTGGCCGCCCACCTCGCGTCCGCAGGCCTTCCGACCCGTCTCGCCGATGCCGGCATCGCGGCGGACGGCGCGCGGCTCGCCGCGCATATGCGCCACGACAAGAAAGCGGCGGCCGGGCGCGTCCCCTTCATCCTCGCCCGCGGCATCGGCGCCGCGTTCGTCGACCGCGACGTTGATCTCGCCGACGTCGCCGCCTTCCTGGACGAGGCCAGGTAAGGCCGCTTGACGCGCGCGGCGGCGCGGCCCTAGCATGCGCGCGATGACGAACCGTTCGCCCGCCGCCACCGCTCTCGCGCCGCTCACCGCCGCGCGCTGGTGGCGTTGGCCGAACGATGCCGCCGATGGCGCGCTTGCTTGGCGATGGCCGGGACGTCCCTGACTTTCCATCCATGAACCCGAACAGGCCCGCCTTCCGGCGGGTCTTTTTTTGTCCCGCGCCTCCCCGACACGAAAGCCCCATCCATGATCATCGTCCTCAAGCCCGAAGCCGGCGCCGACACCGCCGACGAACTCCTCGCCCGCATCTCGGAAAGCGGCCTCAAGCCCCTCCACATGCCCGGCGCCGAACGCGTCGTGCTGGGCGCGCTCGGCGACGAGCGGGTGCTCGCCGGGCTGCAGCTCGAAAGCCATCCGATGGTGGAATCGGTGAAGCCGATCCTCGCCCCCTACAAGCTCGTCAGCCGGGAGCTGCACCCGCACGACACGGTGGTGCGGATCGGCGATCTTCCGATCGGCGGGCGCGGCTTCGCGGTGATCGCGGGTCCCTGCGCCGTGGAGAGCGCGGAGCAGACCCGCAACACCGCGCGCGAGGTGAAGGCGGCGGGCGCGAGGGCGCTGCGCGCCGGCGCCTACAAGCCGCGCACCAGCCCCTACGGCTTTTCCGGGCACGGGCCGGAGGCGCTGCGCATCCTGCGCGAGGTGGGCGACGAATTGGGCCTGCCGGTCGTCACCGAGGTTATGGACGCGGCCGACGTCGACATCGTCGCGCAGCATGCCGACGCGCTGCAGATCGGCGCGCGCAACATGCAGAATTTCACCCTGCTGCGCGCCGTCGGCCGATCGGGCAAGCCGGTCCTCCTGAAGCGCGGCATGTCGGCGAAGATCGAGGAGCTGCTGCTCGCCGCCGAATATCTGCTGGCGGAAGGGAATGGGGAAGTGGTGCTGTGCGAGCGCGGCATCCGCACCTTCGAGACGGCGACGCGCAACACGCTCGACCTCAACGCCATCCCCTATATCAAGCGCAAGACCCACCTGCCGGTGCTGGTCGATCCCTCCCACGGCACGGGCGTGCGCGACTTCGTCCTGCCGATGGCGCTCGCGGCGGCGGCCTGCGGCGCGGACGGCCTGCTGGTCGAGGTGCACGAGAATCCGGCGGTCGCCCTGTCGGACGGCGCGCAGTCGCTCTACCCGGAGGGCTTCCGGGAGCTGATGGCGGCGCTGGCGCCGGTGGTGGCGGCGGTCGGCCGCGAATTGGCATGACGGTGCGGGCGCCGAAGGCCGGCGAGGCGATGGCGCTGGTGCGCCAGCTCCCGGTCCCACGCGATCCGCTGTCGCTCCATGCGGCGCTGAGCGACGGCGGGACGCGGTCCGACACCTTTCTCCTCGAACGGACCGAGGGGCCGAGCCTGCTCCTCGCCGGGGCGGCGGTGCGCGCGACCTGCCGCGGCCGCGAGGTGCGGCTCGACGCGCTCGGCGACGGCGGCCGCAACGCCCTCGCCTTCCTCGCGCGGCGGCTGGAGGCGCGGGTCGCGGAAGCGGCGGCGGACAGCCTTCTCCTGCGGTTCCCGGCGCCCGAGGGCGACGATCCGGCGGCGCGCCTCGCCGCCCCCTCCCCGTTCGACGTCCTGCGCGCCCTCACCGGCTTCCGCTCGCTGTCGGGCGAGGAGCCGTTCGCGCTCGCCTGCCCCGGCATCGTCGCCTACGACCATGTCGACCTGTTCGAGACGCTGCCCGCCGCCGCCGAGGACCCGCTCGCATTTCCCGACTTCCTGTTCTGGCTGGCCGAATCGCTGATCCTGTTCGAGCCGGGCGCGCGGCCGCGGATCGTCTGCACCCTGTTCGGATCGGACGAGGAGGACCGGGCGCAGCGCGCTTATTACGGTGCCGCCCAGCGGCTCGCCGCCCTGGTCGCGCGCTGCGAGGCGGCGCCCGTTTACGATCCGCCCATCCTTCCCGCCCGCGAGCCCGATTTCGGCGAGGCCGATCTCGACGACGCCGCTTATGCCGGGGTGGTGGCCGGCATGAAGGCGCATATCCTGGCGGGCGAGGTCTACCAGATCGTACCCTCCCGCACCTTCCGCGCCCCCTGCCCGGATCCGCTCGCCACTTATGCGGCGCTGCGCCGGCTCGATCCCAGCCCCTACCGCTTCTTCGCCGCCGGGCCGGACCATCGTCTGTTCGGCGCCTCGCCCGAGACCTCGGTCCGCCTGTTCCGCGACGGCGGCGCGCCGAGCGTCGAGGTGAAGCCGATCGCCGGCACCCGCCCGCGCGGCGCGACCGCGGACGAGGACGACCGGCTGGAGGCGGAGATGCGGCTCGATCGGAAGGAGGCGGCCGAACATATGATGCTGGTCGACCTCGCCCGGAACGACGTCGCCCGCATCTCCCGGCCCGGCACGCGCCGCGTCGCCGCCTTGATGCGGGTGGAGCGCTATGCCCGGGTGATGCATCTCGTCTCCTCGGTGGTCGGGCGGCTGCGCCCCGGATGCGACGCGCCGATCGCGCTCCAGGCCTGCCTCAACGTCGGCACGCTGACCGGCGCGCCCAAGCTGCGCGCGACCGAGATCCTGCGCCGCACCGAAGTCACCAAGCGCGGCCCTTATGGCGGCGCGATCGGCTGGCTGAACGGCGAGGGGATGATGGACATGGGCGTCGTGATCCGATCGGCGGTGGTGAAGGACGGCACCGCTTATGTCCGCGCCGGCGCGGGCGTCGTCCACGACAGCGACCCCGCCGCCGAGGCGGAGGAGACCAGGCGCAAGGCCTCGGCGATTCTGTCGGTGCTGGCGCCCGGAGCGGCGGCATGAGCGGCCGCGTCCTCCTCATCGACAATCATGACAGCTTCACCTTCAACCTGGTGGAGGCGTTCGAGCGGCTCGGCGCGCGGGTGTCGGTGCTGCGCAACGGCGTCGGCGCCGCCGAGGCATTCGCCCGCGCCGAGGCCGCCCGGGCGCTGATCGTCCTGTCGCCCGGCCCCGGCGCGCCGGACGAGGCGGGCTGCTGCCTGGAGCTCGTCCGCCTCGCCAGGGGACGCCGGCCGCTGCTCGGCGTCTGCCTCGGCCATCAGGCGATCGCGCGCGAGGCGGGCGGCGCGGTGGTGCGCGCGGCGGGGCCGGTCCACGGCAAGTCCTCGGCGATGCGGCACGACGGCGCGGGGCCGCTGCGGGGCCTCGAAAATCCGCTCACCGTCGGCCGCTACCATTCGCTGTGCGTGACGGACCTGCCGCCGCGCCTGCGGGTGCACGGCGAAATCGACGGCATGCCGATGGCGATCTCGGACCCGGAGGCGCGGCAGACCGGCCTGCAATTCCACCCGGAATCGATCCTCACCCGCTACGGCGACGCGATCCTCGCCAACATCCTCGCCGACGCCGCCTGAAGGAAAGGGCTTGCGGTGCGGCGGGGACCGGATTAGAGGCCCCGCTTGTTACAACGTGATAACACAGTGAAACGAGTTTCCGATGCCGCTCACGCCCTCCCGCGACCCCGCGCGCCTCTCCCGGGATCTGTGCCGCGCCCTGCTCGCGCCGCGCAATCCCGACGAGATGGCGCGCCTCCTCGCCGACCTCTGCACGCCGGCGGAAGTCCGCACCCTCGCCGAGCGCTGGCACGTCGCCCGCCTGCTCGAGGAGACGGACCTCACCTATCGCGACATTCACGAGGCGACCGGCGTGTCGACCACCACCATCGTGCGCGTCGCCCGCTTCCTGCGGCAGGAGCCGCACCAGGGCTATCGCCTGGCGCTCGACCGGGAGGCCGCCGATGTTCGCTGACACAGGGCGCCTGCACATCGCCGTCCAGAAATCGGGCCGGCTCGCCCAATATAGCCGCGACCTGCTGCGCGACGCGGGGCTGCGCATCCAGAACGGCAAGAACGAGCTCACCGCACGGGTGGACAATTTCCCGATCGACCTGATGTTCGTGCGCGACGACGACATCCCGACCTTCGTCGCCGACGCGGTGTGCGAATTCGGGATCGTCGGCCGCAACGTGCTGGAGGAATTCGGCGCGGGCGAGGCGGAGCCGCGCTTCGACGTGGCCGCCCCGCTCGGTTTCGGCCGTTGCGCGCTGAAGGTCGCGGTGCCGGAGTCGTTCGACTATCGCGGGCCGGAGAGCCTGGCCGGCGAGCGCATCGCCACGTCCTATCCCGGCCTGCTGCGCCGCTTCCTCGCGGATCACGGCGTCGAGGCGAGCGTGGTGAAGATGAGCGGCGCGGTGGAACTCGCGCCACGCCTCGGAATCGCGCGCTTCGTCTGCGATCTCGTCTCCACCGGCGCGACGCTGGAGGCGAACGGCCTGGTGCCGGTCGAGACGGTGCTGGAGAGCGAGGCGGTGCTGGTCCGCACCCGCCGCCCGCTGTCGCCCGCCAAGGCGGAGCTGGCGGACAATCTGTTCCGCCGCATCGAAGGCGTGCTCGCCACCCAGGAATCCAAATATATCATGCTGAACGCGCCCGAAGAGGCGCTCGGCGAGATCGCGGACATCCTGCCGGGCGCCGAGGCGCCCACGGTGATTCCGCTCGCCGGCCGGCCGGGCCATTATGCCGTCCACGCCGTCTGCCAGGAATCGGTGTTCTGGGAGACGCTGCAGAAGCTGAAGGCGGCCGGCGCCTCGGCGATCCTGGTCATGCCCATCGAAAAGATGATGCTGTGAAGCGGCTCGACTGGACCCGGATGGACGCGGCCGCCCGCGCCGCCGCCCTCGCCCGGCCGGAGCGGCGGAGCGACGCGGCGTTGCGCGCCGCCGTCCGCGCTATCGTGGAGGATGTGCGCGCCGGCGGCTGGGACGCGCTCGCCGCCCACGCGCGCCGCCTCGACGGCGCGGAGCCCCGGCGCGTGCCCGTCGCGGGTCCCGCCGCCGAGGCGCGCCGGACCCTTCCCGCCGCCGATCTCGACGCGATCGCCCTCGCCCGCGCCAACATCGCCGCCTTCCACGAGAACGGCCTTCCGGCCGCGCATGAGGTGGAGACCCAGCCCGGCCTCGTCGTGCGCAAGGTCTGGCGGCCGATCGACCGGGTCGGCCTCTACGTGCCCGGCGGCGCGACCCCGCTCTTTTCGACGCTGCTGATGCTGGCGCTGCCGGCCCGCGCCGCCGGCGTGCGGGAGATCGTGGCGGTGACGCCGCCCCGCCCGGACGGCGGGCTCGATCCCGCCATCGCGCTCGCCGCCGAGCATTGCGGGATCGAGGCGGTGTGGACCGCGGGCGGCGCGCAGGCGATCGCCGCGCTCGCCTTCGGCGCCGGCGCCATCCCGCGGGTCGACAAGATCTGCGGCCCCGGCAACGCCTATGTCGCCGAAGCCAAGACGCTGGTCGCGTCGCTGCCGGGCGGCCCGGCGATCGACATGCCGGCCGGCCCTTCCGAACTGCTGGTGATCGCCGACGGCGGCGCCGATTCGGAGGTGGTCGCCGCCGATCTGCTGAGCCAGGCGGAGCACGACCCGTCCGCGCAGGTGCTGCTCGTCACGCCCGACGCGGCGCTCGCCGACGCGGTGGCGGCCGCGCTCGCCGCGCAGCTGCCGGCGCTGCCCCGCCGCGACATCGCCGCCGCCACGCTGGAGGCGGCGCGCCTGATCCTGGTGCCCGACCTCGCCGCCGCGGTCGAGGTCGCCAATCTCTACGCGCCCGAGCATCTGTCGCTGGCGGTCGCCGATCCCGCGCCGCTCCTCGACGCGGTCCGCAATGCCGGCGCGGTATTCGCGGGCTACAAGGCCGCCGAGACGTTCGGCGACTATCTCGCCGGCTCCAGCCACGTCCTTCCCACCGACGGCGCGGCGCGCGCGTGGAGCGGCATTTCCGCCTACAGCTTCATGAAGGCGATGACCGTCCAGACGGTGAGCCCCGCCGCCGCCGCCCGCCTCGCCCGGCCCGCCGCCGCGCTCGCCCGGCTGGAGGGGCTGGAGGCCCATGCCCGCGCCGCCGACCTGCGCCTGAAGGGAGAGGCGGCATGACGACGCTTCCCGTCCGCCTCGCCCGGCCCGAAATCCTCGCGCTGCCGCCGGTCGACATCGCCGCCCAAGCCAACGACGCCTTCGCGCCCGACGCGATCAAGCTCGACGCCAACGAGAATGCCTATGCGCCGCTGGTCGACGGCAGCCTCGCCGCCGGCGTCAACCGCTATCCCGAGCCCCAGCCGACCGCTTTGCGCCGTACCATGGCCGCGCTCTACGGCGTCCCGCCCGAAAGCCTGGTGGTGACGCGCGGCGGGGACGACGCGATCGACATCCTGATCCGCGCCTTCTGCCGCGGCGGCGAGGATGCGGTGGCGGTCTGCCAGCCGACCTTTTCGGCTTATGCCCAGTTCGCGCGGCTGCAGGGCGCGCGGGTGATCGAGACCCGGCTCGGCCCGGACTTCGCCTTCGATCCCGACGCCTTCCTCGCCACCGTGCGCGGCGAGCCGAACCTGAAGCTCGCTTTCCTTTGCTCGCCCAACAACCCGACCGGCGATCCGATCGCGCCCGCCGACGTGCTGCGCCTGTGCGAGGCGCTGCCCGACACGATCGTCGTCCTCGACGAGGCCTATATCGAATTTGCGGAGCTCGACAGCCTGGCGCCGGAAGCGGCGCGGCGGGACAATCTGGTCGTGATCCGCACCCTGTCCAAGGCCTGGGGCCTCGCCGGCGCGCGGGTCGGCTGCGCGATCGGAACCGCCGAGCTGATCGGCCTCGTCTCGCGGGCGCTGCCGCCTTATCCGCTGCCGACCCTGTCGATCGCCGCCGCCATGGCGACCCTCTCCCCCTCGCGCCGGCCGGTCCATGCGGAGCGGATCGCGCGCATCAAGGCGGACCGGGAGCGGATCGCCGCGAAGCTCGCCGACTCTCCGGTCGTGCGCAGCGTGCGGAGCGGCGGCGGCAATTTCCTGTTCCTTGAAGTCGACGATCCCGACCAGCTGGCGCGAAAGCTCCAGGCGCTCGGCATCCGCGTCCGCTTCCGCCCCAATGCCGCGCCCGGCGGCGTGCGCCTCACGATCGGCACCGAGGCCGAGAACGAAGCCGCGCTCGCCGCCTTCGGCGTGGCGGCCGATGCCGCGCCGGCGCGCCGGGCCGAGCTGGTGCGCGACACGCGCGAGACCCGGATCGCGGTGGCGATCGACCTCGATCAGGCGGAGCCGCGACGGATCGCGACCGGCATCCCCTTTTACGACCATATGCTGGACCAGGTCGCCGCCCATGGCGGCTTCTCCCTCACTTTGTCCTGCGAAGGCGATCTCGAGATCGATCCCCATCACAGCCTGGAGGATTGCGCCATCGCTTTCGGCCAGGCGCTGTCGCGGGCCTTGGCCGACCGGCGGGGCATCGGCCGGTTCGGCTTCTCCCTCCCGATGGACGAGACCGAGGCCCATGTCCTGATCGACCTTTCCGGCCGCCCCTATTCCGTATTCGAAGGGAGCTTCGCCGCCAGCCATGTCGGCGCCTACCCGACCGAGATGACGGCGCACATCTTCCGCTCCATCGCCGACGCGCTGGGCGCGGCGATCCATGTCCGCGTCGCCGGCGCGAACGACCATCACAAGGTCGAAGCCTGTTTCAAGGCGTTCGGACGGGCGCTGCGCCAGGCGGTCCGCAAGGAAGGCGACGCCCTGCCCAGTACCAAGGGCGTGCTGTGACCCTCGCCATCGTCGATCTCGGCTACGGCAATATCGGCTCGATCGAGCTCGCCTTCGAACGACTCGGCGCCGCGCCGCGCCGCACCGCCGATCCGGCCGAGATCGCATCCGCCGAGCGCGTCGTCCTGCCGGGCGTCGGGGCGGCGGGCTTCGCGATGGAGCGGCTGCGCGCGCTCGGCCTCGACCTCCTCCTCCCGACCCTCGTCCAGCCGCTGCTCGGCATCTGCCTCGGCATGCAGCTGCTGTTCGAGCGTTCCGAAGAGGAGGACAGCGCCGGGCTCGGCATCATCCCCGGCGCCGTCCGGCGGCTCGAACCGGCACCCGGCCGGCCGGTGCCGCACATGGGCTGGAGCGCGCTGGACCTGCGCGCCGACGGTGTCGGCCTCGCGCCCGGCGACTACGTCTATTTCGCCCATTCCTACGCCTGCGACGACGGGCCGTACACGCTCGCCGCCGCCGATTACGGCCGCGCCGTGCCGGCGGTCGTCCGCCGCGGCAATTTCCTCGGCGCCCAATTCCATCCCGAGCGCTCCGGCCCCGCCGGCGCCCGCTTCCTCGAAAGCTTCCTCGCCCGATGATCGTCTATCCCGCCATGGACCTGATGAACGGCCGCTGCGTCCGCCTTGCCCAGGGCCGGTTCGACGACGCGACCGTCTATCCGGCCGATCCCGCCGCCGCGCTCGCCCGCTTCGCCGAGGCGGGGGCGAGCTGGGCCCATGTTGTCGATCTCGACGGCGCCCGCGCCGGCCGGCCGGCACAGCACGAGCTGCTCGCCCGGCTCGCGGCCGACGCGCCGCTGAAGCTGCAGGTCGCCGGCGGCTTCCGCACGCCGGACCAGGTGGCCCGCATGTTCGACGCCGGCGTGGCGCGGGTCGTGATCGGCAGCCTCGCCGTCAAGCAACCGGACGCCGTCGCCGCCCTGCTCGACGCACATGGCGGCGACCGCATCGTCCTCGCGCTCGACGTCAACATCGTCGGCGGCACGCCGATGGTGGCGACCGCCGGCTGGACGGAGAGCTCGGGCCGCACCCTCTACGACGTCGCCGCCGCCTTCCCCGCCGCCCGTCACCTGCTGGTGACCGACATCGGCCGCGACGGCATGCTGCTCGGCCCCAATATCGGCCTGATCGCCGAGGTGGCGCGGCGCCTTCCGCGCCTGGCGGTGCAGGCCTCCGGCGGCATCGCGGGGGTGCGCGACCTCGGCGAGCTCGCCGCCGCGGGCGCGGCCGGCGCGATCGTCGGTAAGGCGCTCTGGGAAGGCCGGTTCGAACTGGACGAGGCGATCCGCATTGCCGGCGCCTAGGATCATCCCCTGCCTCGACGTCAAGGACGGCCGGGTCGTGAAGGGCGTGCGCTTCCGCGACCATCGGGACGTCGGCGACATCGTCGAACATGCGCTGCGCTACCGCGACGAGGGCGCGGACGAGCTCGTCTTCTACGACATCACCGCCAGCGCCGAGGGCCGCGCGCTCGACGTCGCCTGGATCGGCCGGATCGCGCGGGTGATCGACATCCCGTTCGCCGTCGCCGGCGGCATCCGCACCCGCGACCAGGCCGCCGCCTGCCTCGCCGCCGGCGCCGACAAGGTGTCGGTCAACTCGCCCGCGCTGGAGCGGCCGGCGCTGATCTCCGAACTCGCCCGCGACTTCGGCAGCCAGTGCGTGGTGGTCGGCGTCGACAGCCTCGCCGAACCGGACGGCTATCGGGTGAAGCAATATACCGGCAGCCCCGAGCGCACCCGCGACGCCGGGCTGCGCACGCTCGACTGGGTGCGCGAGGCGGTGGACCGCGGCGCGGGCGAGATCGTGCTCAACTGCATGAGCCGGGACGGCGTGCGCACCGGCTACGACCTTGCCCATACGCGCCAGGTGATCGCCGCGGTGCCGGTGCCCGTCATCGCCTCCGGCGGCGCCGGCGCGCCCGAACATTTCCGCGACGCCTTCCGCGCCGGCGCGAGCGGCGCGCTCGCCGCCACCGTCTTCCACGACCGGATCATCCCCATCCCCGAACTCAAGGAGTATCTCGTCCGATGCGGGATCGAAATGCGCCGCTGACCGCCCCCGCCGGCCTCGCCTGGGACAAGATGGACGGCCTCCTCCCCGCCATCGTCCAGGACCGCCGCACCGACGAGGTGCTGATGCTCGGCTATATGGACGAAGCCGCCTTGGCCGCGACGGCTAAGAGCGGGCACGCGACCTTCTTCAGCCGCTCGAAGGGGCGGCTGTGGACCAAGGGCGAGACCAGCGGAAACGTGCTGCGGGTCGCGTCGATCGAGGCCGATTGCGACGGCGACGCGCTGCTGCTGCGCGCCGATCCGGCGGGGCCGACCTGCCACACCGGATCGCCGAGCTGCTTCGGCGCGGGCGCGCCGGAGGGGCCGGGCTGGCTGGCGCTGCTGTCGCGCATCCTCGCGGGGCGCGCCGCGACCGCCGATCCGGCGAGCTACACCGCCCGCCTGCTCGCCGCCGGCCCGGAGAAGATCGCGCAGAAGATCGGCGAGGAAGGCGTCGAGGTCGCGCTGGCCGCCGTCACCCGCGACGCCGAGGGCTGCGCCGAGGAGGTCGCGGACCTCCTCTACCACCTCGCCGTGCTGATGGAGGCGCGCGGCTTCGGCTGGGAAGAAGTGATGGGGGTCCTGAAACGCCGCCACGCCGGCGGCTGAGGCTCAGGCGGCGCGGAGCCGCTCCAGCGCCGCCTCGAACAGGGCGTCGCTCGCCGCCGCGACGATCCGGCCGCCCTCATAATCCTCGCCGCCGCGCCAGTCCCCGACCCGGCCGCCGGCAGCGCGGATCAGCGGGATGACGGCGTTGTAATCGTGCGGCTTCAGCCCTTCCTCGATCACCAGGTCGATGGTCCCGGCCGCCAGCCGCGCATAGCCGTAGCCGTCGAGGCCGAGGCGGACCAGCCGCGCCTCGCGCGCGATGCCCTCGAACGCCGCGCGGCCCGCGGGGCCAAGCAGATCGGGATCGGTCGTGGCGACCCGCGCGTCGCGCAGCTCCGCGCAGCCGCTGACCGCGATCTCCTCTTCGCGCCCGCCGCTCGCCAGCACCGCGCGGCGGCCGTACCCGATATAGAGCTCGTCGAGCCGGGGCGCGTCGATCAGGCCGAGCACCGGCCGATCGTCCTCCAGCAGGCCGATCAGGGTCACCCAGGTCGGCAAACCGCAGACGAAGGCGCGGGTGCCATCGATCGGATCGAGGCTCCAGCACCACCGCCCCGCCCCCGCCGTCTCGCCATATTCCTCGCCGCTGATGCCGTGGCCCGGGAAGGCGGCTTCGATCCGCCGGCGGATGGCGCGCTCGGCCGCCCTGTCCGCCTCCGTCACCGGATCGTACTTCCCCTCGCCGGCCTTGTTCTCGGCCGCGGCGCCGCGCACCCGCGGCAGCGTCTCGGCCCGCGCCGCCGCCGCCAGTTCGCGCGCGAAGCCCGCCAGCTCTTCCAACTCGTTCATGCCCGCTCCTAACCCGCCGCTTGGCCCCGCGCCAGCGGCCGGCAGAAACGATTGTCCCCCGCCCCGGCGAGCCGCTACGCTGCGGCTCATGGCATCCACTCCTCCCCGGCTTCGCGCGAAAGCGCTTGCGGCGGCGCTGGCGCTCGCTCTAACCGCCTGCGCGATGACGAACCCGCCTTTGCCCGCGCCCAGCGGCCCGGACGGCCTGATGGTCTGGCCCGATCTGCTCGAGCGCCCCCGCCCGCAGCCGGACGAGACGATCCGCTACGGCGCGGACCAGATGCAGCTCGTCGACCTGTGGCTCCCCGAAGGCGCCGGGCCGCACCCGACCGTGCTGATGGTCCATGGCGGCTGCTGGCAGACCGAGATCGCCGACCGGCGCATCATGAACTGGATCGCCGACGATCTGCGCAAGCGCGGCGTCGCCGTCTGGAACATCGACTATCGCGGCGTCGACCGGGACGGCGGCGGCTATCCCGGCACCTTCGCCGACGCCGCCGCGGCGGCCGACGCGCTGCGCGCGCATGCGCCGCGCTTCAACCTCGACATTTCGCGACTCGTCGCCACCGGCCACAGCGCGGGCGGGCACCTCGCTCTGTGGCTGGCGGGACGGCCCCGCCTGCCCGAGGGAAGTCCGCTGCGCGCCGCCGACCCGCTCCCGATCCACGCCGTGGTCAGCCTCGGCGGCCTCCCCGATCTCGAGGAAGCGGCGCGGCCGCCGGGAAGCGGCTGCGGGACCGAGGTGATCGGGCGCCTGACGGGCGGGAATTTCGCCGACACGTCGGTGCCGCGGCTCGCCCCGCTCGGCGTGCCGCAGGTGCTGGTGAACGGGCTTCAGGACCGGATCATCCCGACCGCGTATGCCGAAGGCTATGCCGCCCCAATGCGCGCGGCCGGCGACGCGGTGCGCGTGCGGATGGTCGACCGCACCGGCCATGTCGAGCTGATCGCCCCCGAAACCGCCGCCTGGGCGGCCGCGGCGGAGGAGATCATGAAGGCGCTCGGCCGATGACCCGCGACGAGGCCCGCGCGCTGGACCGGGAGGACCCGCTACGGGAATTGCGCGCGCGGTTCGATCTGCCGGACGGCCTCATCTATCTCGACGGCAATTCGCTCGGCGCGCTGCCCAGGGCCGCCGTCGCCCGCCAGCAGGAGGTGGTGACGCGGGAATGGGGCACGTCCCTCATCCGCAGCTGGAACGACCATGGCTGGATCGATGCGCCGGCGCGGGTCGGTGCCAAGATCGCGCCGCTGATCGGCGCGGGGCCGCACGAAGTGATCGTCACCGATTCCACCTCGGTCAACCTGTTCAAGCTGCTCGCCGCCGCCGCCCGCCTGTCGGACCGGCGCGTCATCCTGACCGAAAGCGGCAATTTCCACACCGATCTCCACATCGCCGCCGGCGTCGCCGAGCTGATGGGGTTCGAACTGCGCGTCGTCGCGCGCGACGCGGTCGAGGTGGCGATCGGACCGGACGTCGCCCTCCTCCTCCTCACCCACGTCCACTACAAGAGCGGCGCACGCTGGGACATGGCCGCGCTCACCGCCCGGGCGACGGCGGCGGGGGTGCGCACCGTTTGGGACCTGTCGCACAGCGCCGGCGCGGTGCCGCTCGACCTCAACGGCGCGGGCGCCGAGCTGGCGGTCGGCTGCGGCTACAAATATCTGAACGGCGGTCCCGGCGCGCCCGCCTTCCTCTACGTGGCCGAACATCTCCAGGAGTCGCTCGCCAACCCCCTGTCCGGCTGGATGGGCCATGCCGAGCCCTTCGCCTTCACCGACGATTACCGCCCCGCCCCCGGCATCGCCCGCTTCCTCACCGGGACGCCGACGATCCTCGGCCTCGCCGCGCTGGAAAGCGGGGTGGAAAGCTTCGCCGGCGTCTCGATGGAGGCCCTGTGGGCGAAGTCGGTGGCGCTGGTCGACCTGTTCGCCCGCCTGGCCGCCGAACGCTGCCCGGAGCTCGCCTGCGTCACCCCCATGGACCCGGAGGCGCGCGGCAGCCACATCTCCTTCGCCCATCCCCACGCCTTCGAGATCTGCCAGGCGCTGATCGCGGACGGCGTGATCGGCGACTTCCGCGCGCCCGACATCGTCCGCTTCGGCATAACCCCGCTCTATGTCGGGCATGAGGACGTCTGGCGCGCGGTGGACATATTGGCGGACATCCTCGCCACCGGCCGCTGGCGCGACCCCCGCTTCGCGGTGCGCGGCAAGGTGACCTGACATGGGCGCGGCGAGCTTCGCCGAACGGTCCGGCGACTATGCCGCGGCGCGGCCGACTTATCCGCCCGAACTGTTCGACTGGATCGCCGGCCAGTGTGCCTCGCGCGAGGCGGCCTGGGATTGCGCGACCGGCAACGGCCAGGCCGCGCTCGGCCTCGCCGCCCGTTTCGCCACCGTCCACGCCACCGACCTCAGCCTGGAGCAGGTAGCGCACGGCTTCGCCGCGCCCAACATCGTCTATGCCGCCGCGCCCGCCGAACGCAGCGGCTTTCCGCCGGCGAGCTTCGATCTCGTCACCGTCGCGCAGGCGCTCCACTGGTTCGACTTCCCGCGCTTCTGGACCGAGCTCAGCCGGGTGGCGCGTCCCGGCGCCTTCTTCTGCGCCTGGGGCTACAGCTGGTTCGATCCGGAACCGGAGCTGGACGCCGCCCTCCTCGCCCCGCTGCGCCGCCTGCTGGACCCCTTCTGGGCGCCCGCCAACCGCATCTTGTGGAACGGCTACCCCAGCGCCGACATCGCCTTCCCGTTCGATCGCCTTTCTACGCCATCCTTCCGGATCGAGCTGGAATGGCGCCTCGCCGATCTCCTCGCTTATGTCCGCACCTGGTCCGCCGCCAAGGCGGCCGAGCGCGACCCCGACGCCGCCGCCCGCCTGGCCGCCCTGTCCGAAGCCGCCGAACGGAGCATTGACGGCACCCGCCGCTTCCCCCTCGCCATGCCCCTCTCCCTCGTCGCGGCGCGCATCGGCTGATCCGGGGTAGGAGCATCGCCGACTCGCAGGTGTCCGATGGGAACGTCCTTGCTTGCGATCCTGCCGCTGTTAAGCTCCACGGCATGCAGCTGCCCGAGATCATCCGCAGCTATCTGGACGCCTACAACCGCCGGGACGCGGAGGCGCTGATAGACTGCGTGACGGACGACGTAATCTTCGAGAATGTCTCGAATTCCGGTCAGTCGTTGACGCTGGAGGGGCGCGACGCGTTCGCCGGCCTGGCCCGGCAAGCGGCCACCATGTTCTCGGCCAGGTCGCAGGTGGTGAGGACGGCGGTCGTCTCAGGAGACCAGGTCGCGCTGGAGATCGACTGGTCCGGTACGCCCGCCGTCGATCTCGGACCGATGAAGGCCGGTGTGGCGGTCGCGATGCGGGGCGCCTCCTTCTTCACACTCAGAAACGGCAAGATCGCCCGCATCGTCGATCTCAGCTGAACGCCGCCGCCTTCCGGACCCCGCCCCATTCGATTGCCCTTCCCCGGCGCCTCCCCTATAGAGCCGCCTTCCTGCAGCACCCGTTTTCCGGAGCGCCCATGTCCCGTCGCCGCCAGATCTACGAAGGCAAGGCCAAGATCCTCTACGAGGGTCCGGAGCCGGGCACGCTCATCCAATATTTCAAGGACGACGCGACCGCCTTCAACGCGCAGAAGAAGGGCACCATCTCCGGCAAGGGCGTGCTCAACAACCGCATTTCCGAGCATATCTTCACCCTGCTCGGCATGCTCGGCGTGCCCACCCACTTCATCCGCCGCCTGAACATGCGCGAGCAGCTGATCCGCCAGGTGGAGATCGTGCCGATCGAGGTGGTGGTGCGCAACGTCGCCGCCGGCTCGCTGTCGAAGCGGCTCGGCATCGAGGAAGGCACGCCGCTGCCGCGCACCATCATCGAATATTATTACAAGGACGACGCGCTCGGCGATCCGCTCATTTCCGAGGAGCATATCGCCTGCTTCGGCTGGGCGAGCCAGGAGGAGATGAACGACATCGCCGACCTCGCGGTGCGGATCAACGACTTCCTGTGCGGCCTGTTCGCCGGCATCGGCATCCGGCTGGTCGACTTCAAGCTGGAATTCGGGCGGCTGTGGGAGAACGACTATAGCCGCATCATCCTCGCCGACGAGATCAGCCCCGACGGCTGCCGGTTGTGGGACATGGCGTCGGGCGAGAAGCTCGACAAGGACCGGTTCCGCCGCGATCTCGGCGGCGAGGCGGAGGCCTATCAGGAGGTCGCGCGCCGGCTCGGCCTGATGCCGGAAGGCGAGGCGAACATGGTGCTCGACCTCGACAAGCACCGGAAGAAGCGCGGCATCTAGCCGGTCGGCACGGGCGATGGACAGCGGGGCCGACTTCCTCGTCATCGGCGGCGGCATCGCCGGCATCTCGGCCGCCGCCCGGCTCGCGCGGCACGGCAGAGTGGTGGTGGTGGAGGCGGAAGACGCGCTCGGCTACCATTCGTCCGGCCGCAGCGCGACCTTCAGCCATTACGGCATCGGCCGCGGCACGGTGCGCGGCCTGACTTCGTTCAGCCGCCCCTTCTTCCTCGATCCGCCCCCGGGCTTCGCCGACGTGCCGCTCGCCCGCCGCGCCCCGGCCTTGTTCGTCGCGACGGAGGAGATGCGCGGCGGCCTCGCCGATCTCGTCGCGGACATGCGCCGCTTCTCCGACGCGATCGAGGAGGTCGACGCGGCGGAGATGCGCGCGCTGTTCCCGCCGCTGCGGATCGGGCCGGAGGCGGTGGTCGCCGGCGCGGTCGACCGCGACGGGCTGAGGCTCGACGCCGACGCCCTGCTCCAGGCCTATGCCCGCGCCGTGCGCGCGAGCGGCGGCGAGGTGCTGACCGGCCGGCGCGTCGCCCGGGTCGAATCCGCCGGCGGCGGCTGGCGCGTCGCGAGCGAGAGCGGCGAGAGCTGGACCGCGCCCGTGCTGGTCAACGCCGCCGGCGCCTGGGCGGACCGGATCGCCGGGATGGCCGGGGTCCGCCCGCTGGGCCTCAAACCGCTTCGCCGCACCATCATCGTCGTCGATCCCCCGGCCGGCGCCGACGTGCGGGACTGGCCGTTCGTGAAGAGCGCCGTCGACGATTTCTACATCCTGCCGGAGGGCGGGCGGCTGATGGCCTCGCCGGTCGACGAGGTGGAGGACGATCCCTGCGACGCCCGGCCGGAAGACTATGACGTGGCGCTCGCCGCCTGGAAGGTGGAGCAATATACGACGCTGCCGGTCGCCCGCATCGCGCACCGCTGGGCGGGGCTGCGCACCTTCACCGCCGACCGGGTGCCGACCGCCGGCTTCGCGCCCGACGCGCCGGGCTTCTTCTGGCTGGCGGGACAGGGCGGCTACGGCCTCCAGACCGCGCCCGCGATGGCCGCCGCGGCCGAGGCGCTCGCGACCGGCGGCGCCTGGCCGGAGGGGCTTGCCGAACTGGGCGTCGCGCCCGAACATGTCCGCCCGGAACGTTTCGCCGCGCCCGGCCGCAACCCGGCGCCGCCCGCTTCGTTCTGACCGCCGAGGAGTATGCGTGTGGATCAGCCTGCCGGTTCGAACAGATTTTCGGTAGAGGATCCCGCCTCTCCGCCCGATGCCGGGGGCGCCGCCGCCGCGCCGCAGCCATCGATCCGCCGCAAGCGGGTGAAGCAGGCGCTGCTGATCCTCATCGGCCTGTTCGTCTTCATCATCGCCTGGCTCGCCTTCACGGCGCCGCTGTCGCGCTCGCTTCAGCCGGCCGGCGCGCCCAGCCTCCTCATCCTGTCGGCCGAAGGCGAGCCGATCGCGCGGCGCGGCGCGATCATCGGCGAGCCGGTCGCCGCCAGCCGCCTGCCCGAACATGTCCGCCAGGCCTTCATGGCGATCGAGGACCGGCGCTTCTACAGCCATTTCGGCGTCGATCCGATGGGCATCGCCCGCGCGGTTGTGCGCAACGTCAGCGCCGGCGGCGTGCGCCAGGGCGGCAGCACCATCACCCAGCAGCTCGCCAAGACGAGCTTCCTGTCCTCCGAACGCACCGCCGGGCGCAAGATCCAGGAGGCGCTGATCGCCGTGTGGCTGGAAACCTGGCTGTCGAAGGACGAGATCCTCAGCCGCTATCTCTCCAACATCTATTTCGGCGACAACGTCTACGGGCTGCGCGCCGCCGCCCGCCACTATTTCAACGCCGCGCCCGAAGACCTCACCATTCCACAGGCGGCGATGCTGGCCGGCATCGTCAACGCCCCTTCGCGCCTCGCCCCCACCCGCAATCTCGACGGCGCGCAGGAACGCTCGCGGCTGGTCATGCGGGCGATGGTGGACGCCGGCTACATCACCGCCGAGGAGCATGAGGAGCTGAGCCCCGCCCGCGTCCGCCGCGGCCCGCGCGACGATGTGCCGACCGGCACCTATTTCGCCGACTGGGTGCTGCCCGACGCCGACGAGCTGGCGGAAGCTAGCTATGGCGAGCGGCGCGTCATGACGACGCTGGAGGGCGATCTGCAGCGCATCGCGGTGCGCACCGTCCGCCAGGCCGGCCTCGGCCGCGCGCAGGTGGCCTTGGTCGCCATGCGCTGGGACGGGCGCGTGGTCGCCATGGTCGGCGGCAAGAATTATGCGCAAAGCCCGTTCAACCGCGCCACCCAGGCGCGCCGCCAGCCCGGCTCCGCCTTCAAATTGTTCACCTATTTCGCCGCCTTCCGCGCCGGCATGACCCCCGACACGGTCATCGAGGACACGCCGCTCCAGCTCGGCGACTGGGCGCCGCGCAATTACGAGAATCGCTATCGCGGCCGCATCACCCTGCGCGACGCCTTCGCCGTGTCGAGCAACGTCGCGGCGGTGCGCATCCAGGAGCAGGTCGGCCGCGACGCCGTCATCCAGGCCGCGCGCGATCTCGGCCTCTCGACGCCGCTCCAGCCGGTGCGCAGCCTGACGCTCGGCACCGAAGGCACGACGCTGATCGAGATGACCTCCGCCTTCGCCTCGGTCGCCTCCGGCCGCTATCCGGTGCGGGCGCGCGGGCTTCCCGAGGAACGGCGCGGCTGGCTGGGCCGCTGGTGGCCGTCGATGACCGAGCTCAACCGCGACCGCGCCTTCCCGCCGCTGCGCGACCTGCTGTTCCACGCCGCCAATGCCGGCACCGGCCGCGCCGCCGCGATCGAGGTGCCGAGCTTCGGCAAGACCGGCACCACCCAGGACAATCGCGACGCCGTCTTCATCGGCTTCGCGGAGGACCTGGTGGTGGGCGTCTGGATCGGCAACGACGACAACAGCCCGCTGCCCGGCGTCACCGGCGGCGGCCTGCCCGCCCGCATCTGGGGCAATTTCATGAGCGAGGCGCTGGGCGCCCGCCGCGCGCCCCAGGCCGAGCCGATCCCGCTCAGCGACATCGACATCGAAGCGGGCGTCGAAGCGGGCGAGCTGGTGCCGGTCGATCCCGCGCCGGGGGACGATGCCGATCTCCCCTTCGAAGGCGAAGGCGAAGGACCGGTCACCATCGCCCCGCCGCCCCCGCCCCCGCCGGCGGCCGGCGGCGGACAGCCGGCGCTGCAGCCGCTGCCCGGCCAGCGCCAGCCCGCGACTCCGCCGCAGGACCGCGCGCCGCAGCGGCCGCCGGTCACCATCGCCCCGCCCCCGCCCGCCCCGGCCGAGGACGAGGAGTGACGGCACCGTGAAGGCCGGGCGGCGTTGTCATCCTCGATGACGGATCAACAGCAGGACCAGATCGGCAAGAGCGGCCGCGATCGGGATGACAAGGACCGCGACTCCATGGCCGAGGACCGGACCGACCTCGCCGAGGACCGGACGGTGCTCGCCAACGAGCGCACCTTCGCCGGCTGGATGCGGACCGGCATGGCCGCGGTCGGCATCGGCCTCGGCTTCAACGCCTTGTTCCAGATGATGGAGCCGGCCTGGGTGGCGAAGGCGATCGCGACCGTCTTCCTGTTCATCGGCATCTTCGTGTTCCTGGCCGCCGAGCGCCGCGCCTGCAGCGTCCTCTCCCGCCTCGACACCCATCAGGTGAAGTCGTTCAAGGCGGTGAACCTCCGCCTGATCACCTACGCCCTCGTCGCCGCCACCACCGCCCTCGTCGCGGCGCTCTGGCTGTTGGAACTCCGCCCGGACAACGGCGCGTGAGCGCGCGCATCCTGGTCGATGCCGACGCCTGCCCGGTGAAGGAGGAGATCTATCGCGTGGCCGCCCGCCATCGCATACCCGTCACCATCGTCAGCAACAGCTTCATCCGCATCCCGAGCGATCCCCTGATCGACAGGAAAGTGGTGAGCGACCGGTTCGACGCGGCCGACGACTGGATCGCCGAGGCGGCGGGCGAGGGAACGATCGTCGTCACCGCGGATATCCTGCTGGCGGACCGCTGCCTCAAATCCGGCGCGGCCGTGATCGCGCCGACGGGCAAGCCGTTCACCACCGCCTCGATCGGCAACGCGATCGCCGTGCGCGCCATCATGGCCGACCTGCGGGCCGGCGGCGACCAGATGGGCGGCCCGGCGCCCTTCGCGAAAGCGGACAGATCGAGGTTCCTGCAAGCGCTCGACGAAACGATCGTCCGGACGCAACGCCGATCCCGATCGTAATCCTGGCAGGAGCGACCGGGCTAGCTGCCTGACCTTGCCCTACCCGTTCAGCCGACCGGCGCGACATTGTCGCCGGAGTTGCGGTCGATGTAGTAATTGTAGGGATCGACGCCGGCATGGCTGGGCCTGCGGTCGGCAACGAAGCGGACCACCTGCCGGCCTGGACGGAGCGGCCGCCGCTCCAGCGCCACCACGTTCGACCGGTCGAAAGCGCCCCGGCCGGGCTCGGCCGTGAACAGGCCGATCTCGATCGCTTCCGCGAAGTTCGCCTCGGTTTCCCGGCCGCGCCCGTCGGCATAATATTTCGCCGCCACCACCGGCACGCTGACGTCCCAGCGCCCGTCCGGCCGCTGCACCGCGGTCGGCGCTTCGACCTTCAGGTCGTAGATCGTGATCCGCTCGAACAGGTCGGTGATCAGCGCCTGCTGTTCAGGCGTTCGCGCTTCCTCCCGTAACAGCGCGATGAGGTCCAGCGAGCGCGGATAGGGCGCGCCGCTGAAGCGGTAGCGTGCGATCAGCCGGGACAGCACCCGGTTGACCGCCTCCTCGCCCAGCCGCTCCTGCAGCAGGTACATGACCAGCGTACCCTTCTGATAATGGATATAGCCCTGGTTCTCGACCCGGGCGAGCGGCAGCTCCTCGATCGCCTCGGTGCCGCGGCTGCGCAGATATTTGTCGAGCTCGTATCTGAGGAAGCGGCGGATCTTGTCTTCGCCGTACAGCCGCTTCATCACCATCAGCGCCGAATATTGCGCCAGCGTCTCGGACAGCATGCTGGCGCCTTGCATGTCGGCGCCGATCACCTGATGCGCCCACCATTGGTGGGCCACTTCATGGGCGGTGACATAGGTGACATAGTCGATCTCGTCCGTATCGCGCGCGTCGGCGACGAAGCCGATCGCTTCCGAATAAGGCATGGTGTTCGCGAAGGCCTGGGCGAAGGTGGCATAAGCCGGGAATTCGATGATCCGCGCCTGTTCGAACTGATAGGGACCGAAGGCCGGCTGGAAATAATCGAACGACGCCTGCATCGCGTCCAGCATCCGGCCGACGTTCCAGTGATGGGTGGGGTGGTAGTAGACGGCAAGGTCGATGCCGTCGTGGCGCCGCCGCTCCACCGCATAGCGGGCGGACTGGATGGAGAAGAAGGTCAGGATCGGCGCGTCCGACACGAAGCGCGCGGTCCGCCGCCCGCCGTCCACCCGCTCGACCACCTTCCGGCCCGGCGCGATCGGCACCTGATCGGCCTCGGTCGACACCGTGATGTCGGCGGTCGACCATCCGCCGCCGAAATAGGAGCGGGCGGTGGCGGACATGTCCTCGAGCTTCGCCGGGCGCAGTTCGGGCGGGAGGCCGTATTTGCGCCGCGTGGACCGCTCCTGCAGCAGCTGAAAGCGGTTCATGCCGATCTGCGGGGCGAGTTCGAAATTGTTGAGGAAGGTACCGTTCGGCACCAGCCGCGTGTCCGCTCCGGAATTGCGGAAGCCGCGCTGCTCCCTCAGCGTCGCGAAGCGCAGCTCGCGCGTCTCGCCCGGCCGCATCGGCGCGTCGAGCCGGTAGATGCGATAGCCATATTCCTCGTCGTGGCGCGTCAGGCGGGCGCCCGGAAAGTCCAGGGCGGTCAGCTCCATCGCCCGGTCGCCGGCCCGCACATGCACCTCCTCCACCGGCACCGGGTTGAGGTTGACGAGGCGCAGCCGCCCCCGCGTCTCGGCGCGAATGTCGGACGGGTAGAGCGCGACGTTCATCTCGACATGGCTGATCGTCGGCTGCGGCAGATTTTCGAAGGGAAGATAGCGCTTCTCATATTCGGCCTGAAAGCGCTCGTTGTCGCCGGTGGTGCAATAATCGTTGAGAATGTTGGTGTTGTAGAAGATCCAGCCGCCGCTCGCGGCGAAGACCAGCGCCGCCGCGCCCGCGATCAGCCCCGGCTGCCCCTTCAGCCGGGCCGGTGCCCGCGCCAGCCGCGGCTTCAGCCGCGTCTCGGTGCCGCGCCGCCACAGGAGGTGCGCCGCCACCAGCAGCAGCAAGGCGAAGGCGCCCCAATAAAGCCGGAACCACCAGGCCGCCTCCCAATAGATCCCCGCCCCGTTCATGTCGCTGAGCGGCACGGCCGGCACGCCGGCATAGAGGTAGAGATTGTGCTGGAAGCCGATCGTGCCGAGCACCATCCGCGCGATGAGGTAGAGCACCATCACGCCCCAGCCGATATATTTGTTGGGGCTGAGCGCCTGCACGAACACCGCCAACACCGCAAACAGCACCATGTCGAAGGTGAAGGGCAGGATGTACCACAGGAAATATTTGCCGAGCTCGAGCTCGGAATGGCCCTTGAGCAGCTGAACCAGGATGGCGGCCACCACGCTGATCATCACCGTGGTGAGCAGCACCAGCGACACCGCGATCGTCTTGGGCACCACATAGGCCCAATTGGGCAGCGGCGTCGCATCGACGATCTCGTGCATCTTGCGGTCGCGCTCGCGCCAGACGAGCTCGCCCGCATAATAGATGGCGATGATCAGGGGGATGATGATGAAACTGCCGGCGAGCAGCGGGATGAGCGCGCGCGTCACCGGATAGGTCGGCATGCCGTAAAGATCGCCGCCCGTCCAAAGCGCGGTCCCGGCGTTGAGCAGGCCGAGCACGATCAGCACCAGGAAAGCGGGGCTGCGGAACACCTGCCCCATTTCGAGGCGCGTGCGCGCGGCGAGCTGGGCGCGGGCCGCGGCACGGCCGAAGCGCGGCGATGGCAGCGGCCCCGCGGTCACGGGCGTCGCTTGCGACGCGGCGGCGTCGAGCAGCTTCTGCCGGCGGCGCTTGCCGCGCGAAAGGCCGCGGTCGGCGAAGCGGTAGAGGAAGAAAGCGAGGCCGAGGAACGCCGCCGCGACCGCGCCCCAGATCAGCCGGTTCCAGAGCAGCAGCCCGGCGAAAGACGGCACGTCCTGGTTGCGCTCGGCCGCGGTCCAGTAGCGCGTCTCCAGCTCCCAGGCCGCGATCCCGAACGGATCGACCAGCGCCCGGGTCTGCTCCAGCTGCGGCTGATCGGCCAGCGAGACGTTGACCGCCGTATAGACGACGATGAAGCCGATCACGGCGAGATAGGTGCCCATCATCGAACGCGTCGCCGTCGCCAGCGCGAAGAAGATGGCGCCGGTGACGATGATGTTGGGCAGCGCCAGCGCGAAATAAGCGAAGGCATAGTCCCGCAGGCGATTGGGGCCGAGCGTCTCCGGATCAAGCCACGGCATCAGCGAGCCGAGCCAGATCGCCAGCGGCACCGCCAGGAAAGCGAGCAGCGCCACGCCGATCGCTCCGGCGAAGCGGCCGAACAGATAGTCCGCTTTGGTGATGCGGGTGGACCGCACGATCGGGCCGAACCCGGTTTCGTCGTCGCGCACGATCACGTTCGCCACGAAGGCGGTGGTCACGAACATGAAGAAGAGCGACAGGATGAGGTGCTTTTCCGCCGTCGCATAGGGGCTGTTGTCGAGGACGTTGCCGCCGCCGCCCATCTGGATCTGATCGACGGTCATCGCGCCGAAGGTGAGCAGGAAGAAGATCGCCGCCGTCACCCAGAAGACGGGGTTCTTCAGCTGATAGCGAAATTCGAAGGCGGCGATGTGGCGCAGCATGAGGGGACCCTTCTCAGGCCGCGCGGCGCAGGCCGGCGAGGGTCGAGAAATAGACGTCCTCCAGCCCGCCTTCGACAGGCGCGAAGCCGTCGCCAGGATCGCTGTCGGCGAGCACGTGGATGATCGTGCGGCCGGCGAACAGGCGGGTGGATATGATGTCGTAGCGCGCGCGATGATCCTCGATCTCGGCGCGGGCGATCGCCTTCATCCAGATGCGGCCGCGGGTCGCCGCGATCAGCTCCAGCGGCGCGCCTTCCAGCTGGATGCGGCCGTCGGCCAGCACCGCCATGCGCGGGCACAGGTCGGACACGTCCTCCACGATGTGGGTGGACAGAATCACCACCACATTCTCGCCGATCTCGGCCAGCAGGTTCAGGAAGCGGTTGCGTTCCTCCGGATCGAGCCCGGCCGTGGGCTCGTCCACGATGATGAGGTCGGGATTGCCGATCAGCGCCTGGGCGATGCCGAAGCGCTGCCGCATGCCGCCTGAAAAGCCGGCCAGCGCCTTCTTGCGGACGTTCCACAGATTGACCTGCTGGAGGAGGCTCTCGACCGTCGCCTTGCGCTCGCCGGCCGAGGCGATGCCTTTCAGCACCGCCATGTGGGACAGCATGTCCTGCGCGGACACCCGCGGATAGACGCCGAAATCCTGGGGAAGATAGCCGAGCGTGCGGCGCAGCCGCTCGGGCTCGCGGATCACGTCGATGTCGCCGAAGCGGATATCCCCCTCGCTCGGCGTCTGGAGCGTGGCGACGGTCCGCATCAGCGTGGACTTGCCCGCCCCGTTCGGGCCGAGCAGGCCGTACATGCCGCGCGGGATCGACAGCGACACGCCGTCAAGCGCGCGCGTGCCGTTCGGATAGACGTGGCTGACATTTGCAAGCTCGAGCATCGACTCCCCCTCTCCCCAAGCCCGCTTGTCGTGCCATAGTGTCTTAGCTTTGTAAATCAGCTTGGAGGGCGCATGGCGGAAGCTGAGTGGCATCAGGCCTGCCATCCATGCCGCAATGCCCGCTCGCCATCCGTTGCGATCGCTCGCCAGTTCGACCAGAGTGTCGGGCGGAGGTGACGGATGCCGGAAGATCGCCCGTTCGTCGAGAGGAGCTTCACGCAAGGCTCCGATACGGTCCGCTGCACATTCTTCCAGCCCGTATCCCACGCCCAGGATTACAGCTGTCGCTTCGAAATCGCCTGGCCGGACGGAGCCGTCGAGCGGACCGTGTGGGGCGTGGACGCGGTCCAGGCGCTGTTGCTTGCGATGCGTTCAGCCCATGACGCGCTCCGCTTGAAGGCTCAGGCGCAAGGCTTGCCGCTGACCTGGTTCGACAGCCTGGCCCTGGGTCTGCCGCCGCGGAGCGATACAGGGCCGGACTGGGCGGGCGGCAGCGACGCCGGCTACTACGCTCTTTTCCTGGGCCACTTGAGCAATGTGGCCGCTGAAGCCGCAGCGGCGGCCTACAGCCGCGAAGGTGCCGAGCTGCTGCGACGTGCGGAGGACATCTTCCGCGAAGAGTGCAGGGAGCGCCACCCGGAACTCTGGGATGAATAAGGCACGATCTAACCCTCTCGCCTTCTCCTGGTGACCCCCGGGCCGGAGCTCGCCTAACGCCTCTTGCCGGTGCCGCTGTTCTGGGTGGCGGTGTCGGTATTGCTGCGGCTGGCTTCGTCGGAATTGTCCTGCTTGCGGTTGCCGCCGACGCCTTCCTTCTCCCACTGATTGAAGTCGCCCTTCTTCTTCTGATCGGTCATGTCCGTCTCCTTCGAAAGAGGGAAGCGAGCGGCCGCCCGCGATGTTCCGACGCGAGCAATGTGGTCGCGCCCTCGGACGTTCGCCTGAATGTGCACCCATCGCGTGACGTCGACCGACGACGGCAAACGGTCATTGCCTCGCCAGTCGATAGATGCAGGCGCCCGCCACGATGAGCAGCGCGGCGCAAGCCACCAGCAGCATCAACGATGTCGTGAAGGTTTCCAGGGGATCCGAGTCCAACATCTGCCGAAAGCCCAAACCCGCGAAGAGCGCAGCCACGGCGAAGGGTAGTCAGTAATTCAAGACGGTCGCCAGCAGCGTCACGGCCTCGTCCCTCCTGCGCGAGGATGACAGCGGCGACGCTTCATCGTCCGGGGCTCCTTTCCGAGGGGGGAAGGCCGCAGCCCCCGGGATGAACGGCAAGGTGGGAGCCGCGCCGCGCCAAAGTGATCATCACATCGGAAAGGCACCCGGTAGCGTGCCTCGAAGCAGTCGAGGCGCGATCGCCTGCCAAAGCTCGGGACGGGTTGGCAATGGCGTTTGGCGACATGAGGCAGCATCAAGAACGATGTCGAATACTATACCGTCCGCAATGCAGCGGAACTGATCCCTGAAGGCGGTCAGGACCTGTGGCCACTCCTCGCTGCTTATGAGCATTCGCAAGGGCGCTAACGTCCGCTTCGGGTCGAGAACGGGCGCTCACGCGAACGCCATGACGAGTGTCGCTAGCGTCCGCTCGCGGGGGATGAGGGTGAGAAGAGCTGGGCGCCTGGAGGGGACGAGAATTGTAGCCTTCGTCACGGTCGCGGCGATGGCCTACGGCATCCTCCACGATCAGGTCACCGCCCACATCTGCGTCGAATATTTTACGATCGCGCAGCCTCCGATCTTCCCGACGGAGTAGCCGTTTCTCCTAGCCTCGGGCTGGGGGATCGTCGCCACCTGGTGGGCGGGACTGATCCTCGGCGTCGCGCTCGCCGCCGCGGGCGCCATCCCCGTCCCCGGCGGATGGGCGCTCCTCGTCCCGGGCGACAAGCATGTCGCCTTCTACGCCGTCGCATGGGCGCACACCGCGAGTTATGCGGCGGCGGCCACCGGTGCGGGCGTCGTCATCATCGGGATCCTCCGCCGACGGCTCGGCGACCGGCGCGATCGGGAAGGCGCGGCCCTGACGAGCGAGAGCCAATCAACCGCCGGCTTTCATCGGGCGAGCATCCGTCGACGGATCTCCGACACATTCACCTCGTATCTGTAGTGACTGAAAAGGTTCCGCTGGTGGTCCTGATGGAGCAGCTCGAACCCCTCCCAACCATGCAACGGAAGCGACGTCCAACCGAACGCGAGGTCGGCCGAGCGTCCCCGGCCAAGAGCCAGGTGGAACAGGTCTCCGTGAGGATCGCGGCCGAACCAGACCAGCAGGGTGTGCGGAGCATCGGCGTCGGTGCTTCTCCACAAGCCGATATACCCCCAACCGTAAGTCGGCTCCGACGCGGATGCCACATAGGCATATCCGGAAAGAACCGGACGATCGCCCGCCGCCGCCTCGACCGGGGGTCTCCATTCCGTATGGCCCAATTCCACCTCCGTGGCGGCGACGGTGATCGTGACCGGCCGGCCGGGGAACGCCCGCAGCCCGAAATATGGGCCGTCCGCGAAGACCCCCGTGCCGCTGGCCGGATTGAAGGATGAGATTGCCGGCAACGGGCTCTGGTACCCGATCGAGTAAGACCATCCGTACGACAACGCTTCGTCGAGGATCTCGAAGATACCCGCATCGCTGAGAAGGCGCCCGGGCGCCACGGTCGCCACGTACGTGGGGCCGGCAGGGGCGGTGGCGTCCCTGGCATCAGCGGAAGAGGGCGGCGTCGCCACGAAGAACGATGCGGCAGCCAGCATCCCGAGGGTCCTGCCCGCCATCGTTTTCCATCTGAAAGTCAGGGTCTTCCGCATCATGAACATTCAAGTGTCCAGCCGTTTCGAAAGCATGTCCAGCGATTCCATGGCGAAGGGCCTCCTGCACCGCTGGCCGACGGCCAGCATCGTGCTGGTTCCCCCCGGCCCATGTCACCTCCGGCGATCGGCCTCGGCCCTGAGGTCGCGAGCGGTCGGCCTCGGCGGTTCCATCGCCGGAGCGCGGGCGATCGGGACCAGCGACAGGTGGGCGCCTCTGGCGCCGCAGCCTTCCGCGCCGATCCCGTCGCAGCGGAAGCGCTCTCCGGCGGCCGTCCAGGCGCTGTTCCAGCTCCGCGCACGGAAATAGGCGACGATGTCGCGGGTCGGAAAGACGCCCGTCCGGCCGCACACGCGGCACGTCACCTTAAGGTTCGCGTCCATCCGGATCAGGTCGGAGAGGTCTTTCGGCCGTGGAATGCCCATCCGCGCGACGAGAACAGGATGGGAACGATTCGGGCAAGAGGCTCGCGCGCCGTTCGCCTGCCGATGCGAGCCGGGCGAGGAATGCGGCAATGATCCGGAAAAGGTCTTTCCCGGCCGCCTGGACCCGACCGACCCGCGCCCCGCATATACCGATTTTCAGGGCTATTCCGAGCTGTCGCGATGGCGCGGCGAGCGGCGCGACAAGGCCTGGCTTCGCGAGATCACGAACACCATCCACGAACGGAGGAGCCCTTTTCGGATCGGTTTCCTGCGACGATGCATCGAGTCCACCCTGTTCGCCGATCTCTGTGCGACTGAGGTCAAGAAGGTCGGCGACACCGTCCCGCGCTACGGCCGGCCCTGGGCGAATGAGGCGGTTGGTTTCGAGCACCGGGTAATCTGCACCTTTCTCGACGGCGTGGCGGCGAGACGGGACGTACCGCTGGTCGATGACGACCGCTTCTATTCCGACGACTGACCGCGTGGCGATCCAAGCGGCAGATGCGCCGCTTGCAATGTAGGAATTCGCCTGCGACCCTCGGGCGGCAACCGCTCTTTGACCTGATCGGATATCAGCCGCTCCGCCGCGCCGTTTCGACCGCGCCGGCCGGCCGAAGTTCGCGCTTTGGGTCGCGCAACATGTGCGTGTGGTGAACTTTGAAGCGATCCGCCGGTTCTTCGGCCGCTTTTTGGTGCCGACACGCAGCTGTGAGGCGGGTTAAGACCGGATAAGGCGCGACCACGCGAGCGCGAAGGTAGCGTTTGCGCCGCCAGTCTGGGGGAGAGACGTCTATGTCGAGGAGAATGGTAGAGCAGTTTTTCCGATCAGCGACAGTCACTTATTGATGAGTGAGCAAGCTCCGTCGTGGCGTAAGTCCACTGCACTTCAGAAGTCGAAGCTTGATTTGAGTCCTGAGTGCTCAAGACGCGCTCCTAGACGGTATCAACCTGTACGAGTGCTGCTTTCGGCGGGCGCCGCCAGCATGAAAGAAAAAGCTCTCAAGAAAACTATCTCAACACATGTAAAGAAACGGCTTCCAGAGCGCAGTAGCAAATATTAAGCTCGTGCTGAGGGAGAAATTATGGTCAGAGTTCCAGCCGTCACCGGCTCCGACCGCGCCGAAAGTATCCTGCGAGATCTCACAAGCCGGAACTCGGATTGGAAGGCGGCTGCCTACGCCCGGAGCCTTTGATGACCTTCCCTCAATGCAGCTGCTTGTCCGCCCGCCTGGAGGCGTTGGGACGCAGCGACGCGTGCGGGCGGCGGAGGGGGGCGGTCCAATGATGCTACGGAACGGAGTCCGCGGAGTGAAATTAAGCAGGCCAGCTCGGGCAGCCTCGCGATCCTGGCGAGGAGTCGAGGCTTCTCCAGAACCAGCTGATTACCTACATAAATCAGTGGGGCCAAAGCGGCTCGCCTGTTCTTCCTCTTTATAACAATTCTCTCGTCAGTTCGTCCGACCACATTTGTGCGGTCGGGGATTACGAGCGCCTTGCGGTTATAGAAGCGGAGCTCCCGCATGTGAGCGAGTACAGGGGAAGTGTCGGGGACGCGGTGCCGGAGATGCAGGTCGCTGTAATGGTCGTCAAAGGGCACATAGCTCATGTTGCATATCTAGAGGCATACACCGATGCCGCCGGTCGCATGAACGAACGGAACGCCAAAGAGCATGCGCATTCCAGTGCCCAACTCGCGGTGATCATGGCGATCTTGCGGCTGTCCTGCTCGGACGGCTTCATCCTCGCTCGATGAAACGTGTCCTTCTCTTCGCCGCGTTGCTGATGCCGGCGGGACACTTCGGCGGACCGGTGAGCCGGCAGGAGGGGCGGCTCTTCCGCCAGGGCAGCGTCGCTCGTCGGTCACGTGCGACAGCATCGCTCCTCCTCGCTCCTCGCCCTGCCAAAACATCAACTCCGTCACGGCCGTTGTGGATATTGGGTACACAGCCTAGTCGCCACCACCCCCGCCATCGTAGCTGTCCGTCCATTCGGCAGCCGCTTCCTCGGTTTCACGCTGCAGCCTTCGCTTGAACGAGTCTGCGCATATTCCCGGTGGAGGCGCGTTTGAACGTGACCAGCGGTCGATCTTCCGATCGACCGCCTCTACCAAGCGACGCACCCCGAGGAAGAGGCAATCCATGGACGTGACTGTAATGGCCGCAGCGTTCGCTTTCCACCGCAAGCCACAGCCAGCGCCGCTTGCAATGTAGGAATTCGCCTGCGAACCTGGCGCGGGAACCGCTCTTTGACATCGTCGAGCACCAGCCGCTCCGCCCACCGCGCCCGCCGGGCGAAGTTCGCACTTTTGGTCGCGCAACACGTGCATGAAGTGAAGTTCGACGGGAATCCGCGGGTTTCTCGGCCGCTTTCCGGCTGCGAAGTGCGGCTTCGGGCCGGTTAAGGCCGGACAAGGCGCGACCAAGCGGGCGCCGAGGCGCCGTTTGCGACATCACTCTCGCCCGAAGACGTCTATGTCGAGGGACATGGTGGAGCCGAGGGGGATCGAACCCCTGACCTTCGCAATGCCATTGCGACGCTCTCCCAGCTGAGCTACGGCCCCGAACCTTTTCACGCGGAACCGCCGGGAGGGGTCCGCCGCTGTGGCGCCGCATCTAGGATATGCGGCGCCGCTTCGCAAGATGCTTAAACGTCCTCGTCGTCGTCGGTCGCGCCGGCCACGCCGATGTCGTCGTCGCCGCCCAGATCGACCTCGTCGTCCGGATTCTCCTCCGCATCCTCATCGACGTCGAGATCGAGATCGTCGGCCGCCAGATCGGAATCCTCCTTCTCCGGCTCGGCTTCCTTCTTGGGCGCGTCGAACGGCAGCGGCTGCTTGGATTTCAGCACCGGCTCCGGATCCCAGGCGACGCCGCATTCGATGCAGGTCACCGGATCTTCCTTGCCCAGATCGTAGAAGCGGGTGCCGCATTTCGGGCAGGTGCGCTTGGTGCCCCATTCAGCTTTCACCATCGGTGAAGAAACTCCAGACAGAATTGAAATATGCGGCCGCGCCCGAGCCGGGAGGACCGTGATCGGCGGGCGCCTTGCCACATGGGTGGCGCGCTGTCAAAAGCCAAGCGCATGCGTGAGGCCGGGCCCTTGCCGATGACGTTCGGGCGCGGCGGGAGCCTGCGCGGACGCGCCCGCGTGCCGGGCGACAAGTCGATCTCCCACCGCGCGCTGATGCTCGGCGCGATGGCGCTCGGCACCAGCCGGATCGAGGGCCTGTCGGAGGGTGGCGACGTCCGCTCCACCGCCGCCGCTTTGGCCACGATGGGCGCTGGGATCGGGCGGGAGGCGGACGGCACCGTCTGGGTCCGGGGCGTCGGGACCGGCGGCCTGCTCCAGCCCGAACGGCCGCTCGACATGGGCAATTCGGGCACCTCCGCCCGCTTGCTGATGGGGCTCGCCGCCAGCCACGACCTCACTGCCATCCTCCACGGCGACGCGTCGCTGTCGTCGCGGCCGATGGCGCGGGTGGCGGAGCCGCTGCGGCGGCTGGGCGCCGACATCGTCGCCGCGCCCGGCACCCGGCTGCCGATCGCGCTGCGCGGCCTCGCCCCCGCCGCGGCGCTGACGCACCGGCTGGACGTGCCGTCGGCGCAGGTGAAATCGGCGTTGCTGCTCGCTGGGCTCAACATCCCGGGCGTCACCCGCCTGATCGAGACCGTCCCGACCCGCGACCATAGCGAGCGGATGCTCGCTCTGTTCGGCGCCGACATAAGGCGCGACGGGCCGGAGATCGCGATCCGGGGCGAGGCCGAGCTGCGACCGCAGCAACTGCGCGTGCCGGGCGACCCGTCGGCCGCCGCCTTCCTGGCGGTCGCCGCCTTGGTGGTGCCCGGATCGGAGCTGCTGATCGAGAATGTCTGCGTCAATCCGCTGCGGGCCGGCCTGTTCGAGGTGCTGCGCGCGATGGGGGGCGACATCGCCTTCCTGGACACGCGCGAAGAATGCGGCGAGCCGGTCGCCGATCTTCGCGTCCGCCACTCGGCGCTGACCGCCCTCGACGTTCCGCCGGAGGTCGCGCCGTCGATGATCGACGAATATCCGATCCTGTTCGTCGCCGCCGCCTTCGCCGCCGGCACCACCCGCACCAGCGGCCTCGCCGAGCTGCGGGTCAAGGAATCGGACCGACTCGCCGCGATGGCGGCCGGCCTGTGCGCGATCGGCGTTCCGGTCGAGGAGAGCGCGGACGGGCTTGCCGTCCGCGGGAGCGGCGGCGAGCCCGTGCCGGGCGGCGGTCGGATCGACCCGCGGCTCGACCATCGCATCGCGATGAGCTTCGCGGTGGCTGGCCTCCACGCCGCCGAGCCGGTAGGGATCGCCGACATGACCCCCGCATCGACCAGCTGGCCCGGCTTCGCCGACGCCGTGGAGGCCCTGCGCAGATGATCATCGCCGTCGACGGACCGGCCGCGAGCGGCAAGGGCACCATCGCCCGCGCGCTCGCCGCCCGCTATGCGCTCCCGCATCTCGATACCGGCCTTCTCTACCGGGCGGTCGGCTACAATCTGCTCCAGACCGGCGGCGATCCGGAGAGCGAATTCTCCGCGTTGCGCGCCTGCGACATCGCCCAGATCGACTTCGCCGACCCGGAGCTGAAGAGCGAGGCGGTGGGAAGCGTGGCCTCGCGCATCTCCGCCTATCCCGCCGTGCGCCGCGCGCTGCTCGAGCGGCAGCAGCGCTTCGCCGCGATGCCGGGCGGCGCCGTGCTCGACGGGCGCGACATCGGCACGGTGATCGCGCCGGGAGCCGAGGTGAAGCTGTTCGTCACCGCCGCGCCCGAGGTCCGCGCCCGCCGCCGCTTCGAGGAGCTGGGCCGGCTCGGACTCAACGTCCATTATGACGACGTCCTGCTCGACATCCGCGCCCGCGACGCCCGCGATTCGGAGCGCGCCGCCGCGCCGCTGCGTCAGGCGCCCGACGCCCATCTCCTCGACACCAGCGCGCTCGGCATCGAGGAGGCGACCGCCCGCGCCGTCGCCATCGTCGAGGCGGCGCGGTCCGGCGCATCCGCTTGACCCGGCGGCCATATCTGCTATGGGCCGCCGCCTGACCGGCGGGGCTCGCCCTTCCGGTCGCCGTCCGAGACAGCTGGCGCCCCGAGATTTTCGAGGGGCTTAATCTCCAGCCGAGACGGGGACAGAGTTTCAAATGGTCCGGTTCGCGCGCGGCGCGGCGCCGGCCTTTCGCCGAAGTCTTCCGCTTCGGGCCTCTCCCCCCTCACGGACAAAAGTGCCGCTCGCCGGACGTCCCGGCGGGCTTAGTGGAGAGAAGCATGGATCGAGCTCAAAAAGCAGAGCTGGTTGCCGAGCTGAAGCAGACGTTCGAAGAGACGGCGGTGGTCGTGATCACCCGCAATCTCGGCATGTCGGTGGCCCAGTCCACCGCCCTGCGGATCCGGATGCGCGACGCCGGCGCCAGCTACAAGGTTGCCAAGAACAGGCTCGCTCTCATCGCCCTCGAGGGCACCGCCTACCAGCCGATCGGCGACATGCTGACCGGCCCGACGGCGCTTGCCACGTCCGCCGATCCGGTGGCCGCGGCCAAGGCCGTCGTCGACTTCGCCAAGACGACCGACAAGATCGAGATCGTCGGCGGGGCGATGGGCGACACCGTCCTCGACGTGAATGGAGTGAAGGCGCTGGCCGAGCTCCCGTCGCTCGACGAACTGCGCGCGACGATCGTGGGCCTCATCCAGGCGCCCGCGACCAAGATCGCACGTGTCGTCAGCGAGCCGGGTGCCCAGCTCGCGCGCATCTTCCAGGCCTATGCGGCCAAGGAAGACGCCTGACACCATCCCTTTTGAACTGAACCTATCGGGGCTTCGGCCCCACCCGAACGGAGAATGAAAATGGCTGACATCAATGCGCTGGTCGACCAGCTGTCCGAACTGACGGTCCTCGAGGCCGCCGATCTCGCCAAGGCGCTCGAAGAGCGTTGGGGCGTGTCCGCCGCGGCCGCGGTCGCGGTTGCGGGTCCCGCCGGCGGCGGCGCCGCGGCCGGCCCGGCCGAGGAAGAGAAGACCGAATTCGACGTCATCCTCACCGGCGACGGCGGCAAGAAGATCAACGTGATCAAGGAAGTCCGCGCGATCACCGGCCTGGGCCTCGGCGAAGCCAAGGCGCTGGTCGAAGGCGCTCCGAAGCCGATCAAGGAAGGCGTCTCCAAGGCGGAAGCCGAAGAGATCAAGAAGAAGATCGAGGAAGCCGGCGGCACCGTCGACCTCAAGTAAGCTCGAAAAGCTTCTTGCAGAAAGGATGGGCGGCTCCAGCGATGGCGCCGCCCTTTTCTTTTGGACTCGGTCCGAAGCTGACACCGATCACCCGTTTGCGGCGCCCTTGACCCGTCGCCTCCCCTCCCCTACATAGCGCGCCTCACCACAGCCTATCGGAACAGGTCGCGCCGTCGCGCAGCGGGGCCAACGCATTGATCGGCTGGGGTTTCTCGACGCCGAAGCTGCGGTCCTCATGCGATGGGACTCGCGGCTTTTTGCGTTGGAAGACCGCCGCGACCGATTTTTCCGGCGCCCGCCGGAGGACGACAAGGCCCCGGACCCGCGCCGGGGCGTGCGAGAACAGAGGCGACTAGAACCACATGGCGACCAAGGCAGCTCCGGCGACGGAACAGCGTTCCACCGCGTCCAAGCGCATCCGCAAGATCTTCGGCAACATCCACGAAGTTTCCGAAATGCCGAACCTCATCGAGGTTCAGCGCGAAAGCTACGAGCAGTTCCTCCGCTCGCGCCCGCAGGACGGATACGTCTCCGGCCTCGAGAAGACGCTGCGTTCGGTGTTCCCGATCCGCGACTTCGCCGGCACCGCCGAACTCGACTTCGTCCATTACGAGCTCGAAGAGCCGAAATACGACACGGACGAGTGCCGTCAGCGCGGCATGACCTATGCCGCGCCGATGCGCGTCACCCTGCGCCTCATCGTGTTCGAGGTCGATCCCGATACCGAAACCCGCTCCGTGCTCGATATCAAGGAGCAGGACGTCTATATGGGCGACATGCCGCTGATGACGAAGAACGGCACGTTCATCGTCAACGGCACCGAGCGCGTGATCGTCTCCCAGATGCACCGCTCGCCGGGCGTCCTGTTCGACCATGACCGCGGCAAGACCCACGCGTCGGGCAAGTTCCTGTTCGCCGCCCGCGTCATCCCCTATCGCGGCTCCTGGCTCGACTTCGAGTTCGACGCCAAGGACATCGTCAACGTCCGCATCGACCGCAAGCGCAAGCTGCCGGTCACGGCCCTCCTCCACGCGCTCGAAATGTCGAGCGAGGACATCCTCAACACATTCTACGACCGCGTCTCCTACGTGCGCGGCGCCAATGGCTGGCAGGTGCCGTTCGTGGCCGAGCAGTGGCGCGGCCAGAAGCCGATGTTCGACGTCGTCAACGCCGACACCGGCGAGGTCGTGTTCGCGGCCGGCCAGAAGATCACGCCGCGCGCCGCCAACAAGGCCGCCAAGGACGGCCTCGCGCAGCTCGTCATCCCGACCGAGGAAATCTTCGGCCGCTATTCGGCCTACGACCTCATCAACGAGAAGACCGGCGAAATCTATATCGAGGCCGGCGACGAGGTGTCGCCGGAGAATCTCGAGAAGCTCGACAAGGCCGGCATCGACCGGCTCGAGCTGCTCGACATCGACCATGTCAACACCGGCGCCTGGATCCGCAACACGCTGAAGGCCGACAAGGCCGAGGACCGCGACCAGGCCCTGTCCGACATCTACCGGGTCATGCGCCCCGGCGAGCCGCCGACCCGCGAGACGGCCGAGGCGCTGTTCGCCGGCCTGTTCTTCGATCCGGAGCGCTACGACCTCTCCGCCGTCGGCCGCGTCAAGCTCAACATGCGCCTCGACCTCGACGTCGAGGACACGGTGACGACGCTCCGCAAGGAGGACATCATCGCGGTCGTGAAGACCCTGGTCGACCTGAAGGACGGCAAGGGCGAGATCGACGACATCGACAATCTTGGCAACCGCCGCGTCCGTTCGGTCGGCGAGCTGCTGGAGAACCAGTATCGCGTCGGCCTGCTGCGCATGGAGCGGGCGGTGAAGGAGCGCATGTCCTCGGTCGACGTGTCGACCGTGATGCCGAACGACCTCATCAACGCCAAGCCGGCGGTGGCCGCGGTGCGCGAATTCTTCGGCTCCTCGCAGCTGTCGCAGTTCATGGACCAGACCAACCCGCTGTCCGAGGTCACCCACAAGCGCCGCGTGTCGGCGCTCGGGCCGGGCGGCCTCACCCGCGAGCGCGCGGGCTTCGAGGTCCGCGACGTCCACCCGACGCACTATGGCCGCATCTGCCCGATCGAGACTCCGGAAGGGCCGAACATCGGCCTCATCAACTCGCTCGCCAGCTTCAGCCGGGTGAACAAATACGGCTTCATCGAGACCCCGTACCGCCGGGTCGTCGACGGCAAGGTCACCGACGAGGTGGTCTATTTGTCGGCGATGGAGGAGGCCAAGCACACGATCGCACAGGCCAATGCCGAGTTGAACGAGGACGGCAGCTTCGCCGAGGAGATCGTCTCCTCGCGCCAGGCCGGCGACTTCCTGATGGCGCCGCGCGAACTCATCACGCTGATGGACGTGAGCCCCAAGCAGCTCGTCTCGGTCGCGGCCTCGCTCATTCCGTTCCTCGAGAATGACGACGCCAACCGCGCGCTGATGGGTTCGAACATGCAGCGCCAGGCGGTGCCGCTGGTCCGCGCCGAGGCGCCGTTCGTCGGCACCGGCATGGAAGAGACGGTGGCGCGCGATTCCGGCGCGGCGATCGCCGCCCGCCGGTCGGGCGTGGTCGACCAGGTCGACGCCACCCGCATCGTCATCCGCGCCACCGACGAGGTCGAGGCCGGCAAGTCGGGCGTCGACATCTACACGCTGATGAAGTTCCAGCGTTCCAACCAGAACACCTGCATCAACCAGCGTCCGCTGGTGAAGGTGGGCGACGTGGTGCGCAAGGGCGACGTCATCGCCGATGGTCCGTCGACCGATCTCGGCGAGCTCGCGCTCGGCCGCAACGTGCTCGTCGCCTTCATGCCCTGGAACGGCTACAACTTCGAGGACTCCATCCTCATCTCCGAGCGGATCGTGAAGGACGACGTCTTCACCTCGATCCACATCGAGGAGTTCGAGGTGATGGCCCGCGACACCAAGCTCGGGCCTGAGGACATCACCCGCGACATCCCGAACGTCGGCGAGGAAGCGCTGCGCAACCTCGACGAGGCGGGCATCGTCTATATCGGCGCCGAAGTGGAACCGGGCGACATCCTGGTCGGCAAGATCACGCCGAAGGGCGAAAGCCCGATGACGCCGGAGGAAAAGCTGCTCCGCGCCATCTTCGGCGAAAAGGCGTCCGACGTGCGCGACACGTCGCTGCGCCTGCCGCCGGGCGTCGCCGGCACGGTGGTCGAGGTGCGGGTGTTCAACCGCCACGGCATCGACATCGACGACCGTACCCGGCAGATCCAGTCCGAGGAGAAGGACCGGCTCCGCAAGGACGCGGAGGACGAGCGCTCCATCCTTAAGCGCGCGACCTTCACCCGCCTGCGCGGGATGCTGGTCGGTCAGACGGCCACGGCGGCGCCGAAGGGCGTCAAGAAGGGCGCCGAGATCGACGCCGAGACGCTGGACGGGGTCGAGCGCCACGAGTGGTGGAAGTTCGCGGTGAAAGACGATGCCGTCCAGGCCGATCTGGAAGCGGTGAAGGCCCAGTATGACGAGGCCGAGGCCGCGATCCGCCGGCGCCTGGAAGACCGGATCGAGAAGCTGGAGCGCGGCGACGAGCTGCCCCCGGGCGTGCTCAAGATGGTGAAGGTGTTCGTCGCGGTGAAGCGCAAGCTGCAGCCGGGCGACAAGATGGCCGGCCGTCACGGCAACAAGGGCGTCATCTCCCGGATCCTTCCGGAAGAGGACATGCCGTTCCTTGAGGACGGCACCCCGGCCGACATCGTGCTCAACCCGCTGGGCGTGCCGTCGCGCATGAACGTCGGGCAGATCTTCGAGACCCATCTCGGCTGGGCCGCCCGCGGCCTCGGTCGGCAGATCCACCAGATGCTGGACGACATGCGGCACCGGGCGGAGGGCATGACGCCCGACGACCTTCCGGGGCTGCGCGCCAAGCTGAAGGACATCTACGGCGATCATTATCATGCCGACATCGATGCCCGTACCGACGAGGAAGTGCTGGAGCTCGCCTCCAACCTCGTCAGCGGCGTTCCGATGGGCACGCCGGTGTTCGACGGCGCGCGCGAGGCGGACGTGTCGGCGATGCTGCGCAAGGCGGGTCTCGACGAGAGCGGCCAGGTGACCCTGTTCGACGGTCGCACCGGCGAGGCGTTCGACCGCAAGGTGACCGTGGGCTACATCTACATGCTGAAGCTCCACCACCTCGTGGACGACAAGATCCACGCCCGCTCGATCGGCCCGTACAGCCTCGTCACCCAGCAGCCGCTGGGCGGCAAGGCGCAGTTCGGCGGTCAGCGCTTCGGCGAAATGGAGGTCTGGGCGCTCCAGGCCTATGGCGCCGCCTACACGCTGCAGGAGATGCTGACGGTGAAGTCGGACGACGTGATCGGCCGCACCAAGGTCTACGAGGCGATCGTCAAGGGCGACGACACGTTCGAGGCCGGCATTCCGGAGAGCTTCAACGTGCTCGTCAAGGAGATGCGCTCGCTGGGCCTCAACGTGGAGCTCAACAGCCTCGCCGACGACGAGGACGGGCTCGCCGAAGCGGCGGAGTAGATTTCACCCTCGCCCCCGCGTTCGGGGGAGAGGGCCGGGGAGAGGGGGGAGTCGAGAGCCCTCCTCTGACTCCCCCCTCTCCCTGCCGGGCCTGACGGCCCGTCTTCCCTCTCCTCCTGAAGGGGGCGAGGGGTTGGAAGGAAAGAAGACATGAACGAACTGACCAATTTCGCCAATCCGGTCGCCAAGCCGGAGACCTTCGACCAGATCAAGATCGGCATCGCCTCGCCCGAGCGCATCCGCTCCTGGTCGTTCGGCGAGATCAAGAAGCCCGAGACGATCAACTACCGCACCTTCAAGCCGGAGCGGGACGGCCTGTTCTGCGCGCGCATCTTTGGTCCGATCAAGGACTATGAGTGCCTGTGCGGCAAGTACAAGCGCATGAAGTACAAGGGCATCGTCTGCGAGAAGTGCGGCGTGGAGGTGACCGTCTCCAAGGTCCGCCGCGAGCGCATGGGTCATATCGAGCTGGCCGCGCCGGTCGCCCACATCTGGTTCCTGAAGTCGCTGCCGAGCCGCATCGGCCTGCTGCTCGACATGCAGCTGAAGCAGCTCGAGCGGATCCTCTATTTCGAGAGCTATGTCGTGATCGAGCCGGGCCTCACCCCGCTCGAAAAGTACCAGCTCCTCACCGAGGACGAGCTGCTCGACGCCCAGGACGAATATGGCGAGGACGCCTTCTCGGCCGGCATCGGCGCCGAGGCGGTGAAGCAGATGCTGATGGACCTCGATCTCGAAGGCGAGAAGGAGGACCTTCTGAAGGAGCTGGCCGAGACCAAGTCGGAGCTGAAGCCCAAGAAGATCATCAAGCGCCTGAAGGTCGTCGAGAGCTTCCTCGAATCCGGCAACCGTCCGGAATGGATGATCCTCGACGTCGTTCCGGTCATCCCGCCGGAGCTGCGCCCGCTCGTCCCGCTGGACGGCGGCCGCTTCGCGACCTCGGACCTCAACGACCTCTACCGCCGCGTCATCAACCGCAACAACCGTCTGAAGCGGCTGATGGAGCTGCGCGCGCCCGACATCATCGTGCGCAACGAAAAGCGCATGCTGCAGGAATCGGTCGACGCGCTGTTCGACAACGGCCGCCGCGGCCGCACCATCACGGGCGCCAACAAGCGTCCGCTGAAGTCGCTTTCGGACATGCTGAAGGGCAAGCAGGGCCGCTTCCGGCAGAACCTGCTCGGCAAGCGCGTCGACTATTCGGGCCGTTCGGTGATCGTCACCGGTCCGGAGCTGAAGCTCCACCAGTGCGGCCTGCCGAAGAAGATGGCGCTCGAGCTGTTCAAGCCGTTCATCTACTCGCGGCTCGACGCCAAGGGTCTGTCGATGACCCTGAAGCAGGCCAAGAAGTGGGTCGAGAAGGAGCGCAAGGAAGTCTGGGACATCCTCGACGAGGTGATCCGCGAGCATCCCGTGCTCTTGAACCGCGCGCCGACGCTCCACCGCCTCGGCATCCAGGCGTTCGAGCCGGTGCTGATCGAGGGCAAGGCGATCCAGCTCCACCCGCTGGTCTGCGCCGCGTTCAACGCCGACTTCGACGGCGACCAGATGGCCGTGCACGTCCCGCTGAGCCTCGAGGCGCAGCTGGAAGCGCGCGTCCTCATGATGTCGACCAACAACATCCTGTCGCCCGCCAACGGCAAGCCGATCATCGTGCCTTCGCAGGACATGGTGCTGGGCCTCTATTATCTCAGCCTCGAGCGCGAGGGTGAGCCGGGCGAAGGCATGATGCTGGCCGACATGGCCGAGGTGCACCAGGCGCTGAACGCCGGCGCCGTGACCCTGCACAGCAAGATCGTCAGCCGCGTCCCGCAGACCGACGAGCAGGGCAACACCTATATGAAGCGCTTCGAGACGACGCCGGGCCGCATGCTGCTCGGCGAGACGCTCCCGAAGAGCCACAAGGTGCCGTTCGAGACGGTCAACCGCCTCCTCACCAAGAAGGAGATCGCGGACGTCATCGACGTGGTCTACCGCCACACCGGCCAGAAGGAGACGGTGCTGTTCGCCGACGCGATCATGGGCCTCGGCTTCCGCCACGCCTTCCGCGCCGGCATCTCGTTCGGCAAGGACGACATGATCATCCCGCACGAGAAGGAGGGCCTCGTCGAGGAGACCCGCGCGCTCGTGAAGGATTACGAGCAGCAGTATCAGGACGGCCTGATCACCCAGCAGGAGAAGTACAACAAGGTGATCGACGCCTGGAGCCGCTGCGGCGACCAGGTGGCGAACGCCATGATGGAAAAGATCAAGGCGCAGCCCAAGGACGAGACCGGCCGCATGGCGCCGATCAACTCGATCTACATGATGGCCCATTCCGGCGCCCGCGGTTCGCAGGCCCAGATGAAGCAGCTCGCCGGCATGCGCGGCCTGATGGCCAAGCCGTCGGGCGAGATCATCGAGACGCCGATCATCTCGAACTTCAAGGAAGGCCTCACCGTCCTTGAATATTTCAACTCCACCCACGGCGCCCGCAAGGGCCTCGCGGATACGGCGCTTAAGACGGCGAACTCGGGCTATCTCACCCGCCGTCTGGTCGACGTGTCGCAGGATTGCGTCGTCGTCGAGGAGGACTGCAAGACCGAGAACCAGCTGGAGATGCGCGCCATCGTCCAGGGCGGCGCGATCATCGCCTCGCTCGGCGAGCGCATCCTGGGCCGCACCCCGGCCGAGGACATCGTCGACGACAAGACCGGCGACGTGCTGGCCCGGGAAGGCGAGCTGATCGACGAGGCCGCGGCGCTGCGGATCGACGAGATGGGCATCCAGTCGGTGCGCATCCGCTCGCCGCTGGTGTGCGAGAGCGAGCGCGGCGTCTGCGCCGCCTGCTACGGGCGCGATCTCGCCCGCGGCACGCCGGTCAATATCGGCGAGTCGGTGGGCGTCATCGCCGCCCAGTCGATCGGCGAGCCGGGCACGCAGCTGACGATGCGGACCTTCCACATCGGCGGCGCCGCCCAGCTCAACGAGACCTCCAGCCTCGAGGCGGCGGTCGACGGCACGATCGAGCTTCGCGACCTGCCGACGATCACCGATCCGCGCGGCCGGCGCATCGCCATGGCCCGCAACGGCGAACTGGCGATCGTCGACATGGACGGCCGCGAGCGCGCGGTGCACCGCATCCCGTACGGCGCCCACCTGATGGTCGACCACGGCCATATCGTCAGCCGCGGCGAGCGGCTGGCGGAATGGGATCCGTTCATGATGCCGGTGATCACCGAAAAGGGCGGCACCGTGAAGTTCCAGGATCTGGTCGAAGGCAAGACGCTGGTCGAGCAGACCGACGAAGCGACGGGCATCGCCCAGCGCGTCGTCACGGAGTTCCGCGGCACCGCCCGGTCGAAGGAGGATCTGCGTCCGCGCATCACCCTGCTCGACGCCGAGAGCGGCGAGGCGGCGCGCTACATGCTCGCCCCGGGCGCGATGCTGTCGGTCGAGGACGGCCAGACCGTCCAGGCCGGCGAAGTGCTCGCCCGCGTCAGCCGCGAGGCCGCCAAGACCCGCGACATCACCGGCGGTCTGCCGCGGGTGGCGGAGCTGTTCGAGGCGCGCAAGCCCAAGGAGAATGCGATCATCGCGAAGGTCTCCGGCCGCGTCGCGTTCGGCAAGGACTACAAGGCCAAGCGCAAGATCGCGATCATCCCGGATGATGGCGGCGAGCCGGTCGAGTATCTGGTGCCGAAGTCGAAGGTGATCGACGTGCAGGAAGGCGATTACGTCAAGCGCGGCGACAACCTGATCGGCGGCAGCCCCGATCCGCACGACATCCTCGAGGTGCTCGGCGTCAAGGCGCTGGCGGAATATCTCGTCTCGGAAATCCAGGAAGTCTATCGACTCCAGGGCGTGAAGATCAACGACAAGCACATCGAGGTGATCGTTCGCCAGATGCTGCAGAAGGTCGAGATCATCGAGTCGGGCGATTCCACCTTCCTCGTCGGCGAGCAGGTCGATCTCGCCGAGATGAAGGAGGTCAACGCCCGCCTCGCCGAGACGAAGAAGCAGCCCGCGCAGGGCAAGCCGGTGCTGCTCGGCATCACCAAGGCGAGCCTGCAGACCCGCAGCTTCATCTCGGCCGCCTCCTTCCAGGAGACGACCCGGGTGCTCACCGAAGCTTCGGTGCAGGGCAAGATCGACACGCTCGACGGCCTCAAGGAGAATGTGATCGTCGGCCGTCTCATCCCGGCCGGCACCGGCGCGGGCATGCAGCGGATGCGGATCGCGGCGACCAGCCGCGACGCCGCCCTGCGCGCCGCCCACCGCAAGCTCCAGGAATCGCTCATCGCCGCCAATTCGGCCGCGGAAGAGCATGCCGCCGAGCTTGCCCAGGGCCCCGAAGCCGCGATCAACGCCGATCCGCTCGCCGAAGTGGCGCCGAGCGGCCACGGCACCGACGCGGATGCCGGCGAATATCTGCAGGACTGACCGTCCGGCCATCGATGCTTGAGGAAGCGCCCCGTCGGCCCCGGCCGGCGGGGCGTTTTCTTTGCCCCTCCCCCGGCTCCGCGCGGTCGGCTAGGAAGCGGCGATGAAGGAATTCATCGCCCTCTTGGCGCTCGCCTTGCTCATCCTCCCGATGATCGCCGCAATCCGCCGCCTCCGCCAGCTGCCCCCGCGCCGCGAGGAGGACCGGGACTCCTAGTCGCCGTCGCGGTGCGGCACGTCCTTGTCGGGACCTTCGGCGAAGATCGTCTCGCGCGCGGCGACCAGTTCGCGCATCGCCTTGGCGGTGGACCAGCCCCAGACGATGTGCGCGGCGATCATCGCGCCGTTGCGGCGAGCCGGATGATCGGTCGCGGGCTTCAGGATGCCGCCCGCCGGGATCCAGCCCATATAGCTGCCGAGCCAGACGGCGACCCCCGCGACCGCGCCGGTGACCGGCGACACCGGCATGTTGAGCGCGCCGAGCAGCGCGCCCGATCCGGCGCCGTAGAGGAAGTGACTGGCGGTGGTCGCGTCCTTCGCCGCCTCCTCGCCGGGCTCCATGCCCGCGGCTTCGGCGGTGGAATCGATGATCTCCCGCGGCGTCAGCGGATAGCGCTCCTCGGGCGGCAGGCGCTTGTGCAGCTTGCGCATGGCGGACGTCATCGCCATCGTCCCGACGAAACCGGCGATGGCGCCGATCAGCAAGCGGCTGCCGAGGCCGAGCTCCGGCCTGGACCGGCTCACAGCGAAATCTCCGGCCGCGCGATCATCAGCCAGAAGATGGCCAGCACCGCCGCGAAGGCGGGAAAGCCGAAGGCGAACCACCAGCGGAACAGCCGGTGATATTCGGCCGGCAGCTCCTGTCCGGCGGCGGCGGCGGTCAAAGCGAGCGTCTTCATCCTGGATTGCATCCAAACCACCGGAAGCCAGAAGGCGCCAGTGAAAAGATAAAGGGCGATGGACGCGACGATCCACCCTTCCCCCAATCCATAGCCGACGGTGCGGGCGAGCAGCAGGCCCGTGACCGGCTGCGCCACAACCGCCGTCGCGGTGAACAGATAATCGGCGACCACCACGATCCGCGCCGTCGCCGCCACGACATGGGCGTCGCCGGTGCGATGGGCCATCAGCATGAAGAAGGCGATGCCCGCGCCCGTGCCGAGCAGGACCGTCGCGCCGATCACGTGCAGGAATTTCAGGATGAAATATTCGGTCATCGCTCGTCCAATATCGCCAGCAGCATCAGGTTGAGCGCGAGGATCGGCCAGATTTTCAGCATCGGGCCCAGCGGATCGAGCCACAGGTTCGGAAGCAGCGCCGTGCCGGCGGCGATATAGCCGAGCGAGACCGCGAGCGCCGCGATCAGCCCCGCCTTGGCGGTGCGGCGGAAAAGGATGGCGATGCCGACGGCGAGATCGACCAGCGAGCCGAGGATCACGCTCGCTTCCGCCAGCGGCGCGGCGGCGGTCTGCTCCATCACCCAGCGGGCAAGCGCGTAGCCGGGCCCGAGCGAGATCAGCCCGGTCAGGATCCAGAAGGCGGCGAAGACGGCCAGCGCCAGCGGCTTCAGCAGGAACAGCCGCGCGAACCAGCGTTCCTGCACCGACGCCGGCTCGGCGGCGAGCGCGGCGCGGAGCGGGCGCGGGCGGACGCCGCTGGCGGCCGTCCAGGCGCCGGGATCGCCGACGGCGCCGCGCACGATCTCGCGCCGCGCGGTGCTGCGCACCGGCGGCCGCCAGCCGAGCCGCCCCGCAAGGTCGCCGAGCCGCCAGGCGAGTACCATCGCGAAGGAAGGCAATCGCACCAGCCGCGCGGGGCGCCAGCCGAGCCAGGCGCGATAGGCGTCCACCACCTCGTCGAAGCTCAACCGCTCCGGCCCCGCAAGCTCCAGCGCCACCCGCGCGGGAGCGTCCGGGCGAACGAGCCGCGCGACCGTCTCCACCACGTCGTCGAGTTGCACGATGTCGAGCGGCCCGGCCTCTTCGGTGCGCGGACGCACGGGCAAGGCGGCGAGGCCGCGGAACAAGGCGCTGCCCCCGAACGCCGCCCGTCCCACCACCACGGAGGGCCGCAGGATCACCCAGTCGAGATCATGCGCCATGAGCGCGGCGTCTCCGGCCGCCTTGCTTTCCGAAAAGGGAGTCAGCGCCCCGCGATCGACGCCCATCGCGGAGAAATGGACGACGCGCCGCACGCCTTCCGATGCGCAGGCCTCCCACAAGGCGGCCGGCGCATCGCGGTGGACCGTGCCGGTCGCGTCCCGTCCGCCGTCCTGAAGAACGCCGGCGCAGTACACCACCGCATCGCAGCCGGCGATCAGCGGCCGCCAGTCCTCCGGCCGGCCAAGCGTGCGCAGGTCCCGCGCGATCCAGCGCGCGGCGGACAGGCGGCGGGCGGCCGGACCCGCGCGCCGCGCCAGCGCGGTCACGTCGTGCCCGTCGGCCGTCAGCCGCGCCGCGACCGCCGATCCGATCAGCCCGGTCGCGCCGACCAGCAATATCCGCATGCGCGCTCCTTCTTCTGCCGTGCGGCGTCAACCCGGCGGCGCCCGGCCCGTTCCAGCAGCGTCACGAGCCTATTCGTAGCGCAGCGCCTCGATCGGATTGGCGCGGGACACGCGGATGGCGTGGCCGGCGATCGTGCCGAGCGCGATCGCGAAGGCGATGAAGCCGGCGAGCAGGAACGGCCCCGGCCCGAGCGCGATCCGCGCGTCGAAGCCGTTCAGCCAGTCGCGCATCACCCACCAGGCGACCGGCCAGGCGACGATGTTGGCGAAGATCACCGGCTTGGAGAATTGCCAGGCGAGCAGGCGCACGATGTCGAAGCTGCTCGCCCCCAGCACCTTCCTGATGCCGATCTCCTTGGTGCGCCGCTCGGCGGTGAAGGCGGCGAGGCCGAACAGCCCCAGGCAGGCGATGACGACGGCGAGCCCGGCGAAGGCGGCGAAGGCCCTGGCCCGTGCATCCTCCGCACCGTGCAGCTCGGCCACGATCTCCTCGCCGAACGCCGCTTCGAACGGCGCGTCGGCGGCGAAGCGCTTCCAGACCTCGCCCACCCGCTCCCGCACCGCCGCCGGATCGCCACGGTAGCGCACCATCAGATGGTTGAGCCCGGTCTCGGACAGCCGGTAGGCGATGGGGTCGATCGGCTGACGCGCGGAGCGGAGCCGCGCGTCTCCGACGACGCCGACAACCGTGGCCGGCACCATCCCCGCCTCGCCCGGCAGCAAGGCGAAGCGGAACTGCAGCCCGACCGCCGCCGCCGGATCGGCAAAGCCGAAGCGCCGCGCCGCCGTCTCGTTGACGAGCAGGTTGACGCCCCGCGCCGCCAGCGCCTGCCCCGCCGCGGCGTCGCCTTCCGGCAGAGTCGCGTCGTCGCCGGGCCGGCTCCGGTCGAGCGCGCGGCCGGCGATCAGGTCCATCCCCATCGCGGGCAGGAAGCCGTCGTCGATCGCATAGCTGTGGACACTGACCGGCTCGGTCCGGCCGGGCAGGACCGCATCGCTCACCCGGAAATAGCCGCTGCCGATGCCGAGGCCGGTCCGGCCAACGGCGACGACGCCGTCCACCCGCGCCACTTCGCGCGCGAAGGCCTCCGTAACGGGCGCGATCTGCCGCCGTTCGAGGCCGTCGACCTGCAGCAGGCCGTCGCGCCGGTAGCCGGGATCGACCGTGCGGGCGTGGACCGTCTGCGCATAGACGATCGCCGTGCAGATGATGAGGCCGATCGAGATCGCGAATTGCAGCATCACCAGCGCGCCGCGGAAGCGCGCGGACGCGGGCGCGTCGCTGGCCGACTTGTTGGCCTTCAGCACCTCGGCCGGCTGGAAACGCGAGAGGTGGAAGGCGGGATAGGCGCCCCCCGCGACTCCCACCGCCAGCACCAGCCCGGCGAGCAGGCCGGCGACCGCCCACCATGGCGGCATCGCGCGCGCGAGATCGGCGTCGAGGAAGGCCGACAGCCGCGGCAGCGACAGTTCGAACAAGGCGATGCCGACCAGCAAGGCGAGCGACGTCACCAGCACCGCTTCGCCGATGAACTGGACGACGAGCTGCCGCCGCGTCGCCCCCAGCACCTTGCGCAGCGCCACTTCGCGCGCCTGCTGCCCCGCCCGCGCGGTGGCGAGATTGGTGAAATTGACGCAGGCCATGCCGAGGATCAGGAAAGCGACGATGGTGAAGGTGAGGATCGTGCCGCGATCGTTGCCCGGCCGCATCGCCCCGCTCTGCGCCGCGCCCAGATGGACGTCGCGGATGTTGACGAGGTCCCAGTCCGTCGACCGGCCCGGATTGACGGTGCGCCCGCCCGCATCCTCGTCCGGGATGTTGCGCAGCTCCCATTGCGGCAGCGCCGCCCGGATCGCCGCCACGTCGCTGCCGGGCCGCAGGGCCACATAGTTCCAGCCCTGAAGCATGCCCCATCGGCTGAGGAAGGCGGGATCGTCGGCGAAGAAGGTCGGCGGATCGATGCGGATCAGGAGATCGAGCCGGAGGTGCGAGTTGCGCGGCAGATCGGCCATCACGCCGGTGACGCGATGATCGGCGCGCGCGCCCTTCACCACCAGCGTGATCGTCCGGCCGATCGGGTCCTGCGCGCCGAAGAAGCGCTGCGCCTCGCTCTCGCTCAACACCGCCGATCCGGGGCGGGCGAGCGCGCTCGCGGGATCGCCGCGCACCAGCGGCAGCGGCAGCACGTCGAAGAAGGGTCCGTCCACCATCCCGGCGCGCGGGATCAGCAAAGCCTCCCCTCCCGCCAGTCCGGTCAGCGAGACCGAGCGGACATAGACGTGCCGCTCGATCTGCGGGAAATCCTTCCTGAGCGCCTGTCCGGCCACATATTCGGACATCTGTCCGTCGTCGCGCTCGCCGCTGTCGGGATCGGTCCAGTAATTCTGGACCTGGTAGATATTCTCCGAATTGGGCAGCCAGGCGTCGTAGCTATGTTCGTAGCGGACGTAGAGGAGCAGCAACAGCGCCGCCGCGATCCCCACCGCCAGTCCGAAGATGTTGATCGCGGCGTAGGTCTTGTTGCGCGCCAGCGCGCGCAGCCCGACCCTGGCATAATTCCCCCACATGCGCCCGCCCCCCAACGCGCTCGGGGAGCGGGCCGAATCCGCTCCCTTATTCGTACCTTAGCGCGTGGATGGGGTTCGCCCTAGACACTTTCAGCGCATGGCCGGCGATCGTCCCGATGGCGATGGCGAGCGCGATCAGGCCGGCGAGCAGGAACGGCCCCGGCCCGAGCGCGATGCGCGCGTCGAAGGTGTTCAGCCAGTCGCGCATCACCCACCAGGCGACCGGCCAGGCGATGAGGTTGGCGAGGATCACCGGCTTGGAGAATTGCCAGGCGAGCAGCCGCACGATGTCGCGGCTGCGCGCGCCGAACACCTTGCGGATGCCGATCTCCTTGGTACGCCGCTCGGCGGTGAAGGCGGCGAGGCCGAACAGTCCCAGGCAGGCGATCACCACCGCCAGCAGGGCGAAGCCGGCGAAAGTCTGCCCCCGCGCCGCCTCCGTCAAATAGAGCTGCGACACCTGAGCATCCGCGAACTCGCCCTGGAACGGGACTTCGGGCACCAGCCGCCGCCAGACCAGCTCGATATTCTGGCGCACCATTTCCGGATTGGCCGAGCTGTAGCGGATGACGAGATCCGAATAGATGCCGCGGTCGAAGAAGATCATCGGCTCCACCGGCTCGCGGATCGAGCGGAAACGGGAATCGCCGACCACCCCGACGATGGTGGCGGGCGTGAGGCCCAGATCGTTGAACATGTTGACGCCGATCTGCTTACCCACCGCCTCGGCCGGGCCGCCGAGGCCCATGCGCCGCGCGGCGAGCGCGTTCACGACCACGTTGATGCCCCGCGCCACCAGCGCGCGCTGGGCCGGCTCGACCGCTTCGGCGGGCTCGTAGGGCGTCCAGGCATAGTCGTTGGCGAAGTCCCGCGAGAGATGGCGGCCGGCGAGCAGGCGGATGCCCATCGTCTCGGCGAAGTTCGGCTGGACCGAATACCAGCCGATCGTCAGCGGATCCTGGCGGCCGGGCACCTGGACCGACGTGTTGAGCACGCGGCCGCTGGCGACGGTGATGTTGGTGCCCGAGACGCTTTCGACGCCGTCGACGCGCTCGATCTCGCGGACCAGCGTCTCGGTGAGCGGGATCACGGCCGCGCGGGTCATGTTGCCGACCTGGATCAGGCCCTCGCGGGTGTAGCCGGGATCGGCGGTGCGGGCGAAGACCGTCTGGGCATAGACGATCGCCGTGCAGATGATGAGGCCGATCGACACCGCGAACTGGGCCACCACCAGCGCGTTGCGCAGCCGGCCGCTGCCCTGCGCGTCGGTGGAGGACTTGTTCGCCTTGAGAATATGCGCCGGCTGGAAGCGCGACAGATAGAAGGCCGGGTAGAGGCCGCCCGCCAGGCCGACCGCCAGCCACAGGCCGAGGATCGGGAGCAGGATGCCCTCCATGCCCCAATAGGTCAGCGATAGCTCGGACGCGAGGAAGGCGGAGAGATAGGGCAGCGCCAGTTCCACCAGCGCGACCGCGAGCAGCATCGCGAAGCCGGTCAGCAGCATCGATTCCCCGAGGAACTGGACGATCAGCTGACGCCGGTGCGCGCCCAGCACCTTCCTCAGCGCCACCTCTCGCGCGCGCTGGCTGGCGCGGGCTGTGGCGAGATTGACGAAGTTCACGCAGGCCATGCCGAGGATGAGGAGCGCCACCACGGCGAAGGTGAGGATCGTGCGGCGGTCGTTGCTCGGCCGCTCGATCGACTCGCTTTCCGCTTCGCTCAGGTGAACGTCGCGGACGTTGACGAGCCGCCAGTCGAAGGCGTCGCCCTCCCCCACCATAGCGCCGCCGACATTGCTGCGCGGGATGTTGCGCGCTTCCCAGGCGGGAAGCTGGCGATGAATGTCCTCCGGATCCGCGCCGGGCCGCAGCTTCAGATAGACGAAGCCGTTGATGCAGCCCCAGCTGCATTCGGTGATGTCCTGCTCGCTGATCCGCCCGACGAGGCCGAGATTGAGGTGGCTGTTGCGCGGAATGTCCTCGAACACGCCGGTGACGCGCAGTGCCTGCTGCTCGCCGCGCCGGACGGAGGTCACCTCCTCGCCGATGATGTCGATGCTGCCGAAGCGGTTCATCGCCTCGGTGCGGCTGAGGACGAGCGCGTCCATCCCGGCGAGCGCCGTCTCGCGGTCGCCGCGCAGGAACGGGATCTGGAGGATGCGGAAGAAGTTCTCGTCGGTCATCGTCATCGGCGCGAACGTCGCCTCGCCGTCGCGCAGGAAGACCGGCGTGGTGGTGTCGGCGCGGGCGATCGCCTCGATCTGCGGGAAATCCTTGGCCAGGGGCTCGGCGACGGCGCCGTGCGTCGCCTGCAGCACGGTGACTTCACCGGTCTCCGGATCGGTGTTGACCGACTGCACCTGATAGACCCGTTCCGCGTCGGGCAGCCACGCGTCGTAGCTCGTCTCGTAGCGGACGTAGAGGAGGATCAGCAGGCAGGCGGCGAGGCCGATCGCCAGGCCGACGATGTTGATGAAGGCGTAGGTCTTGTTCTTGGCCAGCGCCCTCAGGCCGACGACGAAATAATTGCGCCACATGGTCCGTCTCCCCTTGGTCTCGTCATTCGTATCTGAGTGCGTGGATCGGGTTCGACCGCGCGACCTTCAGCGCGTGGCCGGCGATCGTGCCGACCGCGATCGCGAGGGCGAGCAGGCCGGCCATCACGAAGGGGCCGGGGCCAAGGTCGATCCGCGCGTCGAAGGTGTTCAGCCAGTCCCGCATCAGCCACCAGGCGACCGGCCAGGCGATCAGGTTGGCGATCACCACCGGCTTCGAGAATTGCCAGGCGAGCAGCCGCACGATGTCGCGCGACCGGGCGCCCAGCACCTTGCGGATGCCGATCTCCTTGGTCCGCCGCTCGGCGGTGAAGGCGGCAAGGCCGAACAGGCCGAGGCAGGCGACGATCACCGCGAGCAGCGCGAAGCCCGCGAAGGTCTTCGCCCGCGCCTCCTCCGCGTCGTAGAGCTCGGCGACGATTTCCTCGCTGAACTCCGCCTCGAACGGCGCGTCGGCGGCGAAGCGCTTCCACACCTGGCCGATCCGCTCGCGCAGCGCCGCCGGGTCGGCGGTGTCGTAGCGCACGACCATATGGCTCATGCCGAGGTCCGACAGGCGGTAGGCGATCGGATCGAGCGGCTCGCGGACCGAGCGCAGCCGCGCGTCCTTCACCACGCCGACGATGGTGATCGGGACGACGCCCCCCGCCTCCGGACTCACCATGAACATGCGGTAGGTCTTGCCGACCGCCTCCGCCGGGTTCTGGTAGCCGAGCCGGCGCACGCCGAGCTCGTTCAGGACGACGTTCACGCCCCGCGCCACCAGCGCCCGCTCCGCCTCGAGATCGGCGGGGAACGGCAAAGTGGCGTCGTCGGCGGGGCGGCTCTTGTCGAGCAGCCGGCCGGCGATCAGCTCCATCCCCATCGTCGGCATGAAGCCGTCGTCGATCGCATAGCCGTGCATGCCCACCGGCTCGGTGCGGCCCGGCACCTGGACGCCGAGCACGCTGATGTTGCCGGTGGCGATGCCGAGCCCGGTGCGGCCGACCGACGTGACGCCGTCGAGCCGCGCCACTTCGCGCGCCAGCGCCTCCGACACCGGCGCGACCTGGCGCCGGTTGAGGCCGCCGATCTGGATCAACCCTTCGCGCTGGTAGCCGGGATCGACGGTGCGGGCGTGGACCGTCTGGCCGTAGACCACGGCGGTGCAGACGATGAGGCCGATCGACACCGCGAACTGCGCGACGACCAGCGCGTTGCGCAGCCGTCCCGATCCGCCCGGCTCGGCGGTCGACTTGTTCGCCTTCAGCACCTGGGCGGGCTGGAAGCGGGACAGGTAGAAAGCCGGATAGATGCCGCCGGCCGCGCCCACCAGCACGACCAGCACCGCGATCGGGAGCAGCATCCCCCCGCCGCCGACATAGCGCATCTGGAGATCGGCATCGAGGAAGGCGGACAGGAGCGGCAGCACCAGCTCCACCAGAGCAAGGGCGAGCAGCATCGCGACCGCCGCGACCAGCACCGATTCCACCAGGAACTGGGTCATCAGCTGCTTGCGGGTCGCGCCCAACACCTTCCTCAGCGCCACCTCGCGGGCGCGCTGGCTGGCGCGGGCGGTGGCGAGATTGGTGAAATTGACGCAGGCCATGCCGAGGATCAGCACCGCGATGATCGCGAAGGTGACGATCGACCGCTCGTCATTGCCCGGCGCCATAGCGCCGCCCTGCGCGGCGCCCAGATGGACGTCGCGCACGTTGACGAGATGCCAGTCCGCGATGTCGCCCTGGTTCAGCGTCTGGTCGCCGAACGTCTGGTCCGGGATGTTGCGCCTCTCCCATTGCGGCAGGTCGGCGCGGATCGCCTCCACGTCGGTGCCGGGGCGCAGTGCGACGTAGTTCCAGCCGCCCAGATTGCCCCATTGGGTGAGGAAGGAGGGGTTTTCCGCGAAATAGCTGGTCGGATCGAAGCGGATCGCCATGTTGAGGCGAAGGTGCGAGTTTCTCGGCAGGTCGCGGATCACGCCGGTCACGCGATGGTCGATGCTCTCGCCGCGCAGGACGATGGTGAGGGTGCGGCCGACCGGGTCCTGCTCTCCGAAGAAGCGGCGCGCCTGGGTCTCGTTGATCACCACCGATCCGGGGCGGGCGAGCGCCGCGGCGGGATCGCCGCTGACGAGCGGCAGCTGCAGCACGTCGAACAATCGGTCGCTGGCCAGCACCGCATTCTCGACCGCCAGCGCCTCGCCGTCGATCATCACCACCGGCGACGCGCCGAGCAGATAGACGTGCCCCGCGATCTGCGGATAATCCTTCTTCAGCGCCTCGCCGGCGGCGAAGGCGGACATCTGATTGTCGTCCACCTCGCCCGTGTCCGGATTCTGCCAGCTGTTCTGGACCTGGTAGACATTCTCCGCATTGGGCAGCCACGCGTCGTAGCTGCGCTCGTAGCGGACGTAGAGCAGGATCATCAGACAGGCGGCGAGGCCGATCGCCAGGCCGACGATGTTGATGAAGGCATAGGTCTTGTTCTTGGCGAGCGCCCTGAGGCCGACCGTCAGATAGTTGCGCCACATGGCTCTTCTCCTATTCGTAACGCAGCGCGAAGGCGGGGCGGGTGCGCGAGGCCCTGAGCGCGTGGCCGCCGACCGTCAGCACCGCGATGAGGAGCGCGAGCGCGCCGGCGCCGAGAAACCAGCCGGCGTGCAGGTCGATGCGCTGGCCAAAGCCGTTCAGCCAGTCGCGCATCAGCCACCAGGCGACCGGCCAGGCGATCAGATTGGCGAGCAGCACCGGGCGGCTGAACTGCCAGACCATCAGCTTGACGATGTCCGCGTCGCCCGCGCCGAACACCTTGCGGATGGCGATCTCCAGCCGCCGCCGTTCGATCGTGAAGGCGGCGAGGCCGAACAGCCCCAGGCAGGCGATCAGGACGGCGAGGGCCGCCGCCAGCGCGAACACCTGCCCGCGCACCGCGTCGCCGTCATAGAGCTGCGCCAGATCGTCCTCGACGAAGCGGGCGTCGACCGGCACGTCCGGCACCACCCGCCGCCACGCCGCCTCGGCCGCCTCGCGCATCGCCGCCGGGTCCGAGGAGGAAACGCGCAGCACCAGTTTGCCGAGCCCGAGCCCGAAGCGGCGGTACATCAGCGGCTGCACCTCTTCGCGCAGCGAGCCGAAGCGCACGTCGGAGACGATGCCGACCACGGTGGCCGGCACCGGCCCCTCCTCGATCAGATCGGCGCTGAGCTCCGCCCCCAGCGCGGCGCGCGGATCGGCGAAGCCGAGGCGGCGGGCGGCGGTCTCGTTCAGGACGACGTTCATGCCGCGCGCGAGCAGCTCCGCCTCGTCCGGCGTCATCGGGTTGAAATCGACGCTGCCGTCGTCCCTGGCGAACCGGTCGGAGAAGGTGCGGCCCGCCACCAGCGGGATGCGCAGCGTCTCGAAGAAGCCGTAGTCGACGGAGGGGAAGCCGATCTTCTCGTCGCGCGTGCGGCCGGCCAAGCGGACGCTCGTCGAGCTCTTGTCCTCGTCGCCGGGCACGATCCCGGCATAGGCCGCCGCCTCCACGCCGGGGATCCGCTCCATCTCCCGCTTCAGCGCGTCGCGCGACGCGGCGAGACCGGGATGGACGCCGTGGAAGACGAGCATGTTCTCGCGCTGATAGCCGGGGTCCGACACCCGCGCATACATGGTCTGGGCGTAGACCACGGCGGCGCAGACGATGAGCGCGATCGACACCGCGAACTGCACGACGACCAACGCGCCGCGCGGCCGCCCGGAGCCAGATGCGCCCGGCCCCGCGCTCGCCCGCAGCACGCGCGCGGGATCGAAGCGGGACAGGTAGAATGCCGGATAGGCGCCGCCGATCGTACCAACGACGAGGATCAGCAGCAGCGCCGGAAGCAGGAGCCCGCCCGCGCCGAGATAGGAGAAGCCGAGCTCCAGCCCGAGCAACGCGTTGAAGTGCGGCAGCAGCAGTTCGACCAAGGCGAGGCCGATGACGGTGGCGAGGCCGGTGAGCGCCATCGCCTCCGCGAGGAATTGCGCCACCAGTTGCGGCCGGGTGGCGCCGAGCACCTTGCGGACGCCCACCTCGCGGGCGCGCTGGCTCGCGCGGGCGGTGGTAAGATTGGTGAAGTTGACGCAGGCGATGACCAGGATCAGCAGGGCGATGACCGAGAAAGCGCGCACCGCCAGCGGATCGCCCTGCGGCCGCATCGTGCCGTCCACCGCCGGGCCGAGGTGGAGATCGACCGCGCGGACGAAGCCGAAATCGAGGAAGTCGTCGGTGCTCTGCCCTCCATCACCGGGATCGGGCGGCAGGTTGCGCGCTTCGAACTCCGCCATGCGCGCGTTCAGCGCGGCGACGTCGGCGCCGGGCCGAAGCTTGCCGTAGACATAGCCGGCATGGGCGCCCCAGGCGGTGAGGAAATAAGGGACCTCGATGTCCGGATTGAAGCGGGCGATCATCTGCAGCGCGAGATGGCTGTCCGGCGGCACGTCGGCGATCACGCCGGTGACCCGCAGCGCCTGGTCCCGGCCGTAGCGGTTGACCATGATCGTGCGCCCGATCGGATCGGCGTCGCCGAAATAGCGCAGCGCCTCGCTCTGCGTCAGCACCACGCTCGACAGGTCGCGCAGCGCGCCGGCCTTGTCGCCGCGCACGAACGGCAGATCGAAGACTTCGAAGAAGTTGGGATCGGCCCAATAGACGTCCGACCAGCGCGGCTCGCCCTCATGGACGATGGCGGTGCGCGCCTTCATCATCCCGACGACCTGCTCCAGTTCCGGAAATTCGCGGCGCACCGCTTCGACCGCGACCCGGGGCGCCATGGCGCTGGTGCGCCTGTCCCCGTCGGGCGGGTTGATGGTGGATTGGAGCTGCACGATCCGGTCGGCGCTCGGCAGCCAGCGGTCGTAGCCGGTTTCGAACCGCACGTAGAGGAACACCATCACCGCCGCCGCGATGCCAAGCGCGAGGCCGGCGACGTTGATGAAGGCATAGGACCGGTGCCGGAGCGTGGCCCGCAGCCCGACGGTGAGATAGTTGCGCCACATCTTGCCGTCCTCCCATGCGTGAAGGGGCGGCTACGGCCGCCCCTTCCTTGTTTTCATTCGTATCGAAGCGCCGTGATCGGATTGGATCGGGCGACCTTCACCGCGTGACCGGCGATGGTGCCGATCGCGATCGCGAGGGCGAGAAGGCCCGCCAACAGGAAGGGACCGGGCCCAAGGTCGATCCGCGTGTCGAACGTGTTGAGCCAATCGCGCATCAGCCACCAGGCGATCGGCCAGGCGATCAGGTTGGCGATGATCACCGGCTTCGAGAACTGCCAGGCGAGCAGCCGCACGATGTCGCGCGAGCGGGCGCCCAGCACCTTGCGGATACCGATCTCCTTGGTCCGCCGCTCGGCCGTGTAGGCGGCGAGGCCGAACAGGCCGAGGCAGGCGACGATCACGGCCAGCAGCGCGAAGCCGGCGAAGGTCTGCGCGCGGGCCTGCTCCGCCGTATAGAGTTCGGCGACGATCTCCTCGCTGAAGTCCGCCTGGAACGGTGCGTCGGTCGCGAAGCGCCGCCAGGCCTGCTCCACGTCGTTCCGCACCCGCTGCGGTTCGGACGACTGGTAGCGGACGAGCAGGTGGGTGAAATAGTCGTCGGCCAGCCGGTAGACGATCGGCTCGATCGGCGTGCGGATCGACCGGAAGCGGCTGTCTTCCACCACGCCCACCACGGTGACCGGCACCAGCCCGAGATCGGGGCCGACAAGCGCCGCGCGAAGCTGCGCGCCGACGGCGTCCGCGGGGTTCTGGAAGCCGAGGCGCCGGGCCGCGAGTTCGTTGATCACCACGTTGGCGCCGCGCGCGGCGAGCGCCCGGTCCTGCGCATCGCCCTCGCCCGGCCGCGAGTTGGAGCTGTCGTCCATCGGGCGGCCCTTCTCCAGCAGGCGGCCGGCGATGCGGTCGATGCCCATCGTGCGGAAGAAACTTTCGTCGACACGGTAGTTGCCGAGGCCGACCGGCTCCGTCCGGCCCGGCACGTAGACGGCGGTGTTCATCACATTCTGGGTGGCGACGCCGATCGTGGTGCGCGCGACCGAGGTCACCCCGTCGATCCGCTCGATCTGGCGGGCCAGAGCCTCGGACTGCGGAGCGATCTGCCGCCTGCCGATGCCGTCGACCTGCAGGATGCCGTCGCGCTCGAACCCCGGATCGGCGGTGCGGGCGTGAAGGGTCTGCGAATAGACGATGGCGGTGCAGATGATGAGGCCGATCGACACCGCGAACTGGGCGATGACGAGCGCGCCGCGCAGCCGTCCCGATCCCGCCGCTTCGGCCGACGACTTGTTGGCCTTGAGCACCTGGGCCGGCTGGAAGCGCGACAGGTAGAAAGCGGGGTAGAGGCCGCCCGCCGCCCCGACCAGCAGCACGAGCACCAGGATCGGAAGCAGCATGCCGCCGGCACCGAAATAGGTCATCCTGAGATCGGCTTCGAGGAAACGCGAGAGCGCGGGCAGCAGCAATTCCACCATCGCCAGCGCGAGCAGCATCGCCATGCCCGCCACCAATACGGATTCGGTGAGGAACTGGGTCATCAGCTGCTTGCGGGTCGCGCCCAGCACCTTGCGCAGCGCCACTTCGCGGGCACGCTGGCTGGCGCGGGCGGTTGCGAGATTGGTGAAGTTGACGCAGGCCATGCCGAGGATCAGCAGCGCGACGATGGTAAAGGTCACGATGGTGCGCTGATCGTTGCCCGGCCGCATCGATGCGTCCTGCGCGCGGCCGAGATGGACGTCCTGCAGCGCGGTCAGCCGCCACTCGCTGTTCTCGCCCGGATTGATCGTCTGGTCGCCCACCGTCACGGGAGCGATGTTGCGCCGTTCCCATTCGGCCATGTCGGCGTTGATCGCAGCGACGTCGGTGCCGGGGCGCAGCTTCAGGAAGACCCAGCCGGAAATGTTGTTCCAGTTGGTGATGAAGCCCGGATCCTCGGCGAAGAACTGGCCCGGATCGAAGCGCACCGCCATGTTGAGGCGGAGGTTGGAATTGCTCGGGATCTCCCTGAACACCGCCGTCACGCGATGATCGACATGGTTGCCGCGGATGACGAGCGTCAGCGTCCGCCCCACGGCCTCGGTGGTGCCGTAGATGCGCATCGCCTCCTTCTCGCTCAGCGCCACACTGCCCGCCTGGGTGAGCGCGCTGCGCGGATCGCCGGCGAGGAGCGGCAGTTCGAGGATGTCGAACAGGTTGGCGTCCACCATCACCGCATTCTCGACGGCGAGCGCCTCGCCGCCGCGCAGCACCACCGGCGAGGAGGCGAGCGCGTAGACCCGCCCTTCGATCTGCGGGAAATCCTTCTGCAGCGCCGGACCGGCGGCATAATGGGTCATCTGCAGCGCCCCTTCCTCTCCGGTGTCCGGATTCTGGAAGAAGGTCTGGACCTGATAGACGTTCTCGCTGTTCGGCAGCCACGTGTCGTAGCTCTTCTCATAGCGGACGTAGAGCAGGATCATCAGGCAGGCGGCGAGGCCGATCGCCAGGCCGACGATGTTGATGAAGGCATAAGTGCGGTTCTTCGCCAGCGCACGAAGGCCGACGGTCATATAATTGCGCCACATGAGACGATCCCTCGCTCTTGTCAGTCGGCCGGGCGCGCGGCGGAACGCCGGGCGACGACCTTGATCTCGGTGATGCCCCCCTCGGGCACGAGGCGATCGACATCGATCGCCGTCCACGCCGGATAAGGCGCGGAAACGAAGCTCTTGTGGACCACCGACATCGGCTCGAGCTGCGCGGCGACGTCGGTGTGGTAGCTCGTCATGTCCACGACATCGTCCCAGCTCGAGCCCGCCCGCGCCAGGATCGCGCCGATCTGGCGATAGGCGCGCTCATAAGCCGGGCCGAGATCGCTCTCCCCGGGGGCGAGGCCGACGACGACGCCCGACACGAAGACGAGGTCGCCGGCGATCACCGCGTCGGAATAGCCGTAGCGCTCCTGAAAGGCGCGGCCCTGGGGATGCTCGGACATCAGCACCGTCGCGTCGGTCCTGGCCGGCTCCGCGGCGAACGCGAGGCCGGGATGAAGGCCGAAGACGATGAGCAGATAGAGGCCGATCTTCCTTCCGCCGGCGGAGCTTTTGCCGGCAAGCGCGGCCGGCGCCTTCCGGTCGGTGCGCTCCTTCCGAACCGCGCCGGCCGGCTCGGCGCCGCCGCCGGAAAGGCGACGGTCCCCGGTCATGCCGCCCGGCGCCGTTCTTGGAGGATGCGGCCGTCCAGCATGTTCACCACCCGGCCCGCATAATCGGCATGGGCCGGCGAGTGGGTGACCATCACGATGGTCGAACCCTCGGCGTTGAGCTGCTGGAGCATCTTCATCACTTCCTCGCCATGCTGCGTGTCGAGGTTGCCGGTCGGTTCGTCGGCGAGGATGAGGTTGGGGTTGGCGACAAGGGCCCGGGCGACGGCCACGCGCTGCTGCTGTCCGCCGGACAGCTGGCTTGGACGGTGCTTGGCGCGGTGGGCGATGCCCACCTTGTCCATCACCTCGTCGACCCGGGAGCGCCGCTCAGCCGCGGGGACATCATGGTAGAGCAGCGCCAGCTCGATATTCTCACGCACCGACAGCTCGTCGACCAGATTGAAGCTCTGGAAGATGAAGCCGATATTCTTCTTGCGGAAATCGGCGAGCTTGGCCTCGGGCATTCCCGCCACTTCGGTGCCGTTGAAGACGTAGGACCCGCTGGTCGGGCTGTCGAGCATCCCGATCACGTTCAGCAGGGTCGATTTGCCGCAGCCGGACGGGCCCATCACGGCGACGAATTCACCGTCCGCCACGTCGAGATAGATGCCGTCGAGGGCAGTGGTTTCGATCGTGTCCGTGCGGTAGACCCGGGACAAATCACGCATGCTCAGCATCGGCTCGCTCCTTCTTAGTTTCTGAGGTCCAGCCGATCGCGTTCGGCGAAACCGGTATAGGGGGAGGTGAGGACCCGCTCGCCGGGATCGAGCCCTTCGAGCACCTCGATATATTCGGAATTGCGGCGGCCGAGGCGCACCTGGCGCTTCACCGCCTGGCCGCCGTCGGGCGTCACCACGAACACCCAATTGCCGCCGGTTTCGTTGTAGAAGGCGCCGTTGGGGATCAGCAGCGCCGGCGTCGGATCGCCCAGCGTCAGGCGGATCTGGAGCGTCTGGCCGCGCTGCAGTTCCCGCGGCTCCTGGCCGTTCTCGAACGTCAGGTCGACCTCGAAGGCGCCGTTGGTCACCTGCGGATAGATTTTGGAGACGCGCAGGCGATAGCTCTGCCCGCCATATTCGGCGGTGGCGACCTGGCCTTCGGCGACCCGGCCGAGATAGAATTCGTCGACCTGCGCCACCAGCTTGTTGCGGCCGGCGCTGTCGATCTGGCCCAGGCGCTGGCCGCGGTTCATCGACTGGCCGACCTGGATGTTGAAAGCCGTCAGCTGCCCCGTCACCGGCGCGCGCAGGTTCAGCGCCTCGAGGTTGGCGCGGGCGATGTCGAGACTGCCGCTCAGCGAAGCGGCGGAAGCGCGCAGCTGGGCAAGCTGAGTGGACTGCAGCCGCTCGTCGATGGCGCGCTGGCGGCGCAGCACTTCGGCGCGGTTGCGATTGGCTTCATATTCGTCGCGGCTGTCCGCGAGCATCCGGCCAGCGACATAGCCCTTCTCGGCGAGCGGCCGCTGCACCTCATATTGGCGCCGCGCCTTGTCGGCGGCGAGCTGCGCCTCGATGAGGGCGCGCTCGTTGGCGAGGCGGGTCTGGTTGAGCGCCAGCTCCTGGCTGCGCATCGAGTTGATCTGCTGCGTGACCTCGGTCTGGCGCGCGAGCAGGTTGAGCTGCAGGTCGGAATTGGACAGGACCGCGAGCAGCTGGCCCTGCTGGACCATCGCGCCGTCCTCGACCAGCACCTGCTCCACCCGGCCGCCCTCGACCGCGTCGAGATAGACGGTGACGAGCGGCGTCACCCGGGCGCGCAGCGGAAGGAAGTCGTCGAATCGGCCCTGCGTCACCGTCGAGATGGTCACCCGCTCGGCCGCGACCGTCTGGCTGTTGGCGTCCGGCGCCATCGTGTAGAAACCGGCGGCCGCCGCGACAGCCAAGGCGGCGCCGATGCCGATCTTGACCGGCTTCGACAGGCCCTTGCGCTCGACCACGCGGTCCATCGCGCCGCCGCTCTGCGGGCCGCTTTCCACCTTTTCGATACGAACAACGCTCATTCCAAACTCCCTCCGGAAGCCGGATCAGCAAACATCGTGCCAGCCGGGACCCGTTGAGGCGCGCACGTCGCGGGCGGTCCGAACTGTCCGTTTCCGGACATCGGTGTCCGCCCGCGAACAGCGAAGGTCAAAGCGCCTGGCCCGAAAGCGGGGCCGCCGCGATGCGGACCGGGGCGGGCGCCTCCTTGCCGGCGACGGCGGCGACCGGAGCCACGCTCGCGAAGGTCAGAAGGCCGGAAACGACCAGGCCCAATGCGAAGGTGAAGGTTTCGAATTTACCCATTGCTCTTCTCCCTGAATGCGAATTCCCCTGTTGCCCCCCCTTGTTCACGAGCCGTGCCAAACGGCCTCCGGCGCGGAAATCCGCCGTTTTCCGGAATAGGGGAAGCGTATGGGATGTCCGCAGGCGGACAGTTTCGTCCGCTTTCGAACGTCCGCTTCCGGACAGTGGCACGGATATTGATTGTGCGGCGGGGAAGATGGAAAAGGAGTGGGCCGTGGACCGGGTGACATCCTTCAAGAAGTGCATCGTCGTCGATGACGATCCGGACATCCTGTTGTCCGCGCGCCTGCTGCTGCGCGACCTGTTCCAGGACGTCGCCACCTTCCAGGAACCGCAGGAGGCGCTGGCCGCGCTCGACCAGGCGCTGCCCGACGTCATCCTGCTCGACGCCAATTTCGGGCGCGGCGCGACCAATGCGGCCGAGGGCTTTCACTGGCTAGCCGAAATCCTGAAGCGGGACCCGCGCGCGGTGGTGGTGATGATCACCGCCCATGCCGGCATCCAGACGGCGGTCGAGGCGATGAAGCGCGGCGCCACCGACTTCATCTCAAAGCCCTGGTCCAACGAACGGCTGCTCGCCACCGTCCGCACCGCCGCGGCGCTGCGCAACTCGCGCGAGGAGGCGGTGACGGAGCGCAAGCGCGCGGCCGTGGTCAGCGCGCCGGTGGCGGGCGGCGAGACGCCGCTGCTCGGCCGCTCGCCCGCCATGGCACGGGTCTATTCGCTGATCGAACGGGCCGCGCCGACCGACGCCAACGTCCTGATCCTGGGCGAAAACGGCACCGGCAAGGAACTGGTCGCGCGCGAGCTGCACCGCAAATCGCGCCGCGCGGACAATGTGCTCGTGTCGGTCGACTTGGGCGCGGTCACCGAGAATCTGTTCGAAAGCGAGCTGTTCGGCCATGTGAAGGGCGCCTTCACCGACGCGCGCGGCGACCGGATCGGCCGGCTTCAGGCCGCCGACGGCGGCACGCTGTTCCTGGACGAGGTCGGCAACCTGCCGCTCCATCTCCAGCCCAAGCTCCTCACCGCGCTCGAGCAGCGGCAGGTGATCCCGGTCGGCGCCAACCGGCCCGTGTCGATCGACGTGCGGGTGATCGCCGCCACCAACATGGCGCCCGACCAGCTCTCCGACGAACATCGCTTCCGGCAGGATCTGCTGTTCCGGCTTAACACCGTGGAGATCGAGCTCCCGCCGCTGCGCGAGCGGCGCGAGGACATCCCGCTGCTCGTCGATCATTTCGTCGCGGCTTATTCGAAGAAGTACGGCAAGCCCCAGCGGCGGCTGCCGCCGGACGTGGCGGCGGCGCTCCAGGCCTATGACTGGCCGGGCAACGTCCGCGCGCTCCGCCACGCCGCCGAGCGGGCGGTGATCCTCGCCAATGACGAAGCGTTCAGCGTCGAGGATTTCTCCTTGTCCCGCGCGATCCCCTCCCGCCCCGCCGCCGCCGCGCCGCAACCGGCCCCGATCGGCGGCGACCTCAACCTCGAGCGCGCCGAGAAGCAGATCCTGGAACAGGCGCTGAAGAAGCACGGCTACAACATCTCGCTCGCCGCCCAGGAACTCGGCCTCACCCGCGCCTCGCTCTACCGCCGCATGGACAAGCATGGGCTCTGAGCCTTCCCTTGGCTGGAAGAGCTCCGCCTGATGGGCTTTCGCTCCCGCTTCGCGCTCGGACTGGGGCTGCGGCTGGGCCTGCTGCTCCTGACCGCCTTCGCCTTCGTGCAAACGCTCAGCATCCCGGGGCTTGGCGCGGCGCGGCTGGTGGCGGCGCTGATCTGCCTCGGCGCGGCGGCGGCGCTGTGGCGCTTCATCCAGCGCACCAATGTCGAGCTCGCCCGCTTCATCGAGGCGGTGCGGTTCGGCGACCTCAGCCAGGGCTTCAAGCGGCGCTTCGAAGGCAGCGGCTTCGCCGAGCTGGGCGAGGCGCTGGACGAAGGCATCCGCAAGCTCCGCGACGAGCGCCACAACCTGTCGGACGCCAACCGCTTCTACGAGGCCGTGCTGGACGATGCCCCCACCCCGCTCCTCACCGTAGACGAGGAAGGTCGGGTGGAACTCGCCAACAAGGCGGCGCGACGGCTGCTCGTTCGGCATCAGGGCGTGCGGCCCGAGGATTTCGCCGAATATGGCGATGCCTTCGCCAAGGCGCTGGCCGGCGGCGCGGTCGGGCGGCCGCGGCTCGTGCCCCTGATGATCGACGGCGTGCCGCAGACCGCGATGGTGTCCGCGGCCGTCGTTCACCGTCTTGGCGGCCTCGTCCGCGTCGTCGCCGTCCAGCCGATCCAGGGCGAACTCAATGCGGTCGAGATCGCCGCGCAGAGCGATCTCGTCCGCGTCCTCACCCACGAGATCATGAATTCGATGACGCCCGTCACCTCGCTCGCCCATTCGGCGGCCGACCTGATCGCCAAGGTCGACAAGGGCGGCGACCCCGACATCGCCGACGCACGCGCGGCGGTGGAGACGCTCGCGCGGCGCGCGGACGGCGTGATGGGCTTCGTCGAAAGCTATCGGCAGATCAGCCGCGCCCCGGAAGTGCGGCGGCGCATGTTCGAGGTGAAGCCCTGGGCGCTGGAGCTGGAGGCCCTGTTCCGCGCAAGCCCGGCCGGCGATCAGGCGGAGTTCGCGCTGTCGGTGGAGCCGGAGGCGCTTACCATCGATTGCGATCCGGACCTGATGTGCCAGGTGCTGCTCAACCTGCTCAAGAACGGCGCCGAGGCGGCGCGGAGCCATTCGGACGCGCCGCGCATATCGCTCGCCTTCACTCGCGCCCGCTCGGGCCGTGCCCAGATCGAAGTGTCGGACAACGGGCCCGGCGTACCAGAGGCGCTGCGGCAGGACGTCTTCCTCCCCTTCTTCACCACCAAGGCGAAGGGCACCGGCGTCGGCCTCAGCCTCGCCCGCCAAGTCATCCTCGCCCACCGCGGCGCGATCACGATCGACGCCGGCCCCGATGGCGGCGCCCTGTTCCGGATCGTGATCTAAGTTCGGGAAACTCCTTGGGGTATCCGCACAACCGGTGGGGTGTTCAGGCGCTTTGACCTTCTCCCCTGCCTCCCAAGCGCTCCGCAAGAGCCTTCACCTGGCCGCGAATGTCCGGGACGGCGACGATTTCCCAGAAGGCGCCGCGTGTCATCGGGCCGATGGCGTAGAGGGTTTCCGACGGTTCCCCGTCGGCGCCGATCGCGCGGAAGTCGGCGTCCACGTCGATGCCGATGCGGAGGGGATCGGGGCGGATGCGGCCGCTTGCGATCAGCGCGTCGAGCAGGGGGTCGCCGGCGCGCGCGATGTTCGGTTCCGGGCCGGTGCAATTGACGATCCGCGCCGCTCGCAGCCGCTCGCTCGACGCGGCGCCGCGCGGCCGCCATTCGACGCTGCCGTCGGCCGCCGCCGCGACGATGCGTCCGGCGGCGAAGCGCAGGCGTCCGGCCGCTTCCATCTCCGCGATGCGCGCGGCGATCGACGGTGCGATACGGTGGCGGTGGACGTCCCACCAGGGGCGCAGATGCCTCAGGAACCGGCGCCGCTCCTCCAGCGGCGCCTCCGCCCAGAGGCGCTGGGTGACTGGGCGCAGCTGGTCCACAGCCGCGCGCCAGCCGATCCCTTCCGCCGCCCGCCGCACGGCGCGGGTGAGCGCCGCGCAGGTCGCCGGCGGCTCGCCCCCGAGCGGCGGGACCGGCGCCATCATCCGGTGCGCGCGCGGCGCAAGGCCGCGGCGGGACAGTGCCAGGATGCGCCCGCCGAAGCCCTTCGCGTCCAGCGTGAGGGCGGCGTCCACGGCGGTGAGGCCGGTGCCGATCAACAGCACGTCGTCCTGATCATTGAGGCCGTCGGCGAAATCGCCGGCCCAGGGATCGGGGACGTAGATGCCCGGCAGCTCCGCCTCGGACAGGCCGCGCAAAGGGCCCGGCGGGAAGTTGCCGACCGCCAGGACCACGGCGTCGGCGTCGATCCTGCGCCCGCTCTTCAGCACCACCTGCTCGCCGGGAAGGATGTCGCGCGCCTCGTCGCGCACGATCTCGATCCGGTCTCCCGCGTCGGCGAGCAGCTGTTCGACATAGCTGCCATAGAGGCGCCGCGGCGCGAATTCGTGGGGGGCGCCGCCATGTCCGGCGAACCAGTCGGCGAAATGATCGGGCGCGTCCGGAAAGGCGCTCATCTTGGCGGCGGGGACGTTGAGCAGATGCTCCGGCCGCGCCGTCCCATAGGCGACGCCCCGCCCCGGCGCTCCTTCGCGTTCGATCAGGACCACGCGCGTCACGCCGGCGCGGACGAGCTGGATGGCCTGGAGCGTTCCCGAAAAGCCGCCGCCGACGACCGCGGCCGTCTTCAAGCCTCCGCCTCCGCCAGCGCCTCGGCCGGGATGGCGTCGGCGAGGGTGAGGTTGTCGAGGATACGCGCGGTCTCGTCCCGCACCATCAGCATCACGCGGTGCAGGCGGCACTTCTCCTCGTCGATGCAGTTGCGGCAACGTTCATAGGCCTGCCGGCTCGCACAAGGCAGCAGGCCCAGCGAACCGCGGGTGAGGCGCACCAATTCGCCATAGCTGATCTCGGCCGGCGGCTTGGCGAGCCAATAGCCGCCGTCCCGCCCGCGCATCGTCTCCACGAGGCCCGCCCGGCGCATGCTCGACAGCATCACGGTCAGGAACTTTGGCGGGATGTTCTGCGCCTCCGCGATCTCCGCGAGCTGCACCGGCCCTTCGCCGTAGCGATCGGCGAGGTGGAGCAGCGCGCGAATTGTATACCGCGTTCGTTGAGAAAGCATATGGGCCTCATGAACCTGTCCAGGCCCGATGGCAACAGGGTCAAAGGAAGGTGCCGGCCGCCCACCAGGCCAGTCCCGCCAGCGCGGCCCCGGCGATCACCTGCAGCGTCCCGACCCGGAAGCGGAACACCGCCACCAGCGCCGCCGCCGTGAGGACCAGCGCGGGCAAGTTGAGGGTCGCGAGAACCGGCACGTCGACGCTGAGACCGAAGCCGCGATATTCGACCACCTCCCCGAACAGGGCATGGAGGCCGAACCAGATGGCGAGGTTCAGGATCACGCCGACGACGGCGGCCGTGATTGCCGTCATCGCCGCTCCGAGCGCGCGGTTGCCGCGCAGCCGCTCGCTGAACGGCGCGCCGAGGAATATCCACAGGAAGCAGGGCATGAAGGTGACCCAGGTCGCGAGGATGCCCCCCAAGGTCCCGGCCAGCAGCGGGTCCATTCCGCCCTGGCGCGCGGCGCCCATGAAGCCGACGAACTGGGTCACCATGATGAGCGGCCCAGGCGTCGTTTCCGCCATGCCGAGCCCGTCCAGCATCTCGCCGGGCCGAAGCCAGCCGTAACCTTCGACCGCCTGCTGGGCGACATAAGCCAGGACCGCATAGGCGCCGCCGAAGGTCACCACCGCCATCTGCGAGAAGAAAAGGCCGATGTCCGCGAACACGTTGCCGCGGCCGAGGAACGCGAGCAGCAGGACGACCGGCGCCAGCCACAGCAGCAGGAAGGCGGCCGAGATGCGCAGCGAATGGCGCAGGTCCGGCCGCGCGTGTTCGGGGACGTCCTCGCCGAGCCAGCTGTCCGCATCGGCGACGCCGCCGCCGATCGGCCCGTGCCCGCCGCCGGGCGCGAAGGCGGCCGCGCCGCTCCTGCCGCCCAGCCAGCCGATCAAAGCGGCGGCGAGGATGATGATCGGAAACGGCACGGCGAAGAAGAAGATGGCGATCAGCGCCGCGGCCGCGATCCCCACCATCACGCCGTTGCGCAGCGCCTTGCCGCCGATCCGCCGCACCGCGTCGAGCACGATCGCCAGCACCGCGGCCTTGAGGCCGAAGAACAGGGCCGCGACCGGCCCGACATCGCCGACGATCGCATAGAGCCAGGACAGGGCCATGATCGCGACGAAGCCGGGGAGCACGAACAGCCCGCCCGCGACGAGGCCGCCTTTGGTGCGGTGGAGCAGCCAGCCGATATAGGTGGCGAGCTGCTGCGCTTCCGGCCCCGGGAGCAGCATGCAATAGTTGAGGGCGTGGAGGAATCGCTCCTCCCCGATCCACTTCTTCTCCTCCACGAGGATGCGGTGCATCACCGCGATCTGCCCGGCGGGACCGCCGAAGCTCAGCAGCGCGATCCGCCACCAGACGGCCACCGCCTCGCCGAAGGGAATCTCGCGCCGCTCCATTGCCTTCGCTGTGCACAGGCGCCCGCCGATTGCCAAGCCCCGGCGGGCGGCACATAGTGACGGCGCCTCTGGGAGGGCGCTCCATGTTCGAATATTTCAGCATATTGTCGCGTGCGCGGGAATTGGCTCCGCACGGTTATTGCCTTTTGTGGCAGCCGGAGCTGGTCTGGACCCACGTCATAGCCGACGCGCTGATCGCCGCCGCCTATTTCTCGATCCCGATCGCGATCGTGCGCTTCGTGACGGGCCGCAAGGACGTCGCCTTCAGCTGGATCTTCTGGCTGTTCGCCCTGTTCATCGTCGCCTGCGGCACCACCCATCTGATGAGCATCTGGACCTTGTGGAATCCGGATTACGGCTGGGAAGCGCTGATCAAGGTGGTGACGGCGATCGCGTCGGTCGGCACGGCGATCGTGCTGTGGCCGCTCATCCCCAAGGCGCTCGCCATCCCCTCCCCGCTGCAGCTCAAGGAAGCCAATGCGGAGCTCGGCGCTCGCGTGCGGGAGCGCGACGAGGCGCTCGCCCAGCTCCGCCGCGAGATCGCGGAGCGGGAGCGCGCGGAGGCCGCCCTCGTCCAGGCGCAGAAGATGGAGGCGGTGGGGCAGCTGACCGGAGGCATCGCCCACGACTTCAACAACCTGCTGCAGGCGGTCGCGGGCTCGCTGGAGCTGATTGCCCGCGGCCCCGGCGATCCGGCGCGGGTAAAGCGCCTGGCCGAGCGCGGCCTCCAGGCGGCGGAGCGGGGCACCCGCCTTACCGGCCAGCTGCTCGCTTTCTCCCGCGTCCAGCGGTTGGACCTGCGGCCGGTGGCGGTGACGCCGCTGGTCGAAGGCATGCTCGATCTCCTCTCCCGCTCGCTCGGCTCCGGGATCGCGATCCGCACCGAGCTGGACGACGGCGGCGCGGCGGTGCTGGCGGACAAGACGCAGCTCGAACTCGCGCTCCTCAACCTCGCCATCAACGGCCGCGACGCGATGGCGGACGGCGGCGTCCTCACCATCGCGACCCGCGCCAGGCCTGCTCGCGACGGTTTCCAGGACGGCACCGTCGAAGTCGAGGTGCGCGACACCGGCTGCGGCATGCCGCCGGAGGTGATCGAGCGCGCCTTCGAGCCCTTCTTCACTACCAAGGGCGTGGGCAAGGGCACGGGTCTTGGCCTCTCAATGGTCTATGGCGTCGCGCGCCAGTCGGGCGGCGAGGTACGGATCGACAGCCGCGAGGGCGAGGGAACGACGGTGACGATCGAGCTGCGCCGCGTCGCCGCCCCCGCCGCCGATCCGGCGCCGGAAGCCCGGGCGGAAGGCCCGCTGCCGGAGGGAAACGGCCAGACGGTGCTGGTGGTGGACGACGACGAGGATGTGCGGGCGACCATCCGCAATTCGCTGGAAGCGCTCGGCTACCGGGTGCGCGACGCGAGCGGCGGTCCGCAGGCGCTGGCCATATTGGCGGTGGAAGCGCCGGCCCTTTCCATCTTCGATTATGCGATGCCGGAAATGTCCGGTGCCGATCTCGCACGGGAAGCCGCCGTCCTGCGCCCCGGAATGCCGGTGATCTTCGCCAGCGGCTATGCCGAAACCGGCGTGCTGGAACGCACGCTCGGCGGCGAGACACCGATCCTTCGCAAGCCCTTCGCGGTCGGCGAGCTGGCGGATCTCGTCGCGGAGATGCTGAAGCGGGCCGGTCAGCCCCGGGCGGTGTAGCCGGCCAGGATCTCGCACGCCCAGCGCGCCGCCGTCAGAGCGGTGACCTCCCCCACGTCGCGCCCCGGATCGAATTCCGTGAGGTCGACCAGGCGGACGCGCGGATCGGCGGCAAGGAGGCGCGCGGCTTCGAAGAACATATCCGCGCTCATCCCGCCCGGCCGAGCGCCCGGCGCGCCGGGGCATTGCGCGCGGTCGATCACGTCGATGTCGAAATCGACCATCAGGGCGGCGCAGTGGCCGAGCCGCGCGCGGGCCGCGTCCAGCACCGGCGCGATCCCCTGCCGCTTCACCTCGGCGATCGTCCAGACGCCGATGCCCGCGTCGCGGGCGATGCGGTGCATCTCGGCCGTGTTGGCGAAGGGCGCAAGGCCGATCTGGCAGATGTTGGCGCCGGGAAGCCCGTCCTCCAGCAGCGCGCGGACGGGATTGCCGTTCATCAGCCCCTCTTCCGTCCCCCGCAGATCGAAATGCGCGTCGAGCGTGATCAGCCCCACCTCGCCGATCGGCACGCCGAGACCGTGCGCGGCCGGCCTGGTCACCCCGTTATGGCCGCCGACGAGCAGCGTCAGGCCATGCGCCGCCGTCGCGGCCGCGACCGCGTCGCGGACCGGCGCGAAGCCGTCCTCCGGCGACATTCCCTGGACCGGCACGTCGCCATGATCGCGGATGGACAGTTCGATCTCGCCGCCGGTTTCGACGTCGTAGGTGCTGAACCGCTTCAGCGTCTCCCGCAGCACGCCCGGCGCGCGGTGATAATCGGCCGGATTGACGGATCGCGCGTCCATAGGCGCCCCCACCAGGGCGATGTCGGCGTCCTTAGCGTCGGTGAAGAGGTCGGTGATGCGGGGCCAGCTCATGGCTTTGACCCCTACAAGGCCGCGTGCCATTAGGCGAGCCATGTGGGACCGCCTGCTGATCGACTGCAACATCGCCACCATGGACCCGGCCGTTCCGGCGCCGTTCGGAGCGATCGAGAATGGCGCCATCGGCATCGCCGACGGCCGCATCGTCCGGGTCGGACGCCGCACCGAGCTGGCGGGGAACCGCGCGCGCGAGGTGGTGAAGCTCGACGGCGCCTGGGTGACGCCCGGCCTGATCGATTGCCACACCCACCTCGTCTTCGGCGGCAATCGCTCCGCCGAGTTCGAACAGCGGCTGGAAGGCGCGAGCTACGAAGAGATCGCCCGCGCCGGCGGCGGAATCGTCTTCACCGTCCGGGCGACCCGCGCCGCATCGGCCGAGCGGCTCGCCGAAGCCGCGCGGCCGCGGCTGGAGGCGCTGATGCGCGGCGGCGTCACCACCGTCGAGATCAAGTCGGGCTATGGGCTCGACACCGACAGCGAATGCGCGATGCTTCGGGCCGCCGCGCGCCTCGGCGCCGAGCATCCGGTGCGGGTCTCGCCCACCCTGCTGGCGCTTCATGCGCTGCCGCCCGAATATAGGGACAGGCGCGAGGACTATCTCCACCTCGTGCTCGACGAGATGATCCCGACGGTGGCGGAAGCCGGTCTCGCGGATGCGGTGGACGCCTTTTGCGAAGGCATCGGCTTCACGCCGGACGAGGTGCGCGCCTTGTTCGAATGCGCCTCCTCCCACCATCTGCGGGTGAAGCTCCATGCGGAGCAGCTCAGCAATCTGAACGGGGCGGCGCTGGCGGCGGAATATGACGCCTTGTCCGCCGATCATCTCGAACATGCCGACGAAGCGGGGATCGAGGCGATGGCCCATGCCGGCATGGTCGCCGTGCTCCTGCCCGGCGCCTTCTATGCCTTGTCGGAGACGAAGAAGCCGCCGGTCGAGCTGCTCAGGAAGCACAAGGTGCCGATGGCGGTCGCGACCGACTGCAATCCGGGCACGTCGCCGGTGCTGTCGCCGACCTTGATGCTCAACATGGCCTGCACCCTCTTCCGCCTGACCCCGGAGGAAGCGCTGGCCGGCATGACCCGCAACGCCGCCAAGGCCCTGGCGCTGGAGGACGAGATCGGCACGATCGCCCCCGGCAAGGCGGCGGACCTGTGCGTCTGGAACGTAGAGCGGCCCGCCGAGCTCAGCTACTGGATCGGCCATCCGGGTCCCGTCCGGCGGATCGTGGCGGGGGTGGATGCCTGACCGTGAACGTCATTCCGGCGAAAGCCGGAATCCCGCTGCCTTTGACGAAAGAGAGATTCCGGCTTTCGCCGGAATGACGAGGGGCTAGAGAAGCCGCATGCACAACCGACGCGACAACAGCCGCCGCATCGTGGCGCCGACCGGGACGGAGCTCAGCTGCAGGAGCTGGACGACCGAGGCGGCGCTCAGGATGCTGATGAACAATCTCGATCCCGGCGTCGCCGAGGCGCCGGAGGAACTGGTCGTCTATGGCGGCATCGGCCGCGCCGCGCGCGACTGGGCGAGCTACGACCGGATCGTCGAGACGCTGCGGCGGCTGGAGGAGGACGAGACGCTGCTGGTCCAATCGGGCAAGCCGGTCGGCGTCTTTCCGACCCACAAGGACGCGCCGCGCGTCCTCATCGCCAATTCGAACCTGGTGCCGAAATGGGCGGACTGGGCGCATTTCAACGAATTGGATCAAAAGGGACTGATGATGTACGGCCAGATGACGGCCGGATCGTGGATCTACATCGGCACCCAAGGCATCGTTCAGGGCACCTTCGAGACCTTCGTCGAGATGGGCCGGCAGCATTATGGCGGCGATCTCAAGGGCCGGTGGATCCTGACCGCGGGGCTCGGCGGCATGGGCGGCGCGCAGCCGCTCGCCGCGGTAATGGCGGGCGCGCACTGCATCGCAGTCGAATGTCAGGAGAGCCGGATCGAGAAAAGGCTGGAGACCCGCTATCTCGACCGCCGCGCCACGAGCATCGACGAGGCGCTGGAGATCATCCGCACCGCCGAGGCGCCGACCTCGGTCGGCCTGCTCGGCAACGCCGCCGAAATCCTGCCCGAGATGGTCCGGCGCGGCATCCGGCCCGACGCGGTCACCGACCAGACCTCGGCCCACGATCCGGTGAACGGCTACCTGCCGCTCGGCTGGACGGTGGAGAAGTGGTACGAGATGCGCGAACGCGCTCCCGAAGCCGTCGAGGAAGCCGCCCGCAGCTCCATGGCGGTCCATGTCGAGGCGATGCTCGCCTTCCGGGAGCAGGGCATTCCGGTGTTCGATTATGGCAACAACATTCGCCAGGTGGCGAAGGACGCGGGCGTGACCCACGCCTTCGATTTCCCGGGCTTCGTCCCGGCCTATGTCCGCCCGCTCTTCTGCCGCGGCATCGGGCCGTTCCGTTGGGCGGCGCTGTCCGGCGATCCGGAGGACATCTACCGGACCGACGCGAAGGTGAAGGAGCTGATCCCCGACGATCCCCACCTCCACCGCTGGCTCGACATGGCGAAGGAGCGGATCGCGTTCCAGGGCCTGCCGGCACGCATCTGCTGGGTCGGCCTGGGACAACGTCACCGGCTCGGCCTCGCCTTCAACGAGATGGTGGCCAGAGGCGAACTCAAGGCGCCGGTCGTGATCGGCCGCGACCATCTCGACAGCGGCTCGGTCGCGAGCCCCAACCGCGAGACCGAGGCGATGAAGGACGGCTCCGACGCGGTGTCCGACTGGCCGCTGCTCAACGCCCTCCTCAACACCGCCAGCGGTGCGACGTGGGTGTCGCTCCACCATGGCGGCGGCGTCGGCATGGGCTATTCCCAGCATAGCGGCATGGTGATCGTCGCCGACGGCAGCGAAGATGCGGCGCGGCGGTTGGAGCGGGTGCTGTGGAACGACCCCGGCACCGGCGTCATGCGCCACGCCGACGCCGGCTATGAGGAAGCGATCGCCTGCGCGCGGGAGCAGGGGCTCGACCTGCCGATGGTGGGGAGATGAGGGCGGCGTCGTCAGTCCCTTCCCCCCTTGCGGGGGAAGGATACGGAGCCTTGGCGACGAAGGAGCCTAGGCGGAGTTGGATGAGGGGGGGCGCTGCGCAGCAGCGCCGGGGGGGGGCGGGGGGGAAACACCACCCCCCCCCCCACCCTTCCCCAGGGGGGGGGGGGCGGAGAGGGGGGCGCTCCCCCCCCCCACCAC
>NZ_JBKBMQ010000007.1:0-191265 GCF_046295735.1 Allosphingosinicella sp.
AGAGGCGGATCCCGGGAAAATCGAAAATTCCCGAAACCTTCCAAACAGTTGCAGGCACAAGCCCCAACCGCCGGAGCCGCCATATGGGCCGGACGCACCGGCCCGTCAAGAAGGCGACGGCGGATTTCGCGGGCGCTTCAGATCGGCGGCGTCAGCGCGGCGTCGCGCAGCCCCCGCCAGATACGCAGCACCTGCACCGTTTCGGGGACGTCGTGGACGCGCAGCAGCTGCGCGCCCTGCTCGGCGCCCTTCAGCGCGAGCGCGAGCGAACCGGCGAGCCGGCGGTCGGCGGGCGCCTCGTTGGCGAGCGCGCCGATCATGCGCTTGCGGCTCGCGCCCAGCATCAGCGGGCAGCCCAGGCCGTGGAACAGGGCCAGCCCGTTCAGCAGCTGAAGATTGTGCGCCACCGTCTTGCCGAAGCCGATGCCGGGATCGACGATGATGTCGGCGCGCGCGATGCCCGCGCCTTCCGCGGCCGCGATCCGCGCCTCCAGCCAGTCATAGACGTCGAGGAGAACGGGGCCGTCGTAGCGCGGATCTTGCTGCATCGTCTCGGGCGTGCCCTGGTGGTGCATCAGCACGACGGGGCAGCCGGCGCGCGCCGCGACCGCGGCCGAACGGTCGTCCCAGCCGAGCGCCGAGACGTCGTTGACCAGCGCCGCGCCCGCGGCGAGCGCGGCCTCCATCACCGCGGCCTTGCGCGTGTCGATCGACACCGCCGCGCCGGACGCGGCGAGCCCGCGCACCACCGGCTCGACCCGCGCGATCTCGTCACCTTCCCAGACGGGCGCCGCGCCGGGCCGGGTCGATTCGCCGCCGACGTCGATCAGGGCGGCGCCGGCCGCCGCCATCGCATGGCCGGCCGCGACCGCCGCTTCGGGCCCGTCATGCGCGCCGCCGTCCGAAAAGCTGTCGGGCGTCACGTTGAGAATGCCGACAACCTGCGGCTGATCGAGCCGGACCACCCGCTCGCCGAGCCGCAGCGGCGGGCGCGGCGCGGTGAGGCGCGACCAGGCGAGGCGCGCCCCCTCCCCCAGCCGCCCGAGCGCCGCCTCGACCTCGGCCACCGGAAGAAGCTCGGCGACCCCCGGCCGGCCGCGCTCCAGCACTTCGACGGCGGCGAAGAAGCTGAGGCCCCCGGCCAGCCGCGCCACCTGCCCGTCGAGCCCGAACGGCGCGTCGACCAAGGCGGTGGGCCTGAGATAGATGCGGCCGGTCATCGCTGGCGCCCGCGCTCAGTCCGCCGCCGCGGCGAGGTAGCGCTGGCGCAGCAGGTCGAGCGGAACCAGGGCCTCGCCTTGCGCGACATGCCAGAAGGTCCAGCCGTTGCAGCTCGGCGCGCCCTGGGCGGCGGCGCCGATCTGGTGGATCGAGCCCTGCTTCTCGCCGAGCTCCACCGAGGCATCGGCCCGCACCCGGGCGGTCCAGCGGCGCTTGGCGTCGGTCAGCACCGCGCCCGGCTCGATCATTCCGGTTTCGACGAGGGCGCCGAACGGCACCTTCGGCTGGGCGCGCTTCGACCCCATCGTCTTCATCGCGCTCTCATCGAGCGGCAGCGTCGATTCGATGCGGGCGCGCGCCACCTTCACGTAGCGCGCCTCCCGCTCGATCCCGATCCAGTTGCGGCCGAGCCGCCGCGCGACCGCGCCGGTGGTGCCGGTGCCGAAGAAGGGGTCGAGCACCACGTCGCCGGGATTGGTGCAGGCGAGCAGCACCCGGTAGAGCAAGGCCTCCGGCTTTTGCGTCGGGTGCGCCTTGACGCCTTCGGTCTTCACCCGCTCTCCGCCCGAGCAGATCGGGATCACCCAGTCGGAGCGCATCTGCAGCTCGTCGTTCATCGCCTTCATGGCGCGATAGTTGAACGTGTAGCGGCTGTCCTCGCTCTTCGACGCCCAGATCAGCGTCTCGTGCGCGTTGGTGAAGCGGGTGCCGCGGAAGTTCGGCATCGGGTTCGACTTGCGCCAGACGATGTCGTTCAGGATCCAGTAGCCGGCATCCTGAAGCGCCGCGCCGACCCGGAAGATGTTGTGGTAGGAGCCGATCACCCACAAGGTGCCGTCCGGCTTCAGGATGCGCCGGGCCTCCGCCAGCCAGGCGCGGGTGAAGGCGTCGTAATCCGCGAAGGTCGCGAACTTGTCCCAATCGTCGTCGACCGCGTCGACCCGCCCGCCCTCGGGCCGGAACAGGTCGCCGCCGAGCTGCAGATTGTAGGGCGGATCGGCGAAGACCATGTCGACCGAATTGTCCGGGAGCGCGGCCATGGCGCGCACGCAATCCTGTTCGATGATGGTCCCGAGCGGCAATTCCGGCGCCGGCTTCTGCTTCACGGGCCGCCGCAACGCCCCCACACGACCCATCACGCTCATTTCGTTAGACCCCCGTTCGATGTGGGGCCATGCTGAGTCAGCCGGACTCCGCGGTCAAGATCAGCAGCTTGGCCGCCGCCGGCGGCATGGCGCCAAATGTTGCGGGAACGAAAGGAGTCCCCGCTAGATTTAGCGGCGGCCCCGCCGGCCAGGACTCAATATGAAGTGGTGTGGCGGGAAAGACTCACAGCGCCAGCATATGTTGGCGAATCGGCGCGAAGCTGCGGCGGTGCAGCGGGGTCGGACCCAGCCGATCGAGCGCGCGCTGATGCTCGGCGGTGCCGTAGCCCTTGTTCGTTTCCCAGCCATAGCCGGGGAAATTGCGCGCTTCCTCCATCATGATCCGGTCGCGCGTCACCTTGGCGACGATCGAGGCGGCGGCGATCGACCGGCTGCGCGCGTCGCCTTCCACCACGGCCCTGGAGGGATAGCGCCAGTCGGGGCAGCGGTTGCCGTCGACCAGCACCATGCCCGGCTCGACGCCTAGCGCCTCGACCGCGCGGGTCATCGCCAGCATGGTCGCCCAGAAGATGTTGAACCGGTCGATCTCCTCGACGCTGGCGATGCCGATGCCGACGCGGGCGACCTGCCGGAGCTTGCCGTAGAGCGTCTCGCGCATCTCAAGGCACAGCTTCTTCGAATCGTCGATGCCGCGCGGGCAGCGCTTGCGGTCGAGGATCACCGCGGCCGCGACGACGGGGCCGGCGAGCGGCCCCCTGCCCGCCTCGTCCACGCCGACCACAGGCATGGCGAGTTCGCGTTCGATCCTGAAACAAGGCGGCTTGGCCATGGCGAAAGCCTATCGGGGCGGCCGCCGCGCTGCCAAGCGAAAGCTGAATTCCGCGAGCGATTTGCTGTGGATAAGCCGTCAGACGCGGCGCGCCAGCTCCCAAGGGACGGTGCCGAGCACGTGGCTGAGCGGGCCATGGCCGCCGCCGAGGCCGGGCGCCCGAAGAATCGCGGCCTGCACATATTCGCGCGCGCCGGTGACGGCGTCGATCAGCGCGTGACCGCGCCCGAGCAGGGCCGCGATGCCGCTGGCGAGCGTACAGCCGGTGCCGTGGGTGTTGGTCGTCTCGATCCGCTCCGCCTCCCAGCGGTGCAGGATGCGGCCGTCATGCGCCAGCACGTCGGTGAGCAGCTTGCCGGGAAGATGCCCGCCCTTGGCGAGCACCGCGGCGCCGGTCCGCCCGGCGAGCGCCAGCGCCGCCGCTTCGAGCCCGGCGAGGTCGTCGATCCCGCGACCGGTTAGCGCGGCGAGCTCGGGAAGATTGGGCGTGACGAGCGCGGCGATCGCCATCAGCCGCTCGAAGGCGGCGATGGTCGCTTCGTCGGCCAGCACCGCCCCGCTGGTCGCGACCATCACCGGATCGAACACCAGAGGCAGCGGCGCGAAGCCGACGAGGCGGTCGGCGACACGTTCCGCCACCTCGGCCGATCCGATCATCCCGATCTTGACGGCATCGGCGCCGAGATCGGACATCACCGCGTCGATCTGCGCCACCACGAAATCGGACGGCACCGGCATGACGCCGCTGACGCCGAGCGTGTTCTGGGCGGTGAGCGCGGTGATCGCTGTCATCGGATGGCCGCCGAGCATCGCGATCGTCTTGATGTCCGCCTGGATCCCGGCGCCGCCGCCGCTGTCGGATCCGGCGATCACGAGGATGCGGGCCGGGACCATGTCAGGCGGCCTTCACGGCGTCGCAGATGCTGTCCACCACCTCGGCGACCAGAGCCTCGTCCTCGCCCTCCGCCATGACCCGGATCAGCGGTTCGGTGCCGGATTTGCGGATGACGAGCCGGCCGGTGCCCGAAAGGCGCTGCTCGCCCGCCGCGATCGCCGCCTTGACGCCGTCGGTTTCGAGCGGGGTGCCGCCTTCGAAGCGGACATTCTTGAGAAGCTGCGGCAGCGGCTCGAACTGACGCAGAAGCTCGCTGGCCCGACGTCCGGCGACGACCAGCTCGGCCAGCACCTGCAGCGCCGCCACCAGTCCGTCGCCGGTCGTGGCATAATCGGAAAGGATGATGTGGCCGGACTGCTCGCCGCCGACATTGTAGCCCTGCGCGCGCATCGTCTCGAGCACATAGCGGTCGCCGACCTTGGTCCGCTCCAGCTTCAGGCTCTGCCGTTCAAGGAAGCGTTCGAGGCCGAGGTTCGACATGACGGTGGCGACGATGCCGCCGCCGCGCAGCATGCCGCGCCGCTTCCAGGAACAGGCGATCAGCGCCATCAGCTGGTCGCCGTCGATCACCGCGCCCGTTTCGTCGACGACGATCAGCCGGTCCGCGTCGCCGTCGAGCGCGATGCCGATATGGGCGCCGCTTTCCACCACCGTCTTCTGGAGCAGGCGGGTGTCGGTCGAGCCGCAGCCCTCGTTGATGTTGACGCCGTTCGGCGACACCCCGATCGCGGTGACGTCCGCGCCCAATTCCCACAAGGCGGCCGGCGCGACCTGGTAGGCGGCGCCGTTCGCGCAGTCGACGACGATGTGGAGGCCGTCGAGCCGGAGGTGCGGGGGGAAGGTGAGCTTGGCGGCATGGATGTAGCGGCCGCGCGCGTCCTCGATCTTCTTCGACCGGCCGATCTCCTCCGCCGGGACGAGCCTGGGCTCGACCTCGAGCAGAGCTTCGATCGCGGCCTCGTCCTCGTCCGACAGCTTGTAGCCGGTGGGGCCGAACAGCTTGATCCCGTTGTCGATGAACTTGTTGTGGCTGGCGGAGATCATGACGCCGAGATCGGCGCGCATCGACTGGGTGAGCATCGCCACCGCCGGAGTGGGCACCGGCCCCACCATCACCACGTCCATGCCGACGCTGGTGAAGCCGGAGATCATCGCGGTTTCCATCATGTAGCCGGACAGGCGGGTGTCCTTGCCGATCACCACGCGGTGGCGGTGGTCGCCGCGCAGGAAGTGCGCGCCCGCCGCCTGCCCGATCCGCTGCGCCATCGCGGCCGTCATCGGCATCGTGTTGGTGCGGCCCCGGATTCCGTCGGTGCCGAAGAATTTGCGCGTCATTTCGATGACATCCCCTGGTTGCGCCGCAGCATGGAAGCGGACATGAAGCGAGGTTCGTGCCAATGCAAGGCGGAGCGACGCATTTGAACCCGATCGATCATCTGGGCGGCTGGATCGACAGCCTCGAGGCCGCCGTCTTCACGCGCGTTCCGCTGCTGGGGGTGGAGATCGAGCTGATCGTGCTCTGGCTCGCCTTCCCGATGCTGTTCTTCACGGCGTGGCTGGGCTTTCCGAACCTGCGCGGCCTCGGCATCGCGATTCGCGATCTGCGCGAGAGCGCGCGCGAAAAGACCGCGCCGGGCCAGGTGTCGCAATTTGCGGCGCTCACCACCGCCATCTCCGGCACGGTCGGGCTCGGCAACATCGCCGGCGTGGCGGTCGCCCTGACCGTCGGCGGGCCGGGCGCCGCTTTCTGGATGTTCGTGATCGGCTGGTTCGCGATGACGCTCAAATGCGCCGAAGTGACGCTCGGCCTGCGCTTCCGCGAGGAAACGGCGGACGGCCGGATCCGCGGCGGGCCGATGTATACGCTGAAGAACGGCTTCGCGACCAAGGGCTGGGCGAAGCTCGGGCTGGTGCTCGGCGGCTTCTACGCGGCCTTCGCCCTGATCGGCGCGCTGCCGATGCTGCAGGTGAACCAATCCTATGTCGCCGTCGCCGCCGCGGCGGACTGGACGGACGGCACCGGTGTGCGCTGGACCTACGGGGCCGTCATGGCCTTCCTGGTGGCGTTCGTGGTGCTGGGCGGCGTCACCTGGCTGGGGCGGGTGACCTCCTATCTCGTTCCGCTGATGGCGATCGTCTATCTCACCGGTGTTTTCGCAATCCTGGCGCTGAACGTCTCGGCGATCCCGGCCGCGGTCGCGCTCATCGTCTCCGACGCCTTCACCGGTCAGGCGGTGGCGGGGGGCGCGATCGGCGCCTTCGTCGTCGGCATGCGGCGGGCGGTCTTCTCGTCGGAAGCCGGCATCGGATCGGCCGTCATCGCCCATGCCCAGGCGCGCACCCGGGTGCCGGCATCGGAAGGCATGGTGGCGCTGCTCGAACCGTTCATCGACACGGTCGTCATCTGCTCGCTCGGGGCGCTGGCGATGGTGGTCGCCGGCACCTACAATCAGGGCCTGGAGGGCGTGGAGATCACCTCCGCCGCCTTCGAACAGGTCGCGCCCTGGTTCCCGGCCGTGCTGGCGATCGCCGTCTTCCTGTTCGGCTTCTCGACGCTGTGCGCCTGGGGCTTTTACGGCCTGCAGAGCTGGGGCTATCTGTTCGGCGACAGCCGCGCGGCGCAATATACGTTCAAGGCGCTCTACGTGCTGCTGCTGCCGATCGGCGCGGTGCTGGACCTGGGCCGCGTCGTCGGCCTGATCGACAGCGCCTTCTTCCTGATGGCGATCCCCAACATCATCGCCCTCTACCTGTTCGCGCCCGACCTGAAGCGCGAAATCTCCGCCTATATCCAGGCACGCAAGCGCGGCGAGCGGCAAAGCTGATCCTCCGGCCGGCGGGCGTCCCGCCGGCCGCGCGCGGCTCTTCAATTGCGGATCCCCCAAATGAATTGTGCCCCGGCCTGGGGCCGGGGCACGTAAATGATCGGCAGTTGGGGGGGGAGGGGAGCTGCCGATCTTCGGGAGGTAGAACGACGAAGGCGGGTCCGGGTTCCGGGGAAAAATGCAGTGCCCGCGATTTTTTCTTCAGGCGGCGTTTTCCGGGAAGATGCAGGCGCGCTCGGGATCGATGCGGACCCGCACCGGCCCCTTTTCAGGAGCGGGGCCGCCGGCGAGACGCAGCGTCGCCTCGGTGCCGTCCGACAGCAAAGTCACTTCGTGGAAGGCGCCGCCGAAGCGCACCCGAACGGCTTCGACCTCCCGGCCGGCGGGATCGAGGCAAAGGCCTTCGGGGCGCACCATCACCAGCGCCGCGCCCTCCCCCTGCCCCGCCGCGGGCATGTCGCCGAAGGGCGTGACCGCCCTGCCGTCGGCGACCCGCGCCGGGAGCACGTTCGCCTCGCCCAGCAGCCGCGCCGCCGCCAGCGTCGCCGGACGCAAATAGCAGTCGCGCGGGGGGCCGCATTGAAGGATGCGCCCTCCCGCCATCAAAGCGAGCTCGTCCCCCATCAACAGAGCCTCCTCGGGATCGTGGGTAACGATCAGCACGCCGGCTTTGGCTTCGCGCAGCCCCGACAGCACGGCGTGGCGGACCTCCGCCTTGAGATCGCCGTCAAGGCCGGAGAACGGCTCGTCGAGCAGGATCGCTTGCGGCTCCCGGGCCAATGCGCGGGCGATCGCCACCCGCTGCTGCTCGCCGCCCGACAGGGTGTGGGGCCAGGCCTCCGCCCGGTCGGCGAGGCGGAACTGGCCGAGCAGCGCGCGTGCCCGCGCCACCTTCTCCCGGGCGGCAAGCCCCGACAGGCCGAAGGCGACGTTCTGCGCGGCGTTGAGATGGGGGAAGAGCGCGAAGTCCTGAAAGACGAGGCCGACCCCCCTCCCCTCCGGCGGCACCGTCCGGCCGGGCGCGGAGAGCAGGCGGCCCGCCGCCTCGATCTCGCCCCCGTCCAACGGCTCGAGGCCGGCGAGAAGGCGCAGCAAGGTGCTCTTGCCGCAGCCGGAGGGGCCGAGCAGGCAGGTAATCCGGCCGGAGCGCAGGTCGAGGCTCGCCTCCCGGACGGCGGGCGCGCCGCCATAGCTTTTCGACACCGAACGGGCGGACAGGACGATGGCGTCGGACATCACGGGCCGCTTAGGTGCCGGGCCGGGAAAGGGCAATCTTGCGGCTGAGGAACATCACCGCCGGCAGCGAGATGAGGATGATCCCCAGCGAGGGCCAACCCGCCTGCCCCAGCCGCTCGTCCAGCGCATAATTGTTGGCGATGACGGCGAGCGTGTCGAAGTTGAACGGGCGCAGGATCAAAGTGGCCGGAAGCTCCTTCAGCACGTCGATGAACACGACCAGGGCGGCGGTGAGCAGGGAGCCCCTGGCGACCGGAAGCTGGACCGACCAGGCCGCGCCTCCGGCGCTGCGGCCGAGGCTCCGGCTCGCCCAGATCATCGAGGGGGTGACCTTGGCGAGGCCCGCGTCGATCGGCTCCAGCGCCGCCGCCATCAGCCGGGCCGCATAAGCGTAGATCAGCAAGGCGATGCCGATGCCGAAGCCGGACGCATTGGGGCTCATCCGCCAGATGATGGCGGCGGGCGCGAGCAGGCCGATCGCCATCACCGCGCCCGGCGTCGCATAGCCGAGACTGGCGAGACGGGCCGCGGCCGGGATCCGGCGCGCGCCCAGCGCAAGCGCCGCGGCCAGCGTTACCGTGACCGCCGCGCCTCCGACGCCGAGCCCCAGGCTGTGAATGCCGGCACGCACCAGCCGGGGCAGTTCGGGCGTGATCGAAAGCGACGTCCAGAACAGCCAGCCGACCGGCAGCAGCAAGCCGGCGGTCAGCAGGAACAGGCAGAAGAGGCTGGCGCCCGCCGCCTTCCAGCCGGCGAGGTCGGTCACCGGCAGCGGCCGCCATTTGGCGTTGGCCGCATCGAAGCTCTTGCCGCGTCGCCCGCGCCGCTCGATCCAGAGCAGCAGCGCCGCCGCGCCCAGCAACGGCAGCGCGAACTGAGCCGCGCCGGCGGTCGATCCGTAGACCGACCAGGCCCGGACGACGCCGGTGGTGAGCGTCTGCACGGCGAGGAACTGGACGGCGCCGTAATCGGCAAGCGTCTCCATCACCGCCAGCGCCGCGCCCGCGGCGAGCGCCGGACGGGCAAGCGGCATGGCGGCGCGGACGAACGCCTGGCGCTGGGTGCAGCCGAGCGTGCGCGCGGCCTCCAGCACGGCGACCGACTGGTTGAGAAAGGCCGCGCGCATCGCGAGATAGACATAAGGGTAGAAGGCGCAGCCGAGCACGAAGGCGGCGCCGAGGATGCTGCGCATTTCGAACGGCAGGTCGACGCCCAGGCTGGCGCGCATCCACATGCGCAGCCCGCTCGCCACGTCGAACAGATCGGCATAGGCATAAGCGAGCGCAAAGGCCGGCGCGGCGAGCGGCAGCGCGAGCGCCCAGGCGAAGAAGGACCGGCCCGGAAAGCGGTGCATCACCACCAGCCAGGCGGCGAGCGAGCCGGCGACGGCGGTGATCAGCCCGACGAGGAGGGCCAGCCAGGCGGAGGTGACGGCATAGCGCGCGACGTCGCGTAGCGGGATGTCCGCGCCCGGCCCCGAAAAGGCGGCGAGCAGGACACCGATCAGCGGCAGGGCCGCCGCCAGCGCGGCAAGCCCCGCCAGAAGCTCGAGCAGCGGGAATTCCCGACCGCCCTTCGGCGGCCGGAGCGTCCCGGCCGCCGCGAGGCCGCTCGTCAGCGCCACCCCGCCCGGCTCATCAGGCTCTGCGCCTCCGGCTGCCGGGCCGCGAAGCGCGCGACCGGCATCGGATGGGCCTGGAAGTTGGCGAAGGCGTCGACCGGCGGCGGCGCCTGGACGCCGGGGCTCGCCGGGAATTCGTTGTTGTTGCGGGCGATATGCTGCTGGACCTCGGCCGAGGCGAAGAATTCGAGCAGCCGCTGCGCATTGTCGCGGTTCGGCGCATGGCGGGCGACGCCGCCGCCCGAAATGTTGACGTGCGCCCCCTGGCCGTCAAGGCTGGGGAAGGCGAGCAGCACCCGGGAGGTGACCTGACGGTCGTTGGCGTCCTCGCCGTTCGCCATGCGGATGTAGTAATAGGAATTGGTGAGCGCGACCTCGCACACGCCCGCCCCGACGGCGCGGATCTGGTCGCGGTCGCCGCCCTCCGGCGCGCGCGCCATGTTGGCGACGATGCCCTGCGCCCACTGCCCGGCGCGCTCCGGCCCCCAGGCTTCGATCAGCGCGCCGACCAGCGACAGATTGTAGACGCTGTCGGCCGAACGGACGCACAGCTTGCCCCGGAACCGCTCGCCCGCGAGCTTCTCATAGGTGTCGATCTCCTCCGGCCGGACCTTTTCGGGATCGTAGGCAACGATGCGGGCGCGGCGCGAGAAGCCGTACCAATGGCCTTGCGGCTCGCGCAGATTCTCGGGCACCGCCTCCCCCAGCACCTGCGACTGGACCGGCTGGAACAGGCCCGCCTGCTGCGCGCGCCACAGCGCGCCGGCGTCGGCGGTGATGAAAACGTCCGCCGGGCTGCGCTCGCCTTCGCTTGTCATGCGGGCGATCAGCTGGTCGGCATTGCCCTCGATGCGGTTGATGCGGATGCCGGTGAGCTGGGTGAAACGGTCGTAGAGCGCCAGGTCGCTGTCATAGTGGCGCGCGGTGTAGAGATTTACCTCGCCGCCGGCCGCGCCGGCGCCCCCGCCCTGCTGCGCCGCCCCCTGATCGTTCCCGGCCTGCTGCCCGCAAGCCGCCAGCGCCAGAACACCCGCCGCGGCGGCCAACCATTTTCCGAATTTCATAAGGGCGTCTCCTTTGGAGAGCTGCCTAACGCTATTGAGAACCATTCGCAAGTGGAGAGTCAGAGCGCCTTCTTCAGCAGCTCGTTCACCACGCCCGGATTGGCCTTGCCGCCCATCGCCTTCATGGTCTGGCCCACGAAAAAGCCGAACAATTTGTCCTTGCCGGCACGATATTCGGCGACCTTGTCCTGATTGGCCTCCATCACGCTGGCGATCACCCGCTCGATCTCGCCGGTGTCTGACGTCTGCTTCAGCCCCCGCGCCTCGACGATCGCGGCCGGATCCTCGCCGGTTTCGAGCATGATCTCGAACACCTGCTTGGAGAGCGTCCCCGACAGCGTCCCGTCGGTCACCAGGCCGATCAGTTCGGCGCCCTGACGGGGGGAGACCGGGCTCTCGACGATCGACTTGCCGAGCCGGTTCAAGGCGCCGAACAGATCGGACATCAGCCAGTTGGCCGCGCGCTGGGCATGCTGCTCGCCGACATGAGAAAGCAGGTCCTCGAACCAGCGCGCGGTCTCGACCTCGGCGGTGAGCACGCTTGCATTATAGTGCGACAGGCCGAGCCGTTCCTCATAGCGGCGCCGTTTGGCGTCCGGCAGCTCGGGCAGGCTGGCCCGGCAATCTTCGAGGAACGCGTCGTCCAGCTCGAGCGGCAGCAGGTCAGGATCCGGGAAGTAGCGATAATCGTGCGCTTCCTCCTTTGAGCGGAGCGAGCGGGTCTCGCATTTGTCCGGATCGAACAGCCGCGTCTCCTGCACCACCGTTCCGCCGCCTTCGATCAGGTCGACCTGGCGGTTCGCCTCATATTCGATCGCCGCCTGCACGAACCTAACGGAATTGACGTTCTTGATCTCGCAGCGCGTCCCGAACGGCTCGCCCGGCCGGCGCACGGACACGTTCACGTCGGCGCGCATCGAGCCCTGTTCCATATTGCCGTCGCACGAGCCGACATAGCGCAGGATCGAGCGCAGCTTGCGCACATAGGCGCCCGCTTCCTCGGGGCTGCGCATGTCAGGCTTCGACACGATCTCCATCAGCGCGACGCCCGAGCGGTTGAGATCGACATAGGAGAAGGACGGATGCTGGTCGTGCAGCATCTTGCCCGCATCCTGCTCCAGATGGATGCGCTCGATCCCGACGCTCTTGGTCTCGCCGTCGCCATACTCAATCGTCACCTCGCCCTCTCCGACGATCGGATGGTAGAGCTGGCTGATCTGATAACCCTGCGGCAGATCGGCGTAGAAATAATTCTTGCGGTCGAAACGCGAGAAGCGGTTGATCCGCGCCTCGAGCGCCATGCCGGTGCGGACCGCCTGGCGCACGCATTCGCCGTTCAGCACCGGCAGCATGCCGGGCATGGCCGCGTCGACCAGGCTGACCTGGCTGTTGGGCTCGGCCCCGAATTCCGTCGAGGCGCCGGAGAAGAGCTTGGCGCGGCTGGTGACCTGGGCATGGACTTCAAGGCCGATCACGACCTCCCACGCGCCGGTCGCGCCCTGGATGCGATAGATGGATGCGGCGGCGTCAGCCATTGTCTTCCTCAGGTGTGATGAGTTCGAGTTCGGGGAAATAGGTTGCGACCCGGCGGCGATCGCGGGTCAGGAATGTCGCGCCGAGGGCGGCGGCATGGCCGGCGATCAGGAAGTCGGCGAGAATGGCCTCGCGGGTACCGCCGGCCGCGCGATAATCTGCATGGGCGCGTCCGGCGCGCCACGCCGCCGCTTCGTCGATCGGCCGCAACGCGATGCCGAGGGTTTGGAGGAACCGCTTCTGGTCCTCGACCGTGCGGAATTGCCGCGCGGTTTCGGCAAGAACGACAGCGTTGGCCGCGAGCGGCTCGGCGGCGGAGACGATCGCCTGCTCCGACCAGTCGCGCCACGCGCCGTCCGGCTCGATGAGGTCGATCAGCACGTTGCTGTCCACGAAGATCATCGGCCGCGCTGGACCGGAACCGGCTCGCGAACCCCCGCCATATAGTCGTCGGCCGTCATCTCCGTCAGCGGAATGGCGAACGTCCGCGCTTCTGCGATGCGCCGCCGCATGTCGGCCTGGCGCGCTTCGGCCGCCCTGTGAGTCGGCATGCCCTTACGGATGACGACCTCGTCGCCGCGCCGCTCGAACTCGACCGGCTCCCCCGGACGAAGGCCGAGCGCGTCGCGTACGTCCTTGGGGATCGTCACCTGGCCCTTCACCGTCAGATTGCGCTGCTCGTTCATGCGCCAGTATTACCAAGATCGGTATTACCTGTCACCACCACGCCTCGGCCCGGTGGGTGAAGCCCGCCCGTTCCTCCAGCGCCAGCGCGGCGTTCAGGACGCCCTGTTCGTCGAGCGCGCGGCCGACGAACTGCAGGCCGAGCGGCAGGCCCTGGCGGTCGAGCGCGGCCGGGACCGAGATCGCGGGCAGGCCGGCGAGGCTCGCCGGCACCGCGAAGACGTCGTTCAGATACATGGCGATCGGATCGTCCGATTTCTCCCCGAGGCCGAAGGCGGCGCTCGGCGCGGTCGGGGTGAGGATGACGTCGCAGCTCTCCCAGACCCGCTCGAAATCGCGGGCGATGAGCGCCCGCACCTTCTGCGCCTGGTTGAAATAGGCGTCGTAGAAACCGGCCGAGAGCACGTAGGTGCCGATCATGATCCGGCGCTTCACCTCGGCGCCGAAACCGGCCGCGCGGGTCGCCTCGTACATGTCGGCCAGGCCGCCTTTGTCGGGCTGCTGTCGCAAGCCGTATTTGACACCGTCGTACCGCGCCAGGTTGGAAGACGCCTCCGCCGGAGCGATGATATAGTAAGTGGGAAGCGCGTAGCGGGTGTGCGGCAGCGACACCTCCACGATCTCCGCGCCCGCATCCCGCATCCAGGCGATGCCCTGTTCCCAGGCCGCGTCGATCTCGTCCGGAACGCCCTCGATCCTGTATTCCCTGGGAATGCCGATCCGCTTGCCGCGAATGTCGGCGGAGAGGTTCCGCTCCCAGGCCGGTACGTCGAGCTGGAGCGACGTCGAATCCTTCGGATCGAAACCGGCCATCGCCTCCAGCAGGATGGCGCAGTCCTTGACGTCCCGCGCCATCGGCCCCGCCTGGTCGAGCGAGGAGGCGAAGGCGACCATGCCGTAGCGCGAGCAGCGGCCATAGGTCGGCTTGATGCCGGTAATGCCGGTGAAGGCGGCGGGCTGGCGGATCGAGCCGCCGGTATCGGTGCCGGTGACCCCCGGCGCGAGCCGCGCCGCCACCGCGGCCGCCGAACCGCCCGAGCTGCCGCCCGGCGTCAGCGCGGCATTGCCGCCGTCGCTGCGCCGCCAGGGCGAGATGACATTGCCCCAGGCGCTGGTCTCGTTCGACGAGCCCATGGCGAATTCGTCCATGTTGAGCTTGCCGAGCATGCCCGCGCCGGCGGCGAACAGGTTGCCCGACACCGTGCTCTCATAGACCGGCTCGAAGCCGCCGAGCATGCGCGAGCCGGCGGTGGTCTGGCAGCCCCTGGTCGCGAACAGGTCCTTGATGCCGAGCGGGACGCCCGACAGCGGCTTCAACTCGCCCGAGGCGCGCGCCGCGTCTGCCGCGTCGGCGGCGGCGAGCGCATGATCGGGCGTCTCGACGACAAAGGCGTTGAGGCCCCTCGCCTTCTCGACATTGGCGATGAAGGCTTCGGCGACGTCGCGCGCGGAGAAGTCGCCGGCGCGAAAGCCGTCGCGGATGCCGGCGACGGTGAGGTCGGTGAGGTCGCTCACGGCGTGGGACATCATCATTCGATCACCTTCGGGACGGCGAAGAAGCCGTGCTCGGCGACCGGCGCATTGGCGAGGACGGCATCGCGGATGCCGCCGTCGGTCACCTCGTCGGCGCGCAGGCGCAGGCTGTTCGGGATGACGGCGGTCATCGGCTCGACGCCGCTCACGTCCACCTCCTGCAGCTGCTCGATCCAGCCGAGGATGTTGGACAATTCGGGCGCCAGCGCGGCCACTTCGTCGTCGGTGACGGCGATGCGGGCAAGCTTGGCGATGTGGCGGACGGTATCGGTGTCGACGGACATGGGCGCGCGCTAGCAGTGGTTCGGGCGCCCTTCAAGCGGCTGCCGTCATTCGAAGGCGCGGGAAACGGGCCGGTCCCCGATGAACACCTGGCCCCGGGTGACCTCGCGAAGTTCCACTTCGCCCCGCTCGATCGCTTCCCGCTCCCGCTGCAACATCTCCCGCGTGGCATCGCGCGTGGTGGTGCGCGTCAGAACCTCGGCTCCGACAGCCCGGTCGATCCTCTGCCAATCATTCCCGCGCATCTCGAAGACGGTGACCTGGACCGTGCATCGTCTCTCCGGGTCCGTCTGCTCCGCCGGAGCAAGCGCCGCGCAGCCGTCGTCGAGCGCGATCGCGGTGGCTGCGCCGGGTTGCCAGAACAGGGTGCATTGACCTGCGCGGGAGCAGGGAGGGAAAGGCACGAGATCCGGGTTCAGCACCGCTTTACGAAGCGCATCCGGAAGGGTGACCGGATTCGGTCGGACAACGATCTCGCGCGCCGGCTGGTCCATGTCGTCGGAGGAGGCATATCTGTCCTTCATGCGCATCGCATCGACGGCGGCGGCCCTGATCTCCGCGCTGGGCCCGCTACGGGCGAGCCGTTCGACCGCGCGCCGGCCTGCGGGTCCGAACTCGAACCGCATGGCTCTCCAATCGAACTTCTCCGGAGACACCGCTCCCTTCTCGAGGCGGGCGAGCTGATTGCGGGTGGAGATCGCACCGACGTCGAACAAGGGAGTGGCGAGCAGCAAGGTCAGCAGGCACAGGCCGACCGCAAGGCCGAGATTTACGCGCCGCACCTCGCCGCCCCAGCGCTGCCGCCCCTTCAGGAGCGCGTAGAGATAAGCGGCGGCATAAGCCGACAGGATGGCGACGAACACCACTGCCCACAGCCGGTCGGGCGTGAAGCCGTGCTGACCGATCCGGCGTGCGAGCGAGAGGACGGTGACCACGGCAAGCGGCGCCATCACGGCGCCCAGCGCCAGCGCGCTGTAGCGGAGCACGGGGCTTCTGCCTTCCTCCTCGGGAGCATTGCCGATCACGGCGTTGATCAACAGGATCGCGCCGAGAATGCAGGACAGGAGGATCGGTGTCGTCGACGCGGTCTGCCGCCAGAGCGGCTGGAGCCCGGTGAACGGCAGTGCGGCCACGAACAGGACAAGCCCGATCGCAAGCACCGGGGCGAGCACCGACAGGATCGCCGTCACGACGCGCTGCAGCAGCCCGATAACGCGATCCCGGTCGCGCAGCATGCCGACCGCACCGCCGAACACGCCGCCGGTCAGCATCCAGAGGAACCAGCTCTTGCCGAGGAGCTCGCGAAGAAAACGGAGCTGGAGAAGCGAGAACAGCTCCGCCAGCAACATCATCAGCAGGAAAGTGACGAGCACGAACAGCCAGGCCGCGAACCAAAGGACGGCGTTGGTCCAGGCGTGGGCGTGGATCGCCCGATAATCGGGGCTCCACCGGCCGAAGTCGCGCGCGGTCTGGAACAGCGGCGCCGCGACGGCGACCGCGATCAGGGCGGAAAAAAGCTGCCAGGGCCCGCCCGCGGTCCACCGGTCCTCCGGCGCCGCCCAGAAGGTGACGCCTCCGACCGCGAGCCCCGCGGCAAGTGCGAAGCCGACCGCCCATAGCCAGCGCTGCCGTTCCAGCACGAAAGCGAACACGGCGCCGCCGACGATGATCAGCGAGCCCACCGCGAGCCTCAGCCGATCGTCGGTGATCCGCCAGGGCTCGTCGCCCCGCATCAGCAGATAAGCCGACACCCCCACCGCGGCGCCAAGCGCCAGCAACAACAGCGCGCGCAGCGGCCAGGCGCCATGCAGGCCGCTTGCATCCGAATCGTCCAGTGAATCCCCCATGTGCCCAGCCTGTCCCAAAGCCGCGGGCGGCGCAACACGGCGTCCTCCGTCGGGACGAAGGCGGCGGCGGCCGCACTTGAAAGCGGCGCGGCGATGCTGATGTTACGCGCTTCGGGCGTGGAGAGGTTCGTGGCGCAGCGTTTTTTGTGGATCGTGGCGGGGTTGACGGTGCTGGTGATCGCCGGCGCGCTGGCGTTGCGAATCTGGGGCAACGAACTGCTGCGCTTCACCTCGGTGCCGACCGTCGCGTTCGAAGAGATCGCGGCGCCCGAGGGGATGACCTATGCCGACGCCGCGATGTGGATCGCGCGACCCGACATCGGCGACAATCCCGCTTTGTGGACTCCGGAAGGCATCGCGGCAGCGGCGGAGCCCGGCGCGGCGATGTTCTTCGTCCACCCGACCAGCTTCCTCGAGCGCAGCGCCTGGAACGCGCCGCTCGATCATCAGGATTCGCAGAATCGCGCCGCCTTGTTCGTGCGCAGCCAGGCGAGCGCGTTCAACAATGTCGCCGCCATCTGGGCGCCCAAATATCGTCAGGCGACGTTCGGCGCTTTCCTGACTAGTCGCGAGGATGCCGACAAGGCGCTCGATTTCGCCTATCGCGACGTGCTCGCCGCCTATGAGGCGTTCATCGCGCAAGCGCCCTCGGACCGCCCGATCCTGCTCGCCGCCCACAGCCAGGGCAGCCTCCACCTCATCCGCCTGCTCCAGGAACGGATCGCCGGGGCGCCCGAGCGGGGGAGGATCGCCGCGGCCTATGTGGTGGGCTGGCCGGTGTCGATCAGCGCCGACCTGCCGGGGCTCGGCCTGCCCGGCTGCGAAACGGCGGATCAGGCGGGCTGCATCCTTTCATGGCAGAGCTTCGGCGAGCCGGCCGATCCCAAGATGGTGACCGACGTCTACGACGCGTCCGAAGGCCCGGGCGGCGTCTCCCGCGCCGGATCGCCGATGCTGTGCGTCAATCCGCTCACCGGCATGTCGGGGAGCGAGGCTGGCCGCGACTCCAATCTCGGCACGCTCTTCCCCAATGCCGACCTTACCGAAGCCGATCTTCGCCCCGGCGCCGTTCCGGCACGCTGCGACGTGCGCGGCCTGTTGCTGATCGGCGAGAACCCGCCGAACCTCGGCCCCTACGTCCTGTTCGGCAACAATTACCACGTCTACGATTATGCCCTGTTCTGGGCGAACATCCGGGCGGACGCCGCGCGCCGGCTTGCCGCCTTCAACGGGTCGTGATCACCGCCGCCGCCTCGGAGTTCAGAAGCGCGCTGCCGAGCGGCGGACGGCTGATGGGCCTCGATGTGGGCACGCGCACCATCGGGGTCGCGCTGTGCGATTCGCAGTGGACCATCGCGACCCCCGCCGACCTCATCCGCCGCGCCAAATTCTCCGCCGACCTCGACAAGCTGCGCGGCATCGCCCGCGACCAGCGCGTCGCGGGCATCGTCGTCGGCCTCCCGCTCAATCTCGACGGCAGCGACAGCCCGCGCACCCAGTCGATCCGCGCCTTCGCCCGCAACCTCGCGCCGCTCGGCCTCCCGATCCTGCTGTGGGACGAGCGCTGGTCGACGCAGGCGGTGACCCGGACGCTGATCGACGCGGACGCGAGCCGCGCCCGCCGCGCCGAGCTCGTCGACAAGATGGCCGCCGCCTACATCCTCCAGGGCGCGATCGACGGCCTCGCCATGGGCGGGCTCGTCACCCCCTAGACTTTCGCATTCGCGCCTCTGTATTGTGCTGGCAACACACAGGGAGGGATATATGCGATTCATGACGGCGATCCTGCTCGGCACCACCAGCCTGATCCTCGCGGCTCCGGCCCAGGCGGCCGAACAGGGCGCGGCGGCGCCGCGGCCCGCGGCCGGGCAGCCGGTGCGCTATTCGGCCCGCGACTTCTTCGAGACCACCGTCTTCGGCATGGCCTCGCCCGACGGCTACGCTTTCACCGCCGACGGCCGCTCGCTGCTCGTCAACAGCGACCGTTCGGGCGTGTTCAACGCCTATCTGCTGCCGCTGGCCGGCGGCGATCCGGTGCCGCTCACCGCGTCGAGCGACAACGCCACCTATGGCGCCAGCCTGTTCCCCGCCGACGACCGGCTGCTCTACACATTCGATCAGGGCGGCAACGAGCTCAACCACCTGTTCGTGCGGGAGCGGGACGGGAGCGTCCGCGACCTGACGCCGGGCGAGAATCTGAAGGCGATGTTCATCGGCTGGAGCGGCGACGGCAAGCGCTTCTTCGTCGCGACGAACGAGCGCAATCCGCAGATGTTCGACGTCTACGCCTATGACTCGACGACTTACGAACGGCAGCGCCTGTTCGAGAATGAGGGCTATATGCCGGCCGCCGTGTCGCGCGACGGACGCTGGGTTGCGCTGGTCAAGGCGCATTCGAGCGCCGACAGCGACATCTATCTTGCCGACCTGCGCGGCTCCGCCCGGCCGGAGCGCATCACCCCTCATGAGGGGAATGTCGCGTTCGGCGTCTACGGCTTCACCCCCGATGGGCGCGCGCTGGTCTATTCGACCAACCAGCATGGGGAGTTCGGCCAAGCCTGGACGCACGACCTCGCGACCGGAGAGAAGAAGCCGCTGATCCAGGCCGACTGGGACGTGATGTTCGTCAGCCACTCGCCGAGCGGCCGCTACCGGGTACATGCGCTGAACGAGGATGCGTCCACCCGGCTCACCATCACCGACACCCGCACCAACCGGCCGGTGACGCTGCGCGGCATTCCGGAAGGCGACATCGGCGGCGTGCGCTTCAATCCGGGCGAGACGATGATCGCCTTCACCGTCGCCTCGGACACCTCGCCCGCCGACATCTTCGTCGCCGATCTGGCGAGCGGCCAGGCACGGCGCCTCACCACCGCGCTCAATCCCCGCATCGACGAGCGCCAGCTGGTGGAGGGCGAGGTGGTCCGCTTCCGCTCCTATGACGGGCTCGAAATCCCCGGCATTCTCTACCGCCCGCGCGAGGCGAGCGCCTCCAATCCGGTGCCGGCGGTTGTGTGGGTTCATGGCGGGCCGGGCGGGCAGAGCCGGCGCGGATATTCGGCGATGGTCCAGCATCTCGTGAACAACGGATATGCCGTCTACGCGATCAACAACCGCGGCTCGTCCGGCTACGGTAAGACCTTCTTCCACATGGACGACAGGCGCCACGGCGACGTGGACCTCAAGGACGTCGTCGCCTCGCGCGACTGGCTGGCCTCGCAGGACTGGATTTCCGACCGGGTGGCGGTCGCCGGCGGCTCCTATGGCGGCTATCTGACGGCGGCCGCCCTCGCCTTCCATCCGGAAGTGTTCGACGCCGGCATCAACGTGTTCGGTGTCACCAACTGGGTGCGCACGCTCGAATCGATCCCCGCATGGTGGGGCGCGCAGCGGGTGGCCTTGTTCGACGAGATGGGCGACCCGGCGACCGACGCCGAGCGGCACCGGGCGATCTCTCCGCTATTCCATGCGACCAACATCCGCCGCCCGATGCTGGTCGTGCAGGGCGCGAACGATCCGCGCGTCCTCCAGGTGGAAAGCGACGAGATCGTCGCCGCCGTCCGCGCGAACAATGTGCCAGTCGAATATCTGCTCTTCCCGGACGAAGGCCACGGCTTCCTGCGCAAGCAGAACCGGATCGACGCCAGCGAGGCCTATCTGCGCTTCCTCGACCAGCATCTGCGGCGCTGACCGAGCCCGGTGGGGCGCGCGGACGGCGGCTTGACCTCGCCCCGCGCCCCGCTATGCGCGGCAGCGATGGCCTTCGCGCACCGCCACCTCCTCGGTCTCGCCGCGCTCAGCGCGGACGAGATCCTGTTCCTGCTCGATGAGGCGGAACATTGGCTGGCCTTCAACCGGCGGCCGCGCCGACAGGACGACCGGCTGTCCGGCCTCACCATCGTCAACGCCTTCTTCGAGAACAGCACCCGCACGCTCGTCTCCTTCGAGATCGCCGGCAAGCGGCTCGGCGCGCAGGTGGTGAACATGCATGTCGAGCACAGTTCGGTGAAGAAGGGCGAGACGCTGGCCGACACCGCCCGCACAATCGACGCGATGCGGCCGGACGTGATCGCGGTGCGCCACAGCATCGGCGGCGCGCCGGACGAGATCGCCGGAGTGGTGCGCTGCGCGGTCGTGAACGGCGGCGACGGCACCCACGAACATCCGACGCAGGGGCTTCTCGACGCCCTCACCATTCGCCGCCGCAAGGGCCGGATCGAGGGACTGAAGGTCGCCATCTGCGGCGACATCCGCCACAGCCGCGTCGCCGGGTCGAACCTCGCCTGCCTGCCGAAGCTCGGCGCCGAGCTGCGCCTGGTGGGTCCGTCCGTCTTGCTTCCCGAGGACGCCCCGGCACCGACCTTCACCGACATGGACGAAGGGATCGACGGCGCCGACGTGGTGATGATGCTGCGCAACCAGCGCGAGCGGATGGAGGCGGCGGAGATCGCGACGCTGGAGGATTTCCACGCGCGCTACGGGCTCACCCGCGCGCGCCTCGCCCGCGCCGCTCCGGACGCGCTCGTCATGCATCCCGGGCCGATGAACCGCGGCGTCGAGATCGCCGACGACGTCGCCGACGATCCGGAGCGGTCCGCCATATGGGACCAAGTGGAGGCCGGGGTCGCGGTCCGGATGGCGGTGCTCGACCATCTCACCCGCGCCAAAAGGGAGGGGCGGCCGACGTAGCCGCCGACCGCCCCGGGAGGAACCTGGTGTCGTGAAGTTCAGGCGCGGGTGCGGCGCACGTTCGCCCAGGCGAGCTGAACCGGCGTATCGCCCGCGACGCCGCGCACGAAGCAGGCGCCGCCCTTGGCCTTCACCGACTGGCAGGCGCGCATCGCGGCGGCCTGATCGTCGAAGCCGCCGACCGCGACCCGGTGGAGCGTGCGCCCGCCATGATCGAAGGTGGTGGTGACGCCCTGCGCCTGGGCGAAGCCGTAGCGACGCTCCGCATCGGCCCAGGCGCGCTCCGCATTCTGGACGTTGCTGAACGCGCCGAGCTGGACGACGAAGCGGCCGGGACGGGCCGAATGCACGCCGCTGGCGGCGGCACGGACCGGACGCTGGGCAGCCGGCGCGGCGGCCGGGCGCAGCGGCTCCACGCGCGGCTCGGCGCGCGGGGCGAGCAGCGGTTCGGCGCGGGTCTCCGCCGGACGAAGCACCAGCGGCGCGAATTCGTCGGCTTCGACGGTTGGCGTTTCCACCGCCTGCGTTTCCGCGGCGGCGGGCGCGTAGAAATCGGGCGCCACCGGCGCGAGCGAAGCATATTGGACCGGCTCGGCGGGGACCACCGGCGGCTCCACCGCGGCGAGCGCGACCGGCTGAGGCTCCGGCGCGAGCGGCGCCAGCGCGAGCCGCGCGGGGCGGCCCGGATCTTCGGCCGGGGTGACGTTCAGCAAGGCCGCGACCTGCGCCGACGGCGCGTCGCTGCGCGCGAGCGCCGCCCATTGCTGGAGCCGGGCGGAAAGCTCGTCCGGCGAGACGTCCTGGGCGGCGACGACGCGCGCCCGCTGCCAGTCGCCGGCGAGGGCATAGGCAAGCGCCAGGTTCTGCCGCACCCGCCCGTTGGCATCCGCCGCGCGGGCGGCAGGCTCGAGCAGTTCGATCGCGCGTTCCGGCTGGCCGGCGAGCGCGAAGGCAAGGCCGAGATCGCCCGCCGACGCCTTCCCGGCAAGCAGGTCGAGTTGGCCGAGCGCGGCGCCGTTGCGGCCCTGCGCGATCTGCGACAGCGCCAGCGTCAGGCCGGCGCGGATATGGTCGGGCTGCAATTCCAGCACGTCGCGGTAGGTCGCTTCGGCCGAAGCGAAGCGGCCGCTCTTCACGTAGAGGTCGGCGAGCAGCATCCGGTAGGCCGAGTCGCGCGGCGACAGCTCGACGGCACGCTCGGCGAGGCCGAGAGCCGCGGCGGCGTCGCCGCGCTGGAGCGCGGCATGCGCCTGCTGGAACAGCTGCCCGGCATCCTGCTCGGCGCGCACCGCCTTGGCCGACGCGCTTGCGATGCCGTACATCTGCCAGTCGAGCGAGCAGCCCACCATGGTGCTCCCGAGCACCATCGTCGAGACGGCGAATTTGATGGCCAGCTGGTTCATGTCCTTGAGCTCCGCTTGAGCGTTCCGGCGGGCACGCGGCCGGCCAGCGCTTCGACCTCGGGAAGGGAGGCGATGAGATCGTCGAGGGCTTCGGTGACGATCTGCTGCGACGAACGGCCGAGGATGGCCGAAGCGAGCCGCAGCTTGAGGTGACGGTCGGCGTCGAGCCGCAGCGTGAAGGCGGCCTTCGCCTTGGCCACGGCGCCAGCCTTTGCGCGGCGGCGCGGAAGCTTCACGACGGCGGCCGGGATCGCGACCGGTTCGGGTTCAGATTCGGGTTCGGCAACCGGCTCGTAGACCGCTTCCGGTTCGGCGAAGCTTTCGGCGATCGCCCGCTGCTGCTCGACCACCGGCGGCAGCGCGGTTTCCGCCTCGGTCGGAAGCTCTTCGACCGGGGCCGGGCGCGGTGCCGGCGTCAGCGCGTCGATGGGGCTCGGCACATGTTCGCGCAGGGGCGGCGCTTCCGCGACGCCCATGTCGTTCCAGCCGAGATCCTCGAGGCTCGCGCCCTGGACGAATCCTTGGGGACGCATGGCCGGCTTGGCCGCGCCCTTGCGGGCGAGGAGGCCGGAGGAGAGCGAGGCGAAAGGCCTTGATGCGTTCATCTGGGCCTCCCTCACTGGCCGACCACGCGGCGGCCGAAGCCGCCGGCGGGACGCTGCATGGGATGGGCGGCGCCGAAGCCGGCGCCGGGCGCCGAGAAGACGGTGCGGCGGAAATTCTTTTCGAGCCGGTCGGATATGTAGGACCAGAGCTCCTCCACCTCTTTGGCGGATTTGCTGTTCGGATCGACTTCCATGACCGTGCGTCCGTCGATCATCGACGCCGCGAAGTCGGTGCGGTGATGGAGCGTGACGGGAGCGACCGTGCCGTGCTGCGACAGCGCCACCGCCGCCTCATAGGTGATCTTGGCCTTGGGCGTCGCCGCGTTGACCACGAAGATGAGCGGCTTGCCCGCCCGCTCGCACAGGTCGACCGTGGCGCCGACGGCGCGCAAGTCGTGCGGGCTCGGACGGGTCGGGATGACGATGAGCTCGGCGACCTGGATGACGCTCTGGATCGCCATCGTGATGGCCGGCGGCGTGTCGATGACGGCGAGCTTGAACCCCTGCTGCCGCAGCACTTCGAGGTCCGCGCCGAGCCGTGCCACCGTCGTCTGCGCGAAGGCGGGCATCTCGTCCTCACGCTCGTTCCACCAATCGGCGAGCGAGCCCTGCGGATCGATGTCGATCAGGCAGACCGGGCCATGTCCGGCGCGCTGCGCCTGGACGGCGAGGTGACCGGACAAGGTCGTCTTGCCCGATCCCCCCTTTTGCGACGACAGTGCCAATACCCGCATGAATTTTCCCTCGGCTCACGAAGCTTCGCCGCCGGATTGCACCCGATGTCGCTAAAATCTGGTTAACAAGGCGGCGCTCGCCCGTGCCCGGGCACGTTGACCAAGCCGCTGAATTCTATGCTAAGAGGCCGTTAAACAGTTTCCGGCTAGGCACCGCGCCTCGCTTTCATCCGTGGGGGAATGACGCCATGAACCGCTCCGTCCGCCGCTACGGCCTGGTGGCCGCCGCCTTGGCGACCTGCCTCTCGGCCGGCGCCGCTCTCTCCCAGGCCGGCTTCGATCCCAGCGTGCGGCAGGGCGTGGAGGCCTGGCAGGCGGGCAATTACGAGCAGGCGGTGCGCCACTGGCGGCCGCTCGCCGACCGCGGCGACGCGGACGCGCAGTTCAACATGGGCCAGGCCTATCGCATGGGCCGCGGCGTTCCCGCCGATCCGGCGCTGGCCCGCAACTGGTTCGAGCGCGCCGCGCGGCAGGGGCACGAGCAGGCCGAGGGCATTTTGGGCATGATGCTGTTCCAGGGCGGCCAGCGCCAGCAGGCGATGTCCTGGATCCGCCGCGCCGCCGATCGCGGCGACCCGCAGGCGCAGTACATCCTCGGCACCGCGCATTTCAACGGCGACCTGGTCGAACGCGATTGGCCGCGCGCCTATGCGCTGATGACCTCCGCCTCCGCGCAGGGCTTTCCGCCCGCGGCCGACAGCTTGCGCCAGATGGAGACCCATTTGAGCCCCGAAGACCGTCAGCGCGGCGCGACATTGGCCCGGGCCCTGCCCCGCGCCGGGGCACAGACGGCGGCGGCGACGCCCCCGGCCCCGCCCGCCCCGGCCGCGACCCCTTCGCGGACGCCCCGCGTTCCGGCCGCGCAGCCGCCGATCGCGCGCACCGAGCTGCCGCCTTCGGCTCCGGCCGCGACGCCGACGCCCACCCCGGCGGCGCCCGCTCCCGCCCAGGCGGCTCCGGCCACGCGCGCGCCGGCTCCGGCCGCCGGCCGCTGGCGCATCCAGCTCGGCGCGTTCGGCAGCGAGGCCAATGCCCGCCGCCAGTGGGAAAATGTCAGCCGCCGGGTCGGCGCGCTGTCGGGTCTCCAGCCGCGCTATGAGCGCGCCGGCGCCCTTACCCGGCTGCAGGCGGGCCCCATTTCCGATCGCGCCGCCGCCGACCGGCTCTGCGCCGCCGTCCGCGCCGCGGGCGAAGCTTGCCTGACGGTCGCGCCTTAACCCTTTTTTTGCGCCGCTCCTTTAGGTCCCTGAGACAGGGAAAAGGGGGAGATATTCATGGGCGCGCACCGCGGCTTCAGCAGATCGGCGGCAATGGCGTCGCGCTGGCGGCGCCGGCCGATGTGCGTTCTGATCGCCGATGCGCCGGCGCCGGCCGCTTTGCGCGAAATCTCCGCCCGCGGCGCCCTGCTCGACACGAACAGCCGGCCGGAAATCGGGGGTACCGTCGAGCTCCGCCACCCGGAAGCCGGCACGATCGAGGGGCGGGTGCGCGCCCATTCTGCCGACGGCATCGCCATCCAGTTCGACTGCGGGGCGCGCTCCGCCGCCTTCGCGCTCGCGGCGATCGCCGCCGACATGAGCCGGCCCGCCTGAACGCTCAGTCCTCCGCCGCCCACTCCCGCATCGCATAGCCTTGCGCGAACAGGAGCGCGCCGAGATCGTTGTGGTCGATGCGCGCCGCGGCGGCGGCCGCGGTCCTGGGCTTGGCGCGGTAGGCGACGCCGAGGCCCGCCGCCTCGATCATCGGAATGTCGTTGGCGCCGTCCCCCACCGCGAGCGTCGCATCGAGAGCGAGGCCATGCGCCGCGGCGGCATCGCCCAGCGCCCGCCGCTTCGCCTCGGCGCCCACGATCGGCCGGGCGACGGTGCCGCTCAGCCGACGTCCCTCGCTTTCGAGCACATTGGCGATCGCGCGGTCGAAGCCGATGTCGGCCGCGACCGGTTCGGCGAAACGGGTGAAGCCGCCCGACACGAGCAGGGTGTGGGCGCCGTGCGCCCGCATCGTGCGCACCAGCGCCTTCGCGCCCGGCATCGGCCGCACCCGCTCGGCGAGGCAGCGGTCGATAGCTCCGGCGTCGAGCCCGGCGAGCAAGGCGACGCGCGCGTCGAGCGCCGCCTCGAAGTCGAGTTCGCCCCGCATCGCCCGTTCGGTGACGTCCGCCACCTCGGCCTTGATGCCGGCATAGTCGGCAAGCTCGTCGATGCATTCGACGGTGATCATCGTCGAATCCATGTCCGCGATCAGCAGCCGCTTGCGCCGGCCCGCCTCCGGCTGCACCACCACGTCGACGCCGGACAGCAGGCCTTCCAGCGCCCCGCGCGCGACAATAGGATCGCCGGCGAACATGAGGTCGCAGGCCCGTTCCGCCTCGATCCAGGCGCGATCCGTGGCGGGCATTCCCGCCGTCGCCAGCGCGTCCTCCGCCGCCGAAATTTCGCCGTGCGACAGCCGTTCCGCTGCTATCAGGGTCGCGATGAACACAATTGCTCCTTCGAAGCCGAGGCTGGCGCTTATCGCGGGGCCGACGGCGAGCGGCAAGTCGACGCTCGCGCTGGCGCTGGCGGAACGCACCGGCGGCGCGGTCATCAACGCGGACAGCGCGCAGGTCTATCGCGACCTGCGCGTCGTGTCCGCCCGCCCCTCCCCCGAGGACGAGACGCGCGCGCCGCATCTCCTGTACGGGTATCGCGACGGCGCCCGGCCCTGCTCCGCCGCCGATTGGGCGGAGGACGCGCGGCGGGCGATCGCGGATTGCCATGGCGAAGGGCGGCTGCCGATCCTGGCCGGCGGAACGGGGCTTTATCTTCGCACCTTGATCGACGGCATCGCGCCGGTGCCCGACATCCACCCCGGGGTGCGGGCGGAAGTGCGGGCGCTGACCACCGAAGAGGCCTATCACCATCTCACCGACGAGGATTCGGACGCCGCCGCCCGCCTCAACCCCGCCGACACCTCCCGCATCGCTCGCGCGCTCGAGGTCGTCCGCTCGACCGGGCGGCCGCTCCAGGCTTGGCAAACAGAGCGTGTGGGCGGCATCGGCGAGGCGGTGGATCTCGTGCCGCTCATCCTGCTGCCGCCGCGCGACTGGCTCCACGCGAGATGTGACCGAAGGTTCGAAGAAATGATGTCAGACGAAGGGTTTGAAGAAGTTTCTTCGCTTCTGGCGCGAGATTTGCCGCCGAGCCTTCCGGTGATGCGGGCGATCGGCGTGCGGGAGATCGCCGGCTATGTGCGGGGCGAGCTGACGCGGGAGGCGGCGCTCGAGGCCGGCCGCACCGCCACCCGCCGCTATGCCAAGCGCCAATATACCTGGTTTCGCCACCAACCGCCGGCAGCATGGCCGCGCTGGCAGGCGGAGGTCGATTGCGCCGCCCTCCCCGATGTCCTAGCGCGGCTGTCATGAAGCTGTTCACTGACGGCGACGCCGACCTCTCGCTGATCCGCGGCCGCAGGGTCGCCGTGATCGGCTATGGCAATCAGGGGCGCGCCCAGGCGCTCAACCTGCGCGACAGCGGCGCCCCGCCGATCGTGGCGCTGCGCGAAGGCGCGCCGAGCCGCGCGCGGGCCGAGGCTGACGGGTTCGAAGTGGCGACGCCGGAGGATGCCGCCGCGCGCTGCGACGTCGCGGCGGTGCTGACGCCGGACGATGGCCAGGCCGAGATCTGGGAAACCGCGCTGAAGCCCAACCTCCCCCAAGGCGCGGCGCTGGTGTTCGCCCACGGTCTCAGCATCCGCTTCGGCCTGATCTCGCCCCGCCCGGACCTCGACATCGTGCTGGTCGCGCCCAAGGGCCCCGGCTCGGCGCTTCGCAGCGAATATGAAGCGGGCCGCGGTCTCGTCACCTTGTTCGCCGTCCATCAGGACGCGACCGGCGCGGCGGAGGCGCTCGCCCTTTCCTATGCGGCGGCGCTCGGCAGCGGCCGCGCCGGCATCCTCCCCACCAGCTTCGCCGAGGAATGCGAGGCCGATCTGTTCAACGAGCAGGCGGTGCTGTGGGGCGCGATCCCGGAGCTGATCCACGCCGGCTACGAAACTCTGGTCGACGCGGGTTTCTCACCCGAAGTTGCCTATTTCGAGTGCCTTACGGAGGTGAAGTTGATAGCCGATCTCATCTATGCTCGCGGCATTGCGGGCATGCGGGAGGCAATCAGCAACACCGCCGAATTCGGCGCACTGCAGGGCGGCCGCCGGATCGTCACGCCGGAAACCCGGGCCGAGATGCGGCACATCCTGGCCGAGGTACGGAACGGAAGCTTCGTCGCCGAATTGATGGCCGACGCGTCGGCAGGCTATCCGAAGCTCCGCGCCTCCCGCCGCGAGGCATCTTCTCATCCGATCGAAGAGGTTGGACGCAAGCTACGGGAAATACGTCCGAACTGAAGCGGACGCCGCGGGCTTTCCCGTAGCATTACCGTATGTTGCAGAAATGCGACAGCAAGCGTCCTAATCGAACCAACCTATGGATTTCCCTAGGTATTGACACCCGCCGACCCGCCCTAGGTGGGAGCCCTTCCGTTCCTCCGAGGGGATTTCCACACATGACCATCCGCCACAGGGTCGCGGCATCCGCATCCTTGTTCACGCTGGCGATCGCCGTCGCCGCTCCCGCCCAGGCACAGACCGAGACTCGGATCGACGAGACCACGCCGCAGCCGATCGCCGTCGAGGACGCGTCGGCCGACTCGATCGTAGTGACCGGTTCGCGCATTCCGCGCGCGAATTTCGACACCGCCCAGCCGGCGGTCGTGCTCGGCAACGAGCAGATCGAGATGCGCGGCGTAACCAATATCGGCGAGGCGTTGATGGAGCTGCCGGCGTTCGGCGTTCCGGGCGGCAACCGCGTCGGCGGTCAGGCGGGGGCCTTCGGATCCGGCCAGACCTTCATCAATTTCTTCGGCCTTGGCGACCAGCGCACGCTCACCGTCGTGAACGGCCGCCGCTTCGTCAGCTCCAACACGGCCTCGATCTTCGGCCCGACGGGCGCCGGTTCGCAGGTCGATTTCAACGTGATCCCGACGCTGCTGGTCGACCGGGTCGAGACGGTGGCCGTCGGCGGCGCGCCGATCTACGGCTCCGACGCGATCGCGGGCACCGTCAACATCATCACCCGCCGCGATTTCAACGGCGCACAGATCGATGCCCAATACGGCATTTCCCAGCTCGGAGACGCGCCCGATTACCGCATCCGCGGCATCGTCGGCCGCAACTTCGCCGGCGGCCGCGGCAACATCACCGTGGCGGGCGAGTATAACGAGGCGAGCGGCCTCGAAGGCACGCAGCGCCCCGGCCGCGGCCTCAGCCGCTTCTTCACCAGCCCGCTCGGTCAGTCGGAGTTCCGCAACGTCCTGATCCAGGACCGGCGCATCCCGGCGCTCGCCGAATTCGGCGCGCCCCTGGTCAGCGACTTCTTCCCGCTCTCCCCCGGCCAGGCCGCCGGCTTCGGCGGCTATCAGCCGAGCGTCGTCGACGCGCAGGGCAACCCGCTGGTGTTCGACCGTAGCGGCAACCTCGTGCCGCTCGATTTCGGCCGCCAGACCGGCAACATCATCAATTTCGACGGCGGCGGCGGCTTCTCGCTCCCCGAAAACCTTCTGAGCCCGGTCCGCCGCTATCTCGGCGCGGCGCTCGCCCAGTTCGAGCTGACGCCGCGCCTGCGCGCGTTCGGCGAGGCCTGGTACGCCAACAGCCGCGGCACCCAGCTGCGCGACCAGCCGGTCTACAACACCGCATTGTTCGACGATGCCGGAACACCGGACGGCAACTTCATCATCAGCATCGACAATCCCTTCCTGACGCCGCAGGCGCGAGCGATCATCGCCGACAATCTGGCGAACAACCCGAACCGCGATTTCGCGAGCCAGGACTTCTTCTATCTGGGACGCGCCAACACCGATCTGGCGACCGGCCTCGGCTATTCGGAAGTGCAGCTGCAGCGCTACGTGCTCGGCATCGACGGCAGCTTCGACGCGTTCGGTCGTGACCTGCAGTTCGAACTGGTCGGCGTCTACGGCCGCTCGGCGACCGAAGGCCGCGAGCGGGTCGTCGTCCAGCAGAATCTGGAGAATGCGCTGAACGCGGTGCGCGACGCCAGCGGCAACATCGTCTGCGCTCCCGGCTACCAGAACGCCTCGATCGCGACGCTGAGCTCGGTCTGCGTGCCGTTCAATCCGTTCGGCCAGCAAGTGAGCCGCGCGGCGATCGACTATATCACGACGATCGCCGATCCGAGGGCGGTCAACGACCAGTGGGTCGGGACGGCGTCCGTCGGCGGATCGCTGTTCGACATCTGGGGCGGTCCGGTCGGCTTCGCGCTCGGCGTCGAGCATCGCCGCGAATCCTCCACCTTCGATCCGGGCGCCTTCTATTTCGGCGAAGCGGACCCCACCGATCCGAACGGCGGCCGCAATCAATATGGCCGGTCGATCCCGATCGACCCGGTGTCCGGATCGTTCCGCACCAACGAAGTATTCGGCGAACTGACGGTGCCGCTGCTCGGCCGCGGCACCACCCTGCCGCTCGTCCATTCGCTGGAGCTGAACGGCGCGGCCCGCTATATCGACCACTCCTACGCGGGCGGCGATCTCACCTGGACGGCGGGTGCGACCTGGCAGCCGGTCCGCGACCTGACCGTTCGCGGCAACTTCACCCGTTCGGTGCGCGCGCCGGCGATCACCGAGCTGTTCAACCCGACCAGCCAGATCTTCACCACCGCGCAGGATCCGTGCGACAGCCGCTTCCGCAATGCCGGACCCGATCCGGCACGGCGGCAGGCGAACTGCCTCGCGCACGGCCTGGGTCCGGACTTCCAGTCGAACATCGTGGACTTCACCACCCGCGGCGAGCTGGCCGGCAATCCGAACCTGGACAATGAAAAGGCCGACAGCTGGACGATCGGCGCGGTGCTCCGCCCGCGCTTCCTGCCGCGCTTCACGGCCTCGGTCGACTGGATCGACATCTCGCTCCAGGGCGCGATCCAGAGCCTCGACGCGACCTCGACGCTACAGGCCTGCTACGACGCGCCGGACTTCCCGGCGGCGGTCTGCAACCAGTTCGAACGCGACGCCAACGGGCAGATCCCGTTCATCCGGACGGGCTATGCCAACGCCGCCTCGCGCCAGTTCCGCGGCCTGGTCAGCGAAGTCGCCTATCGCCTGCCCACCCCCTTCCTGGGAGCGGACAGCTCGGTGAACCTCGGCCTCAACTACATGTATATCGACCGGCTGCAGTACCGGGTCGGCCAGGGCGACATCACCACTCTGCGCAACTCGATCGGCTATTCGCCCCACCAAGCGACGGCCAACATCACCTATCGCAACGACAACTTCTCCTGGCTGACGCAGCTCCAGTATATCGGTTCGGCGCTGTTCAACCCGGACGAGGCGGAGAACAACCGCGACATCCCGGGCGTGGGCGACGTGATGTTCGTCAACACGACGCTGGCGTTCGACGTCAACGAACGCTTCGGCTTCCGGCTGATCGTCGACAATCTGCTGGACACCCGGCCGCCTTACCCGGCGCCGGGCGGCGGCGGTCGCATCACCTACTTTGACGGCCTGATGGGCCGTTACTTCAAGGTCGGTGCGAGCATCCGCTTCTAACATTCTAAAGTTCCTGTCCCCTTGACAGGTGAAGGCGGGCGCCCCTCCCGGGGTTGCCCGCCTTCTTTTTCGCGACTCCGCCGGTTGCGGCAGGCGCTGCGATCCCCCAAGCCGGATGCCATCCGAAGACTTCGAGGGATGGAATGGCGAGGCCGGACGAACGAAGGCTGCTCCAGGGCGCGGTGGCTCTGGCCGCTGCGGTGCCGATCCTGGCGGGCGGCGCCGGGGTCGCGACCGGCGGCGCCTTCCTGACGGGAGTCGAGCCGCCGCTTGCGACCGATCTCGACAGCCACATGCGCTACCTCTCGGGGCTCCTGCTCGGGATCGGCCTCGCCTTCCTCGCGGCCATTCCGCGCATCGAGCGTAATGGCGTCATCTTCGCCGGGCTGGGAGCGATCGTCGTAGTCGGCGGGCTCGGAAGGCTGCTGTCACTGGCCGTCGCGGGCGTCCCCGGCCCGGGCCATCTGTTCGGCCTCGCCATGGAGCTGGCGGTGGTCCCCGCTCTGGTGCTCTGGCAGCGGCGGATCGCCGCAGCGCGCTCGGGCGGCTGAAAGGGTTCAGCCTACAGAAGGGCGGACTCTGCTAACCGGGCTCCATGACGATCCTGAAGCCTATCCGCGCCGCCGCCGGCGGCCTCATCCTCCTCGCGGCCTGCGGCGTCGCCGCGCCGGCCAACGCGCAAGCGGCGGCGAACGTCGCCGCGAGCGAGTGGACGATCGGGCCGATCATCAACGGCCGCAACCACTCGCGCGGCATGCCGCTCCAGCCGACGCCCGGCCGCAACGGCGCATGGCATATCGATCTGCCGCAGGCGCCGGGCAGCGTCCATTATGTGACCTTCCGCCACGGCTCGCTCGCGGGCAAATCGCGCATCGTCATGCGCTACCGGATCGAAGCGGCGCCCGGAGTGCGCATCTCCCCGCGCGGCTATCCGCAATGGGAGGCGCTGCTGACGCCCTATTTCCAGCGCCGCGGCGACAATTGGAGCGCCGCGGGCCGGTTCGAGACCTACCGCTGGTACGGCACCTTCGCCTCGAAGCCGATGCAGCGCGGCGAACATGTGATCGTGGCGCCGCTCACCGCCAACTGGACGGCGCTTGAACGTTCCACCGCCCATGGCAACTCCGCGGCCTTCCGCGACGCTCTGGCCCATGCGGACGAGGTCGGCTTCGTGCTGGGCGGCGGTGACGGCTACGGCCACGGCGCTTTCGCCAGCGGGCGCGCGCGGCTGGTCGTGACCGAGTTCCGGGTGGAGTAACAGGGGGCGGCCGGAAACCGCCCCCTCCCTGCTCAGAAGGCTTCGGCCGGGAGCGCCATGATCGTGTCGGCGCCCGCTTCGATCTTGCGCCGCAGGGCGCCGGTGTCGGGCATGATGCGCTCGGCATAGAAGCGGGCGGTGGTGAGCTTGGCGCGGTGGAAGTCCGCATCCTCGGCGCCGTTCGCGAGCACCGCGGCGCTCGCCTTCGCCATCTTCAGCCACATCAGGCCGAGGCAGACAATCCCCATCATCGTCATGTAGGGATAAGCGGCGGCCCCGGCATGATTGGGGTTGGCGAGCCCGTTCTGCATCAGCCACATCGTGGCGGTCTGCAGGTCGCCGTTCGCCTTTTCGAGCGCGGCGGCGAAATCCTTCAGTTCCTCATTGCCCCTGGCGTCGTTCACCTCGTCGGCGACGATGCGGAAGAAGGCCTGGATCGCGCGTCCGCCATTCTGGCCGAGCTTGCGGCCGACGAGGTCGAGCGCCTGGATGCCGTTGGTGCCTTCGTAGATCTGGGCGATGCGCGCGTCGCGGACGAACTGCTCCATCCCCCATTCGCGGATATAGCCATGGCCGCCATAGATCTGCTGGGCGTTGACCGCCGTCTCGAAGCCCTTGTCGGTGAGATAGCCCTTGATGACGGGAGTCAGCAGCGAGATGATGTCCATCGCCGCCTCGCGCTCCGCCTCGTCTTCCGACTTGCGCGACAGATCGACCTGGAGGGCGCCCCACAGGATGAACGCGCGGGCGGCCTCGTTGAACGCTTTGGCCTCCATCAGCATGCGCCGCACGTCGGGATGGACGATGATCGCGTCGGCGCGGGCGTCGGGATCGCGCTGGTCCGGAACGAGCGCGCGGCCCTGGCGCCGGTCCTTCGCGTAGGTGACGGCGTTCTGATAAGCGATCTCGCCCTGGGCGAGACCCTGAAGGCCGACGCCGAGCCGCGCCGCGTTCATCATGATGAACATGGCGGCCAGCCCCTTCTCCGGCTCGCCGACCAGATAGCCGGTCGCCTCGTCATAGTTGAGGAGGCAGGTCGAATTGCCGTGAATCCCCATCTTCTCCTCGATCGAGCCGCAATGGACGCCGTTGCGGGCGCCGAGGCTGCCGTCAGGATTGACGAGGAATTTCGGGACGATGAAGAGGGAGATGCCCTTCACCGTGTCCGGCGCGCCGCTGATCTTGGCGAGGACGAGGTGGATGATGTTCTCGGACAGATCGTGCTCGCCCGAGGAGATGAAGATCTTGGTCCCGCTGATCTTGTAGCTGCCGTCCGGCTGCGGCTCGGCCTTGGTCTTGAGGAGGCCGAGATCGGTGCCGCAATGCGGCTCGGTCAGGTTCATGGTGCCGGTCCATTTGCCGGACACCATGTTGGGCAGATAGGTCTGCTTCTGCTCGTCCGAGCCCTTGATGACGATGGACGCGATCGCGCCCTGCGTCAGGCCGTGATACATTTCGAACGCCTGGTTGGCGGACAGCAGATATTCGGTGATGGCGGTGCCGACCACCTGCGGAAGCCCCTGCCCGCCGAACTCCTCCGGTGCCGACAGCGTCGTCCAGCCGCCCGCGACGAACTGGTCCCAGGCGTCCCTGAAGCCGGGCGGCGTCGACACCGATCCGTCATCGTGCCGGGTGCAGCCCTCCTCGTCGCCGATCCGGTTGAGCGGGGCCAGCACTTCGGCCGCAAAGCGACCGCCTTCGTTCAGGATCGCCTCGATCATGTCGGGCGTCGCATTCTCGAAGCCGGGCACGTTGGCGTAGCGGTCGAGCCCGATCACCTGCTCGAGAACGTAGCGGGTCTCGCGGACGGGGGCGGTATAGCTGGGCATTCGGCTCTCCTTGAGGGCTATTTGCGGGCGGCGGCGCGGCGCGCGCGCTCGCCGGCGCCGGCTTCGGAACGCGGCGGCAGCGGCAGGCCCTTGTCGGCCGCCTCCACCATGTCGATGAAGCGCTCAAGCTCGTTAATGGTCGCGTCGATGTCGACACGCTGCTTCTTCAGCAGATCGACCCGCGCCTGGCATTTCTCGATCGTCACCCGGCGCTGCGCGGCGCGGCCGTCGCCGATGTCGTAGAGATCAATCATCTCGCGGATTTCGGCCAGGCTGAAGCCGACCCGCTTGCCGCGCAGGATCCAGGCGAGCCGCGCGCGGTCGCGCCATGAATAGACCCGCGAGAGGCCATGGCGGCTGGGCGAGATCAGCCCCTCATCCTCGTAGAAGCGCAGGGCGCGCGCCGTGACGCCGAATTCCTCGCACAAATCGGTGATGGTGTAGCTCTTGCCGCTCGGATCGGGGGTCGAGAAATCGGAGTGGAGCGCTGAGTTCGACATGGCCGCGATCCATAGTTTACGTTCACGTCAACGTCAATGCCGGGGGCTCCTTCGCGCCCAAACCCAGGAGCAGCAGAGTGTCACAATATGGTCACATGCTGACGTCTTTTTTGCAGCGCGTCATTTAGGGACTCTCCCCCTGCGGAAAACCGCAGCATCATCCCTGCCGGGGACACTGTCACTCGATTCGCAGGGGGTTCAAAATGACCAGATTTACCCGCTTCGTGCTTCTGTCCGGCCTCTCGACCGCGGCGCTCGTCGCTCCCGCCGCCGCGCAGCAGCAAGGCGGCATCAACGAACCGCCCGCGCTTCCCACCGATGCGATCGAGCAACAGACCGCGAGCGGCGAGCTGATCGTGGTGACCGGCACCCGCCGGACCGACCGGACGCTCGCCGAAAGCCCCGTGCCGATCGACGTCATCTCCGCCGATGCGCTGGTCAATACCGGCACCACCGAGGTCAACCGGCTGCTGAACCAGCTCGTCCCCTCCTTCAACTTCCCGCAGCCGTCGATCACCGACGGCACCGACGTGCTGCGCCCCGCGACCCTTCGCGGCCTCTCGCCCGACCAGACGCTGGTGCTGGTGAACGGCAAGCGCCGCCACACCTCGGCGCTGCTCAACATCAACGGCTCGGTCGGCCGGGGCTCGGCGGCAGTCGACCTCAACGCCATTCCGACACTTGCCATCGAGCGGATCGAAGTGCTGCGCGACGGCGCCTCCTCGCTCTACGGTTCGGACGCGATCGCCGGCGTTATCAACATCCAGCTGCGCCGCCAGCCGGGCGGGCGCGCCCAGATGACGTTCGGCCGCTATCACAGCTCGCTCGAGGGCGTGCCCGAAGTGACCGGCGTCCAGCGTCAGGCGAACGGCGAACCGGCCGTGGACGCCGACGGCAATTTCGTGCTCACCACCACCGGCCGGGACCGCCGCGCCCGCGACGGCGACACCTGGACCTTCGCCGCGACCTATGGCGCCGCCATTGGCGCGACCGGCTATGTGAACCTCACCGGCGAAATCCGCGACCGCGACTTCACGAACCGCGCGGGCTACGATCCGCGGCGGCAATTCCCGACGGTGGGCGGCCTGTCGGACGCGCGCGAATTCACCTTCGACCGGCTGAACCACCGCTACGGCGACGCCGAAACGCGCGACTACAACTTCTTCCTCAATGCCGGGTTCGACATTACGCCCGAGATCGAGTTCTACAGCTTCGCGAGCTACGGCAGCCGCCAGGGCGAGAGCGCCGGCTTCTACCGCCGCGCCATCGACCCGCGGAACCGCGACTTCGCCGCGTCCACCACCACCTTCGTCCCCTTCTACCCGGCCGGCTTCCTGCCGCTCATCACCAGCGTCATCGAGGATTATTCGCTGGCGGGCGGCGTGCGCGGCGCCACCGCCGGGTGGAACTGGGACCTGTCCTGGGTCTACGGTCACAACGCTTTCGACTTCGGCGTCGCCAACAGCTTCAACACCAGCTTCGGCGGCCAGCTCAGCCAGCGCCAGTTCGACGCGGGCGGCGTCCGATTCGGCCAGCATGTCGTCAACGCCGACGTCCAGCGCAGCATCCCGGTGGGCTTCCTGCAGGAGCTGTCGTTCGCGGCCGGCGTCGAATATCGGCGCGAGAATTACCGGATCGTCGCCGGCGACTTCCAGAGCTACGCCGCCGGTCCGTTCGCCGGCCCGCCCTTCAACGCTCCCGCGGGCGCGCAGGTTTTCCCCGGCTTCCGCCCGGCGAACGAGGTGGACGCGTCGCGGCGCAGCTATTCCGCTTATGCCGAACTGGACGCCGACTTCACCGAATGGTTCACGATGCAGGTCGCCGGCCGCTACGAGGATTATTCGGATTTCGGCGACGCGCTGAACGGCAAGGTCGCCGCCCGCCTCGCGCCGGTCCAGTGGGGCTCGCTGCGCGGATCGGTGTCGACCGGCTTCCGCGCCCCCTCGCTCCAGCAGCAATTCTTCGCCACCAGCTCCACCAACAACGTGAACGGGGTGCTGGTCGAGATCGGCACCTTCCCGGTCGCGAGCCCGGTGGCCCGTGCGCTCGGATCGCAGCCGCTCCGTCCGGAAAAGTCGCTGAACTTCGGCGCCGGCCTCACGCTGACGCCGGGCGGCGGCTTCAACCTCACCGTCGATTATTACAACGTGAAGATCGACGACCGCATCGTGGTGACCGAGAATCTCCAGGGCGCCGCCGTCGTCGCCCTGCTGCAGCAGGCGGGCTTCAACAACATCACCTCCGCCCGTTTCTTCATCAACGGCATCGACACCCGCACCACCGGCCTCGACATCGTCGGCACCTATCGCATCCCGGACATGGGCATGGGATCGCTGATGCTGACGGCCGGCTACAACCGCAACCGCACCCGCATCACCGATCGGGCGGTGCTGCCGACGCTTCCGGGCCTCACCCTGTTCGGCCGGCAGGAATCGCTCCGCATCGAGCAGGGCCAGCCGCGCAGCAAGATCAATCTCGGCGTCGACTGGGATCTGAACGCGGTCGGCGCGACGGTCCGCACCAACCGCTATGGCAAGGTGCTGGCGCCGGGCGCCACCGCGCCCACCGACATCGAACTGGAGCCGCGCTGGATCACCGACGCCGAAATCCGGCTGAAGCCGATCGGCGGGATCGAGCTGGCGATCGGCGCGAACAACGTGTTCGACGTCTACCCGACGCGTCTGCCGGCCGGCGGGATCTTCGGCGCGAACAACTACTTCCTGCCTTATTCCAGCTTCTCGCCGTTCGGGTTCAACGGCCGCTTCGTCTACGCGCGGGTGGCGGCGACCTTCTGACGGCCGTTAGCCCGGCCATTCGGCGCAGAGCGGGTCACCGACCAGATCGGTGGCCCGCATCGCGTCCTCGGCCGTGTCGCCGGTCTTTTCGAAGCGCGCCTCCGCCATGCTCGCGCCCGGCCCGCAATAATAAGCGCAGCCTTGGGGAAACTCGCCCGGCATGGTGACGGTGCCGTTCGCGATCGTCGCCTCGATCACGCATTGCTCGTCGCCGGCCATGGTGAGCCGCAGCGTGCCGCCGTCCCGCACCGCCTGGCCGATACCGCTGCAGTTGCGATCGCCCTCCGACCAGGTGACGAGGCCGAAGCGGCTGTTCCCGGTTGCCCGGTCGATGATGCACAGCTGATCGCGCCGGGCGCCGCGCGCCGCGCCTTCGTAGAGGCCGGTCAGCTCGGCGGTGCGCACGGCCTGCCGCTGCGCGGCCTCCGCGCCGGTCGCGTTGCCGTCCTGTGGGTCTCCGGTTCCGCAGCCGGCCAGGAACAAGGGGAGGATCAACAGGCGTTTCATGACGGTCCTTTCTCATGTCCCTGAATGCGCGCCGGCCATCAAAGGTTCAGGCGGGCCGTGGCAGGGCAAACCTAATCCACAGCAAAATACGGACAAGGGGCGACAAGGCGCCCTCCCCTTCCTATATGGCGCCCCAACGGGCGAGCGACGGGCGATGGACATGTTGACGACCAATCCTTTCGATCAGGACGCCTATGGCGACAAGCTGCGCGAGGAGTGCGGCGTGTTCGGCGTCTGGGGCGCGGACACCGCCTCGGCCGTGGTGGCGCTCGGCCTTCACGCGCTGCAGCATCGCGGGCAGGAGGCGGCGGGCATCACCAGCTGGGACGGGCACGCGTTCCATTCGCATCGCGCCCAAGGCCATGTCGCCGGCAATTTCGACAAGGATTCGGTGATCCGCGCGCTGGCCGGCCGCTCCGCCATCGGCCACGTCCGCTATTCGACGACCGGGGAGACGGCGCTGCGCAACGTCCAGCCGCTGTTCGCCGAACTGGCCTCGGGCGGCTTCGCGGTCGCCCACAACGGCAACATCTCGAACGCGATGAAGCTGCGCAAGGAGCTCAACCGCCGCGGCTCGATCTTCCAGTCGACGTCGGACACGGAAGTCATCATCCATCTCGTCGCGACGTCCAGCTATCGCACCTTGCTCGACCGCTTCATAGACGCCCTGAAGCAGATCGAAGGCGCCTACAGCCTCGTCTGCCTGACCGGCGAGGGCATCCTCGCCTGCCGCGATCCGCTCGGCATAAGGCCGCTGGTGATGGGCCGGCTGGGCGACACCTACATCTTCGCCTCGGAGACCGTCGCGCTGGACGTGGTCGGCGCGACCTACATCCGGTCGGTCGAGCCGGGCGAGCTCATCATCGTCTCCGACAAGGGCGTACGCTCCCACCGGCCCTTCGCCGACGTGCGCCCCCGCCCCTGCATCTTCGAACATGTCTATTTCGCCCGGCCCGACAGCATCGTCGACGGCTCCTCGGTCTATTCGGTGCGCAAGCAGATCGGCGCCGAGCTCGCCCGCGAGAACCCGGTGGACGCCGATTTCGTGGTGCCGGTGCCGGACAGCGGCGTCCCCGCCGCGATCGGCTATGCCCAGCAGTCCGGCATCCCGTTCGAACTCGGCATCATCCGCTCCCATTATGTCGGCCGGACCTTCATCCAGCCGAGCGACGCCGTCCGCCATCTGGGCGTCAAGCTGAAGCACAATGCCAACAGCGCGCTCATCCAGGGCAAGAAGCTGGTGCTGATCGACGATTCGATCGTGCGCGGCACCACCAGCCTCAAGATCGTGCAGATGCTGCGCGAGGCGGGCGCGCGGGAGGTGCATATGCGCATCGCCAGCCCGCCGACCCGCCACAGCTGCTTCTACGGCGTCGACACGCCGGAACGGGCGAAGCTGCTCGCGGCACAGATGGATGTCGCGGCGATGGCCAATTACATCAACGCCGACAGCCTCGCCTTCCTGTCGATCGACGGGCTCTACCGGGCATTGGGAGAGGACGTGCGGGAAGAGGCCCAGCCGCAATATTGCGACGCCTGCTTCACCGGCGACTATCCGACCCGCCTTACGGATCATGAAGAGAGCGAGCCGGCCGACCAGCTCGCCCTCCTGTCGGAGCGCTACGCCTAATGAGCGGATTTCTTGAAGGACGGCTGGCGCTGGTCACCGGCGCCAGCCGCGGCATCGGCGCGGCCACGGCCGAAGCGCTCGCCCGCGAAGGCGCGCATGTCGTGCTGACCGCGCGCACCGCCGAGGATCTGGAGCAGGTGGAGGAGCGGATTTTCGCCGCCGGCGGCCACGCCACCATCGCGCCGCTCGACCTTACGGACGGGACCAGCATCGCCCGCCTCGCCGCCGCCGTGCGCGAGCGCTGGGAGAAGCTGGACGTGCTTGTGCTGAACGCCGCGATGCTCGGCACGCTGACGCCGGTCCACCAGATCGACGGCAAGGAGTTCAACAAGCTCCTCACCCTCAACCTGCTCGCCCAGCAGGCGATGATCGCCGGGTTCGACGCGCTGCTGAGGGCGAGCGACGCCGGCCGGCTGCTCGCCGTCACGTCCAGCGTCGGGCGGACGCCGCGGGCCTATTGGGGCGCCTATGGCGCTTCGAAGGCGGCGCTCGAGACCTTGGTGTCGAGCTATGGCGAGGAGGTGCGCAATCTCACCGCCACCCGCGTCGCGATCGTCGATCCGGGCGCCACCGCCACCACGATGCGCGCCCGCGCCTTTCCCGGCGAGGATCCAACCACATTGAAACCGCCGAGTGCGGTCGCCGAGGCGATCGTCGACCTGCTCCGCGCCGGCTTCGAGACCGGCCACCGGCTGGAAATCGCCTGAGCCTTGCGTTCCCGGGAGCGGCTTAACGCCCCTCTTGCTCGATCCGCGCACCGACATGGCGGAAGAAGGTCTCGCGAGCGATCGAGCGCGGTCCGTCACTGGCGGCGGGCCAGGCGCCGAGCGTCACCATGACCAGACGCCGTTCGGGGTCGATCCGGATCGACTGGCCGAAGATGCCGCGCGCGATATAGCCGCGATCCAGCGTCCACCATTGATAGCCATAGCCGTCGCCGCGCGGCGACACCGGATGGTGGAGGCGGGTCGCCTCCGCCACCCAGCCGGCGGGAAGCACGTCGCGGCGCCCCGCCCGGCCGCCGTCCAGCATGAACTGGCCGATGCGGGCATAGTCCCGCGCCCGCGCGGAGATGCAGCAGCCGGCAATCTCATGGCCGCGCTCGTCGAGCTGCCAGAAGGCGTCGGCTTCCATGCCGTAGGGGCGCCAGATCCGCTCCGACGCATATCGGGCGAGCGGCTTGCCCACCGCGCGGCTGACGACGACGCCGATGAGGTTGGTTTCGGCCGTATTGTAGTTCCAGCGCGTGCCCGGCTCCGCCGCCCGCGGCAGCTTGCGAAGATAAGCGACGGTCACGTCCATGCCCTCGGGCGGCGGCTCGGCGAACATGCGGGCGACGTCGCTCGCCGGATCGGTATAATCCTCGTTCCAGCGCACCCCCGAGGACATGGTGAGGACGTGGCGGACGGACACGCCGTCATAGGCCGATCCGGCAAGCTCCGGGACGTAGCGCGTGACCGGATCGTCGAGCGAGGCGATATGGCCGTCGCGCACCGCGGCGCCGACCAGCGTCGAGGTCAGCGACTTGGCGACCGAAAAGCTCGTCCAGCGCTGTTCCGGCGTGAAGCCGCGGGCATAGCGTTCGAGACGGATGCGGCCGTCCTGAAGGACGATCAGGGCGGCAATATTCTGGCTTTCGACGAACTCCTCGATCATCGTCTCGTCCACCGGGAGCGGCGCTCCCTGCGCCAGCGGCCGCGCCCGCCCACCGGCGCGGATCATGCGGGTGGGGAAGATCGTCTCCATCGTGCGGAAATTCGCGTCGCGCTGCTCCTGGCTCCAGAACAGCACTTCCGCGCCCGCCTGGCGCAGGCGGGCGGTGTCGGCGGAGCTCAGCGCCGGCTCGGGCGGCGGCGCCACCGCGCAGCCGGAGAGGAGCATGGCGGCGGCCAGGCTGAGCAGCGATCGTGTCATTCAATCCCCCGGAATTTGGTGCAGCTGGAAGAGCAGAATGGCGGGCCGGCGGCAAGCGCTCCGGTCAGCGAGGCTTCGAAAGCGTGACTTGCGCGACGTCGATCCCGCCGCCGCGGAAGCCGCCCTCGCAATACATGAGATAGTAGCGCCACAGGCGGTGGAAGGGTTCGTCGAAACCGGCCGGGAGCCGCCCGCCCGCGACCGCGGCGTCGTAGCGCGTCCGCCACCGCCGAAGCGTTTCGGCATAATGGGGGCCATAGTCGAAGCGGTCGCTCCACTGGAGACCCGCCGCCTCCGCGATGCGCCGGAAGCGCGGCTCGAAGATCAGCAGGCCGCCCGGGAAGATATACGTTTGGATGAAATCGGCATTGGCGGCATAGCTGTCGAACAGGGGGTCACGGATCGAGATGAACTGCAGCGCGGCACGGCCGCCCGGCTTCAGCACACGGGCGATGGCCCGCAGATAGTCCGGCCAATATTCCCGCCCGACCGCCTCAACCATCTCGACGGATGCGACGGCATCGAACGTCCCTTCGACGTCGCGATAGTCGGTGAGCGCGATCGACACCCGATCGGCGTGGCCCGCCGCGGCAAGCCGCGCCTCCGCCCAGGCTTTCTGTTCCGCGGACAAAGTGAGCCCGGTCACCCGGGCGCCATATTCGCCCGCCGCCATCTCGGCCAATCGCCCCCAGCCGCAGCCGATCTCCAGCAACCGATCCCCCGGCTTCAGGTCCAGGCGGTCGAGCAGGAGACGGATCTTGCGGTCCTGCGCCTCCTCCAGGGGCTCCGCGTCCGCTATCGGCTCCGCGAAGACGGCGCTCGAATAGGTCATGCCCCGGTCGAGCCAGGCGGCGTAGAAGTCGTTTCCCAGATCGTAATGATGGGCGATGTTGCGCCGCGCCCGCGCCTTGCCATTGGCGCGGAGACGGTGAGCGATGCGGTTGACGAGACGCCACATCCCCTTGGCGCGTGCGGTCTCGCCCATGCTTTCGGCGTTGAGCATGAATAGCTCGAACAGCGGCACCGGGTCCGGGCTCGACCATTCGCCCGCCTCCCACGCCTTGTACCAGCCGACCGATCCGGAGGCGGCGAGCCGGACGAGCGCGCGCCAGCTGTGGAGATGGACCACCGGCGCCGGCCCCTCCGCGCGGCCGCCGAGCAGGCGGCGCGACCCGTCGGGAAGGACCGCCTCGATCCGCCCCGCGACCAGCGCGCCGTCGATCCGCCGGAGCAGCCGTTCGAACCCGCCCGCGGCGAGCCGGGCGAGCGGCCCGCCTCCGGTGGTGAAGCCGCGGTCTGCGGCGACGAGGTGACGGCCCCGATGCGCGTTCATGACCGGGTGATGCGACGATCGCGGCGGGACCGCAAGAGCGACCCGGCAGGGCACCGAGCCGACTTTTGTGCGTTGAACGGCGCGTGATGACCAGGACAGTTCACGCCCTCTTCGCCGCTTTCGCCCTCCTCCTCGTGGCCGGGCTCGCCGTGCCCACCGCGGATGCCCGCCAGGCCGCTCCAATCGAGACGCGCGCGGCCGCGCTGAAGGGCAGCTCCTGGATCTGGGAGCCGGAGCGCTCGCGCGAGGGCCCGGTCGAGGTGGTGATCGGCCTGAAGCGCCAGATCGCGTTCGTCTACCGCGGCGGCAAGCTGATCGGCGCCTCGTCGATTTCGAGCGGCGCGCGCGGCCATGAATCGCCGATCGGCCGCTTCCAGATCCTGGAGAAGAAGCGGCACCACCGGTCGAACCGCTATGACGACGCGCCGATGCCGTTCATGCAGCGGCTGAACTGGTACGGGGTCGCGCTGCACGGCGGCCATGTGAACGGGCGGCCGCTGTCCAAGGGCTGCATCCGCCTGCCGATGGGCTTCGCCGAGCGGCTGTTCGGCGCCACGGCGATGGGCGGCTTCGTGTTCATCACCGAAGACGAACTGCCGAGCCCGGCGGCGGCGCTGGAGCTCGCCCGCGCGCATGCCGACGCGCCGATCCCCGCGGACCGCATGCCAAGGAACGCGGCGGCGGCGACCGCCGCGCCCTGACCGGTCAGATTTCCCGCGGCTCCTTTGTGACCTGCCAGCTCTGGCCCTTGCCGACCAGCGCCTGAAGGTCACGCGTCTTGCCGGTCGCCGCCGCGCGGTTCTGCTCGATCACGGCGCTGTCGAAGGTCGGTCTCGGATCGTCGTAGATGACGCCCAGCGCCATCGGGAAGGCGCCGAACGGCATGTCGACCAGCATGTGGGCGATCGCCTTGTTCTTCGGATCGTGGACGATGACCTCGGCCGCCCGCCAGTCGCCGCCCTCCACGTCGACCACCTTCAGGGTCAGCGCCTCGCGGTCGAGCGTGATGCCCTTGGTCCCACCATCGAACAGCATCGGCTCGCCGGTCTTCAGCCACAGCTGCTTGGCCGCATTCTCCTTGGCGGTGAAGGGCGCGAACACGTCGTCATTGTAGACGATGCAATTCTGGAAGATCTCGACGAAGGCGGCGCCCTTATGCGCGTGGGCGGCCTTCAGCACGTCGGGCAGATATTTCGACACGTCGATGCCGCGGCCGACGAAGCGCGCGCCGGAACCCAGCGCGAAGGCGCAGGGGCTCGCGGGCCGGTCGACCGAGCCGAACGGGGTCGAGGGGCTGCGCGTGCCGACCCGGCTGGTCGGCGAATATTGCCCCTTGGTGAGGCCGTAAATCTCGTTGTTGAACAGCAGGATCTGGCAATCGAGGTTGCGGCGCAGGATGTGCATCGTGTGGTTGCCGCCGATCGACAGCGCATCGCCGTCGCCGGTGATGATCCACACGTCGAGTTCGGGATTGGCGAGCTTCACCCCGGTCGCGATCGCCGGCGCGCGGCCGTGGATCGTATGGAAGCCGTAGGTTTCCATATAATAAGGAAAGCGGCTCGAGCAGCCGATGCCGGAGACGAACACGGTCTTGGCGGGATCGGCGCCCAATTCCGGCATCGTCCGCTGCACCGCCTTCAGCACGGCATAGTCGCCGCAGCCGGGGCACCAGCGCACCTCCTGATCGGTCGCGAAGTCCTTCGCGGTGAGCTTCACCATCTCGTTCATGATCAGACCCCGCGGGTGAGATAGATTATCAGGATGACGACGAGCACCAGCATCAGCAGCATGGGCAACGGGCGATTGGTCATGACAGCGCCTCCTCGATGGCGGCTTCGATCTCGGCGATCTTGAACGGCTGACCCGACACCTTGAGGACCGGGCGGGCGTCGACCAGATACTGGTCGCGCAGCAGCGTCTTGAGCTGGCCCATGTTCATCTCCGGCACGATCACGCGGTCGAAGCTGCGCAGCAACTCGCCGAGATTCTTCGGCAACGGCCAGATGTGGCGGATATGGAGATGGGCGACATCGAGATCGCGGCGCCGCGTGCGGCGCACGGCCTGCGCGATCGGCCCGTAAGTCGAACCCCAGCCGACGACGCAAAGCCGCGCCCCCGCCTCACCGGCCTCGAGCGCCTGATCGGGGATCGAATCGGCGACGCCCATCACCTTGTCGGCGCGGATGTTCGTCATCGCCTGGTGGTTTTCCGGCGAATAATCGATGTGGCCGGTCGCGACGTTCTTCTCGATCCCGCCGATCCGGTGGGTGAGCGACGGCGTCCCCGGGCGGATCCACACGCGCGCGAGCTTGTCGTCACGCGTGTAGGGGCGAACACCCTCCCCTTCGACCGGCGGGGCTTCATGGAAGCTGACCGGGAAGGGGGCGTAAGACGACATGTCCGGCACCTTCCAGGGCTCGGCGGCATTGGCGATATAGCCGTCGGTCAGCAGCATCACCGGCGTCATATATTGCGTCGCGATCCGCACCGCCTCGATCGCGCAGTCGAACGCGTCGGCGGGCGAACGGGCGGCGATAACCGGCATCGGCGCGTCGCCGTTGCGGCCATAAACGGCCTGGTAGAGATCGGACTGCTCGGTCTTGGTCGGAAGGCCGGTGGACGGCCCGCCGCGCTGCGAATTGACGATGACGAGCGGCAGCTCGGTCATGATGGCGAGTCCCATCGCCTCGGTCTTGAGCGCGATACCGGGGCCGGAGGAGCTGGTGACGCCGAGCTGGCCCGCGAAGCTCGCGCCGATCGCCGAGCAGATCGCCGCGATCTCGTCCTCCGCCTGGAAGGTGGTGACGTCATATTCCTTGAGGCGCGAGAGATGGTGGAGGATCGCCGATGCCGGCGTGATCGGATAGCCGCCGAAGAACATCGGCAAACCGGCGAGCTGCGCACCCGCGACAAGGCCAAGCGAGATGGATTCGGCGCCCGTCACCGTGCGGTAGAGGCCGGGCTCCGCGGGCGCCGGATCGATGCGGTGCTGCTGGAGCTGGCCGCCGATCTCCGCCGTCTCGCCAAAGGCGTGGCCGGCATTCAGCGCGGCGATGTTCGCCTCCGCCAGTTCCGGTGCCTTCGCGAACTTGCTCTTCAGCCAAGCCTCGATCGGCCCGCGCTCGCGGTCGAACATCCAGAGCGCCAGCCCGAGCGTCCACATGTTCTTGCAGCGCAGCGCTTCCTTGTTGCCGAGGCCAAACGGCTTCACGGCATCGAGGGTGAGCTGCGAGATGTTGAACGAGATGACCTGCCAGCGGGCGAGGCTTCCGTCCTGGAGCGGGTTCACCTCATAGCCGGCCTTGGCGAGGTTGCGGGCGCCGAACTCGCCTTCGTCGGCGATGATGAGACCGCCGGGCTTCAGCGCGTCGACATTCACCTTGAGCGCGGCCGGATTCATCGCGACGAGCACGTCCGGCTGATCGCCGGCCGTCTCGATCGCCGAGGATCCGAAATTGATTTGGAAGGCGGACACGCCGAAGGTCGTCCCCTGCGGCGCCCGGATCTCGGCCGGGAAATCGGGAAAGGTCGCCAGATCGTTGCCCGCCAGCGCCGTCGAGAGAGTGAACTGCCCGCCGGTCAGCTGCATGCCGTCGCCGCTGTCGCCGGCGAACCGGACGACGACGGATTCGAGCGGGCCGGTGGCGGCGGCTTCTTCGGCTGTGACGAAATGGGTGGCGGTGGCCATCTTCATGTCCTGCAAGTCTGATCGGAGTCCCTCTACGCCCGGGAGCGGCCGGACCCAAGGTGGAAATTCCGCCTGTCGTTACAAGGTCCCATATTGCCCGAACACGGCGCCGATCGTCAGCATCGTCCGGACATGGGCGCGCGCGACCGCCATGAGGTCGCCATAGCCGCCGCCGGGCGTGCTCGCGAGGGCGACGCCGCTCCTTCGGGCGAGCTCCGCCACCCACCGGTCGCGCGCGTCGAGACCCTCCGGCGTCAGCGACAGCCGCCCCAGCCGGTCGCCGGCCAGCGGATCGACCCCGGCCTGATAGAGGATGATGTCGGGCCGGAACGCCTCGACGAGCGGGAGCAGGGTTTCGCGCAGCCGGGCGAGATAGGCCGCATCGCCGACGCCGTCGGGCAGCGCGACGTCCACCGTCGAACGCGCCTTGCGGGCCGGGAAGTTCTTTTCGGCATGGATCGAATAGGTGGCGATGCCGGGCCGGCCCGCCGTCAGCGCCGCGGTGCCGTCGCCCTGGTGAACGTCGCAATCGACGATGAGGACCCGCCGCGCCTCCCCCTCGCCGACCAGCCGCACCGCCGCCGCCGCGAGGTCGTTCAGCACGCAATAGCCCGCGCCGCTGTCGTGCAGCGCATGGTGGCTTCCGCCCGCGCTGTTGGCGGCATAGCCCCGCGCCTTGGCGGTGAGCGCCGCCAGATAGGTGCCGCCGGGCACCCGCAAGGCCCGGCGCGCCACCCGCTCGTCGACCGGAAAGCCGATCCGGCGCTCCTTCTCGGGCGGCACCCGCGCCTCCGCCACTTCGGCGACATAGTCCGGGCAATGCACCGCCTCCAGCCAGCGCCGCGGCATCGGCTCCGGCGCGAACCAGTCGATCGCCGCTTCGCTTTCCAGCAGCGCCTCGCGGATGAGGCCGTTCTTGTTCCAGCTATAGGCGTTGCCCGGCCGGGCGGGGGCGACGTAATCGGGATGATGGACGACCGGGATCACCGCCCCTAGTTAGGGCGCCGCAGCCGCCCGCCAAGGAGCGAGAATGAACCTTCCCTTCGTCCGCCCCGACGTGCGGGCCTTCCTCGATTATCTGAACCGGCTTCCCGGCCCGCGCAGCCACGAAGTCTCCCCGCCCGAGGCTCGGGAGATGATGATGAAGTCGCGCTGGGTGGCCGACTCGCCGGTCGGCGAGCTGGCGGTGATCCGCGATCTCGCCTGCCCGGGACCGGCGGGCGACATCCGCCTCCGCCTCTACGAGGCCCGGGAGGAGCGCGGGCCGGGTCCGCTGCTCGTCTTCTACCATGGCGGCGGCTTCGTGCTGGGCGATCTCGACACGCACGAGCCGTTCTGCGCCGAGCTTGCGCGGCTGATCGACCTGCCCGTGGTCGCGGTCGACTACAGGCTGGCGCCGGAGCATCCCTGGCCGGCGGGACCCGAGGACGCGATCGCGGCCGCCCGCTGGATCGCCGCCAGCGGGGCGGAGCTGGGGCGCGAGGCGACCGGCATCGTCACCTGCGGCGACAGCGCGGGCGGCAATCTGGCGATCGTCGCCAGCCTCGCGCTCCGCGACGCGCCGGCGGCGGTGCCGGTGATCGCCCAATGGCCGATCTACCCGGCCGCGGACCCTGCCAAGGGTTATCCGAGCTTCGAGGATTTCGGCGAGGGCTATCTGCTGACGCGCGACGGCATGCGCTGGTTCGACCGGTGCTACGCGCCCGACGCGAAGGACTGGCGCTATGCGCCGATGCGCAAGAGCCAGGCCGGTATGCCACCGACCCTGGTCGTCACCGCCTCGCTCGATCCGATCCGCGACCAGGGCCGCGCCTATGCCGCGGCCTGCGCCGCCGCGGGCGTCCCGACCGTGTTTCTGGAAGCGGAAGGGAACATCCACGGCTTCATCAACTTGAGGAAGGCGATCCCCTCCTCCGACGGAGACATCAAGAGGTGCGTCGACATGCTGAAGCTGCTGATCGCCGGTGCGGCACGATGAGCAAGGGAGACTGGTGGTGACCGACCGCGACGCCCTGCCCTATCGTCCCGCCGCGGGCGTGATGCTGATCAACCCCGAGAACAAGGTGTTCGTCGCCCAACGGCTCGATTCGACGCTGGAGGCCTGGCAGATGCCGCAGGGCGGTCTCGACCCCGGCGAGGATCCGCTCACCGGCGCGCTGCGCGAGCTGGAGGAGGAGACCGGGATCGCCCCCGCTCATGTGGAGGTGATCGCGCGCTGCGCCGAACCGCTTTACTACGATCTGCCGGACGATCTGCTCGGCAAGATCTGGAAGGGACGCTATCGCGGGCAGCAGCAGCATTGGTTTCTCGCCCGCTTCACCGGCACCGACGCGGACGTGAACATCGAAACTGCGCACCCGGAATTCCGCGCCTGGCGCTGGGCCGATCCCGCCGACCTGCCGGCGATGATCGTGCCCTTCAAGAAGAAGCTGTACGAAGACGTGCTCGCCGCCTTCCGCGACTTTCTCTAGCCGCGGTCGGCGTCCGCCTCGGCAAGCGCCTGGCCGAGGATCCGTTCGGCTTCGGCGAACAAGTCGGGATCGACCTCGGCGCCCGAGGCAGCGGCATTTTCCTCCACCTGTTCGGGACGCGAGGCGCCGATGATCGCGGAGGCGACGTTGGGCTCGCGCAGCACCCAGGCGAGCGCGAACTGGGCGAGGCTCAGCCCGGCCTGCGCGGCGATCGGCTTCATTTGCTGGACCGCCACGAGCACCGGGCGTTGCATCAGCCGGTCGATGAAGCCGCCCATCTCCTCGCTGGTCGCGCGGGTGCCGGGCGGCGGCGGGGCGTCGGGATCATATTTGCCGGTGAGCACGCCCTGGCCGAGTGGGGACCAGACGATCTGCGAAATGCCGTTCGCCGCGCAAACCGGGATCACCTCTTCCTCCGGCCGCCGCCACATCAGCGAATATTGCGGCTGGCTGGACACGAAGCGGGCGACGCCGGTCATCTCCGCCGCCGCGCGGATGCGCTCGGCCGGCCATTCGGAAAAGCCGAGATAGCGCACCTTGCCGCTGTCGACGGCGCGGGTCAGCGCCTCCATCGTCTCCTCGAGCGGCGTGTCCCAATCGTAGCGGTGGCATTGATAGAGATCGACATGATCGGTGCGCAGGCGCCGGAGCGAAGCGTCGAGCTGCTTCTCGATCTGGGCGCGCGACAGGCCGCGATCCTCGTCGGTCATCGGGAAGAACAGCTTGGTCGCGAGCACATAGCTGTCGCGCGGCCGGTCCGCGAGCGCCCCGCCGAGGAAGGTCTCCGCCGCGCCGTGGCCGTAAATGTTGGCCGTGTCGATGAAGTTGATGCCGACGTCGAACGCGCGGTCGAGGCAGGCCCGCGCCTTGTCCGCCTCCACCCCGACCCCATAGGTGAGCCAGGAGCCCAGGGAGATTTCCGAGACGTCGAGATCGCTGGATCCGAGACGGCGATAGCGCATGGTGGGTCTCCTCTTCGGGGCCCCGCTCCTCGGCCAGGGCGCGGCGGATTGCAAGCCGCCGTTGCGGCTCCGTTCCGGATTGCCAAGCCGGCGCTTTACGTTAAGGTCAAGCGCATGGCTCTCCTCCCTCCCCTCGATCGCCTGCGGCTTCCCGTCATCGGTGCGCCGCTGTTCATCGTCTCGAATCCCGACCTGGTGATCGCCCAGTGCAAGGCGGGAATCGTCGGCTCCTTCCCGGCGCTCAATGCGCGGCCGCAGTCGCTGCTCGACGAATGGCTTCACCGCATCACCGAGGAACTCGCCGCCTGGGACCGCGACAATCCGGACCGCCCAGCCGCGCCGTTCGCGGTCAACCAGATCGTCCACCGCTCCAACGCCCGTCTTCAAGAGGACATGGCGACCTGCGAGAAGTGGAAGGTGCCGATCGTCATCACGTCGCTCGGCGCCCTCGTCGAGGTCAACCAGGGCGTGCACGGCTGGGGCGGGATCACGCTGCACGACATCATCAACGACCGCTTCGCCCGCAAGGCGGTGGACAAGGGCGCGGACGGCCTGATCGCCGTCGCGGCCGGCGCCGGCGGCCATGCGGGGCGCCTGTCCCCCTTCGCCCTGGTGCAGGAGATCCGCGAGTGGTTCGACGGGCCGCTCATCCTGTCGGGGGCGATCGCCAACGGCCATGCCATCCTCGCCGCGCTCGCGATGGGGGCGGACCTCGGCTATATCGGATCGCCGTTCATCGCCACCGCGGAAGCCAATGCCGACGCCGCCTACAAGCAGGGGATCGTCGAGGGGCGGGCGGACGACATCGTCTATTCGAGCCTGTTCACCGGGGTGCACGGAAACTATCTGCGCCGCTCGATCGAGGCGGCGGGGCTCGATCCCGACAATCTGCCCGAAGGCGATCTCAAGACGATGAACTTCGGAACCGGCGACGGCAGCAAGGCCAAGGCCTGGCGCGACATCTGGGGTTCGGGCCAAGGCATCGGCGCGGTGCGCGAGGTGCTCCCCGCGTCCGACTATATCGCGCGGCTCGCCGCCGAACTCGAGGCGGCGAAGGCGGAGCTCAGGGCAAAGGCCTACTGATCTCGGCGAAGGCGCGCCGCCATTCCTCTGGCAGCGGCACCGGCCGCCGGCTCTCGCGGCCGACATAGACATGGGTGAAATGCCCCTCGGCCGCCGCGTCCCCGCTGCCCGCCGCGAACACGCCGAGCCGGTAGGTGACGCTGGACGTCCCGATCCGCGCGACCGCCATGCCGATGTCCACCGGCTCGGGATAAGCGAGCGACGCGGCGTAGCGGCAGCCGGTTTCCACCACCAGGCCGATCGGATCTCCCGCGGCGATGTCGAGCAGACCCGCCTCGATCAGCCAGGCGTTCACCGCCGTGTCGAACCAGCCATAATAGACCGTGTTGTTGACATGGCCGTAGGCGTCGTTGTCGGACCAGCGCGTGCCGATCCGGCGCCACACGGCATAGGCGTCGCGGCCGGCGAGCGGCGCCCGGCTCACAGCGCCGCCTCATAGAGGCGCCGCGCATCGGCCTCGCCGATCGGGCAGGGATTGTTGATCAGCAGCCGTTCCTGCTTCATCGCCTCCCGTGCCAGCAGATCGAGATGATGTCGTACGACGCCCACCTCCCGCAGCCGCTGCGGCAGGCCGGCCGCGCGCGACAGGCGCTCGAGCCGGGCGACGAAGCCTCGCGCCTGCGCCTGTCGCCCCTCCGAAGCCAGCGCCGGGTCGAGCAGCCGCCCGAGTTCCGCGTAAAGCGGCATCGCGGCGGCCATGTTGTGCGCGAGGACGTGCGGCAGCATCAGCGCGTTCGACAGGCCGTGCGGCACATGGAAATGACCGCCCAGCGGATAAGCGAGGGCATGCACTCCCGCGACCGGCGCGTTGGCGAAAGCGACGCCGGCGAGATGCGCGGCGAGCAGCATCGCGCCGCGCGCCTCCACATCGTCCGGACGGTCGCAGACGCGCAGCAGGTTCGCGTCGAGCAGCCGCAGCGACTCGCGCGCCAGCAGGTCCGACATCGGGTTCTTGAGCCGGGCCGAGGTGTAAGCCTCGATCGCGTGGACCATCGCGTCGATGCCGGTCGCGGCCGTCACGTGGCGCGGCAGCCCCAGCGTCAGCTCGGCGTCGAGGATTGCCCAATCGGCGATCAGGGCAGGGCTGCTCACGCCCTTCTTCTCGCTTTCCCCCACGGTGATGATCGTGACCGGCGTCGCCTCCGATCCGGTGCCGGCGGTGGTGGGGACGAGCGCCAGCGGCAGCTTTCGACCCAAGGCCTTGCCCACGCCCCACAGGCGGTCCAATTCCTCGCCCGTTGCGACGAGATAGGCGGCGAGCTTCGCCACATCCATCGGGCTGCCGCCGCCGAAGCCGACCACCGAGGCGCAGCCCTCGCCGGCCGCCACCGCCTTCATCAGCGTGGCGCGGGAGGGATCCTGCTCGACATCGTCGAACAGGACGGCTTCGATGCCGGCCGCTTCGAGCGCGGCCAGCGCCGGTTCGGCAAGGCCGAGGCCCCGCACCACCGCGTCGGTCACGAACAGGCATCGACCCGGAGGAAGCAGGTCGCCGAGCCGGCGCGCGGAGCCGGGGCCGGAGATCAGCCGTGGCCCGTAGTGGAATTCGTAACCGCCCATACGCCCCGTCTAGCCTCCCCCCGCCGCAACTCAAGCGGGCGGCGTGCTCAGAGGGAGCGTTGCAGGCGACTGATGAGGCCGCGCGCCGGGCTCGGCTGGGGTTCCGGGCTGCCGACCCCTTCGTCGAGCCGGCTGACGCGGTCGTACAGTTCCTCGCTCGCGCGGATCAGCGCCTGGGCGGGTTCGGGAAGGCGGGGGAAGAGCGCCTCGTCGCTGCCAGGCGCCTCGCCCAGCCGCCGTTCCGGCGCCCGCCCCTGGCGCCGGCTGATCTCGCCCGCGGCCACGGCGCGCTGGGTCAGCAGCCAGGCGATGACCTGCATAAGCCGGGTCGTGACCTTCAGCGACTCGCAGGAAAAGCCGACCCGAGCGACCGGCTCCAGATCGCGCCGGTCCTCGCGCGCGGCCTCGTCGAAATAAGCGCGCGCCTCGTCCGCGAGCAGCATCGCCTCGACATAGAGCGAGTCGACCAGCTTCGGGGTGAGCTCCGCATGGTTGGGGCCGGACATCCGGCCTTCATGCCACAGGCCGAGCCACCGCCGGAACCTCGAAAAACGGTTAAGGCCGGCGAGCGGAGCCGCTCAGGCGATGATGTCCGGAATCAGGGCATCTTCGAGGACGGCGATTTCATCCTTCAGCCTGAGCTTGCGCTTCTTGAGGCGGGCGAGCTGCAGCTGGTCGGGGCCCGGCATTTCGCGCAAGGCGGCGATCGCGGAGTCGAGATCGCGATGCTCCATCTTCAAATGCGCGAGCCGCGCCGCCGTCTCCGCCCGATCCGCCTCGATGATGCCCTGTTCCATATCCGTCCCGCTCCACATGCGGCCCCGCATCGGCTATAGATAGAACCTCAACGGGTTGTCGTACATATCCGTATGGCCGTCCCGAAGGAGGGAGACAAAGAAGGTCCCGGGTGATTTAATCCCCAGTGCAAGACCAGAGCAGAGGAGAAGCGAATGCAACAGGCTCATATGTCGGCTCTTCAGACCAAGCATGCCGGCCTCGACGCGCGCATCGCCGAGGAGAACCAGCGGCCCATGCCCGACACAGCCCTGATCGCCCGCCTCAAGAAAGAGAAGTTGAGGATCAAGGAAGAGATTACGGGTCTCTAGGAGACCCTGCACCGCCCCGGCCCGCCGCGACTCGGCGCCGGCCGGGGCGAACCCATCCCGCCAAGTCCGCGCCAGCCGTAACAGCCGTCAAAGCGCCGCCCCGGACGCCTCGGATGAGCCGGCCTTTCGCAAGCGGGAGGCGCACGGGACGCCTCCGCACCATCGATCAATCGTCGCGGGAAATCCGCTCCTGACGCTCGTGGCGCTCCTGCGCCTCGACCGTCATGGTGGCGATCGGACGCGCTTCCAGGCGGCCGAGCGAGATCGGCTCACCGGTCACTTCGCAATAGCCATATTCGCCGGTGTCGATCCGGCGCAGCGCCGCGTCGATCTTCGCGATCAGCTTGCGCTGCCGGTCGCGGGTGCGCAGTTCGATGCCCCAGTCGGTCTCGCTCGACGCGCGGTCCGTGACGTCTGCCTCGCGGATCGGGCCGCTCTTGAGCTGCGCCATCGTGTCGCGCGATTCGCGGATGATCGACTCTTTCCAGTCGAGCAGCTTCTGCCGGAAATAGGCGAGCTGCAGAGGGTTCATGAAGTCTTCGTTGGCGCCCGGGCGGTAGCCGACGGGCAGCGGCGGCAGGTGCGCGCCGTATTGCGGTTCGTAAACGTCACTAAGAGCCGTTGCCATAACCCCTCCACTCCTCGCCGCGGCCGACCGGCCGTCCGGCAATCCTTTAGAGCGCCGCCCCGCTGTACTCCGCGGTGGTCGGCACTTGCCCCAGCGCGCCTATAGCTTCACGCGAGCCACATCACAAGTCACTCAAAAAGCATGTGAAACATCTTCGGCTTTTCGAGAGGGAGCGTGACATTTTTACCAGCTGCGCGGCTCTTCCACGCCGCTTTTCACGGGCCGCCGCGCGCCGATCGCCGCGAATCGGCGGCGGCGATTCGAATCGTGCCGGACGCCGCTCCGTTAACCATGTTGTGGACTGCGCAAGCGCAAGAAATTCTTCATCCCTCCCCCGGCTCTGTCCCCATCTGGCACGGAAGCGCGAAGACGGGGCACCAACGAGCCATTTCAGGGCGAAAACATAGTTAACGCCATTGCACTTAAACCAATCGTTTGCATGTCATGGCCAATAGCCGATCGCACCGGCGGATATTGGAACAACCTTATCCATCGGTCCCGGCCAAGGAACAGGGTGCTGATATGTCCGTACGAATGGCTTTGGCGAAATTGTGCGCTTGCACTTGCGGCGGCGCCATCCTCGGCGGCGGCGCGGTCCACGTGGCGGAGAACCCGCCGGCCCGGCCCGCGATCGTCAAGCAGGCGAAGGCGAAGCCCGCGCCCACGGTGCAGCGCAAGGCTGCCGCCAAGCAGCAGCGCCGGACGGTGCGGCGGACGGTGCGGCGCACCGAATGCGTCGTGACGCCCAGCCAGACGGTCACCACCCGGACGGTTTCCTACCCGGCGGCGGCGCCGGCGGCCTTCGTGCCCCCGCCCCCTCCGCCCGCCTTCGCTCCGCCGGTGGCCGGCGGCGGCGGGCCGCCGATCGTGATCGGCGGCGGCGGCGGCGGCTTCGGCGGCGGTTTCGGCGGCGGCTTCTTCAGCGGCGGCTTCTTCGGCGGCGGCGGATCGAACAATGCGATCTTCACCGCGTCGACCAGCACGTCCACGTCGACCGGCGGCATTTCGACCGGCGGAGTCTCCACCTCGACATCGACCGGCGGCAGCTCGACCTCGAGCGGCGTGTCCACCTCCACGGGAGGCGTCTCGACGTCGACCGGCGGCGTGTCCACCTCGACCGGCGGCGTCTCGACCTCCACCTCCACGGGGGGCGTGTCCACCTCCACCGGCGGCGTCTCGACGTCGAGCGGCAACGTGTCCACCTCGAGCGGCGTTTCGACGTCGAGCGGCAACGTCTCGACCTCCAGCGGTGTGTCGAGCGCATCGAGCGCCAGCAGCTCCAGCTCGTCGTCGAGCAGCTCCTCGAGTTCCAGCAGCTCCGCGTCCGGCGGTGGCGGCGGCAGCACGGGCGGCAAGCCCCACAAACCGCCGCACAAGCCGCCGCACGGCGGAAGCAGCGGGTCGTCGGCCAGCAGCGCGTCCTCGGCGAGCAGCGCTTCGTCGGCGAGCGGATCGTCGGGCGGGTCGACCGGAAGCGGCGGTTCGTCGGCGAGCAGCGCGTCCTCCGCGAGCAGCGCCTCCTCGGCGAGCAGCACGTCGAGCAGCTTCGGCGGCGGCACCTCGACCTCTTCCACCAGCGCGAGTTCGGCGTCCTCCGCCTCCTCGGCGTCGTCGGCTTCCTCGGCCTCTTCGGCCTCTTCGGCATCGACGTCGAGCGGCGGCTCGACCGGCGGTTCGACCGGCGGCACGCCGATCCCTGCCCCGCCGATGATCCTTCTGTTCGGCGCCGCCGCGGCGGCGTTGGTCGCGCGTCAACGGCTCGCACGCAAGGAGGGCTGAACGGCGCGCAAAGAAGAGGCCGCGCCCCCAGCTTCTCCCGGGGACGCGGCCTTTTTCGTGCGCGCTTTCCTGCGCGGCAGCCTTATTCGGTGGCGGCGCCGCCGGCGGCCGCCTCGAGCTCGGCCGCGGTCATCGCGATCACTGGGCCGTTCGGGCCGCGCGCGAAGGCGCTGAGCGGGAGACGCACCAGCCGCTCGCTGGCGAGCCGGATGGTCGCATGCTCCGCGTCCGCCTCGGTGATCGTGCCGACCTCGCCGCCGGACGTGTCGCGCACGGTGGCGCCGGACGTGGCGACCGGCCCCTGATTCTGGAGCTCGCGCTCCACCGCCTCGTTCACCTGCGCGCGGGTCATCGCCATGATGTAGCCGCCATTGTGCGCGGTGAAGGACGCGGCGGGCAGCCGCACGTCGTGTCGGTCGGTCCGCAGGATCACGAAATCGCCGTCCACCGAAGCGATGGTGCCGACTTCGCCGCCTTCGGTGTCGTTGACGGTGGCGCCGGCGCGCATGACGGCTTCGGCGCCGGCGGCGGCGGGAGCCGCCTGATCCTGGGCGAAGGCGGGAGCACCGGCCGCGCACAGCAAGGCGGCGGCGGCGGCGGAAGCGAGGGTCCTGTTACCGAAAATCATGATCTCTCCTGGTTTTGCTTTTTCCATCTTATTGCGCCTGAAGGATTTTTTCAATTTCCTCGACCGGATGGCCGGTCAGGTCCTTGGCGACCTCGCCGGCGAGGCGCTTTTCCACTTCCTTGTGGTAATGCTTTCTGAGCTCCCCCAGCGTCTTCGGCGGTGCCACCACGATCAGCGATTCGAAGTCGTTGCGCAAGGCCCAGCGCTTCAGCATCTCGGCCGTTTCCTGGGCGAAGCGGTCTTCCTCGAGCTGGTGGAAATCGGTGTCCTCATAGGCGCTGCGGCCCGGCCCCGGCGCGTGGCGCCGCCCGGCCTCGTCGGTCTTCTGCTCGCGATTGGGCGGATTGTCCTGCTCGCGTTTGCGCTCGACCTGCAGCTTGGGAAAATCGGCATCTCCTTCGTTCCGGAAGAACAGCATCTTCTCTCCATCGGCGACGACGACGAAGCTGTTGTGCGGAACCTGCATCAAATACCTCCTTCATGGCTATGACCGACCAACGAAGGAACAGCCGCGATAGTTGCCCCGGAGCGGCTTGCCACGAGGGCGGCCGGGCGGCATGAACGCGGGGCGATGCGGATCCTCCTCACGAACGACGACGGCGTGAACGCGCCCGGGCTGAAGGTGCTCGAACGGATCGCCCGCACCTTTTCCGACGACATCTGGATCGTCGCCCCTACCGAGGAGCAATCGGGCGCGGGCCATTCGCTGACGCTGACCGTGCCGGTGCGACTGCGCAAGCTTGGCGAGCGGCGCTTCTGCGTGACCGGAACGCCCACCGACTCGGTGATGATGGCGATCGCGCATCTGATGAAGGAGGAGCGACCCGATCTGATCCTCTCCGGAGTCAATCGCGGCGCCAATCTGGGCGAGGACGTCACCTATTCCGGCACCGTGTCGGCGGCGATGGAAGGCGCGCTCGCCGGCATTCCGTCGATCGCGCTCAGCCAGTCCTATGCCCGCGAAGGCATGGGCGACACGGTGCCGTTCGCCGCCGCCGAGGCCTGGGCGGAGCGGGTGCTGGCGCCGCTGATCGCGACGCCCATGGCGCCGCGCACCCTGGTCAACGTCAACTTCCCGGCCCTCCCACCGTACGCGGTTCGAGGCATCCGCGTGGTGCGTCAGGGGCTGCGCGACTATGGCCGGCTCCGCATCGACAAGCGCACCGATCCGCGCGGCTACAATTATTACTGGTTCGGTCTCGGGCCGATGATCGAGACGCCGGGCCATGCGACCGACCTCGAAGCGGTGGCGGACGGCTATGTCGCGGTGACCCCGCTCCACCTCGATCTCACCCACGAACCTTCGCTTGCCGTCATGGCGGGCATGTATAGCTGATGCGCCAGCGCCAGCCTCCGCGCGGGCCGGACCAGATCCTGCTACGCCGCAAGCCTTCGGTCACCGGCTGGGCCTCCGTCGCTTGGCGGGTGGCGGCGGTGTTCGGTCTGCTGGCCTTCGCGATCGCCGTCCACTGGTTCGAACGCGACGGTTTGCACGACGAGCTCGACGGGCATGTCAGCTTCCTCGACGTCATCTATTTCACGATGATCAGCATCACCACCACCGGCTACGGCGACATCGTGCCGATCAACGATCGCACGCGCATGTTCGACGCGCTGGTGGTGACGCCGATCCGGGTGGTGTTCGTGCTGATCTTCATCGGCACGGCCTATACGTTCGTGATCCGGCGCAGTTGGGACAGATGGATTATGGCACGGCTTCAACGAAAACTCGAAGGCCACATCATCGTGGCCGGCTACGGCACGTCCGGGTCCGACGCGGTCGACGAACTGATCGCGCGCGGCACCGACCCGCGCGAGATCGTGGTGATCGACCCGAACCCCGCCGCGCTGGCCCGCGCCGAATCGCTCGGCTGCATGGTGCTCGAGGCGGACGCGACCCGCGACCGCACGCTGGAGGCCGCCAAGGTGGAAAGCGCCAAGGCGATGATCATTTCGGGCGGCCGGGACGACACTTCGATCCTCATCTGCCTCACCGCCCGCCACCTCGCGCCAAACCTCCACATTTCGATCGCCGTCCGCGCCGAAGACAACGAGATACCGGCCAAGCAGGCAGGCGCGACCACGGTGATCAACCCGGTGAGCTTCGCGGGCCTGCTGCTCGCCGGCTCGGCCGGAGGTCCCAAGATTTCCGATTATCTGGCCGATCTGGCTTCCGCCCACGGGCGGGTCCGGCTGGCGGAGCGCGACGTGCGCGCGGACGAGTGCGGCAAGTCGCTCACCGAGATCGCAACCGGTCTGGGCGTGCGCGTCTATCGCGATGGCCGCCCCTACGGCTTCTGGGAGGAAGAGGTGACATCGCTGTGCACCGGCGACCGGATCGTCGAGATCGTACCCGGCGGCCCGCACGAATTCCGCGACGCGCGCAAAGCGGCGAAGCGCGATTAGGTGATCCGCCGGCGCTTCGGATCGGCCCTCACCAGCTTCGACACATTGGTGCCGAAGGATCGCGCCGGCCGCCGCGTCGCGGCCGACCTCCGCTACGGCGATCACCCGCGGCACGTTTACGACCTCTATGCGCCGCGCCGCGCCCGCGGGCCGCTGCCGATCATCCTCTTCTTCTACGGCGGTTCCTGGGCATCGGGCCTGCGCCAGGGCTACCGCTTCGTCGGGCGTGCGCTGGCGGCGCGCGGCTTCCTCGTCGCCATTCCCGATTATCGCCTGGTGCCGGAAGTGCGCTTTCCCGCCTTCCTGGAGGACGGCGCCGCGGCCTTCGCGGCCGTGCGGGATCGAGCACGGGACCATGGCGGCGATCCGGACCGGATCGTGCTCGCCGGTCATTCGGCCGGCGCCTGGATGGCGGCGATGCTGGCGCTGGACAGGCGCTGGCTGGCACGAGGTCATGATGCGGTACGCGGCCTCGTCGGCATCGCCGGGCCGTACGATTTCCTGCCTCTGTCCGGTCCCGTGACGCAGGCGGCGTTCGGGGGCGCGGGGGATCTCGATGCGACCCAGCCCGTCGCATTCGCCGGCCCGCACGCGCCCCCGGCCCTGCTCCTGCATGGCGAACGGGATGCGACGGTGAAGCCCCGCAACAGCACCCGCCTCGCCGGCCTGCTCCGGGAAGCCGGGGCAGACGCCGAGGCACGTCTCTACCCCGGCATCGGCCATGTCGCGATCCTGACCGCCCTTGCGCTGCCCTTCCGCCGCCGCGCACCCGTCCTCGCCGACCTCGCAGACTTCGCGCGCCGCTGCACCATGGACAGGGCGGCGGCCGGCTTATAGCTGAAGCAAGAGGAGTGCGGGGCATGAACATCGACAGGCGGACCTTCATCGCGGCGGCGGGCGCGGGCGCGCTCACCGCGCCGACCGCGCTGCGTGCCGAACCGACGCGCGACATGATCGTCGTCAATGCGCTCGGCGGCCTCTCCAATCCCAACCGCCGGCCGGAGGGCCCCTCCTCCACCACCGGCGTCGACGGGGTTCGCCGCCAAGGGATCGAGCAGCGCGTGATCGACGATGCCCGGACGGCCGGCCTCACCGCCGTCAACGTGACGCTCGGCTATGTCGCCGGCGACATGGAGCCGTTCGAGCACAGCGTCCGCGAGATCGGCATCTGGGACTGGCGCATCCGCGAGCGACCGGGCGACCTCCTCAAGGTGCTGACCGCCGCCGACATCGGCCGCGCCCACGCGGATAGGCGGATCGGCATCATCTACGGCTTCCAGAACGCCGAGATGCTGGGCGACGACGTGACCCGCGCCGACATTTTCGCCGATCTGGGCGTGCGCATCGTCCAGCTCACCTACAATCCCGTCAATCGCTTCGGCGGCGGCGCGATGGCGCCGGCCGACACGCCGCTGACCGAGCTCGGTCGCGCCGCGATCGCGCGCCTCAACGACAACCGGCTGATGGTCGATCTGTCGCATAGCGGCGAGCGCACCTGTCTCGAGGCCGCCCGCGCCTCGCGCCAGCCGATCTCGATCAACCACACCGGCTGCCGCGCGCTCACCGACCTGCCGCGCAACAAGACCGACGCCGAGCTGCGCCTGGTCGCCGAGCGCGGCGGCTTCGTCGGCATCTATTTCATGCCGTTCCTCAGTCCCCGCAGCGTCGCCACCGCCGCCGACGTGGTCGCCCATCTCGTCCATGCGGTGCAGGTCTGCGGCGAGGATCATGTCGGGATCGGCACCGACGGCGGCACGACCGGCATCGACGACATGACCGACTTCCGCGCCCGCATCGCCGAGCAGATCGCCCGCCGCCGCGCCTCCGGCATCGGTGCGACCGGCGAGAATGCCGACACCCTGCCCTTCGTCGAGGAGCTCAGCGGCCCAAGCCAGTTCCGCGACCTCGCCGCCCGGCTCGACCGGCACGGCTGGACGACCGGCCGGATCGAGAAGGTGATGGGCCTCAACTTCCTGCGCTATGCGCGCGAGGTGTGGGGCGCGTGAGCGACGCCTTCGTCGCCTTCGTCAATTCGGTGTTCGTGCCGGTCGGGCTGATGCTGATCATGTTCAGCATGGGCCTCACGCTGGCGCTGCGCGATTTCGGCCTGGTCGCGAAAGGCGGCCCGCTGGTCGCGGCGGGGCTCGGCGGACAGCTCCTGCTGCTGCCGTTGCTCGGCCTCGCCATCGGCTGGGTGTTCGCCCTTCCGCCGGAGCTCGCGCTCGGCCTTTTCATCATCTCGATCTGCCCGGCGGGCACCACCTCCAACGCGCTCACCTTCATCGGCCGCGGCAATGTCGCGCTGGCGGTGGTGCTGACCGCTCTGTCGAGCCTCGTCACCGTCTTCACCATCCCGGTCCTGCTGAGCTGGGCCTTGCCCTTCTTCCTCGGCGAAGGCGGCGACGTGCCGACCCTGTCCGTGCCCGACACTATCCTCCAACTCGTGCGGATCACGGTGCTTCCGATCGCGGCCGGCATGCTGGTCCACCGCTTCGCCCCGGCTTTTGCCGCGAGGCTCGCGCGCTGGCTCAGGCCGGTGGCGCTCGTCGTGCTGGTCGGCGTGATCGGCTTCGCGGTCGCGGTCAGTTTCAACATGGTGCTGCAGAATCTGGTCGGCGCCGGGCCCGCTCTGTGGACCCTGAACGCCGTGGCGACGATCGCCGGCATGCTGATCGGGCGGGCGGTCGGCGCCTCGCCCAAGGACGCGATGACGCTCGGCATCGAGGTCGGCGTCCAGAATGCGACGCTCGCCATCTTCCTGACGCTGACCGTGCTCGGTAGCCTGCCGCTCGCCGTCAGCCAGAACATCTACGGCGTCGTCATGCTGCTCAACGGCTTCCTCCTCATCCGCTGGTTCCGGATGCGCGAGCGGCGGACGTGAACCTGCCCTTCATCGACGCCGAGGAGGTGGCGGCGCGCCTTCCGTATTCGGTCTGCATCCCGCTGATGAAGGAGGCGATGACCGCCCTTTCCGCCGGCCGTACGCGCCAGCTGCTCCGGTCGATCCTCGATCTGCCCGGCGGCCGCGCCTTCGGCGTCATGCCCGGCGCACTGGACGGCGGCGCGTTCGGCGCCAAACTGATCAGCGTCTTTCCCGGAAAGGAACCTTCGCACCAGGGGCTGGTCGTGCTGTTCGATCCGGACAGCGGCGCCCCGTCGGCGGTGATCGAGGCGGGCGAGCTCACCGCCATCCGCACCGCGGCCGCTTCGGCCGCCGCCACCGACGCCCTCGCCCGGCCCGATGCGACCCGGCTCGCCATCCTCGGCACCGGCGAGCAGGCCCGCCGCCATGTCGAGGCGATCCGCGAAGTGCGCGCGATCGATCGTGTCGCGATCTGGGGCCGCGACCGCGACCGCGCCGCGGCGCTGGCGGAGAGCCTCGGCGTCGAGCCGGCGGCGACCGTCGATGAGGCGGTCGCGGGGGCCGACATCGTCTGCGCCGTCACCGCCGCCGAACAACCGATCCTGTTCGACGTTCCGGAAGGCGCCCATGTCAACGCGGTCGGCTCCAGCCGCGACGGTCCGGTCGAGATCGCGCCGGCGCTGGTCGCCCGCTGCCGCTTCTTCGCCGACCATGCGGAGGGCGTGCGGGTCCAAGGCGCCGAGTTCCGCGCCGCGCTCGCCGCCGGCCTGATCGGCGAGGGCCATCTGCTCGGCGAAATCGGCCAGGTTTTCGCGGGCACTTTGCCGGGGCGCACGTCGCCGCAGGACGTCACCATCTACAAGTCGCTCGGCAGCATCGTCCAGGACCTCGCCGCGGCGGCGTTCTTGGTTGGTGGCGAAACCTAGTTCATCAAGCCGCCGCTAATCGAGGCTGCGCAGGATGACGGGATCGCCCAGCCCAAGCGCCTTCAGCCGTTCCGCCTGGGTGGCGGCGTCGCCGACGACGACATAGGTCATCGCATCGGGCCGCACGTAGCGCCGGGCGAGGTCGCGGACCTCGGCGACGCTCATCCGGTCGACGATCCCCTGCTCGCGCAGCGGATAATCGGCGGCAAGACCGTAATCGGTCACCTGCCCGAGATAATCGAGCTTCGCGTCGAGCGTCTCGAAAGCGCGGGCGCGGCTGCGGGTAAGGAAGCTGCGCGTGACGTCGAGATCCGCTTCTGAGAAGCTGCCCGCATAGTCGGCGAGGATCGATCGGGTGAGCTGCGCCGCCTCCAGCGTCACGTTGGCGCGCACGCCGCTCATCAGCTGGAAGCGGCCGTGGCGCACGCCGCCGGCGAACTGGCTGTAGATGCCGTAGGTATAGCCCTTGCCCTCGCGCAGCTGCTGCATCAGCCGTGAGGCGAAGCCGCCGCCGCCCAGAATGTAGTTCATGACGTTGGCCGGATAATGATCCTCCGCCGCCCGCCGGGGCCCGGGATAGCCGAAGGCGAAGACCGACTGGCTCGCCCCCGGAATGTCGTAGAAGAAGAGCTGCGCGCGATCGGGCGCCTGCGGCGCGGGCCAGTCGGGAATCGCGACATCGCGGCTGCGCCAGTCGCGGCCGAGCCCGGCCAGCGCCGCCTCCACCCGGTCGCGCCCGATCGCTCCCACCACACGGAAACGGGCGATATTGGGCGCGAGATTGGCGGCGTGATAACGCTTCAGCTCGTCCATCGTCAGCGCCGCGACCGAGGCTTCGGTGCCGAGCGGATCGCGCGCATAGATGTGGTTCTCGCCGAAGGTCACCCGTTCGAACATGCGATGCGCCACCGCGTTCGGCTGGACCTTGCGGCTCTGGATCGCGCTGGTGACCGCCGCCTTGGCGAGCGCCAGTTCGTCCTCGTCCCAGCGCGGCGTCAGCAGCATCTCCTGGACGAGCGCGATCGTGGCTTCGAAATTCCGGGCGAGCGTCGCGCCGGAAACGACGAAATGCTCATCCTCCAGCCCGACGTCGATCTCGGCGCCGAGCGACTTCAGCGCTTCTTCGAACTGGGCGGCGGTCAACCGCCGGGTGCCCCGCTTCAGCATCTGGGCGACGAGATTGCCGGTGCCCGGGCGGTCGAGCCGATCCATCAGCCTGCCGCCGTCGATCGCGATCTCGAAGCGGGCCATCGGCAGCTCATGGTCCTCGATCCCGGCAAGCCGCAGCCCGTTGGGAAGCGCGGCCTGCCAGATGTCCGGGAGGTTGAGCGCCGGCGCCTCGCCATAGGGCGGCTCGACGGTCCGGTCGAACGCGGAGGGCGTCCGTGCATAGCCGGTGGCGGCGACCGGCGCGACATCCGCTTCGGCGCCCTGGACGATCGGCTCCTCATAAACCTCGGCGCGCCGCGATCCGGCGAGCGCGAGTTCCGGCTTGCCGCGCGGAACGAAGCTCGCCGCAACGAACGGCCGGTCCTTGATGTACGTCTCGTAGACGCGGCGCAGGTCCGCGGCGCTGACGGCGCGCAGCGCCGCGACGTCCTCGTCGGCGAAGTCGGGCCGGCCGGCATGGACCGCATAGGTGGCGATGGCGGACGCCTTGCCGAGCACGCTCGAGATGCGGTCGTAGAAGGCGACTTCGCGCTGGGTCTTGGCGCGTTCCAGCGCCGCGACGTCCACGCCCTGCGACTCGAAGCGGGCGAAGCCGGCGTCGAGCGCCGCTTTCACCCGGTCGAGCGACACGCCGTCGAACGCGCGCACCTGGAGCCGCATCTCTCCGGCGACCTTGCCGGGGTAGGCGCCGGCGCCGACCGCGCTCGTCAGCCGCTCCTCCTCCACCAGCACGGCATGGAGCGGAGTCGTCTTGCCGTCGGTGAGCACGTCGAGCAGCAGGTTGAGCGCATGTGCATCGGGATGATGGGCCGGCACGGTCGGCCAGGCGACCGTGAGCTGCGGAAGCTGCGCCATATTGTCCTCGTGGAACAGCAACCGCGTGGCGCCGAGCGCGGCCGGGCGCGGCGCCATGTCGGGCGCCTCCGCCCCGCGCGCGAACTCGCCGAAATAACGCTCGACCCAGGCGCGCGCCTGCGCCGGATCGAAGTCGCCGGCGACCACCAGCGTCACGTTGTTGGGCGTGTACCAGCGCCGGTAGAAAGCGCGCACGTCCTCCAGCGTCGCCGCGTCGAGATCGCGAAGCGATCCGATCACCGGCCAGGAATAAGGATGGTCCTGCGGATAGAGGTTCTCGACCAGCACGGTGTCGGTATGGCCGTAGGGCTGGTTGTCGTTCGACTGGCGCTTCTCGTTCTTGACGACCTGCTTTTCCTTGGCGAGCACCTCCTCGCTCACCGTGTTGATGAAGAAGCCGAGCTTGTCCGCCTCGGCCCAGATCATCTTCTCGAGCGCGTCGCGCGGGACGGTCTGGAGATAGACGGTGAGGTCGCGGGTCGTGTAGCCGTTCGCGCCCGACCCGCCGATCCGCGAGCTCAGCGCGTCGAGCCCGCCGGGTCCGAGATTCTCGGAATCCAGGAAGAAGAGATGCTCGAACATGTGGGCGAAGCCGGTGCGGCCCGGCTCCTCGCGCGCCGAGCCGACATGGGCGGCAAGCGCCACCGCGACCACCGGGTCCGACCGGTCGATGTGGAAGACGACGCGCAGCCCGTTGGGGAGCTGGAACTGCTCGACCGGCATCAGCTGCCGCACCGCCGCTTCGGCCGCCGCCGGCTGGGCGGCGACGGCGGCACCGTGGCCGGAGGCGATCGTCAGCGCGGCCGCCGAGGCCCGCAGCAAGTGCTTCAAAACCCGCATCTTTACCCTTCCCGCTTCGAAATCGGCCACAGGCTAGGCGCGAACCGCCCGCTTCGCCACCCCCCAAGCCTGCGCTCTGGAATTCTTGGGCATCTGCCACTATGTGGGCGCCTCTCATGGCGCTCGAACTCCCCTCCCCGCCCAAGGTCGGCATGGTTTCGCTCGGCTGTCCGAAGGCCCTGGTCGATTCCGAACGGATCCTGACCAAGCTCCGCTCCGACGGCTACCAGATGTCGCCCGATTATGCCGGCGCGGACGTCGTGCTGGTCAACACCTGCGGCTTCCTCGACAGCGCCAAGGAGGAGAGTCTGGCCGCGATCGGCGAGGCGATCGCCGAGAACGGCCGCGTCATCGTCACCGGCTGCATGGGCAAGGAAGCCGACGTGATCCGCGAGCGCTTCCCGGAGGTGCTCGCCATCACCGGCGCGGCGCAATATGAGGATGTGGTCGGCGCGGTTCACGATGCGGCGCCGATGCCGCCCAACGCCTTCCTGAACCTCGTCCCCGAAAGCGGCCTCAAGCTCACGCCGAGGCACTACAGCTATCTGAAGATCTCCGAAGGCTGCAACCATCGCTGCAGCTTCTGCATCATCCCCTCGCTGCGCGGCGACCTCGTCAGCCGCCGACCCGATGCGATCCTGCGCGAGGCAGAGAAGCTGGTCGCGGCGGGGACGAAGGAGCTGCTGGTCATCAGCCAGGACACGTCGGCCTACGGCGTCGACCTGCGCCACGCCTCCTGGCCCTGGAAGGGCGGCGAGGTGCGCGCCCACATGACCGACCTCGCCCGGGAACTCGGCAAGCTGGGCGCCTGGGTCCGGCTCCATTACGTCTATCCCTATCCGCACGTCGACCGGGTGATCCCGCTGATGGCCGAGGGGCTGGTTCTCCCCTATCTCGACATTCCCTTCCAGCACGCCGCGCCCAACGTGCTCCGCGCGATGAAGCGGCCGGCCAACGAAGCGAAGGTGCTGGAGCGCATCCGGAACTGGCGCGACATCTGCCCCGACATCGCGATCCGCTCCTCCTTCGTCGTCGGCTTTCCCGGCGAGACCGATGCCGACTTCGACTATCTGCTCGACTGGCTGGAAGAGGCGCAGCTCGACCGCGTCGGCGCCTTCCGCTTCGAGCCGGTGAAGGGCGCCGCCGCCAACGACCTGCCCGGCGCCGTCCCCGAGGAGGTGAAGGAAGAGCGCTACGCCCGCATCATGGAGAAGACCGCGGCCATTTCGGCGGCCAAGCTCCAGGCGAAGATCGGCCGCACGCTCGACGTCATCATCGACCTCGCCGACGGCGAAGGCGGCGCCACCGGCCGCTCCTACGCCGACGCGCCCGAGATCGACGGCGAGGTCCACCTGCGCGACGCGCCGCACGCGAAGGCCGGCGACATCCTCCAAGTGCTGATCGAGGATGCGGACGAGCACGACCTCTACGGAGCGCCGGTCGCGTAGCTTAGTCGTACGATGCTGACCTCAGGGTAGCGTTGATCGGGCGAGCCGCGGCTGGTGAGGTGGGCTGGGCTCAGCTAAGGTCGGTGCATGCATGACCTTTCCCCGCTCCTGCTCGCCGACAAGGGCCAGCGCGCCACTCCGCTTCATCTGGTCGACAAGAAAGGCTTCGACGCCTGGTTGAAGAACCTGCCCGAGCGGGCGCGGCGCTCGGCCGAGGCGCAAGGTTTCAAGGCGGAAGGCTATCAGTTCGCCATCCTGCCGGGGGACGCGGCGGATCAGTGGTTCGCGGCGCTCGGCGTCGCCAATGTCGCCGATCCGAGCGTCTGGTGCCTGTCCCGGGCGGCCGACCTGCTGCCCGAGGGGAGCTACCGGGTGGCGGACCGCTCGCCGGGACCGGCCGTGCTCGGCTGGCTACTCGGCCAATATCGCTTCACCCGCTACAAGGACGACAAAGCGCGGAAGGGGCCGCGCGTGCTGCTCTCCGACGATCCCGCCCGGATCGCGGAGGCGGTGGCGATCGCCGAGGCGACGTTCCTGGTGCGCGACCTCGTCAACCTGCCCGCTGCCGACCTCGGCCCGGCGGAGCTCGAAGCGGCGGCGAAAGAGGTCGCGGATCCCTGCGGCGCCGAACTGCGGGTGACCCGCGGCGCCGAGCTGGAGGACGGCTATCCGATGATTGCCGCGGTCGGCCGCGCCGCGACGCCGGAGCGCGCGCCACGCCTCATCGAGCTCGAATGGGGCGACCAGCGCCATCCGCGCCTTGCCATCGTCGGCAAGGGCGTCTGCTTCGATTCGGGCGGGCTCGACATCAAGCCCTCGGCCGGCATGCGGCTGATGAAGAAGGACATGGGCGGCGCCGCTCACGCGTTGGCGCTCGCCTGGCTGGTGATGCGGCTGCGGCTGCCGGTCCGCCTCCACCTTCTGATCCCCGCGGTGGAGAATGCCATTTCCGGCGCCGCCTTCCGCCCGGGCGACATTCTGCGCAGCCGCAAGGGCCTTACCGTCGAGATCGGCAATACCGATGCCGAGGGGCGGCTGATCCTGGGCGACGCGCTTGCCCGCGCCGTCGAGGATGCGCCCGAGCTGATCCTCGATTTCGCCACCCTCACAGGCGCCGCCCGGGTGGCGCTCGGACCCGACCTGCCGGCCCTCTTCGCCAATCGCGACGACCTGGCCGGGGACCTGCTGAAGGCGGGCGAGTCGGTCGCCGATCCGCTGTGGCGGCTGCCGCTGTGGAAGCACTATCACGAAATGCTGTCCTCGGACGTCGCCGATCTGTCCAACGCCGCCGAAGGGGGGATGGCCGGCGCGGTCACCGCCGCCTTGTTCCTCGAGAGATTCGTGCCGGACGAGACCGCCTGGGCGCATCTCGACACCTTCGCCTGGCGTGCTTCGGCGCGGCCCGGGCGACCGAAGGGCGGCGACGCTTTGGGACTGCGAGCGGCCTGGTCGATGCTGAAGCAGCGCTGGGGCGGCTGAGACGAACCGCCGTTTTTTGCGCTGAAATCCAATGGATAACGAAACGAAAACCCATTCCACTGGTTGTACCTCCGAAACGTGCCACCCCTTGCAATCGGAGAAGCGCCAGTGTCGGATCGTGCTCTCAGAAGCTGGATGCAGACGCTGATCAACTATGTGCGGTCGGGTCAGCCCGATCTCACCAATCGCCAGATGGCGCTGATGCTGCTCGTCTATCTGACCCCTGGCCCCCACACCGTGCGCGGCCTCGCCAACATTCTCGGCGTTTCGAAGCCCGTCATCACGCGCGCCTTGAACACGCTCGGTTCGCTCGGCTATCTGCGGCGCGTCCGCGACGAGGCGGACCGCCGCAATGTGTTTGTGGCGAAGACCAGCACGGGACAGGAATTCCTTGAAGGTTTCGAACGCAATCTCGAACAGGACGGCGGCGCCGCCCGCAGATCCAGCCGCGAACGGGGATTCATCCTCCAGCACGGCTGACGCGCCGGCGGAACGGTTCGAGCTTGCCGGACCTTCGCTGAAGCTCGACCCGCGCATTCACGCGCACCGTCGCGACCTCGCCGATATCGCGCTCGCCGGCCGGCTGTTCGCGCCGCATTATGCCCGGCCTCTCGTCCGCGCCTGCGGCGCCCGCCCGATCCTGCTGCATGAAAAGCCGTCGGCGCAGGGCGATGCCGCTTCCGAACTTCTGCCCGGCGAGATGTTCGCGGTGCTGGAATATGCCGGCGGCTGGGCCTGGGGCTATAGCTGCCACGACCATTATGTCGGCTATGTCGAGGCGATCGAGCTGACCGACGCGGCGGCGCCGACTCATATCGTCTGCGAGGCATCGGCCCCCATCCATCCGGAGGACGACATCCGCGCCCCGGTGCTCGCGCATTTGCCGATGGGCTCACGCCTCATCGGCGAGGAGCATGGCGCCTGCCTCGCCAGCGATCTTGGCTGCGTTCCGATGTCGTATTTGCGGCGGATCGAGGATCATGAGGAGGACCCGGCCGCGGTCGCCCAGCGGCTGTACGGCGCTCCCTATCTGCTCGGCGGACGGACGGCGAACGGCATCGACTGTTCTGGCCTGGTCCAGCTCGCCTTCGGCCTTTGCGGCATCGACCTGCCGCGCGACAGCGACCTTCAGCGGATCGCCGGCAAACCGGTCGCCGCCGGGGAGCCGGTGCGGCGCGGAGACCTCGTCTTCATGGAGCGCCATGTCGGCATCATGCTCGACGACCTCATGATGATCCACGCCAGCCGCACCGCCGGCAAAGTGTGCGTGGAGCCGCTCGCCAGCGTCGCCGAGCGCGCGCCGGTGCTGGAAAGACGGCGGGTCTGACGTCCCGGGGGACGCCCGGTTCAGGAAATCAGGCGGCTTCGTCGGTCTCGACGAGCAGCCAGTTCGGATCCTGGCTCGCAAGGTCGCGGCGGAAGGTCCAGACGTCGTGCGTCTCGACCGCGTCGCTGAGCGAGCCGGCGATCACGCCGCCCTCCGCGTCCCGGGTGACGGCGGCGATGTCGGCATCGAAGCGGACCACGATTTCGGCCGCGGCTCCGGCCAGACGCGCATCCTCGATCACCGCCCGCTCGATCGCGACCAGGCGATTGTGGAGCACATGGCCAGCGGCCTCGCGCGCGTTGATCGCCTCTTCAAAGGCGGCGCGAACATCGCCCCCGACGAGGAAGTCGAGTTCATCCCGATCGCCCTTCCAGAAGGCCTCGAGGATCATCCGGTAGGCGGCCTGGGCGCCGTCGAGGAAGCGCGCGACGTCGAAGCTCGGATCGGCGGAAATGATCGCGCGGATGCCGTTGGCCGCCCCCTGCTCGTAGACGAGGCCGGAAGGCTCGACGCGGTCGGCGGGTGCATCGGCGGTGCCGCCGACCGGATCGCGCGCGACCGGCGTATCCGGCCGGGCCACGGGCTGCTGCTCATGACCGGTGCGCTGACCGAGCACGGCGTAGAGCCGCAGGCCCACGAACAGGGCCACCATGGCAAGCAACACGATCTCGACAATCACCCTTTTTCTCCGCTGGGGCGCCGCTCGCGGCGCGCTACGCCCTACATAGGCGCGATGCGCCCGCAGTTCAAATCGGCCGCCGCCGAACGAACGCTCGGCCGGGCAACATGTTGCGCGGCTTCCCCGCGCCTGCTACCCGGCGCGGCTGACGGCGGCGGCCTTCCGGCCGCGGCCCGGATTCACCATTTCCACAAGGTTTGAAAGACATGGCCGAAGAAGAGGGCGCTCTGGGCGCGGGCGGGCAGGCGATCAACGGCGGCGGCGATCTGCCGCAGGTCGGCATCCTGTCGCAATATGTGAAGGATTTCAGCTTCGAAAATCCGAACGCCCCGCATGTCTACCAGTGGCAGGGCCAGCCCGCGATCGACGTCCAGTTCAACATCGGCGCCGGCAAGGTCGGCGACGACGTGCACGAGGTCGTCCTTCAGATCACCGTCACCGCCAAGGGCACCGGCCTCGAAGGCCAGGAGCAGACCGCCTTCATGGTCGACCTGCTTTATGCCGGCCTGTTCGCGCTCCGCAACGTGCCGGAGGAGCAGCTTCAGCCCTTCCTGCTGGCCGAAGCGCCGCGCATCCTCTTCCCCTTCGCCCGCCGGATCATCTCGGACGCGGTGCTCGACGGCGGTTTCCCGCCGCTGATGCTGGAGCCGATCGATTTCGCCTCGCTCTACATGCAGCAGGCGGCGCAGCGGCAGGCGGAAGCTTCGGGCGGTCAGGCCGGGGAAATCACCGGCCAGGCTTGATCGCGGGAAAGGGGGCGGCGCCATGTCCGATCCAGACGGCGCGCGCGGCGCCCGCCTCCCCCGCGCCGCCGCCGTGCCCAACGGAGGCGCGGCATGAGCCTCGTCCGCGCTCTGGGCTCGATTGGAAGCCTGACGCTCGTCAGCCGCGTGCTGGGCTTCGTGCGCGACATGCTGATGGCGCGCTTCCTGGGCGCGAGCTTCGCGACCGACGCCTTCCTGGTCGCCTTCCGCCTTCCCAACATGTTCCGCGCTCTGTTTGCGGAAGGCGCCTTCGCCTCGGCCTTCGTGCCGATGTTCAACAAGAAGGTGGGAGAGGAAGGCGGCAGCCTCGCCAAGGCCTATCGCTTCGCCGGCGACGCGCTGGCGGTGCTTCTGCCGGTGCTCATCATCTTCACCGGCCTGATGATGATCTTCGCGGGCCCGGCGGTGCTGATCCTGTCCGGCGGCTTCCATGACGCCACGCCCGAGCAGTTCGCCTTCGCCGTCCAGCTGGCGCGGATCACCTTTCCCTATCTGCTGTTCATCGCGCTGGTGTCGCTGCTCGGCGGCATCCTCAACTCGCTCGGCCGCTTCTGGGTCAACGCGGCCGCGCCGATCATCCTCAACCTCGTCCTCATCTGCGCCCTGCTCTTCTTCCATGGGCCAACCGATTACGACACGGCGCGGGCGCAGGCGTGGGGCGTCACCCTGGCCGGCGCGCTGCAGCTTGTGTGGCTGGTACTCGCCTGCCGTCAGGCGGGCGTGAAGCTCGGCATCCGCCGCCCGCGGCTCAACGACGATGTGCGCCAGCTGATGCGGCTCATCATGCCGGCCGCCGCCGGCACGGGCGCGATGCAGATCAACCTGCTCGTCTCGACGATGCTGGCGGCCCGCTTCCTTCCGGAAGGCTCGATCTCCTACATCTATTATGCCGACCGGCTGAACCAGCTGCCACTGGGCCTGGTCGGCATCGGCCTCGGCACGGTGCTGCTTCCGACCATCGCCCGGATGATCGCGAGCGGCGACGATCGCGGCGCGCTCGACTTCCAGAAGAAGGGGCTGCAGCTCGCGCTCTTTCTCACCCTGCCGGCGACGATGGCGCTGATCGTCTCGGCCGAGCCGATCATCCGCGGCCTTCTGCAGTACGGCGCCTTCACGGAAGCGGACACGATCGCCACCGCCTGGGCGCTCGCCGCCTTCTCGCTCGGCCTGCCGGCCTATATCCTCATCAAGGTGCTGACCCCCGGTTTCCACGCCCGCGCCGACATGAAGACGCCGCTGCGCTTCGCCCTCGTCGCGATCGCGGTGAACCTCGTCGGCAATCTCATCCTGATCTGGCCGCTCGCCCATGTGGGCCCGCCGCTCGCGACCGCGATCGCGTCCTGGGTGAACGTCACCCTGCTCTACCTCGCGCTGCGCAAGCGCGGTCATTTCGAGATGGACCGGGTGCTCGCCAGCCATATCGGCCGGCTGGCGATCGCCGCGCTGCTGATGGCCGGCGCGCTGCTCGTGATCAACCCGTTCATCCGGCCGCTACTCGCCGGCGGGTTCGAGCTGCGCGTGCTCGGCCTCGGCCTGCTGGTGGGCGGCGGCTTCATCGTCTATGCGGCGGCCAGCTTCGCCACCCGCGCCTTCACCCTCGCCGAGCTGAAGGCGCTGATGCGGCGGCGCAAACAGGCCTAGAAGAGAGAGTAGTTTCCATGCGCGTGGTCTCCGGCATCCAGCCGACCGGCAACCTTCACCTCGGCAATTATCTGGGGGCGATCCGCCGCTGGGTGCGGATGCAGGACGAGGCCGAGTGCCTGTTCTTCCTCGCCGACCTCCACGCAATCACCGTGTGGAACGACCCCGCCGAACTCGCCGCCAACGTGCGCGAGATGGCCGCCGCGCTGATCGCCTGCGGGATCGACCAAGGCCGCTCTGTGTTGTTCAACCATGCCCGGGTTCCCGCCCATCCCGAGCTCGCCTGGATCCTCAACTGCACAGCGCGGATCGGCTGGCTGAACCGCATGACGCAGTTCAAGGAAAAATCCGGCAAGAACAAGGAAGGCGCTAGCGTCGGCCTCTACGCCTATCCGGTGCTGCAGGCCGCGGACGTCCTCCTCTACCAGGCCACCCACGTGCCCGTCGGCGAGGACCAGAAGCAGCATGTCGAGCTGATCCGCGACATCGCCACCAAGTTCAACACCGATTATGGCGTCGAGCTGTTCACCCTGCCCGAGCCGCTGATCGGCGCGACGGCGGCGCGGATCATGAGCCTGCGCGACGGCACGGCAAAGATGTCCAAGTCCGACCCCTCCGACATGAGCCGCATCAACCTGACCGACGACAGCGACACGGTCGCCCAGAAGATCCGCAAGGCACGGACCGACCCCGCGCCGCTGCCGGAGACGGTGGACGAGCTGGACGGCCGCCCGGAGGCGCGCAACCTTGTCAGCATCTATGCCGAGCTGTCCGACGCCACGCCGGCGGACGTGCTGGCGCAGTTCGCCGGACAGGGCTTCGGCGCATTCAAACCGGCTTTGGCCGAACTGCTGGTGGAGACGCTTCGGCCGATCAAGGCGCGGCTCGACGCGCTCCGCGCCGACCCGGCGGAACTCGACCGCATCCTCGAAACGGGCGCGACCCGCGCAGCCGAGCGCGCGCGGCCGACGCTCGACGGGGCCTATCAGGCGGTCGGGCTACGACGCAGCGGCGGCTGAGCGCTCGAGCGCCACCAATCAAGCTACTTCTCACGACGAGGAGCGGCCCTCGGTCCACCGCGCTTCAGCCCCGGTTCAGCGTTTGGAGATTAGCGCAAGTTGCTGTATATTCTCCACTTCTCCTGTTCCCGAAAGGCACGCGTATCATGTCTCTCCAGAAGAAGTTCCTGACGCTCGCCGCCCCCGTCGCTTTGCTCGCGCTTGGCGGCTGCGCGGCCGGCCTCCCGACCCAGGTGTCGCGCTTCCAGGCCATGCCGGCGCCGCAGGGCCAGACCTTCGTCATCCAGGCCGCCGACGAGCAGAAGCGCGGCGGGCTCGAATTCGCCCAATATGCCGATCTCGTCCGCCGCCACTTGATCGCACAGGGCTATAGCGAGGCGCCGTCGGCTGAGCAGGCGAGCTTCGTTGTCGAGCTGGATTACGGCGTCGACAATGGCCGCGAGCAGGTGGTGGCGCGTCCCGATCCGTTCGCCCGCTACGGCTGGGGCTACGGCTTCGGCTATCGCCCGGTCTATTCCCGCTTCGGCTATTACGGCCATCCGCGCCATCCCTTCTTCTACGGCTGGCACGATCCGTTCTTCTCGCCGTTCGGCGGCGGCTACGACATCGATACCTACACGGTGTTCACCTCGTTCCTGGACATGAACATCCGCCGCACTGCGGACGGCCAGGCGCTGTTCGAAGGCATCGCCCAGGCCCGCTCGACCACCAACGCGCTGCCGGCGCTGGTGCCGAATCTCGTCGAAGCCATGTTCACCGGCTTCCCCGGCAATTCGGGCGAGACGGTGCGCATCACCGTCCCCTCCCCCCGCCAGCGCTGAGTTTCGCGGGAGAAAGGTGGCGGGACCGCGCTCGGAGGAACGCGGCCCCGCCTCAAGGCCGCCGCGGCACCCACGGCGGCCCCACCTTGGGGTGATGGCTTAGAACTCGCCGGCGATGCCGATCCTGGCGGCGCTATTCTTGTTGCCGGCGTAGGAGAAGCCGCCGCCTATGGCGAACACCGCGTCCCCTTGCAGCCGGTAGAGGAACGAGCCGCCCATCGCTGCCTCGCCCCGGAAGATGGCGCCGTTCAGCGTGTAGCTGATACGCCCCGGGGCCGAGGGCATCGGGGCGTCCGCCATGGCGACGGCCGCGGCGACGCCTTGCTTCATATCGCGGCGGTCGCGCGTCCGCAGGTCGAAGATGGTGTCGAGCTGTGTCTGGACCCCCGCGAGGCCTTGGCCCAGCGACGCATTCAGCGCCTGGAGCTGCGCCAGATTGACCGCGTCGGTGCCGGCGGTTCCGGCGGCGACATTGACGATGCGGCGTTCGGCTCCCGCGGCCCCGACCGACACGGTGTTCGCCTGGTTTGCGACGGAGCCGCTGCCCAGCGCGACGCTGTTCGTGGCCGTCGCCGAGGCAGAGGCGCCCACCGCCGTCGAGGCGACGCCCGAAGCGCCTGACAGCCGGCCGACCGAAGTCGCGCCCGCGGCCTGCGCCCGCGCGGCAACGCCCACGGCGGTCGTTCCGATATTGTCGGCGACGGTGTTGTGGCCGAGGGCGGTCGATGCGATTCCGCTGGCGTTCGCCTGCCAGCCCAGTGCTGAAGAGGCGAGCCCGCTGGCTTGGCTGGCGACGCCAAGCGCGATGGCGTTTTCGCCGGAGGCCGCCGCTGCCTCGCCCAGAGCCGCCGCGGCCAGGCCGCTGGCCTGGGTCGTGCGACCGATCGCGATCGCGCCGGCGCTGCTGGCGGTGCCTTGATAGCCGACCACCAGGGAATAATCGGCCGTCGCGGCGGATTCGTTGCCGAGCGCGGTCGCTCCCAGCGCGGTAGCTTGGGTCCGCCCGCCCAAGGCCAGCGCCCCAACGTTCGACGACAAGGCGTTCGGCCCGATCGCAGTCCCGGCCGTCGCCGCCGCCGTGGTACGGGCGCCCGCTCCAATCGCGAGGCTGACCGTCCCGGCGGCGTTGGTCGCGACCCCCGATGCGGGATTGACCCCACCCATGGCGACGGATCCGTTGCCGGCCGCGGTGGAGGACGCGCCGACGCCGGTGGCGTTCACACCTGAGGCGGTCGCACCGTTGCCGACGGCCGTCGCGTTGTTGCCCGTCGCTGCGGAATTGGCGCCGCACTCGGTGCTGTTGACGCCAGGCCCGACGTTGCACTCCGGCGTCGGATCCGCCGCGGCAGGCAACGGATTGACCACCAGGAACGAGCAGGAGCCGAGCAGGACCAATTGTCTGCGATCGATGCGGAACATGGGATCTCTCCTCCGATGACGCCCGCACCTGAGCCGGGCGAGCCCGCCAAGCATTGGCTCGGGCGGGGAAGCGGCAAAGGACTGAAAGCTGATGAATCCCTGACGGAACTCTGATATCTTGCGACACCCGCACGACCTTGGGGGAGGGAGCGGAAGATGGAGGCGGTTTCACCCGGTTGCATCAACCTCGCCCGGACGGGTCCATTCCGGCTGGGACCGATCGAGATGCAACCCGCCGTGCGGCAGGTCGTCCGAGGTTCCCGGCACGAAACGCTAGAACCCCGCGCAATGCAGGTTCTCGTTGCCCTGGCGGAGTCTCCCGGCACGATCGTGAGCCATGACGATCTGATCGAGCGATGTTGGGACGGCCGCATTGTCAGCGACAATGCCATCCACCGTGCCATCTCCCGGGTTCGCGAAGTGGTCCGGACGCTTGGCGACGGCGAACTGGCGGTCGAGACGATCAGCAAGGTCGGCTACCGCATCGTGCTGCGGCCGGCGGCCGAAGGTGGCGGAACCGCGGCGCGGCCGAAGCGACACGCCCGCCGGCTGGCACTTGCGGGTGCCGCTTTTCTCCTGTTGGGCGGCGCGCTCCTGGCCTGGGGTTCTCGCCCCGTGGCAGCCAGTGTCACGGTTATTCAGGTCGACGCGCGAGGGACGCAGCCGCTCACCGGCGAGCTGGCGCTCGACATCGAGCGTTTCTTGCGACTTGCGGGGTCGAAGGCCGCATTGGAACTGCGCGAGGGTGACGGGGGGGATTTGCGGATCGTCGTGACGAGCCGCCGCGGCGCGGTGAACGAGGTCGTCGATCTCAGCATGACAGGCCCCTCAGGCGATCTGCTCTGGTCATCAAGCTTGCAGGTACCCGTCGCGAATACCGGCCTGCTGCGCAGCAGGGCTGCTGGCGCCGTCGGCGGAGCGCTCTTCTGCGCGCTCGAGGCGGGACCGCCCAGATCGACGGTAAGCGGCAAGGCTCTGCGTCTGTACATCGCAGGATGCGTGAGGGCGCGAGAGGAGCAGGACGAGATCGCGGCGCGCATGCTGAAGCAGGCGGCTGCCGAAGCCCCCGATCTGGCCGTCGCCTGGGCGCGGCTGGCACAGGTGGAGGCTATGCTCGGCTATGCGCTGGGCGGCCGTGGCAGTTTCAGTGACACTCCGCACAAGCAGGAGCTTCGGGCCGCGGCACGGCAGCATCTCTTGCGGGCCCGCCGCCTCGATCCGGGCATCGGTCTCACTTGGGCGACCGCCGCGCTACTCGTCGATCCCGCGCATTGGGAGAAGGTCCTCGAGTTGCGCCAACGCGGGCTGGCGATCGCTCCCGACTCCGCGCACCTCCATGACGCCATGGCCGTTTCTCTCGCGGCGATTGGCCGCGTGTCGGATGCTGCGGCAAGCGCGCGGCGCGCGGTCGAGCTCGACCCGGTCGCGCCCGAGCACCGCGAGACGCTCATCCGGGCTCTGCTGTCCGCAGGAATTGTGGAGGAGGCGCGACGCGAGCTGGAGTTGGCGGAGGCGATGTCGCCGCGGTCGCCGCAGATAAGAGGCGCGCGCTACGCCTATGACCTACGCTACGGAAATGCCGCCGCGCTGCTGAAGTCGATCGAGCGGGGCGAGGTGGAAGCCTATGGCTCTGCGGAGGCCAACGGACCCAACATGCTGCTGCTGCGGGCGCGGGCCGATCCGACGCCGGCTAACGTCGATGCCTTGCTGGAAAGCACCGGACGCGTGTGGCGCCGCCATCCCTACATGCCGCAGATGCATCTTCCCGCTCTCGGCCAATTCGGGAAGATCGACCAAGCCTTCGCCGTTCTCGAAGACCCTCAGGCTCTCGCGGGGATGCGGACCAGCACCGACATCCTGTTCCGGCCCCCTCTCCGGCCCCTCCGGTCCGACAGACGCTTCTTCACGGTCGCCCAGCGGCTCGGATTGCTCGAATATTGGAGCGCCAATAATCGCTGGCCCGACTTCTGCCAGAGCATCCCACTGGACTGCCGCGCAGAGGCCGATCGCCTGCTCAAAGCGACAGGAGCGTAAGAAGGGGAGGCGCCGCGGGGCGCCTCCCCTTCCCCCTTTTGCCCGTTCGGGCCCCGCAATCGATCAGTTTTCGAGCTGCCGCGTGAGCAGGCGGATGTCGGCGTCGAGTTCGGCGTCCTGGGCGCGCAGCTTCTCGATCTGGCGCACGGCATGAATGACGGTGGTGTGGTCGCGCCCGCCGAAGCGGCGGCCGATTTCCGGCAGCGAACGCGGCGTCAGCTGCTTCGACAGGTACATCGCCACCTGGCGCGGGCGGGCGACCTCGCGGGCGCGGCGCGCGGAGGTCATCTCCGCCTTGCGGATGCGATAATGGTCGGAGACCTTGGACTGGATCTCGTCGATCGAAATGCGGCGCTGGTTGGCGCGCAGGATGTTCGCCAGGACCTCCGTCACGAAATCGAGGTCGATCGGCCGGTTCTGCATCACGGCATAGGCCGCGATGCGGTTGAGCGCGCCTTCGAGCTCGCGGACGTTGGAGCTGATCCGCTTGGCGAGGAACATCTGAACGTCGGTCGGCACCTTCACGTCGGGAAGGCTTTCGAGCTTCTTGACGATGATGTTGAGCCGGAGCTCCAGATCCGCCTGGTTGATGTCGGCGACCAGCCCCCAGCTGAGCCGCGAGAGGATGCGCGGCTCGATCCCGTCCAAGTCCTGCGGCGCCCGGTCCGAGCTGATGACGAGCCGGCGCCCGGCCGAGATGATCTCGTTCATCGTGTGGAAGAATTCTTCCTGGGTCGATTCCTTGCCGGCGATGAACTGGACGTCGTCGATCATCAGCAGATCGGCGCAGCGCAGATCCTGCTTGAAGCGGATGGTCTCGTTGGCGCGCAAGGCGGCGACGAATTCGACCATGAACTTTTCGGCCGACATATAGACGATCTTCGCGCCAGGCCTGCGCTCGCGGAATTCGTGGCCGATGGCGTGGAGAAGGTGCGTCTTGCCGCGGCCGGTGCCGCCGTGGATGAACAGCGGATTGAAGGCGACGTTGTCGGCGCTGGCGAGCGTGCGCGCCGCGTTGAACGCGACTTCGTTCGCCTTGCCGACCACGAAATTCTCGAAACGGTAGCGCGGCTCGAGCTGGGCGGCGAAGGCGCCGTCGTCGACGGCGGCGGGAGCGGGCTCCTCGGGCGCGGCCGGGATCGGGGCGGCGGCGGCGGTGCGCGGCGCCGCAGCGCCGACCCGCACGGCGACATGACGCACGACCGGCAGGGCGCCCCGCCAGGCGAGCTGGAGCCGCTCGGCGAAGTGGGTCTGCACCCAATCGGCCATGAACTGGGACGGAAGCTCAAGCGTCAGCGTGCCGCTTTCCGCTTCGAAGGCGCCGAGGGCGATCGGCCGGAGCCATCCGTCGAAGGTGCGGACGCCGCAATCGCGGCGCAGTCCCGCACGAATCGATTCCCACGCCGCGACGAAGGGATCGGTCCCGTCGGTCGCGTTCGGCAAGGCTCCGCCTGCGGCTGGCGACTGGTCCACGCTGTGGCACCCCCTATCCTCTGCCGCTCTAAACGCGGCGTTTATACGGCGCAAAGATCACCCCCACGGCGAACGCCCCCCGGCGCAGCCGATGAAGAACATCGTTTTGCAAAGTGTCTTCCGGAGCGGAGATTCGCTCCGTCGGAACCTGTTTTTAGGGATCACGGCGTGCGCCGATCAAGGGGAGAAAATTGGCCGGAGGGCAAATAAAGTCGTTGACACGCAAATGCGTGGCTCGCGTCCTCCGGACTTCAAAACGCTAACAATATCAACGGTTTAAAATGTGACAGCCGGGTTACGTTTCAATAACCATCGCGCGAATCGCGGAAATTGCTCGGCTTTTTCCGGGACAGCGGGAATCGACAAAAAACCCGCCGGCCGCGGGCCGACGGGTCGCTGTTCCGGATCGTCCGGAGCGGTTCAGCCGAGCGCGGCGATCCGCTTCGACAGGCGGGAGATCTTCCGCGCCGCCGTGTTCTTGTGGATGACGCCCTTGGTGACGCCGCGCAGCAATTCCGGCTGCACCTTGCGGATCGCGGCCTGCGCCTGATCCTTGTCGCCGGCGGCGATCGCGGCTTCGACCTGCTTGACGTAGGTCCGGATGCGGCTGACGCGCGAGCGGTTGATGTCGGCGCGGCGCGCGTTGCGGCGGATGCGTTTCTTTGCCTGCGGCGTGTTCGCCATCTTCGAATGCCTCGTATCGCTGAAATGAAAAGGGCGCGGCATAGTACCGCACCCGCTCGGGGGCTGCCTCTAGTTGAAGGGGAACCGGAGGTCAACCGTCAGCGCTGGCATTTCGCGCAGAAAAAGGTGGACCGGCCGCCTTCCGCGCGGCGGCGGATCGGGGCGCCGCAGCCGCAGGGCTCGCCTTCGCGGCCATAGACCCGCCACTGGTTCGAGAAATAGCCGAGTTCCCCGTCGGGCCGCGCATAATCGCGGAGGCTGGAGCCGCCAGCCTCGATCGCGGCGGCGAGCACCGTCTTCACCGCCGCGGCAAGCCGGTCGAGCCGGGCGGTGGCGATCTGCCCCCCTGCCCGCCCCGGCGCGATGCCGGCCATGTGGAGCGCCTCGCAGACATATATGTTGCCGAGCCCGGCGACGATCCGCTGATCGAGCAGAAGCGCCTTGATCGGCGCGGTGCGGCCTTCGAGCGCCGCGGCGAGATAGGCGCCGTCGAAACCGTCCCCCAGCGGCTCCGGCCCCATCCGCGCGAACGGCCCCCAGGCCGCGAGTTCCTCGGTCCGCACCAGGTCGAGCGAGCCGAAGCGGCGCGGATCGTTCAGCGCCAGCCGCCGTCCCTCCTCCGTCTCGATCACCACATGGTCGTGATTGCCTAGATCTTCGGGATCGATCCGCCAGCGGCCCGACATGCCGAGATGGAAGACGAGGGTGTCGCCGCGGTCGGTATCGATCAGCCCGTATTTGGCGCGCCGGCCGAGCGCGGCGACCCGCGCCCCGGTGAGCCTCTGACGCAGGTCCGGCGGAAAGGCGCGGCGCAGGTCCGGCCGCCGCAGCTCGATGGCGGCGATCCGTCGCCCCTCCAGCACCGGCGCAAGTCCGCGGACCGTCGTTTCGACTTCGGGCAGTTCGGGCATCCGTTCTTCCTGTTCACACGCCCGTTCCCCCTGCTAGAGGCGGGCGCCATGGACAAGGTCTCTTTCGGTTATGAGGACGTGCCGCCGGAGGAGAAGACCCGGCGGGTGCACGGCGTCTTCTCCAACGTGGCACGGCGCTACGATCTCATGAACGACGTCATGTCGGGCGGCATGCACCGGCTGTGGAAGGCGCATTTCGTGAGCCGGGTGCGGCCGCGCGCCGGCGAGGCGATCCTCGACATGGCCGGCGGGACGGGCGACATCGCCTTCCGCCTCGCCCGTGCCGGCGCCCGCGTGACGGTCGCCGACATCAATCCTGAGATGCTGGCGGTCGGCATCGACCGGGCGCAGGCGCGCGGCATCGACGGGCTCGTCTGGGCGGAGGAGAATGCGGAGACGCTGAGCTTCGGCGACGCATGCTTCGACGCCTATACGATCGCGTTCGGCATCCGGAACGTCACTCATATCGACCAGGCGCTGGCCGAAGCGCACCGGGTGCTGAAACGGGGCGGACGTTTCTTCTGCCTCGAATTCTCGACCACCACCTGGCCCGGCTTTTCCGAAGTCTACGACCGCTACAGCCACGACATCGTGCCGCGGCTCGGGCGGCTCGTCGCGGGGGATGCCGGAAGCTACCGCTATCTGATCGAGTCGATCCGCCGCTTCCCCGACATGCCGGGCTTCGCGCGTATGATCGGCGATGCGGGCTTTGCCCAGGTGAAGGTGGAACCGATCCTGGGCGGCCTCGTCGCCATCCACAGCGGTTGGAAGATCTGATTTGACCCACCCCGCGGTTCATATCTGGCGCCTCCTGAAATGGGGCCGGGTGCTGGCGAAGCACGGCGCCCTGCGCGGGATCGAGCGCGACGTGCTGACGCCGCCGCCGGTGCGACGACTGGCGAAGATCGCCCGTTTGGGCGCCCGGGTTCCCGACAAACCGGCTTATGCCGACGCGTTCCAGGCGATCGGTCCGGCCGCGATCAAGTTCGGCCAGGCGCTCGCCACGCGCCCCGACATCGTCGGACAGGAAGCGGCCGACGACCTCAGCCGCCTTCAGGACGCACTGCCCCCCGCGCCGTTCGATCAGATCCGCGCCGCGATCGAGCAATCGCTGGAACGGCCGCTGGAGCAGATGTTCCGCGAATTCGATCCCGAACCGATCGGTGCCGCCTCGATCGCGCAGGTCCACCGCGCGGTCACCACCGAGGGCCGGCTGGTCGCCGTCAAGGTGCTGCGGCCCAATATCGAGGAGGATTTCGCCCGCGCGCTCGAAACCTATGAATGGGCGGCGGCGCAGGTCGAGAGCATGGGGGGCGAGGCGGCGCGGCTGCGGCCCCGGCTGGTGATCGCGACCTTCCGCCAGTGGACGGCGCGCGAGCTCGACCTGCGTCGCGAGGCGGCGTCCGCGTCGGAGCTGCGCGAGGCGATGATCGCCGAAAGCGGCTTCTACGTGCCCGAAATCGACTGGTCGCGGACCGCGCGGCGGGTGCTGACTCTGGAATGGATCGCCGGGCTGAAACTCACCGACCGGGAGGCGCTGGTCGCCGCCGGGCACGATCTCAAGGCGCTTGCCGCCACGTTGGTGCGCGCTTTCCTGCGCCAGGCGGTGGTGGACGGCTTCTTCCATGCCGATCTTCACCAGGGCAACCTGTTCGCACTGCCCGACGGCCGCCTCGCCGTCATCGATTTCGGCATCATGGGCCGCATCGACCGCAGGGCGCGGATGTGGCTGGCGGAGATCCTCTACGGCCTCATCACCGGCAATTACAGGCGGGTGGCGGAAATCCACTTCGAGGCGCAATATGTGCCGGCTCACCACAATCTCGAGGAGTTCGCGACCGCGCTACGGGCGGTCGGCGAGCCGATCCGCGGTCTGCCGGTCAAGGACATTTCGGTCGGACAGATGCTGGACGGCCTGTTCAAGATCACGCGCGATTTCGACATGCCCACCCAGCCCCACCTGCTTCTGCTCCAGAAGACGATGGTGATGGAGGAAGGCGTGGCGACGGCCCTGGATCCCGACATCAACATGTGGGAGACGGCCGAGCCGTTCCTGCGCGAATGGCTGAGAAGCGAGCTTGGCCCCGAGACGCAGCTCGCCGACCGTCTGGTCGAGGACTTCAGGACCCTGCGCAAGATCCCGGAGCTCATCCGGCGGATCGACTATTACTACCCCCCGCCCGGCGCCGCCCCGCCGGGGCCGCCGCTGCCCGAAGTTCGGCTGGTTCGAAGGGGTGGTTTCTGGCGCTATTTCGCCGTCGGCTTGCTCAGTGCCAGCGCTGGCGCGTCGGCGGTCTTTCTCCTATCTTGATGGGATGACGCGGCAGGAGGTTCTTCGCAGGCTCAACGAGAGCGAGCCGGAGCTTCGAAAGCTCGGGATCGGCAAGCTTTATCTGTTCGGCTCGGCCGCCCGAGGCAAACCGGCCACGAATGACGCCGGCCTGCTTTACGAACCGGGGAGCGTGCTTTTCGGCTTCATGGCGTTGGCGGGCGCTATGATCCGGCTCGAAGAAATCCTCGGCAGCAAGGTGGCCCTTATCGCGCGCGAGCGGCTCGGCGGGTGAACGGATTGCGCATCCTCCTGATCGTCGGCGGCGGGATCGCGGCCTACAAGGCCTGCGAGCTCGTCCGGCTGATCCGCAAGGCGGGCGGGAGCGTCCGCTGCGTGCTGACGAGGAGCGGCGCCGAGTTCGTGACGCCCATGACGCTGGCCGCGCTCAGCGAACAGCCGGTCCACACCTCGCTCTGGGACCTCAAGGACGAGGTCGAGATGGGCCATATCCAGCTCAGCCGCGAGGCGGACCTGGTCGTCGTCTGCCCGGCGACAGCGGACCTGCTGGCGAAGATGGCGGCCGGCATCGCCGACGATCTCGCCACCACCCTGCTCCTTGCGACCGACAAGCCGGTGCTGGCCGCCCCGGCCATGAACGTGCGCATGTGGCAACATGCGGCGACCACCCGCAACGTCGCCCGGCTGCGGGCGGACGGCGTCACCGTGCTGGAACCCGACGAAGGCGACATGGCCTGCGGCGAATATGGCCCGGGACGCCTGCCCGAACCCGAGGCGATCCTCGCGGCGATCCGGCGGCATTTCGCGGGCCGGGGACGCTTGGCCGGCCGCCACGTTCTCGTCACCGCCGGGCCTACCCAAGAGCCGATCGATCCGGTGCGGGTGATCGCCAACCGCTCGTCGGGAAAGCAGGGGTTCGCCATCGCCGACGCGCTGGCGGAACTCGGCGCCCGCGTCACCCTGGTGGCGGGTCCGGTCGCACTGCCGACCCCCTATGGCGCAGAGCGGGTGGATGTCGAAACGGCGCGCGAGATGGAAGCGGCGGTGACCGCGGCGCTGCCCGCCGACGCGGCCGTGCTGGTCGCCGCCGTGGCCGACTGGCGGGTCGAGGCGGCGACCGCCAAGCTCAAGAAGGTCGACGGCCCGCCGACGCTCGACTGGTCGCCCAATCCCGATATCCTGGAACGACTGTCCCGGTCCGACCGCCGCCCCCCACTCGTGGTCGGCTTCGCCGCCGAGACCCACGACGTCGTCGCCGAAGCCGAGGCCAAGCGTCGCCGCAAGGGCTGCGACTGGATCGTCGCCAACGACGTGTCCGGCGACGTGATGGGCGGCGATTCGAACCAGGTCCACCTCGTCACACCCCATGGAGTTGAGGGTTGGGACAAGGCCTCCAAGCGCGATATCGCACAGCGGCTGGCGAGCCGCATCGCCGATGCGCTGGAGGGGCGGGATGAGGGGCACTGACTGGCTGCTGCTGACGCCGCTCGCCCGGTTCGGCGACCTGGGCCTGCTGCTCTTGCGCGGCGTCACCGGCGCCTTCCTGATCTGGCAAAGCCACGACAATGTGTTCAGCGCCGAGCGCATGGACGAATTCGTCAAGTTCCTCGATCAGTTCGGTTTCTTGGCGCCGGAGCTGATGGCGCCGCTGTCGGTCTGGGCCCAGTTCCTGTGCGGCTTCGCCTTCCTGCTCGGCCTCGCCACCCGCTGGGCGGGGCTGGTCACCGCGTTCAACTTCACCGTCGCGGTGTGGATGGTGCATTGGCCGCAGGACTTTCCCGGCTGGTGGCCGGCCCTGATCCTCGTCTTCCTCGGCATCCTGTTTGCAACCGTCGGCGCCGGGCGCTACGCGCTCGACCCATGGCTTGCCGGGCGGAGGAACGATGATCGAGATCAGGCTGAAGCGGCTCGCTAACGGCGAAGGCCTGCCGCTGCCCGCTTATGCGACGGAACATGCCGCCGGCATGGACGTGGTCGCGGCCGAGGACGTGACCCTGCCGCCGGGCGGCCGGCATGCCGTCGCGACCGGCTTCGCCATCGCCATTCCGGAGGGGTTCGAGGTGCAGGTGCGGCCCCGTTCCGGCCTCGCTCTGAAGCACGGCATCACCTGCCTCAACACCCCCGGCACGATCGACGCCGATTATCGCGGCGAAGTGAAGGTGATCCTCGCCAATCTCGGTAGCGAACCGTTCGAGGTGAAGCGCGGCGAGCGGATCGCGCAGCTCGTGCCCGCGGCGGTGACGCAGGCGCGCTTTGCCGAAGTGGACGATCTCGACGCCACCGCTCGCGGCGAAGGGGGCTTCGGCTCGACCGGGCGGTGAACCTCAGCGACGAACAGCTCGACCGCTACGCCCGGCACATCGTGCTTCGGGAAATCGGCGGCGAGGGCCAGATGAAGCTGCTCGCCGCCACGGTGGCGGTGATCGGAACGGGCGGCATCGGATCACCCGTCATCCAGTATCTCGCCGCGGCCGGCATCGGGCGGCTGCGGGTGATCGACGACGATCATGTGAGCCTGGACAACCTTCAGCGCCAGACCTTGTTCGGAACCGCCGACGTGGGGCGGCCGAAGGTCGAAGCGGCGGCGGATGCGGCGGCGCGGCTCAACGCGGACGCCCGGTTCGAAGGCGTTCGCGCGCGGATCGCGGCCGGCAATGCGGCGGCGCTGATCGGCGCCGCCGACGTCATTGTCGACGGCAGCGACAATTTCGCGACCAGGCTTGCCGTTTCCGACCACGCCACCGCCGCCCGCATCCCGCTCGTCTCGGCGGCGATCGGACGCTTCCAGGTGCAGGTCGGGACGTTCCGCGGCTGGGAGGAGGACCTGCCCTGCTACCGCTGCTTCGTGGGCGACGCCTTCGATGCCGAGGATTGCGACACCTGCGCCGAACTCGGCGTGCTCGGGGCGATGGCGGGGATCGCCGGCAGCTGGGCCGCGCTCGAGGCGATCCGGGCCATTGCCGGCTTCGGCGCCGCGCCGAACGGCAAGCTCCACATCTTCGACGGGCTGAAGCCGGCGATGAAGACCATCCGGATCGTCAAGGATCCCGCCTGCAGCGCCTGCGGGAACGGTCAGGCGCCCAGATAGCGCGCCGCCTGTTCGAGGAACGCGACCGTCTCGCGCGGCTGCGCGTACCAGGACAAAGCGAGACCCGCGGCGGCGCCGACGGGCAGGAACTTCCAACTGAACAGCCGGCTGAGCAGCGACGGCCCGCGCGGTCGCGCAATCCGGTCCGGGCGCCGCGCCGGCTCTTGTGTCGGGGCCGGAGCCCGCAGCACCAGCTCTTCGGCGGGCAGGCGGAGAATGGCGGCTTTCTCCGCCGCGAATTCGTCGGACGAGAGCGCGCCCTGCTCATGGAGCCGGGACAAGCGCTCGAGCGCCGTCAGCCGGTCATGGACCAGATGATAATCGAGCGTCGCCGGTGCCGGCGCCGGCGCCGGCTCCGCCGCAACTTCGGGCGGCGCAGGAGCCGCCGGGGCGGGCGGCGGCTCGCCCGCTCCCACCAGCCGCAGGCGCGGCCCTTCGGCGTGCGGCGCATCGCCGCGTTCATGTCCTCGGCTGATCTGGAGACGACCGGTCGGCATGGACATGGTCATAGTTCGGGCCGGGTAAAGGGGGCGGGAATGCGCGTGGTGAACGGCCGGTCAACCATGACCGGCACGTCCTTTCGCCACCGCCTACTTCTTCTTCGGAGCCGCCTTTTTCGCGGTCGCGACCTTGCCGGCCGCGGCCGCCTTCTTGGGGGCGGCGGCTGCCTTCCTAGGGGCGGCAGCCTTCTTACGGCCCTTCTTCGCGGGCGGCCCCTTGGCGGCGCGCTCGTCGATCAGCTGGGCCGCTTCCTCCAGCGTCAGCTGGTCCGGCGCGAGGCTCTTGGGCAGGGTCGCGTTGGTCGTGCCGTCGGTCACATAGGGACCGAAGCGCCCTTCCATCAGCTTGATCTCCGCCTCGGTGCGAGGATGCGGTCCCAGCACCTTCAGCGGCTCGCGCGCGCCCCGACCGCGTCCGCCGCCCGCCGCCGCTTCGGCCAGCTTCACGACCGCCGCGTTCATCCCGGTCTCGAACACATCGGCCGTCCCGCCGAGCTTCGCATATTTGCCGTCATGCGCGAGATAGGGACCATAACGCCCGATCGACGCTGTGATCGGCTTGCCGGTCTCGGGATGGTCGCCGATGGTGCGCGGCAGCGACAGCAGCCGCACCGCCATGTCGAGATCGAGTTCCGGGACGTCCTTCGGGATCGACGCCCGCTTCGCCTCCTTGCCCGCGCCCATTTCAATATAAGGTCCGAAGCGCCCGGTCTTGCGGACCACGTCCAGGCCCGTCTCCGGATGCTGGCCCAGCACCTCCGGCCCCTCGCCGGCCGCGGCGTCGTCGCCGCCTTGGCCGAAGCGGCGGGTGAACTTGCAATCGGGATAGTTCGAGCAGGCGACGAAGGCGCCGAACCGACCGCCCCGGAGCGCCAGCCGCCCCTCGCCGCAGGCCGGGCAGAGCCGCGCGTCCGATCCGTCGCCCTTGTCCGGAAACAGCCAGGGAGCGAGGAAATCGTCCAGAGCGGCGGTGATCTCGGAGGGCTTCTGCTCCATGATCTCGGCCGTCTTCGGCTTGAAGTCGCGCCAGAAAGCGTCGAGCACCGCCTGCCAGTCGGCCCGGCCGCCCGAAATGTCGTCGAGTTCGTCCTCGAGATGGGCGGTGAAATCGAACGAGACATAGCGTTCGAAGAACCGCTCCAGGAAGGCGGTCAGCAGCCGCCCGCTCTCTTCCGGAATGAAGCGGTTCTTCTCCAGCCGCACATATTCCCGATCCTTCAGCGTCTGGAGCGTCGCGGCATAGGTGGAGGGCCGCCCGATGCCGAGCTCCTCCATCTTCTTGACAAGGCTCGCTTCCGAATAACGCGGCGGCGGCTGCGTGAAATGCTGCTCGGCCTCGACGCGGCGCTTTACCGGCGCGTCGCCCTCGCGGAGCCGCGGCAGCCGGCGGCCGTCCTCGTCCTCGGCGTCGTCGCGCCCTTCCTCGTAGAGCGCGAGGAAGCCGGGGAAGAGCACCACCTGGCCGGTTGCGCGAAGCGCCGTCTGGCCGGTGCCGTCGACCAGTTCCACGCTGGTCCGCTCGAGCCGCGCCGAGGACATCTGGCTGGCGAGCGCACGCTTCCAGATGAGATCGTAGAGGCGGGCATGGTCGTCCGAACCGGCGCGCTCCCGCGAGAAGTCGGTGGGGCGGATCGCCTCGTGCGCTTCTTGGGCGTTCTTCGCCTTGGACGTGTAATGGCGCGGCTTTTCAGGCACATAACCGGCGTCGTAGCGCGCCACCACAGCGCGGCGCGCGCCGGAGATCGCCTCGGGCGCCATGTCGACGCCGTCGGTCCGCATATAGGTGATCGCCCCGTCTTCGTAGAGCCCCTGGGCGACCCGCATCGTGTGGCTGGCGGAGAAGCCGAGCTTGCGCGCCGCCTCCTGCTGCAGGGTGGAGGTGGTGAAGGGCGGCGGCGGGTTGCGCGTGAGCGGCTTGGTTTCCACCGAATGGACGGTGAAGCGGCCTTCCTCCACCGCCCGCTTGGCCGCCTCGGCGGTCCCCCGGTCCCCGATCGACAGCCGGTCGATCTTCTCGCCCTTGAAGCGGACAAGGCGGGCGAGGAACTCGGTCCCGTCCGCTTCCATCGTCGCCGCGACGGACCAATATTCCTGCGCCTTGAACAGCTCGATCTCGCGCTCGCGATCGACGATCAGGCGCAATGCGACCGATTGGACGCGGCCCGCCGACTTGGCGCCGGGGAGCTTGCGCCACAGCACGGGCGAGAGCGTGAAGCCGACCAGATAATCGAGCGCGCGGCGGGCGCGATAGGCGTCGATCAAATCCTCGTCCAGGCCGCGCGGGCGCTGCATCGCTTCGGTCACCGCCGCCTTCGTGATCGCGTTGAAGGTGACGCGTTCGACGGACTTGGGAAGGGCGCGCCGCTTGCTCAGCACTTCCTGCACGTGCCAGCTGATCGCCTCGCCCTCGCGGTCGGGGTCGGTGGCGAGGATCAGGGCGTCCGCCTTCTTGGCCTCGTCGGTGATCGCCTTCAGCTGCCGCGCCTTGTCGGCATAGGTCTCCCACTGCATCTCAAAGCCGGCATCGGGATCGACCGATCCGTCCTTGGGCGGCAGATCGCGGACATGGCCGTAGGAGGCGAGCACGCGATAATCGCCGCCCAGATATTTTTCGATGGTCTTGGCCTTGGCCGGCGACTCGACGACGACGAGCTTCATAGGTTCGGATGTTCCTTCACGCGTATACGCGCATAGGGTGGTGAGCGGTCCCCGGCTAGGTCAAGCGGGGTCTGCATCGCCGGGCTCAGCCGGTCAGACTGACTTTCCCGCCGGCGTGACGATCGAGGCGGCCGGCGAGTTCGAGCTCCAGGAGGACGGTCTGCACGACGGCCGGGACGAGGCCGGACTGGCGGATGAGTTCATCGACCGGCACCGCGGTCGGCCCAAGCAGCTCCAGGACGGTGCGGCGATCGGCCTCCTCCGCGTCGGCGGAAGCGGCTTCGGCGTGGAAGCGGCGGGTCGGCTGGGCGAGCGGCTTCAGATGGAAGGGCCGGATCGCCTCCAGCACATCCTCCGCCGTCTGGATGAGCGTCGCCCCTTCCCGGATCAGCTGGTTGCAGCCCTGGGCGCGCGGATCGAGCGGGGAGCCTGGCACCGCCATCACGTCCCGGCCCATCTCCGCGGCGTAGCGGGCGGTGATCAGCGAGCCGGAGCGGGGCGCCGCCTCCACCACGACCGTGCCGTGCGAAAGGCCGGCGATGATGCGGTTGCGATAGGGAAAGTGGCGGGCGCGCGGCTCCGTCCCCGGCGGCTGTTCGGCGACCAGCAGCCCGCGTTCGGCGATAGCCCGCTGCCGCTCCTCATTCTCCGGGGGATAGTAGATGTCGATGCCGCCCGCGATGACGGCGATCGTCCCCGTGTCGATCGATCCGTCGTGCGCCGCCGTGTCGATACCGCGCGCAAGACCCGAGACGACGACCGCGCCCGCCTCGCCGATACCGTGGGCGAGCAAGCGGGCGAAACGACATGCGGCAGCCGATGCGTTCCGGGCGCCGACCATGGCGATCGCCGGCCGGTCGAGCAGCCCGAGATCGCCCTTGACGATAAGCGCGGGCGGCGCCGTCTCGAGCTCCGCCAGCAGCGGCGGATACAGACCCTGGCCGAGGAACAGATAGCGGGCGCCGAGCCGCTCAACCGCCTCCATTTCCCGCTCGACGAGGGCGCGGGGCACCAGCCGGGGCGCCCGGCCGCCGCCACGTGCGGCGAGATCGGGGATGGCCGCGATGGCGGCGTCCGCCGATCCGAAGCGGGCGAGCAGCTGGAAATAGGTGACCGGCCCGATATTGTCCGACCGGATGAGGCGCAGGCGGGCGATGCGGTCGGCCGGCCCTTCCGCCACCGAAGTCAGCCCGCCCGGCCGACGCGCGGCTCCGTCCCGGCCAGCAGCCGCTCGATATTGGCGCGGTGCTTCCAGAAGACGAGCAGGGCGAAGACGAAGTAGAGAAGCGCGAGGTCGAATCGTCCCACCGCGGCGGCGGCGACCGGCGCAGCGACGGCCGCGGACATGCCGGCCACCGAGGAATAGCGGCTGCCCGCCAGCACGATCAGCCACACAACCGCGGCGATCGCGGCGCATGGCCAGTAGAGCGCGCCCATCACGCCGAGAAAGGTGGCCACCCCCTTCCCGCCCCTGAAGCCGAGCCAGACGGGGTAGAGATGGCCGATGAAGGCGGCGAGCGCCGCGATCTGGGCGAACAGCTCTTCGCCGGGGAACAGGACACGCAGCAGCAGGACCGCGGCCACGCCCTTCAGCGCATCGAGCAGCAAGGTGGCGGCCGCCAGCGCCTTGTTGCCGGTCCGCAGCACGTTGGTGGCGCCGATATTGCCGGACCCGATGCGGCGCACGTCACCCAGCCCCGCCATGCGGGTGAGCAGCAGCCCGAACGGGATCGAGCCCAGCAGATAGCCCACCGACAGGGCGGCCAGCGGCCCGGCGATCGTTTCGAATTCCACGTGCGCTTACATCCCCCAGGAGCCGGTGAAACTAACCTAGTCCCTGCCGGGGGCGCAACAATGTCGATCAAGGCCGGCGCCGCCGGACTTGCGGCGTCGCGCCTCCGCGCTAAAGCGGCGCCATGAAGCGCCCCCGTCCCCTCCTCGTCTTCGATTCCGGGGTGGGCGGACTGTCCGTTCTGCGGCCGATCCGGGCGCTGCTTCCGAACGCGCCGATCGTCTATGCCGCCGACAGCGCCGGCTATCCCTACGGCACCAAGAGCGCGTCCGAGATCGCCGCGCGCGTTCCCGCCTTGCTGGGCAGGCTCGCGGAACGGTTCGATCCGGAACTCATCGTCATCGCCTGCAACACCGCCTCGACCATCGCGCTCGATGCCGTCCGCGCGGCGCTCGACCTTCCGATCGTCGGCACCGTGCCCGCCATCAAGCCCGCCGCCGCCTTGTCCGTGACGCGTGCCATCGGCGTGCTCGGAACGCCGGCGACGGTCGTTCAGCCCTATGTCGATCGGCTGGCGGCGGAATTCGCGGGCGATTGCCGGATCCTGCGGCACGGCTCGGCCGACCTGGTCGACCTCGCCGAGGCCAAGCTTCGCGGCGAGGCGACCGATCCGGCCGCCTATCGGGCGATCCTCGACGATCTGCTCGGCCAGCCGGGCGGGGAGGAGGTCGACACGGTGGTGCTGGCCTGCACCCACTTCCCGCTGGTGGAGGAAGAGCTGGCCGCCGCGGCGCCGCAGGAGCTCCGTTTCGTCGACGGCAAGGAGGGGATCGCCCGGCGCACCGCCTGGCTCCTCCGCGACACCGCGTGGCCCGAATTCCCGGGAGAAGGCACCGCATTGTTTACCGGCAAAAGCTCCGATATAGGCGCGTACCGCGCGGGGCTGGCGGCGTTCGGCCTGACGCGGCTCGAACGCTTCTGAGCATAGGGGCTTGCCCTTATTGCGATGCGTTCGCGCTGGCCTTTAAGGGCGGATTTCCGCTATAGGCGGGCAGAGCACCCGGGAGCAGATTGTTGGATTATCAACGCATCTTCGCGCAGGCGATCGACCGGCTTCACGCCGAGGGCCGCTACCGCGTGTTCATCGACATCCTGCGCAACAAGGGCGCCTTTCCCAACGCCCGCTGCTTCGCCGGCCACAACGGCCCGAAGCCGATCACCGTGTGGTGCTCCAACGACTATCTCTGCATGGGTCAGCATCCCGACGTGATCGCGGCGATGGAGGAAGCCCTTCACGACGTGGGCGCCGGCTCGGGCGGAACCCGCAATATCGGCGGCAACACCCATTATCATGTCGAGCTGGAGGCGGAACTCGCCGATCTTCACGGGAAGGAAGCGGCGCTCATCTTCACATCGGGCTATGTGTCGAACGAGGCGACGCTCTCGACCCTCGCCAAGCTGCTGCCCGGCTGCATCGTCTTTTCGGACGCGCTCAATCACGCCTCGATGATCGCCGGCATCCGCAATTCGGGCTGCGAGAAGAAGGTGTTCCGGCACAACGACCTCGCCCATCTGGAGGAGTTGCTGCGCGACGCCGATCCGGCCGCGCCGAAGCTGATCGCGTTCGAAAGCGTCTACTCGATGGACGGTGACGTGGCGCCGATCGCCGCGATCTGCGACCTCGCCGACCGTTACAACGCGCTCACCTATCTCGACGAGGTCCACGCCGTCGGCATGTACGGCGCGCGCGGCGGCGGCATTTCGGAGCGGGACGACGTCGCCCGCCGGCTCACCATCATCGAAGGCACGCTCGGCAAGGCGTTCGGCGTGATGGGCGGCTATATCGCGGCCGACCGCAATATCGTCGACGTGATCCGCAGCTATGCGCCGGGCTTCATCTTCACCACCTCGCTCTCGCCCGTGCTCGTCGCCGGCGCGCTGGCGAGCGTGCGGCATCTGAAGGCCTCGTCCGCGGAGCGCGCGGCGCAGCAGGCCAATGCCGCCCGCCTGAAGGCGATCTTCGCCGAGGCCCGGCTGCCGGTGATGGAAACCGCGACCCACATCGTGCCGCTGATGGTCGGCGACCCGGTGAAGGCGAAGCGGATCAGCGACATCCTGCTCGCCGAGTACGGCATCTACGTGCAGCCGATCAATTATCCCACGGTGCCGCGGGGTACCGAACGGCTGCGCTTCACGCCCGGGCCGCACCATGGCGAAGAGATGATGCGCGATCTCGCCCAGGCGCTGGTGGAGATCTGGGACCGGCTGGAGATGCGGGCCGCGGCCTGAGCGTCAATCGAGGCGGATTTCCGCGTCGGCACCCGGCGCCGGAATCGGGTCGCCGAACGCCACGACCTTTTCCGAGCGGTAGTCGCCGTCCGCCGGGTCGGCCAGACATTCGATCCGGCGGCCCTTCAGATCGACGATCCAGTAATGCGGCACCCCCGCCTCGGCATAGAGGCGGCGCTTGTCGCCCCGATCCCGCGCCAGGCTGGTGTCCGATATCTCCGCCACCAGCAGCGCATCGCCGGCGTCGAACAGACCCTCCAAACGACCGGTGTCGCGCAAGATCCCCACATCGGCCGTGCAGACATTGTCGCCGCCGATCCTCATTGAAAACTCGAAGGCCGCGATAAAGCCGTCCCGTCCTTCTCCGAAGAGCTGGTGGAGCTCGAGAAACAGGCGGCGCTGATAGTGGCTGTGCGCCGCGTAAGGCGGGTTCATGCGGACGATCACCCCCTCGATCAGTTCGACCTTGCCTTCGATGCGTTCGAACACGCCAGTATCTACGATCGCGAGGAAGTCCTCCGCGGTGAAGCCGCCGCGGGCGTCGCGGTCCGCTTCGATTTGTCGAGCCGGGCGGTTCATGAGAGTAAAACTATCACAAGCCCGGTTCGGGTTCACCGGCTTTCGGCGGCGGCGCGGGCGAGATAGGGACGCGGATCGACGTTGCGGAAGCCAGGCGTTTCCGCCGCGAAATGCCGCAGCCAGTAATTGTGGCCCGCTCCATAGACGACCAGGATGCGATCGCCGGGCTCCGCCGCCAGCATCAGCTTGGCGAAGATCTTGGCATTGCGCATGTACCAGAGCGCGTTGAGTTCGGCGCCGGGCTGGTCGTCCACCCCGCCGATCCGCAGCATGTCGTAATAGCCCGAGATGCCGCCCTGCGCGCCGGGCGCGTTGGCGTGCACCAGCATCTCGGCCAAGCTCGCCCGCGCCTGCATTTCGGCGAAATCGCGCATCATCGCCGCGCCGCGCGCCTGAACCCGCTGCGGCAGGTCGCCGGCGCCATGGGCCCGGTCCCAGGCGATCAGCCGGCCGAACGGGAAATAATCCGGCTCCCCGTCCTTGGCCTGCTCGTCGATCGCCCAGACCGTGCGGTGGCCGAGCCGGTGGGCCAGCCGGTAGCCGATCTGCACGCGCTCGTCGCGGACGGTGGCGAGCTGTGCCGGATCGAAGGCGGCGTAGCGCGGGTCGAGCAGGTCGCTCTCCGGCGCCACCCGCTCCACCATCACCTTGGTCGGGCGGAATTCCGCGAGCGCCGCCGCGATCGCCTCCAGTTCGACCTGGCGCTGCGCCGTGGTGACGTCCGCCGATTCGACATTGATCAGATCCTGCCCCGGATTGCCGAAATGCCAGGTGCCGACCACCATCACCTCGACCGGTGCCGGTGTTTCTGTCGCGGCCGTTGCCGCCGTACCGCTCATCATCGCAATCATCGCCCACACCGCCGCCAACTTGCGCATCGCCGTCCCTTCCCCACTGTATTGCACGCATAGTACACCGACTGCGAGGAAGACGCAATCTCCGCCGAAATCCCGGTGGCAAAACGGCGCGCCCTCCCCTAGAGGGATCGGATCGTTCCAGCCGGAGACCATCGCGTGGCCGAGCGCATTGCCATCGCTTCCGATCATGCCGCCGTCGAGCTCAAGGCCGCGCTCGTCGAACATATGCGCAGCGCCGGCCGCGAGGTGATCGACCTCGGCCCGGAAGGCGCCGATTCGGTCGATTATCCGGATTTCGGCTACAAGCTCGCCGAAGCGATCGCCTCGGGCGAAGCGGACCGGGGCGTCGCTTTGTGCGGATCGGGCATCGGCATCTCGATCTCGGTCAATCGCCACCGCGCCTGCCGCTGCGCGCTCGTGTCGGAACCCGTTTCGGCACGGCTCGCGCGCGAGCATAACGACGCCAACGTCATCGCCATGGGCGCCCGGCTGATCGGATCCGAAATGGCCAAGGCCTGCCTCGACGCCTTCCTCTCCACCCCGTTCGGCGGCGAGCGCCACCGGCGCCGCGTCGACAAGCTGTCCAACCCCACGTTCGCGAAGGAACCCGCATGAGCAGCCGCCCCGCCAACGACCTCAGCGACGTCCAGCCGGACGGCTTCTTCACGCGCTGCGTCGGCCGCACCGACCATGAGGTGGCGGACGCGATCGCCGCCGAGCTCGACCGGCAGCAGAACCAGATCGAGCTGATCGCCTCGGAAAATATCGTCAGCCGGGCCGTGCTGGAAGCGCAGGGATCGGTGTTCACCAACAAATATGCCGAAGGCTATCCGGGCAAGCGCTATTACCAGGGCTGCCACCCGTCCGATTCGGTCGAGACGCTGGCGATCGAGCGCGCCAAGCAATTGTTCGGCTGCGGCTTCGCCAATGTCCAGCCGCATTCCGGCGCGCAGGCGAACGGCGCGGTGATGCTGGCGCTGACCACGCCCGGCGACACGATCCTGGGCCTGTCGCTCGACGCGGGTGGGCACCTCACCCACGGCGCCAAGCCGGCCATGTCGGGCAAATGGTTCAACGCGGTCCAGTACGGCGTCCGGCCGGACGACCATCTGATCGACTATGACGAGGTCGCCCGGCTCGCACGCGAGCACAAGCCGCGCCTCATCATCACCGGCGGATCGGCCTATCCGCGCCACATCGATTTCGCCCGCTTCCGCGCCATCGCCGACGAGGTGGGGGCTTTGTTCCTGGTCGACATGGCCCATTTCGCAGGGCTGGTGGCCGCGGGCGAGCACCCCTCCCCCTTCGGCCACGCCCATGTCGTCACCACCACCACCCACAAGACGCTGCGCGGCCCGCGCGGCGGCATGATCATGACCGACGACGAGGGACTAGCGAAGAAGATCAACTCGGCCGTATTCCCGGGCCTGCAAGGCGGACCCCTGATGCACGTGATCGCCGCCAAGGCGGTGGCGTTCGGCGAAGCGCTGCAGCCCGAATTCAAGAGCTATGCCCGCGCCGTCATCGCCAACGCCAAGGCGCTGGCCGGGCGCCTCAAGGAGCGCGGCGCCGATCTGGTGGCGGGCGGGACCGACACCCATCTCGCGCTCGTCGACCTGCGTCCTCTGGGTCTCACCGGCAAGGACGCGGACGAGGCGCTGGAACGAGCCGGGATCACATGCAACAAGAACGGCGTTCCGTTCGATCCGCTGCCGCCGACCAAGACCAGCGGCATCCGCGTCGGATCGCCGGCCGGCACCACACGGGGCTTCGGCGTGGCCGAATTCCGCGACATCGCCGACATGATCGCCGACGTGCTCGACGGCCTGCGCGCCAACGGCCTCGAAGCCAACGCGTCCGTCGAGGCGGAGGTGCGCGGCCGCGTCGCCGATCTTTGCGCGCGCTTCCCGATCTATTCCGGCCACTGATGCGCTGTCCCTTCTGCGCCCACGACAACAGCCAGGTGAAGGACAGCCGTCCCACGGAGGACGGCTCGGCGATCCGCCGCCGCCGCCAGTGCGAGGATTGCGGCGCGCGTTTCACCACCTTCGAGCGGGTGCAGCTGCGCGAGCTTACCGTCGTCAAGTCCGAGAGCCGGCGTGAGCCGTTCGACCGCGCGAAGCTGGAACGCTCGATCGCGATCGCCTGCCGCAAGCGGCCCGTCCCGCCCGAACGGATCGAGAAGCTGGTCAGCTCGATCCAGCGCCAGCTGGAGACCAGCGGCGAGAGCGAGATGCCCTCGGCGCGGATCGGCGAAATGGTGATGGAGGGCCTGAAGGCGCTCGATCCGGTCGCCTACATTCGCTTCGCCAGCGTCTACAAGGACTTCCGTGAGGCCCGCGATTTCGAGGAGTTCGCGGGAAGCGTGGGAGAGGTCTCGGGCGGTTGAGGCGCCGCTGCGCTCGGCCTCTCCGCGGCAAGAGCGGCTTCTTTCCTGCCCCGCTCATCCTGAGTAGGGACTGAGCGGGCCGTGCGCGCTACGCCAAGCCCGCTATCGAAGGACCATGAATATTTTCACCCGTAGCCCCCGCACCCCCGCCATCGTCTTGGTCCGCCCGCAGCTCGGGGAGAATATCGGGAAGGCGGCGCGGGCGATGCTGAATTTCGGGCTGACGGACCTGCGGCTCGTCTCTCCGCGCGACGGGTGGCCGAACCCGGCGGCCGGGCCGGCGGCGTCCGGGGCCGACATCGTGCTGGAGCAGGCGCGGGTGTTCGACAGCGTCGCCGAGGCGGTGGCGGATTGCGCGCACGTCTATGCCACCACGGTGCGCAAGCGCGGCCTGGTCGTGCCGGTGGTGACGCCGGAGGAGGCGGCAAGGGAGATCAGGACCCAGGCAGAGCCGTCGGCCATCCTGTTCGGCGCCGAGCGGTCAGGCCTCGAGACCGAGGAAGTCGCGATCGCGGGCAAGATCCTGACGGTGCCGATCAACCCCGACTTCCGGTCGCTGAACCTTGCCCAGGCGGTGATCCTCGTCGCCTATGAGTGGTCGAAGCATTCCGATCTCGCCATTCCGACCGAGGGTGAGGAGCGCGAGCCGCGCGCCACCCAGGGCCAGCTCGAGGGCCTGATCGGCCAGCTCGAGGAGGCGCTGGAGGCGGCCGGCTATTACCACCCGCCGGACCGGACGCCCGCCACCAAGAACACGATCCGCACCATCCTCACCAAGGCCGACTGGTCGAACCGCGAAGTGCAGGCGATGCGGGGCGTGATCCGCGCCCTCGTCAATCCGCGGCGCCGCTGAGACGCCCCGACTAGCGGGTCGCGTCGTAGCGTTCGAACTCGTAGGCGATCGACGCTTCGACCAGCCGTTCGTAAAGCTCGTGGACCGCCGCGTCGGGAACGCCGTGCCGGGAGGCCAAACGGCGGGCATTGGCGATCACCTCGGCCTTGCGGTCCTCGTCGCGCACCGCGCCCCGGTCGGGCTTGATGCGGGCGGCCGCCTCCATGTAGCGGAAGCGCTCGCCGAGCCGCGCCACGATCTCCTCGTCGAGCCGATCGACGCCGCGGCGCACTTCGGCCATGGTCCGGCAGTCGGCCGGCTTCACCCTCTCGTCCATCGCGCCTCCATAGCGCGCGCGCCGCCCCTGTCGAGCGCCCCCTCCCCTTGCGGGTAGCGGCCGCCGCCCCGCGCGAGTAGATTTGCGGTTCGCAAGGTGGAGGTCCGATGCGCAAGACCGCTGTCCTCATCGCCGGCGCTCTCCGTCGCCGCCGTTCCCGTATTCGCCGGCCAGGGGAACGGGTCGGAAGAAGCGAACGAGCGCCGCATCTGCAAGACGCTGGTCAAGGTCGGCACGCGGCTGAACGGCCGCCGCTATTGCCTGACCCGCAACGAATGGGACCAGGTCGCATGGGAGGCGCGCCGGGTCACCGGCGAGATCGTCGATCGTGCGATGAGCCAGGGCGGCGCGCCGAAAACCAAGTCAGGGGGCAACTAAGCCTTTGCCCAGGCCGGGAAGCGGGGGGCAAGCCGCTCGCGCGCTTGACATTATCGACCCGCCCCGCCATGTGCGCGCCTTCGCAATTGGCTCCGCACCCCCGGTGAAGCGGATGCCGCATGGGACATGTCGGTCCCATGGTGCGGGTCCGGGGACCTGACACAGCAGATTGGAGTAACACAGATGTCGAAGCGCACCAGCGCCAAGTACAAACTCGACCGCCGCATGGGCGAGAACGTCTTCGGACGTCCCAAGAGCCCGGTCAACCGCCGCGAATACGGCCCCGGCCAGCACGGCCAGCGCCGCAAGGGCAAGCTCTCCGATTTCGGCATCCAGCTTCGCGCCAAGCAGAAGCTGAAGGGCTATTATGGCGACGTGACCGAAAAGCAGTTCAAGCGCACCTATACCGAGGCCGCGCGGATGAAGGGCGACACCGGTCAGAACCTGATCGGCCTGCTCGAGCGCCGGCTCGACATGGTCGTCTATCGCGCCAAGTTCGCGCCGACCATCTGGGCCGCGCGCCAGCTCGTCAGCCACGGCCACATCCGGGTCAACGGCCGCAAGCTCAACATCGCTTCGGCGCGCGTCAGCGTCGGCGACGTGGTCGAGCTCGGCCCCAAGGCGCAGGAAATGGCGCTGGTGATGGAAGCGCAGAGCCTCGCCGAGCGCGACATCCCCGATTATGTGGTGCCGGACGGCGCCGCCAAGGTGACCTTCACCCGCGTGCCCTCGCTCGACGAGGTGCCCTATCCGGTGAAGATGGAACCGAACCTGGTCGTCGAATTCTACTCGCGCTAACCTGCGAACCGACGTTCGGCGAAAAGAGCCGGCGGAGCGATCCGCCGGCTTTTTTCTTGCCGGTGGGCTGCCGCCAAGCCGTTGGTGAACAACGGCTTTCAGGCGCATTCAGCAACCCGCCAGCGCGGATCGACCATAGTGCGTTGGTCGATCTGCGGTCCCTGTACGAGCCGCCTGTGGATCGATGCCCTCTTGTGGCGTCTCGAGGGCGGGCCGGAGTTCTCGCGAGCTCCGGCCCTGCCCTTTTCAGGCCTGTTCGAGCGTCGCATCCGCCTGTTCGACGAGGCGGATGAAAGCGTCGGTGAAGGCGGGGATATCCTCGGGCTGGCGGCTGGTGACGAGATTTCCGTCGATCGCCGCCTCCTTGTCCACCACTTCGGCGCCGGCATTGCGCAGGTCGGTCCGGATGGAGGGCCAGCCGGTCACCGTGCGGCCGCGGACCACGTCCGCTTCGGCGAGCAGCCAGGGAGCGTGGCAAATCGCGCCGACCGGCTTGCCGGCCTCGACGAAGCGCCGGACCAGCGCCACCGCGTCCTTCTCCATGCGGAGCTTGTCGGGATTCTTCGTGCCGCCGGGAAGCAGCAGCGCATCGTAATCGCCGTCCGACAGGTCGCCGAGCGCCGCGTCCGCGTCCACCTTGGCGCCATTGTCGCCTTCGATTCCTTTTCCGTCCAGGGTGGCGAGCGTCACCTTCGCGCCCGTAGCATCGAGGCGCTTCTTGGGCTCGATCAGTTCGGAATCCTCGAATCCGTCGGTCGCGAGGATGAGGATTCTGGCGTCGGAGATGTCCGGCATGGTGCGTCCTTTCTGCTCGGAATTTCTCTTTCCCAACCGGCCGGACGCCCGCGCCGTTCCGCCGCCAGCGGCGCGCGGTCAGATATCCTCGACGAGCCGCTTGTAGAGGTCCGGCCGGCGGTCGCGGAAGAAGCCGAAGGCGGCGCGGTGGCGCTTCACTTGGGCAATGTCGAGCTCGGCGACGAGCACGCCGGTCTCCGTCGCGCCGAATTCGGCGAGAAGGTCGCCGCGCTCGTCGCAGATGAAGCTGTGGCCGTAGAAGCGCTGGCCGCATTCGGTGCCGATCCGGTTGGCGGCGACCACCGGCACGACGTTGGACACGGCATGACCGATCATCGCCCGCCGCCACAGCCGGCTGGTGTCGAGGTCCGGGTCGTGCGGCTCGGAGCCGATCGCGGTCGGGTAGAACAGGATCTCGGCGCCCATCAGCATCATCGCCCGCGCTGTCTCGGGATACCACTGGTCCCAGCAGATGCCGACGCCGAGCGTGGTGCCCGCGCCCTTCCACACCTTGAAGCCGGTATTGCCGGGGCGGAAGTAGAATTTCTCCTCATAGCCCGGGCCGTCGGGGATGTGGCTCTTGCGGTAGACGCCCTGGACCTGTCCCTGATCGTCGATCATGGCGAGGCTGTTGTAATGGTGCGGCCCGTCCGCCTCGAAGAAGCTGGTCGGGATGTGAATCTCAAGCTCGCGCGCCAGCGCCTGCATCGCGCGCACGGCGGGATGCTCCCCCACCGGCTTCGCGTTGGCGAACAGCCCCTCATCCTCCTCGCGGCAGAAATAGAGGCCCTCGAACAGCTCGGGCGGCAGCACCACCGTCGCGCCCTTGCCGGCCGCCTCGCGCACCAGTTCGGAGACGTTGCGGATATTCTCCTCCACATCGTCCGAGAAAGCGAGCTGGAGGGCGGCGACTTTGATGCTGGTCATAGGGGCACCTGCTGGCTGATGCAGTGGAAGCTGCCGCCGCCGGTCAAGACGTGGTCGGCGCGCAGGCCGACGGCGCGGCGGCCGGGGAACAGGCGCCCGACCGCCTCGACCGCGGCGTCGTCGTTCGGGGCGCCGTAGAGCGGCACCACCACCGCGGCATTGCCGATATAGAAGTTCATGTAGGAGGCGGGAATGATCTCGCCGTCGCGTTCCACCCGGCCCGGCGAGGGGATGTCGGCGACCTCGAGCCCGAACGCCACGGCCCGCCGCCGCGCATCTTCGTAGACGGCGGCGTTGGGATCGTCCGCGCCTGCCGGGACGGGCAGCGCGAGCGTCCCTTCCGCGACGAAACGGGCGAGATTGTCGACGTGGCCGTCGGTATGATCGTTGAGTAGGCCGTCGCCGAGCCACAGGATGCGCGACACGCCGAGATGACCCCTCAGCCGCCCTTCGATCTCGTCGCGCGACAGATCGGGATTGCGGTTGGGATTGAGGAGGCACTGCTCGGTGGTAACGAGCAGGCCCGCGCCGTCGACGTCGATCGCGCCGCCTTCCAGCACCCAGTCGCGCCGCGCGGCCTCGGCGCCCATCGTCTCCGCCAGCCGGAGGCCGATCGTGTCGTCGCCCTCCAGATCATATTTGCCGCCCCAGCCGTTGAAGCGGAACGAGGACGGCAGCCGCCCCTCGCCCGATTTGAGCACGATCGGCCCGCTGTCGCGCAGCCAGATGTCGCCGAACATCTCCTGCACGATGGTGGCGAACGGGGCGAGCGCGCGCGCCCGCTCCGCCGCCGCCGGATCGGCCACGACCAGCCGCACCTCCTCGCCCGCTCCGCCGGCGTGGACCGCCGCCGCGAACGCCGCGACCTCCTCCTGCGCGGGCGCGAGATCGTCCTCCCACAGATCGCCGTGGCTCGGAAAACCGATCCACACCCAATCGTGCGGCGCCCATTCGGGCGGATAGATTGCGGCCATCCCGGTCAGCGCCCCGCGGCGGCGAGGGAGCGGTCGCGGATGGCGCGGAATTCGTCGCCTTCGCGCCAGTTCGGCCAGGCCGAACTGTTGGCGAGCTGAAGCCCGACCTCATGGTAGATTTCGAGGTCGCGGACGGCGCCCGACCAATCCCAGTTGGGATCGAACTCGTCGCGCGGTCCGTGATAGCGGTTCGCGCGATAGTCGGCCGCCCAGGCGCGGCCGGCCTCGAGGCCGCCCACCACCAGATCCTCGCCGCCGCGGCCGTAGAGCATCGGCACGCCCTGCTTGGCGAAGCTGAAATGATCGGACCGGTAGAAATAGCCGGCCTCCGGCGACGGTTCGGGGGTCAGCACAAGGTTGCGGCGGGCGAGCGCCGGCTGCAGCACGTCCTCCAGCTCGGACTTGCCGGCGCCGATCAGCACGAAGTCGCGCGTGTTGCCGGCCATGTTGAGGCTGTCCATGTTGATCCCGCCGACCGTGCGGTGGAGCGGGAAGACCGGGTTGGCGGCATAATAAGCCGATCCCAGCAGGCCCGATTCCTCGGCCGTCACCGCCAGGAATACGATCGAGCGGTCGGGCCGGGGGCCCTTGGCGAACGCCTCTGCGAGGGCGACGAGCGCGGCGGTGCCGGTCGCATTGTCGATCGCGCCGTTGCAGATCGGATTGTCGGTGCCTTCGGCGCAGATGCCGAGATGGTCCCAGTGAGCGGTGTAGAGGATATATTCGTCGGGCCGGGTGCGGCCCGGAAGGATGCCGATCACGTTGCGCGAGGCCTGGCGGCGGATGTCGTTGTCGAACCCGGTGGAGGCGGTGAGACCGAGCGGGACGGGGCGGAAGCCCTGCCGCTGCGCGCGGGCGGTGAGCGCGGCGAGGTCCTGACCGGCGTCGGCGAGGATGCGGCGCGCGGCGTCCTGCGTCACCCAGCCGTTCACCAACGTCTGGTCCGCGCCGCCGCGGCCGTCGTCCATGAAAAGCTGCGGGCCGGTCCAGCTGTTCTCCACCACGTTCCACCCGTAGGAGGCGGGCTCGGTCTGGTGGATGATGAGGGCGGCGGCCGCGCCCTGCCGGGCCGCTTCCTCATATTTGTAGGTCCAGCGGCCGTAATAGGTCATCGCGCGCCCGCCGAACGGCCCGTCCAGCGTCTGCGACTGCCAGTCGGGATCGTTGACGAGGATCAGCACGGTCTTGCCGCGCACGTCGAGCCCTTCATAGTCGTTCCAGCCGCGCTCGGGCGCGTTGATGCCGTAGCCGACGAACACCATCTCGCTGTCCCGCAGGTCGATGCGCGGCTGGGCGCGGTAGCTGCCGGCGACGAAATCGGTGCGGAAATCGTACGTGCGCGCGCCGTTGGGGCCGCGCACCTCCAGCTTCGGCGCGCCGCGGGCGGAGATCTCGACCAGCGGCACGTCCTGTGTCCAGCTGCCGTTGTTGCCGGGCTGAAGCCCCACGCGCGCGAATTCGCGCGACAGCAGCTCCACCGTCTTTTCCTCGCCGGGCGTGCCGGGCGCGCGGCCTTCGAACGCGTCCGACGCCAGCTCCTCGGTCACTCGCTGCAGCGTGGCGAGCGGAATTTGGGGAGCGCTGGCGCCGGCGGTGCGGGCCGATTGCTGAGCGGGCGTGCAGGCGGCCAGCGAGGCGAACAAAGCCGCGGCGCCTATCATGTTGAAACGCATGGCAATTCTCCCATACAAGCGAAGGTTGGAGACGTCGCCGACCTAATGGCAGCGCCTGCCCGGATGCGCAAGTCGGAGACCAAGGCACTTGCCCCGCCGCGCGAGGCCTGCTTATCTACCCCCCATTCCTAGGGGGGTTCTTAGATGTTCAAAAGGTTCATGTTTCTCGCCGCCTGCGCGGCGGTGCCGGCTCTCGCGCACGCGCAATCCACCGCGCGCTTCACCAACGCGGAGGAGCGGCAGGCGCAGGCGCAGCCGAATGCCGCCAACCCGGCCGTCCTGTTCGGCATTCGCGAAAGCGTGCAGCATGCGTCGCTGAGCCCGGACGGCACGAAGCTGGTCTTCATTGGTCCGGGTCCAGGGCGGACCTCGGTCGCCTATATGGTCGATCTCAACCAGCCGACGCCGACTCCCCGGCCCATCACCGGCTCCAACGGCAATCCCGAGCGGCTGATGTGGTGCAATTTCGTCAGCAACGAACGGGTGGTCTGCCGCGTCTACGCCCTGGTGGCCAACGCGAACGGCGTCCTGGTGCCCTTCCAGCGCCTGTTTGCCGTCAACACCGACGGAAGCAATGTGCGCGAACTCGGCCAGCGTCAGACGATGGAGGACCTCTATGTCCGCCAGTTCGACGGGTCGGTCATCGACTGGCTTCCCGGCGAATCCGGTTCGGTGCTGATGAGCCGGACCTATGTGCCGCAGAACACGTCCGCCGGTACGAGAGTGCGGTCGCGGCAGGAAGAGGGACTGGGCGTCGATCTCGTCAACACAATCAACCTGCGCTCCACCCGCGTCGAGCGGCCCAGCACGACCGCGTCTCAGTTCATAACCGACGGACGCGGCACGGTGAGGATGATGTCCGCCGTCTCGGCGCGCGGTGAGACGGGGCAGTCGGGATCGCGCGTCGACTTCTTCTACCGGACGCCAGGGAGTCCGACATGGAGGCCGTTCGGCAGCTACGACGTGCTGACGCGCGATGGCATCTATCCGCTTGCCGTCGATGCCGACCTCAACGTGGCTTATGCGCTGAAGAAACTCAACGGACGTGACGCGCTCTACCGCATAAAGCTGGACGGATCGATGGCGAGCGAACTCGTCCACGCCAATGACCGGGTCGATGTCGACGGTGTCGTTCGCGCGAGCGCGGGGACCAAAGTCATAGGCGTGACCTTCGCCGAAGAAAAACGCAGCGTCATCTATTTCGACCCCGAATACGACCAGCTCGCCAAGTCCCTCGGCCAGGCGCTTCCCAGGACGCCGCAAATCTACTTCGCCGGTGGCAACGCGGATGCCAGCAAGCTCCTCATCTATGCCGCGTCCGACGACGATCCGGGCCGCTATTACGTGTTCGACCGCGCAAGCAGGAACCTTGCCGAAATCATGCTGGTGCGGCCGGACCTGGAGAATGTCCGGCTCGCCAACGTCCGCCCGGTCACCTACCCGGCAGCCGACGGCACCCAGATCCCAGGCTATCTGACGCTTCCGCCCGGCAGCAACGGCCGCAACCTTCCGGCCGTCGTCTTGCCGCATGGCGGCCCGTCGGCGCGCGACGAATGGGGCTTCGACTGGCTGGCGCAATTCCTCGCCAACCAGGGCTATGCGGTGCTCCAGCCCAACTTCCGCGGCTCCGCCGGCTTCGGCGACGCCTGGCTCCAGCAGAACGGCTTCCGCAGCTGGGAGACCTCGATCGGCGACGTGATCGCGGGCGGCCGCTGGCTCGCCGCGCAGGGCATCGCCGATCCCAACCGGCTCGGCATCGTCGGCTGGTCCTATGGCGGCTATGCGGCGCTGCAGTCGGCGGTGGTCGAACCCGGCCTGTTCAAGGCGGTGGTGGCGATCGCGCCCGTCACCGACCTTCAGCAGCTGAAGGACGACCAGCGCGATTATTCGAACCGCCGCAACACGGCCGAGTTCATCGGCAACGGTCCCCACATCCGCCAAGGCTCGCCGCTCCAGAATGTAAGCCGGATCACTGCACCGGTGCTTCTCGTCCATGGCGACAAGGACCTCAACGTGCGTGTGATCCATTCCCAGCGGATGGACCGCGAACTGCGCGCCGCCGGCAAGCGGAGCGAGCTGATCGTCCTGCCCGGCATGGAGCATGATCTCGACGATTCGAACGTGCGGGCATCGGTCCTGAACCGCATCGCCCAGATGCTCGGCCAGGCGCTCGGCCGCTAGGCGGCCGCTCTCGGAGGGGGAAATCTCGACATGTTGAGGATGTGCATCGCGGCTTTGGCCGTGGCCGCTCTGCCGGCCGCGTTGGCGGCCCAGGGCGGCGGCCGGTTCAGCAAGGCCGAGCCGGCCGGCGGCGCCGCGACCGCCGACCCGGCGACCCGGCAGGCGATCCTGTTCGGCGTTCGCGAAAGCGTGCAGCAGATGGACATCAGCCCGGACGGGACGAAGGTGGCGTTCATCGGCCCGGGACCGGGGCGAAGCACGATCGGCTATGTCGTCGATCTCGCCGATACCGCGCGGCAGCCGAAGGTCATCATCAATTCGGACGGCAATCCGGGTCGGCTGCGCTGGTGCAGTTTCGCGTCCGACAGCCGGCTCGTCTGCTCGGTCGGCGGCATCGTGCGGGAATCCGGCGGCATCCTTCTCCCATACAGCCGGCTCTATTCGGCCAGTGCTTCGGGTGGAGACCTCAAGGAACTGACGAGCTGGCGCACCGCACGCCGGAGCTGGGGTTTCGCCCAGTCCGGCGGGGCACTGATCGACTGGCTGCCGGACGACGAGAACGGGGTCCTGATCGACGGCGCCACGGCGGTGGAGCGTATCGACCTCGCGACGCGTAGGTCGACGCCGATCGGCGGCACGTCCGGGGCCTTCGCCTACATGACCGACGGCCGCGGCACGATCCGGATGCGCATGCGCGGCACCGTGCGCGGCGAGACCGGTCAGATCGACACCCGCACCAACTTCTTCTACCTCCCGCCGTCTGGCGACTGGCGTCCGTTCGGCAGCTTCGACGGCGCCACCGGCGACGGCATCCTGCCACTCGATATCGATGCCGATCTGAACGCCGTCTACGCGCTCCAGAAGCTGGACGGCCGGTTCGCGCTCTACCGCGTGAAGCTCGACGGCTCGATGGCGAGCGAACTCGTCTACGCCAATCCGCGGGTGGACGTGGACGGCACGGTCCGCACGCGCCGGGGCGGCGCCGTGATCGGCGTCACCTATGCGGAGGAGAAACGGCACGTCGTCTATTTCGACGAGGACTATGCGCGCCTCGCCCGCGATCTCGGCCGGGCCATCCCGCAGCTGCCGGTGATCGACTTCCTGAGTTCCAGCCGCGACGGCCGCAAGCTCCTGATCCACGCCGGTGCCGACAACGATCCCGGCCGCTATTTCGTCTATGATCGACAGAGCCGGCAGCTGGACGAGATCATGCTGGTGCGACCGGACCTGGAGCCCGTCCCGCTGGCGAACGTCCGCACCATCTCCTACCCCGCCGCGGACGGCACCCAAATCCCGGGATACCTCACGCTTCCGCCCGGCAGCGACGGCCGCAACCTGCCCGCGGTGCTGCTGCCGCATGGCGGCCCGTCCGCGCGCGACGAATGGGGTTTCGACTGGCTCGCCCAATATCTCGCCGGACAGGGCTATGCGGTGCTTCAACCCAATTATCGCGGCTCGGCGGGCTTCGGTGACGCCTGGCTACAGCAGAACGGGTTCAGGAGCTGGCGGACCTCGATCGGCGACGTGATCGACGGCGGCCGCTGGCTCGCGGCGGAAGGCATCGCCGATCCGGACAGGCTGGCGATCGTCGGCTGGTCCTATGGTGGCTATGCGGCGCTGCAGGCGGCCGCGGTCGAGCCGGGCCTGTTCAAGGCGGTGGCGGCGATTGCGCCGGTCACCGACCTTCAGCAGCTGAAGGACGACCGGCGCGACTATACCAGCCACCGCAACACCGCCGAGTTCATCGGCAACGGTCCGCACATCCGCGAAGGCTCGCCCCTGCAGAACGTGCAGCGCATTTCCGCGCCGGTGCTGCTGTTCCACGGGGACCGCGATCTCAACGTGGCGGTCGTGCATTCCGAAAAAATGGACCGGGCGCTCCGGGCCGCGGGACGGCAGAGCGAGCTGCAGGTCTATCAGGGTCTGGAGCACGATCTGGGCGACTCGACCTCGCGCGCCCACATGCTGAACAAGATCGGCCAGCTGCTGCGTCGGACGATCGGCCGCTAAGCCTCGTACAGTCGAGCCACGCGCTCCGGGCTCATTCCGAAGCGCCAGAGGGTGAGGCAGGCGAGATTGCGGGCGCTGCGGCGCGCCCAGCCGTCGCGGCGCCAGCGTTCGGCGCTGGTCACCGCTTCGGCTTCGACCAGACGCGGGCGGCCGAGGCGGCGGACGAGGTCCACATCCTCCATCAGCGGCAGCGGCCGGTAGCCGCCGGCCGCCCGGTAGAGCGCGCGCGGCACGAACAGGCCCTGATCGCCGTACGGAAGGCCGAACAGCTGGGTGCGCAGCTCCACGCCGCGCTCGATCAGCCGCGCCTGCCAGGCCTCATCGTCGAGACGGAAGCGGAAGCAGCCCGCCCGGCCGGGATAGCAATCGGCATGGGCTTCGAGCGCGGCCTTCCAGTCGGACGCGGGCAGAGTGTCAGCATGGAGGAACAGCAGCCACTCGCCCCTGGCGGCTTCCGCCCCGGCGGCGAGCTGAACGCCCCGGCCCGGCGGCGCGGACAGAAGGCGCGCCCCGGCCTGCTCGGCGATACGCTGGGTGCCGTCGCGCGAGCCGCCGTCGACGACGATCAGCTCGCGCGCGCCTCGCATCCTCTCGAGACATGCGGGCAGCGTCCGCGCGGCGTTCAGCGTCGGGATCACCACGGACAGCATCCGCGCATCCTAAGCCGAAGCGCCGCCCGCGGGAAAGCGCTGGGTCAATCGGGCGGCGGGAAGTTCCCGGGCCGACCGGTGCCCGGGCGGCCGTCATGCCCGACATCGACCCCGCCGCCACCGCCGCCGGCCGCTGCATCATCGACCTCGCTCGCCGGCCGGCCGGTATCCTTGCCGCCGCCATCGATCAGCGTCTCGCCGCCGCGCCATTTTTCGCGCGCCTTGGCTTCCTCGTGGAGCGGCAGGTCCTCGTCGCGTTCTTGCGCCGTCATGGCGTCACTCTCCTTCTCGCCGGCCAACGGCTCCGCTCACTGGCGGTTCCCGCGCTCATAGTCGCGGATTCGCGCCTCGCCGGCGGCGAGCCGCTCCTGCTCCCGCGCCCGCGCCTCCGCCACCGCCTGCGCATTCTCCTCCGCCTCGGCGGCGCGGCGCTCGTCGAGATGAAGATCGACCGCCTGGGGGTGGACGGGCTCCGCCTCCTGCCGCCCGCAAGCGGCGAGGAGGAGGGAAGCCAAAGCGACGGGAACGAGCATCCGGTTCATGCATGAACAACGTCCCGCACCCGCATTTTGCTTCCTCCCTTTCTCCGCCGGCCCTTCGGCCTTGCGCCGCCGCGCGCCCGCCGACTAGACAGAGGATCGGGGGGTACGGACATGGGCGTTGGCACGACGGGGGGAGAAGAAGCGGCGCTGGACGCCGGCTTCGCCGAAGCCCATCGACGGCTGCTCGCCGACGGTTCGATCCAGTTCGAACTCCCGGCGTGGCAGGAGCCGCAGCCGCCCGCCTGGCTGATCTGGCTGATCGAGCAGATCGCTGCCGCCATGCCGGTGCTGAAGATCGTTTTCTGGGTGGTCGTAGCCGGAATCGCCCTTCTCATCCTTCATCAACTCGCCGTCCGCTTGGCGGGTGTCGATCTGCTGCGCCGCCGCAAGGAGGCCGCAGGGCCGGACGAGGACTGGCGGCCGGCGGAAGCCCCCGCCCGCCAGCTGCTCGCGGAGGCCGACCGGCTGGCGGCGGACGGCCGCTATGCCGAGGCGGCGCACCTCCTCCTCTTCCGCAGCATCGAGGACATCTCGCACCGCCGCCCCAAGCTGGTCCGCCCCGCCCTCACCAGCCGCGACATCGCCCGGGCGGACGACATTCCCGCGCCGCCGCGCCGCGCCTTCGGGCGCATCGTCCTGGCAGTCGAGCGCAGCCTGTTCGGCGGCCGCGAGCTCGGCGCGGACGACTGGCGCGACTGCCGCACCGCCTATGAGGAATTCGCCTTCGCCGACGGGTGGCGGCGATGAGCGGCGCGCGCGTCTTCAATCCGCGCCTGATCGCCGGCATCGTCGCCGCCGGCATCGCCGCCTTCGGCGCCCTGTTGCTGGTGCTGGCCTTTGCCGACGAGCTGCGGCCGGGCGGCGACGGCCGCCGCGCCCATGCCCTGTCCGTCTCCGCGCTTGGTTTCCAGGGACTGGTTCGGCTCGTCGGCCATGACGGCGCCACGATGACGGGTTTCATCCGCAACCGCGCCGAACATGCGACGGCCGAAGGCCTTCTCGTCGCGGTGATCGAGCCCATGAGCCGCGGCGATGTCGTGGCGGATCTCATCGCGGACCGCGACGGTCTGCCAACCCTCTTCATCCTCCCCAAATGGGCGGCGATGCCGGACGAATTGCGGCCGAGTTGGGTGCAGGGCGTGGCGCCCAGTTTCGGACCGGCCGCCGAGCAAATCCTCTCCGAAGACTTCTCCGTCGAGGTGGAAGAAGAGTCGCAGACGCGTGGCCGTGCCGTCGGCGAAGGCGCGCTGGAAGGCCTTTCGGCGCCGCTCCCCCGCAGAACGCAAACGATCAGCGGCCCCCGGCTCGAGCCGCTGCTGACGACCGACGACGGCCGCATCCTCCTCGCCGCCATTTCCGACCAGCCCCTCTATATCCTGGCCGAGCCGGACCTCTTCAACAATCACGGCATCGCCGATCCGGCCCGCGCCGCGATGGCGGTGGAGATCCTGGATCGGCTCCGCGGCGAAGAGTCGCCGGCCGTCTGGTTCGACCTCGTGGTCAACGGCTTCGAAAGCGCCCGCAACCCGCTGCGTCTCGCCTTCGAGCCGCCGTTCCTCGCCCTCACCCTCGCCGCCTTCGTCGCGGCGCTGCTCGCCGGCCTGCACGGCTGGTTCCGCTTCGGGCCGGAAGCGAAGGAGGCGCGCGCCATCGCCTTCGGCAAGGCGGCTCTGGTGGAAAACACCGCCGGCCTCATCCGCTTCGTCGGGCGCGAGCATCATATCGGCGGCGCCTATGCCGATCTCGTCCGGCTCGAGGCGGCGCGCGCGACCGGCGCACCTGCGACCCTGCGCGGCGACGCGCTCGACGCCTATTTCAACCGCCTGACGCCGCGGCACCTGCCGAGCTTTACCGAGATGGTCCACCGCCTCCACGCGGCCGGCAACCGGCACGAGCTGCTCGCGGCGGCGCAGGCCCTCCACGACTGGAAAAAGGAAATCACCAAGTGAACCCAAGCGACGTGAAGCGTCTCGCCGACGGCGTGCGCGCGGAAGTGGGCCGCGCCATCGTCGGCCAGGAGGAAGCGGTGGAGCTGATGCTGATCGCGCTCTTCTCCTCCGGCCACATCCTGCTCGAAGGGCCGCCGGGCACGGCCAAGACCTTCCTCGCGCAATGTTTCGCGCGGGCGCTCGGGCTGGACTTCGGGCGGATCCAGTTCACGCCGGATCTGATGCCGGGCGACATCGTCGGCTCCAACCTGTTCAACTTCCGGACCAGCCAGTTCACGCTGACGCGCGGACCGGTCTTCTGCGAATTGCTGCTGGCCGACGAGATCAACCGCACGCCGCCCAAGACGCAGGCCGCGTTGCTGGAAGCGATGCAGGAGCGCGCCGTCACCATCGACGGCGAGACCCATCGCCTGTCCGACCGCTTCATGGTGATCGCCACCCAGAACCCGATCGAGCAGCAGGGCGTCTATCCGCTGCCCGAGGCCCAGCTCGACCGGTTCCTGTTCAAGCATGAGATGAGCTATCCCTCGGCCGAGGAGGAGAAGAAGATCGTCGCCGCCCACGGCGCCCGCTTCGGTGCCCCGCGCCCTCAGGAGTGGGGGATCGAGCGCCGCGTCGAGGCGGCGGAGATCGCCGAAGCGGTCGCCGCCGTCGCCGCGGTGCCGATGGTGGAGGAAGTGGTCGACTATGTGGTGGCGCTGGTCCGCGCCACCCGCGAGGCAGGCGATCTCGAAGGCGGCGCCTCGCCGCGCGCGGCCGCGATGCTGGCCGGCGCCGCGCGCGCCCGGGCCGCGCTCGACGGACGCGATTACGTGATCCCCGACGACGTGAAGGCGCTCGCCCCGGCCGTGCTCCGCCACCGGGTCCTGCTCGCTCCCGCCGCCGAGATCGAGGGCCGGCCGGTGGAAAGCATCATCGATCGGCTGATCGAAGAGGTCGAGGCGCCGCGTTGATCTACCCGACCCGCCGCACCATCCTGATCGCCGCCGCTCTCGCGCCGGTGACGCTGCTGATCGGCGTCGCCGCGCCCTCGACGTGGCTCGCCGGGCTGGCGCTGCTCGCCGGGTTGCTACTCCTCATCGTCGCCGACGCCTTCGCGGCCGCGCCGGCCAAGGCGGCGCGGATCGCGGCGGAAGGGCCGGCTTCGGCCGGGGTCGGAGAGATGTTCGAGATCGGCGTAGAGGTGGCCTTCGCGTTCCGCGCGCCTTCGCATGCCGAGCTCGCCCTCGGCGCGGAAGGTCCGCTCGAAGCGCCGCAGGGCTATCGGCGGATCATTCGCCCCAGCGAGGGGGAGGTCGCGCGTTTCCCGCTGCGAGCCATGCGGCGCGGCACCGGGACGCTGGAGCGGGTATGGCTGCGCTGGCAGGGTCCGCTCGGCCTTGCCTGGCGCCAGAAGGTGGCGGCGCTGGATCGTCCGGTGCTGCTCACCCCCGACATTTCCGCCGTTCGCCAAGCCGGGGCGCAGATGCTGAACCGCGATTCCTTGCACGGCATGCGCGCCCAGCTGCAGATCGGCGAGGGCGCCGAGTTCGATGCGCTGACCGATTACCGCCAGGGCATGGACCGGCGCGCGATCGACTGGAAGCAGTCAGCGCGTCACACCGCGCTCATCGCCAAGGGATATCGCACCGAGCGCAACAACCAGATCGTGATGGCGATCGATGCCGGCCGCGCGATGTGCGAGCCGGTGGCGGGCATGCCGCGCGTCGACCGCGCCGTCTCGGCCGCGCTCCTCACCGCTTATGTGGCGCTGAAGGACGGCGACCGGGTGGGCCTGTTCGGTTTCGACAGCAAGCCGCGCGTGGCCAGCAAGCCGGTCTCCGGCCAGCGCAGCTTCGCGCTGCTGCAGCGGGTCGCCGCCGCGATCGACTATTCGCCCAACGAGACCAATTACACGCTGGCGCTGACGACGCTTGCCGCCGGGCTTCACCGCCGGGCGCTGGTGGTGGTGTTCACCGATTTCGCCGACACGATCAGCGCCGAGCTGATGCTGGCCGCCGTCTCGACGCTGCTGAAGCGGCACCTCGTCCTGTTCGTCGTGCTTCGCGACGAGGAGCTGGAGGGCCTCGCCGCGGCCGAACCGCGCGAGGCGGAGGATGTGAGCCGCGCCGTCGCCGCCGCGTCCCTGCTCGCCGAGCGGCGGCTGGTGCTGACCCGGCTGCGCCACCTCGGCGTCCATGTGCTGGAGGCGCCGGCGGACGAAGCGGGTCCCGCCCTCCTGTCCGCCTATCTCGGCTTCAAGCGGCGGAACCTCCTGTGACGGTCGCCCCCGCCTCGGCCGCGACCGGCAGCAACCGCTTTCGCGAGGCGCGCGAGGAGGAATGGCGCCGGCTGGAGGCGATCCTCGCCACGGCCGAGCGCAAGTCCGTGCGCGCGCTCTCCGATGAGGATCTGCTGGCATTGCCGGTTCTCTACCGCGGCGCCCTGTCCTCGCTGTCGGTCGCGCGCGAGACTTCCCTCGATCTCGAACTCATCACCTATCTCGAGGGACTGTGCGCCCGCGCCTATTTCTTCGTCTACGGCGTGCGCACCTCCGCTTGGAGCCGGGCCGCCACCTTCTTCGGCCGTGACTGGCCCGATGCGGTGCGCAGCCTCTGGAAGGAGACGCTGATCGCCACATTGCTGCTGGTGGTGGGCGCGGTGGCGGGCGCGCTGCTCGTCGGCGCGGATCCCGTCTGGTACCACGCCTTCGTTCCGGCCGAGCTTGCCAACGGGCGCGACTTCGGGGCCGAGACCGCCTTTCTGCGCGACACGCTCTATGGCGCGGAGGAGGAGAATGGGCTCGGCGTGTTCGCCGCCTTCCTCTTCACCCACAATTCGCAAGTGGCGATCTTCTGCTTCGCGCTCGGCTTCGCCTTCGGCGTGCCGACGGCGATGCTGCTCGTCTATACGGGCGCGATGCTGGGAGCGATGATGACTTTGTTTGCATCGCGCGGCCTCGCGCTCGAATTCGGCGGCTGGGTCGCGATCCACGGAACGACCGAATTGTTCGCCATCATCCTCGCCGGCGCGGCCGGCCTTCGCATCGGCTGGGCGATCGTCTTTCCGGGCGACCTCCCCCGGCTGGCCGCCGCGACCAAAGCGGGGCGCATGGCGGCCACGGCGATGGCGGGCGTCGTGCTGATGCTGTTCGTGGCCGGCCTGCTCGAAGGCTATGGGCGCCAGCTCATCACCAGCGACATCGTCCGCTACATGATCGCCGGAACGATGCTGCTGGTCTGGGCCGGCTTCTATTATCTCCCGCGGCGGCGCACGGCATGACGAAGCATCCCGCACTCTATGTCGAGGCGGAGCGGCGCAAGCGGCGCAGCCTCGTCACGCCCGAAGGCATCGATCTCAGCCTCAGCCTCGCCGGGGTCGGACAGCGGTTCGGCGCCTTTCTGATCGATTTTGTGATGATGGCGGTGGTGCTCGTCCTGCTCAGCATCGCGGCTATCTTCGTCCTGGCCGGCGGGGGCGGAGAGATCGCTATCGCCTTGTGGCTGATAGGCTTCTTCCTACTGCGCAACTTCTACTTCATCCTGTCGGAGATCGGCCCGCGCGCGGCGACGATCGGCAAGCGCGTCTTCGGCCTGCGCGTCGTCGCGCGGAACGGCGCCCGGCTTACCGCCGACGCCGTGATCGCCCGCAATCTGATGCGTGAGATCGAATTCTACCTCCCCCTCACCTTCTGGGCGATGGGCCAGGGCGACGGCGGATCCGATTGGCTGATCTCGCTGCTCGGCCTCCTCTGGGCCGGCCTCTTCCTCTTCTTCCCGCTGTTCAACCGGGACCGGCTGCGGGTCGGCGATCTCCTGGCGGGCACTTGGATAATCCACGCGCCCAAGCGGAAGCTGGGGCTGGACCTGATCGGCGCCGATGCGGCCGCTTCGCCCTTTCGTCAGGACTATCGCTTCACCGACGCGCAGCTGGACGTCTATGGCGTGTTCGAGATTCAGACGCTGGAGAAGGTGCTGCGCGACGACAATGCCGACACCATCTCGACCGTCGCCGCCACCATCCGCGGCAAGATCGACTGCGGCTATTATGGCGACGACCGCGCCTTCCTGTCCGCTTATTACGAAGCGGCACGCGCCCGCATGGAACGCGGCCTGCTGTTCGGCCGCCGCCGGGAGCACAAGCACGACCGCTAGGAAGACAGCTCCCGGCTGCGCTCCCATTCGCTCCAGTCGATCTCGTCCGGCTCCCGGGGCCGCCAGACGACCCGCTGCCCCTTCGGTACCCGAGACCAGCTGCCGCCGCCGGGCTTCAACAGATCGACGCCGCAGCGGCCGCAACGGCTGAAGTAGAAACCGTCGTTCCAAACCTGGCGTTCGTCGGCTGCGTGCAGACCCAGACGACAGAGCAGCTGCATGGCGGACCCCTCCACTTTGCGCCGGACGCGAGCACATACAGCTTAACTCAGGCGCATTCTCGGCTCTAGCGGATTCGTACCTCATAATATTGTCCCCGCGCGGGACGGCGCCGGTTGTGCGGGGCGCGCGCCCTGCGCTAGCTTCGATCCGGGGAAGTCGACGCGGGGTGCCGATCCATGGCCAGTGTCGTTCAACAACGTCGAAGCGGCCGCGCCCATGCCGACCGTCGAGCTCGGACCGAGCCGACACGATACCTCTTTCTCACCACCAGTGCTGTCTTCGGTGTTGCGCTTCTGCTCGGCGGCGCCGGCGCTGCTTATGCGGTACCCGGCGCCGTGGTTCAGATCGGCGCCCTCGCCCTCCTCTGGCACATCGCCTCTATCGAGCACCGCCTGCGCCGGCCGCGCCATGCCGCTCTTCCGATCGCTCTCCTCTTCCTCATGCTGGCCGTGCCACTCGTCCAGCTTGTGCCGCTGCCAGCGCCAGTCTGGTCGGCGCTGCCGGCGCGGGAAACGGCGCGCGCCGTCTATGCGCAGATCGGCCTCGCCGATGCCTGGCGGCCACTCAGCCTCCACCCGGCCGGAACCGTCCACGCGGCCTTGGCACTGCTGCCGGGCATCGCTCTGTTCTTCGCGACGCTCTTCCTGCCGACGCGCGTACGGCGGTACCTGATCTTCGCCCTCCTCAGCGTGGCTTTGGTCAGCGCACTGATCGGCCTGCTCCAGAAGAGCGGCCTGTTCGCACTCTACGGCGCCGCCGCCCGGGACTCCGCGTCCGGCCTGTTTGTCAACCGGAACCACCAGGCGAGCTTCCTGCTCGCCGCCATGCCGCTCGCCGCAGCCGCCGCGCGAGGCCTGAAGGGCGCGCGGCTCGCCGCCGCGTCCCTCGCTGTCATGCTGATCCTCGTCTTCGCTGGCGGCGTGGTCACCACCATGTCCCGCTTCGGCCTTCTCGCGCTTGCGCCGACGCTGCTCGTCACGATCCTGATCCTCGGCCCGTTCCGGTGGACGCGTCCAAGGACGGCCGGCGCGATCCTGGTGTCGGCCTTGGCGACGGCGCTCGCGCTCCAGTCGTCGGCCGTTCGCGCGGCTGCGGCGCGACTGGGCGGGGTGGCGGAAGAACGGCTGGAGGACTGGCCCAGCGTGCTGGAAGCGGCCTGGTCCTACTGGCCGGTGGGCTCGGGCCTCGGCAGCTTCCGCCACGTCTATCCGGCCGCCGAGCCATTCGCCAACCTGTCGCCGGCCGAACTCAACAACGCGCACAACGACTATCTCGAACTGGTGCTGGAAACGGGTATCGCCGCGCCGGTCCTGCTAGCGGGTTTTCTCGGCTTCATCCTCCTGGCGGCGGCGCACCTGACGGGAACGAAGGGGGAGGAACGCGCGCAAGGGACGGCAGCCCTCGCGGCGATCCTCCTCATCCTTCTGCACTCGGCGGTCGACTATCCTCTGCGCATGCTTTCGGTCGCCGCTCTGTTCGGTTTCTTGTGCGGTCTCATCGTCCCAGCCGCGGAGAAACGAAGATGAAATCGCTTCGGACGTTCATGGTCAGCCTCGCCGTCCTCCCGGTCGCGGCCTTCGCCGCATTGGAGGGGATGCGCGAACCTTCGGAAGGAGCGGCGAGCGCGGCAATCGCGATGGAGCGCGGCGATCCTGCCGAAGCGGAGCGTTTGCTCGCCCCCGCCTTGGCCCCGGCACCGCTCGACAGCTACAGCCTCGCCACGCTGGGGCGGCTGCGGGAGCTTCAAGGCCGGACCGAGGATGCGGAACGGATCGCGCAAGCGGGGGCGTCGCTCGGCCCGCGCGGGATCCATATGCAATTCTGGCTGCTCGCCCGCGCCGCCGACAGGGGCGATCCCGAGGCCGTCCTTCTCCTCGCGGACGCCCTGCTCCGGCAGGGGCAGGACACGGCGGAACTGACCGATTACTTGCGCAGCCTCTCCATCGATCCCGCGGCGCGTCAGGCATTGGCGGCACGACTCGCGCTTCGCCCTGGGTGGCGACGCGCCTACATGGAAAGCCTCCAACCCCTGCCCCCCGATCAGGCTGAAGCGCACGGTCTTCTGCTGGCGGACCTGCAACGAACCGACGCGCCGCCTACGGAGGAAGAGAGCGGTGCTTATGTGGGCCATCTGATGCTTGCCGGGCGACATGACGCAGCGCGGAGCGCGCGGCTGGCGCTCGCGCGCGGTGGACCGCCGCCGCTGCTTGAGGACGAGCGGTTCGAACGGCTGATCGCCGCCGGCAGCAAAGCCGGAGGATCGCCCTTTCGCTGGCGGGTGCGTCAACTGCCCGGCGGACATGTCCGCCTTCAGCGCGCCGAAGGAGACGCGCCGGCGGCGGTTCGGGTGAAAGCGGTGGGATCGGTGGCTGGGCCGATGCTGCAGCAGACGCTCCTGCTGGCGCCGGGCCGCTATTCCCTGTTCGTCGAGGCAGACGAGGGGAAGGGCTCCGGCGGAAAGGACTTCGACTGGACGGTCACCTGCGCCAACGGGCCCCGATCGCTGTCCGGCGAGGGCGACGTCCGCCGCCCGCTTGGCGACGGCTGGGTCGAGATCGCCCGATCGTTCGCGGTACCGGCGGCGGACTGCCCGGAGCAGCGCGTTACGCTACGTGCGAGCAAGCAAAGTCCCGGCGAGACCGTCCTGCTCTTCAGAAGGGTCAGCCTCCGGCCCCTTTGAAAAGCCGGAGGCGGTGCGACGGCCCAACCAAAGGATTGGCGTCGGCGTTAGCAGGGGCTCTTCGGGTTCTTCGCATGGCCCTTGCCGTTGCTTTGCGCCTTGTTGGCGCAGGCGTGTGGCGGGGGAGTGGTGGCCGGCGGACCCTTCGGCGGCGCGGCGACTGGCGTATTGCCTTTCCCCTTGCCCTGATTGGCGAGGGCGGTGCCCTGCACGGCGGCGACGGAGGACACAACGAGCAACGCACCGAACAGCCCGAGCTTCAGATTGCGCATGGCAGATCCCCTGTTTTGGAAGCGGTGGTTTATACCGGAAAAACCACATATTTCCAATTGTTGATCGACCTGTCTCAAGTTGACACACTTTGTCACGCAAGACATTGAACCTAAACGACATGCGTTTATAGTCCACCCTTCGAGTCGTGTCCGCTTATCCAGTTCGAACCTGCCTTCCGGCCTGCTGGGCGCATCGGGTCCGAAGGTCCGAGTCGACTCGCGGCCGGGACGCGAGCGGCGCCTCAGCGGGGATGTACGCATGTATCGGGCGATCGTCTTGTTTCTGCCAGCCTTCCTCCTTCTGGCAGGCTGCGCCTCCAGCCCCAAAGCGAGCGCGGTGCTGCCGAATGGGCAGCTAGCCTATCAATTGATGGCGGCTCCGTCAGAGACGCTCCAGACGCAGGATTATCGCATCGGACCGCTCGACACCGTTTCCGTCGCCGTGTTCCAGGAACCGGAGCTTTCGGCCGAGGCGATCCAGGTCGATGCCGCGGGCAATATCACACTGCCGCTGATCGGCAGCGTCGCCGCCGCCGGCCGCTCCGCCTCCGAACTGGCCGCGGTGATCGCGGACCGGCTGGGCGCGCGCTATCTCGAAAACCCGCAGGTCACCGTCTCGGTCTCCGGGTCGGTGTCGCAGAAGGTCACCGTGCAAGGCGAAGTCAACCAGGCGGGAGTCTACGACATCAAGGGCCGGACGACCCTGCTGGAGGCGCTTGCACTCGCCCGCGGCGAAACTCGCGTCGCCGCGCTTCAGGAGGTGGTGGTGTTTCGCACCGTCAACGGACAACGGATGGGGGCCGTGTTCGACGTGCGCGCGATCCGTTCAGGTCAGGCGGAGGATCCTGCGATCGTTGGCAACGACATCGTGGTGGTCGGCTACTCGCAGGCGCGCGCGATCTGGCGCGACATCCTGCAGAGCGCGCCGATCCTCGGCCTGTTCCGGCCCTATTGAGGGGACCGCGATCCGGAAGGGGTTCGATCATGAACGACGAAGCTCCAAGACTGATGATGGTGGGCGGACGCGAGGTCGCGCTGCTCGAACCCGAAGTCACCGGCTATCGCTATCCGACGGAGCCGGAGGCCCGGCCGGGGCTCGATTTCGCCGCCATCTGGCGCATTCTCTACCGCAACAAGCTGTTGATCGCAGTGGTCTGCGCCGCCTCGATCCTCGCGGGGCTCACAATCGCGCTCTTCACCGCGCCCGCTTATCGCGCCGTCGCCACCATCCAGATCGATCAGCAGACCGCCCGCATCCTTAACAGCGAGGACGTCCAGCCCGAACCTTCCGCTCAGGAAGCCGAGCGCTTCCTCCAGACGCAGGTCGACATCCTCCGCAGCCGCTCGCTCGCGACTCGCGTGGCCGAACGCCTGAACCTCTACGAGGACGAAAGCTTCCTGACCCGCATGCGCCACGCCGAAGCGTCGGCCACCGCCGCGGATGCCGCAAGTCCCGTCTGGCGCGAACATGTGACCGAGGCGGTGCAGGACAACCTTTCGATCGTCCCCCGGCCGACATCCCGGATCGTCAAGATCCAGTTCAGCAGCCCGGATGCCGCGCTCGCCGCCACCGTCGCGAACAGCTTCGCCGAGAATTACATCACCAGCAATCTCCAGCGCCGTTTCGACACGTCCGCGTACAGCCGCGACTTCCTCCAGGGCCAATTGGCCGAAACCAAGCGCCGGCTGGAGGAAGCGGAGCGCGAGTTAATCGCCTATGCGCGCCAAGCTGGCCTGATCGACGCCAGTGCGGGCGTCGTCGGCACCAACGACATGACGGGGCCGCGCTCGCTCACCACGGCCAATCTCGTGCAGCTGAACCAGGCCTATGCCCAGGCAAGCTCGGCGCGGATCCAGGCGCAGCAGCGCTGGGCACAAGCGCAGGCGACCCCGCTGATGAGCCTGCCCGAGGTCCTGTCCAATCCCACGGTGCAGCAGCTGACCCAGCGCCGCGCCGAGTTCGAGGCGCAATATCAGGAGGAAAGGCAGCGCCGTAAGGAGGAACATCCCGCCGTCATCCAGTCGGCCGCGCGGATCGCGGAGCTCGACCGGCAGATCAACACCCTCGCCGGCAGCATCCGTGGCGCCATCGCCGAACAATATCGGGTTGCGCAGCGCCAGGAGCAGGCGCTGCTCGGCAGCCTCGGGCGGCTCAAGAGCGCAACCCTTGCCGAACAGGATCGCGGCGTGCGCTACAACATCCTGAAGCGCGAGGTCGATACCAGCCGTGAGCTGTATGAGGGCCTGCTCCAGCGCTACCGCGAGGTGAGCGCGGCCGCGGGTATCGCCACCAACAACGTCTCGATCATCGACCGCGCCGAAGTTCCGCTCCGCCCCTATTGGCCGCGGCCGATGATGAACATGGCGCTGGGCGGCATATTCGGCATCGTGCTGTCCTTCATCCTCGTGGTGGCGCGCGAGAATTTCGACGATCGGGTACATGTGCCGGAGGATGTCGAGCGCAAGCTCGGCCTGCCGCTGCTCGGCATGGTGCCGTTGCTGCCCGGCACCGCATCTCCCGCCGAAGCGCTCGCCAACCCGCGCTCGATGCTCTCCGAAGCCTATGCAACGATCCGCACCTCGGTCGAACTGTCGTCGAGCGGCGGCCTGCCGGCGACCATTCTCCTCACCAGCAGCCGCGCGGCGGAAGGCAAGTCCACGACTTCCTACGGGCTCAGCCGCCAGTTCGCGCAGATGGGCAAGAGGGTGCTGCTGATCGACAGCGACCTGCGCAAGCCTTCGCTCCACCGGCTGGTAGGCGCCGCCCATCGTTTCGGTCTCTCGAACGTGCTCGCCGGTCAAAAACGCGCGGAAGAGGTGCTGCAGCAGACAGACCTCGACGGGCTGCACTTCATGGCGAGCGGTTCGCTGCCGCCCAACCCGCCGCAGCTGCTCGGCAGCCCGGCCTTGAAGCGCCTGCTCCATGAACTGGAACAGGCCTATGATGTGGTGGTGATCGACGGCCCGCCGCTCCTCGGCCTGGCGGACGCGCTGCTGCTGTCGGCCGTCACCGACGTCACCATCTTCGTCGTCGAAGGCAGCGGTTCAAGCCTCGGGCAGACCAAGGCCGCGCTGAGGCGCCTTCTCGCCGGCCGCGGCCAAGTGCTGGGCGCGATCCTCACCAAGTTCAACCTGCGCAGCGCCGGCTACGACGGCTACGGTTATTATTCCTATGCCTATGGGAAAAATTTGCTGACCGATGACGCCCCCCGCCACGTGGCCGCGGGATGAGGACCTAACGGTCTCGCTCGACGGCGTAGCGTGCGATGGCGGCGAGCAGCCGCGCATCCTCGCCGAACGGACGCAGATGGTCCTCCGCCTGCGCGACGAGCAGCTTCGCCTGCCGCCGCGCCCGCGCGGGACCGAGCAGCGAGACGAACGTCTCCTTGCCCTGTTCGGCATCCTTGCCGAGCCTCTTGCCGACCTTCGCCTCCTCGCCGCCATGATCGAGCAGGTCGTCGGCGATCTGGAAGGCGAGGCCGAGGCAATGGGCATAGCCGCGAAGGCTGGTGCGTAGATCGTGCGGCGCGCGACCCATGATCGCGCCCGCCTCGACGCACCAGCCGATCAGCGCGCCGGTCTTCAACCGCTGCAGCCGGGTCACCCCGTCGAGATCGATCCGCTCCTCTTCTTCGGGCGGCGACAGATCGAGCATCTGACCGCCCGCCATGCCGCCCGCGCCGGCAGCCTTTGCGAGTTCACAGACCAGCTCGGCGCGCACGGTGCCCGACGGGTGGGTCGCCGGATCGCCCAGGATTTCAAAGGCGAGCGCCAGCAGGGCGTCGCCGGCGAGCACCGCCGTCGCCTCGTCGAAGGCGCGGTGCACGGTCGGCTTGCCGCGGCGCAGATCGTCGTCGTCCATGCAGGGCAGATCGTCGTGGATCAGCGAATGGACATGGACGCATTCGACGGCGAGGCCGGCGCGGATCGCCTGACCGCGCGGCACCTCGAACAGGCGCGCCGACGCGAGCACCAGCAGCGGCCGCAGTCGCTTTCCGCCCCCGACGGCGGCATAGCGCATCGCGTCGTAAAGCCGCCGGCGCGCGTCCGGCGGGTCGGGAAGGATCGCCTGGAACAGGGCGTCGATGTCGAGAGCCGCGCGGCGCATCGGCGGGCCAATCATGATGCCGGCCTCGAGCGCCTCCACGCTGGTCATCCGATCCGCACCGGCTTGAACACGGTGGTCTCGTCGGCCGCGGCGACTTCCTCCACGGCGAGGGCGTAACGCTCGCGCAGCGCATCCAGGATCGCGGTGACGATGATCTCGGGCGTGGAGGCCGCGGCGGTTATCCCGACCGTGCCGCCCGAGCCCGGCATCCGCGACCAGTCGATCCGCGAGGCGTCCTGGACGAGCTGCACCGACGGGCATCCCGCGGCGGCCGCCACTTCGGCAAGCCGGCAGGCATTGGACGAGAAATGCTCGCCGGCGACGATCACGGCATCGGCGCGCGGAGCGATCGCGCGAATGGCCTTCTGTCGGTTGGTGGTCGCATAACAGATGTCGCTGGCAGGCGGCGCGACCAGATCGTCGAACCGTTCCTCCAGCAGCCCGATCACGGCGTCGGCTTCGTCCACCGAATAAGTGGTCTGGACCGCATAGGCGTGGGGAGCGGAACGGTCGCGCTCGATCGCGGCGACGCCGTCCGGGCCGCTCAGCACGGTGACGGCGCCGGCCGGGACGTGGCCCAGCGTGCCGACGATCTCGGGATGACCTTCATGCCCGATCAGGAAGATGTGGCGGCCGTCGCGATGGTGCCGGACCACTTCGCGATGCACCTTGGCGACCAAAGGGCAGACGGCGTCGTAGACGGTGAAGCCGCGCCGCTCCGCCTCCTCGGCGACCGCCGGCGCGACGCCATGGGCGGACAGCACCACCACCGCGCCGGGCGAAATTTGATCCAGCTCCTCCACGAACACCGCGCCCTGCGCCTCGAGCGAGCGGACGACGGCGAGATTGTGGACGATCGGCCGGCGCACATAGACGGGCGGCCCATGCCGCTCCAGCGCGTTGACGACGGCGTCGATCGCCCGCCGCACGCCGGCGCAGAAGCCGCGCGGGGCGGCAAGCAGGATGCGAAGCGCGGGGAGATCGCCGCCGCGGATCGCCGCGTCCGGTGAAAGAGAGCGCAATGAGGCGTCGACTTCCAGCATCTCGTCCTGCATCATCGCCCCCGGGCCGCAAAGGGTAAGTGCGGGCCGGAGGCGAATCCACATAGACTAAAGCAGGTATTGCATCCTAACTGTGTGGCGAGTGATGCCCGGCGCGACGTCGAACCGGACCTGATCGAACCGGGGAGCGCCGAACCGGATCACCGGATTTCGCGAAAATCCGAAGCCCTCGCGAGGAATTCCGAGCATTGTATCGAGCTTCTCATTCCGGTTCTCGTCATGGATGATGGACAGCGCCCAGCTTCCCGGTTCGACACCGGCGAGACGGATCGGCCGCTCGGCGTCCGCGGCGGAAATCGTGCGCTTCACCGCGCGGGGATCACGGCCGCAATCGGGGAAGTGCGCCGGATCGCGGGTGAGGCAGAGGTGAAGGTCGCCGCGCGCATTGCGCAGGCGCTCGACCCGGATCTCAAGTTCCTGCGCCGGACCCGCCGAAGCGGCGATGAGAGCCGCGGCCGCGGCGGAGATTATCGTCATGGTGCAACGCCTTACCGGGCTTTTCGCGCCGACGCCATCCGGCCTTTCGGCGGGGTGCCGCGATGACAAGCGGCGTCATCGTGGCTGGGGGCGGGCTCGCGGGCTGCCTCGCCGCGCTCGCCCTCGCGGAGCGGCGGCCGGACGTCCCGCTGCTCCTCGTGGAACAGGCCGAAAGCTTCGGCGGCAACCATGTCTGGTCCTTCTTCGACACCGACGTCGCAAGCGCAGACCGCTGGCTGGTCGATCCTTTGGTGACGTGCCGCTGGCCGGACCATGAAGTCCATTTCCCGCGCCGCAGCCGCACGATCGCCATCGGCTATAACAGCATTCGCTCCGAACGGCTCGACCGGCATGTGCGGGCACGGCTGCGGCCTGATCAGTATCGGCTGGGCCGTGCGATCGTCGATCTCGGCCCCAATCACATCCGCCTCGACGGCGGCGAGCGGATCGAGGCGGGCGCGGTGATCGATGCGCGCGGCGCGGCGGACCTATCGGGCCTTGACCTCGCCTGGCAGAAGTTCGTCGGCCGCACCTATCGGTGCGCCGCCCCGCACAAGCGCGCGCGGCCGGTGATCATGGACGCGCGGGTCGAACAGGAGGATGGCTATCGCTTCCTTTACACCCTCCCTTTCGGCCCCGACGAGCTGATGGCGGAGGACACCTATTATTCGACTTCGCCGGCGCTCGACGTGCCGCAGCTGCGCCAGCGGCTTGACGATTTCGTCGCCGGCCAGGGGATGAGCGGCGCAGAGGCGGTGGCGGAGGAAAGCGGGGTCCTTCCGGTCGCGCTCGGCGGCGACGTCATGCGCCTGTGGCGGGACGACGAGCCGCCGATCGCCAAGCTCGGCCTGCGCGGCGGCTTCTTCCATCCCACCACCGGCTACACGCTGCCGGACGCGGTGCGGACCGCTTTGACACTCGCCGGAAGGCGCGATCTGTCTGCGCCGGCGCTTCACGGGCTGTTCCGCCGCCGCGCCGCGGACCTATGGGACGAGCGCGCCTTCTACCGGCTGCTCAACCGCATGCTCTTCCGCGCCGCCGCCCCACGATCGCGCTACCGCGTGCTCGAACATTTCTACCGGCTTCCGGAGCCGGTGATCGCCCGTTTCTACGCCGCCGAGACCGGCGCGTTCGACAAGCTGCGCATCCTGAGCGGCCGTCCGCCCGTGCCGGTCGGCAGAGCGATCGCCGCCATGCGGGAGAAAGCGGCGTGACCCGGCGCGCGGCGGTGATCGGCTCCGGCTTCGGCGGCCTCGCGCTGGCCATCCGGCTGCAGTCGGCGGGCATCGAAACCGTGGTCGTCGAGGCACGGGACAAGCCCGGCGGCCGCGCTTATCACTGGGAGAAGGACGGCCACGTCTTCGACGCCGGCCCGACGGTGATCACCGATCCCGCCTGCCTCCGCGAATTGTGGGCGTTGAGCGGATCCGAGATGGACGCGGACGTGGAACTCGTCCCCGTCTCTCCCTTCTACCGCCTGTCCTGGCCGGACGGCACGCAGTTCGATTATCTGAGCGACGATGCCCGGCTCGACGAACAGATCGCCGCGCTCGATCCGGCCGACGTGGAGGGCTATCGCCGCTTCCTGCAATATTCCGCGGGCGTGTATCGAGAAGGCTACGAAAAGCTGGGCGCCGTGCCGTTCCTCGATTTCAGCGCCATGCTGCGCGCGGCGCCGCAGCTCGCCCGCTACCAGGCCTGGCGCTCCGTCTATTCGATCGTCTCCGGCTTCGTCCGCAACGAGAAGCTGCGCCAGGCGCTCTCCTTCCACACTCTGCTGGTCGGCGGCAATCCGATGACGACCAGCGCAATCTACGCCCTCATCCACAAGCTGGAGCGGGACGGCGGCGTCTGGTTCGCCAAAGGCGGCACCAATGCGCTGATCGCCGGCATGGTCCGCCATTTCGAACGGCTGGGCGGCACCGTCCAGCTCGGCGATCCGGTCGAGGAGATCGAGACGACGGACGGCCGCACCGCCGCCATTCGCACCCGCAGCGGATGGCGCGAGCGGTTCGACGCGGTCGCTTCGAACGCCGACATCGTGCGCACCTACGACATGCTGGGGCACCGGCGCGGACCGCAGGCGGCGGCGCGGCTGCGCAAACGTCGTTTCTCGCCCTCTTTGTTCGTCGTCCATTTCGGCACCGAGGGCGCCTGGCCCGACGTGCCGCACCATTCGATCCTGTTCGGCCCGCGTTACCAGGGGCTGCTCAGCGACATCTATCGCGGCGGCGGCCTCGCCGACGATCCGTCGCTCTATCTCCATCATCCGACCGCCACCGATCCCTCGATGGCGCCGCCGGGGCATTCGACCTTCTACGCGCTCGCGCCGGTGCCCCATCTCGGCAAGGCGCCGGTCGACTGGGAACGCGAGGGGCCGGTCTACCGCGACCGCATTCTCGACATATTGGAAGAGCGGGTGCTGCCGGGCCTGCGCGGCCGCATCACCACCCTGTTCCATTACGGCCCCAATGATTTCGAAAGCGATCTCGGCGCCCATCTCGGCTCGGCCTTCAGCCTGGAGCCGGTGCTCTGGCAGAGCGCGTGGTTCCGGGTCCACAATCGCGACGATCGCATCCCGAACCTGTATTTCGTCGGCGCCGGGACCCATCCGGGCGCCGGCATTCCAGGCGTCGTCGGCAGCGCCAAGGCGACCGCCGGGCTGATGATCGCGGATCTGGCCGCATGAACCGGGCGGAGCTCGTGGCGGCGGCGGGCGCGACGATCCGCCAGGGGTCCAAGAGCTTCCACATGGCCAGCCGGCTGTTCGACCGGCGCACCCGCGAGCGCGCCTGGCTGCTCTATTGCTGGTGCCGGCATTGCGACGATCTGTGCGACGGCCAAGCGCTCGGCCACCGGTCGGCCGATGCCCCGCCGCCCCGCCCGGTCGCCGAACTCGAGGAGAAGACGGAGCGGGTCCTCGCCGGCGAAAGCGTCGGCGAACTGCCGTTCGACGCGCTCGGCGCCGTCCTCGCCGAATGCGCCATCCCCCATCGCTATGTCCGCGATCATCTGCGCGGGTTCGCGCTCGACGCCGCGGGGTGGCGGCCGGAGGACGAGGCCGATCTCATCCGCTATTGCTACCACGTCGCCGGCGCGGTCGGCTGCATGATGGCGGTGGCGATGGGCGTGGATCCCGCCGACGAGGAGACGCTCGGCCGCGCCTCCGATCTCGGCATCGCCTTCCAGCTGTCCAACATCGCGCGCGACGTGCGCGACGATCACGGCGCCGGCCGCTGCTACCTGCCCCGCAGCTGGGTCGATCTCCACGGTCTCGATCCGGACGACCCGTTGCGCCCCGACCGGCGGGAGCGGCTGGTGGCGCTCGTCGCCCGCGTCTGCGATCTGTCGCTGCGCTACGAAGCGTCGGCGCGGGACGGCATTTCCCGGCTTCCCTTCCGCTCGCGCTGGGCGATCCATTCGGCCGCCGGCATCTATGGCCGCATCGGCCGCCGCGTGGCCGCGCTCGGCCCCGGCGCGTGGGAGCGCCGCGTGGTGGTGCCCCGGCGCGAGAAGGCGGCGATCATGCTGGGCGCGTTGAAGAGCGCCGCCTCCGCCTGAATGGCGCATTTCGCGATCCTGGCGCCGCCGCTCACCGGCCATGTGAAGCCGCTTGCCGCCCTCGCCTCCGAACTCGCGCGGCGCGGCCACCGCGCCACCTTCGTCCATCACCGCGACGCCGGCCCCGTGGCGGCGGCCCAGGGCCTCGACTTCCGCGGCTTCGACGGTCCGCCGCTTGTGCCGCATTCCGGCATCTTCGGCACGGTGAGGGAAATGGCGCGCCAGACCGACATGCTGTGCCGCCATGCGCCATCCCTTCTCCGCGAAATCGGCGCCGACGCGGTTCTCGCCGACCAGCTCGAGCCGGCTGGTGGGCTCGTCGCCGAGCATCTCGGTCTGCCGTTCGCCACCATCGCATCGGCACTGCCGGTCAACCGCATGGGGGACATTCCCCCGCCTTATGTCGGCTGGGCCTACCGCTCCGGCGACAAGGCTCGCGAATTCTACCGCAGCGGCTGGCAGGTCAGCGATTGGCTGATGCGTCCGGTGCGCGCGGCGATCGCCGCCAATGCCGCCCGCTTCGGATTGTCACCGCGACGGACGCTGGACGATTGCTTCTCCCCGGTGCTGCAGCTCGCGCAGGCGGTGCCCTCGATCGATTTCCCACGAAGCGCGCTCCCGCCCGGCTTCCACTATCTCGGTCCCTTCCGCCATGCGGCGACGGGCGAGGTGGATCTCGGTCCCGCGGACGGCCGGCCGCTCGTCTATTGCTCCTTCGGCACGTTGCAGGGGCATCGGTGGCGCCTGTTCAGGAAGGTGGCGCTCGCCTGCGCCGATCTGGACCTGCGCCTCGTCATCACCCATGGCGGGAAGCTGTCGGAGCGGGAAATCGCGCGCCTGCCCGGCAATCCACGGGTGTTCGATTATGTTCCGCAGGAGGCCGCGCTGGAAAAGGCGGACCTCGTCGTCACCCATGGCGGCTTCAACACGGTGCTGGATGCGCTGGCGGCCGGCAAGCCGATCGTCGCGCTGCCGATCGCCTTCGAGCAGCCGGCGATCGCCGCCCGCATTGGTTGGGCGGGGGTCGGCGAAGCGGCGCGGGCGCGGCTCCTGTCAAGGCGACGGCTGCGCGCGGCCATCGAACGGGTGCTCAGCGTTCCGGACTACCGCCGCCGGGCCGAGGCGGTGCGCGCCGAGATCCGGAGCGCGGGCGGAGTCAGGCGGGCAGCCGATCTGGTCGAGGCGATGCTTGCGCCTGCCGCCGCGCCCGCTCCTCGGGCAGGCGCCACCACGGCACATGCGGCGCCAGATGATGCTCGTGATGATAGCCGAAGTGGAAACAGGTGAGCAGGGAGACGAGCCGCCCCTGCCCCGTGCTGCGCGCATTGTGCCGATCGGCGAAGGGCGCGGCTTCCACCCGGTGCGGCAGATAGGTGCCGAACAGGAACAGCTGCATCGACGAGAGGATCGCCGGCAGCGCCCAGAACAAGAGCAGATTGGCATAAGGCGCGCCCAGCACCAGCAGGTAGAAGGCGACCGCCGTCGTCAGCACCGCCCATTCCCGCCAGCCGAAATATTGCCGCAGGAAGGCGACGTACCATGGCCAGAAGGCGGAGGGATGATCGGCGCTGAAATCGGGATCGTCGGCGGTGCCGGGGCGGCGATGATGATCGAAATGCTTCGGCAGCAGCCGGTCGTAGGAGAATCCGGCGTAGAGGAACAAAGCCAGCCGCCCGACGCCGCGATTGAGCCGCGGCCGGCCGGGCGCGAGCGAGCCGTGCATGCAATCGTGCGCGACGATGAACAGCCCCACGTTGAGCCAGCAGGAAGCGAGCACCAGCAGCGGCGCGGCGGCAATCCCCCATCCTTCCAGCGGATGGAAGAAGACGCCCCAGACGTGGAGCGCCGCCCAGGCGGCCATGATCGCCGCCCCAAGCGCGAGACCCGTCATCGCGCCTTGTCTCCCAGCTGCCGCTTCAGCCGGTCGATCCTCGGCGCGTAGAGGAATCCGAACGAGACGGCGCCGGTGCGCCCCTTCACCGCATGATGCATGCGATGCGCCTGGACGAGGCGTTTCAAATAGCCCCGCCGGGGCGCCTTGGGGAACGGGAAGCGGCGGTGGACCAGCCCGTCATGGACGAAGGCGTAGAGAACACCATAAGCGGCGACCCCCAGCCCCACCCACCAGAGCGGCCACCACCAGCCGCCGGCGGCGAACAGGGCGATGCTGACGGCCGCGAACGGCAGAGCGTAGAGATCGTTGAGTTCGAACCGCCCATCGCGCGGCTCGTGGTGGGAACGGTGCCATGCCCAGCCGGGCCCGTGCATCACATATTTGTGGACGGCCGCGGCGATGCCTTCCATCGCCAGCACCGTCAGCGCCGCCACCGCAAGCCCGATCAGCACATCGCTCGCCATCGTGCCCCGACGCCTGCGCCCCTGCGCAATCCCGGTCAATACCCCTTTAGGTCGATAGGCCGGGCGGAGGATGCGATCGACCCGGTTGACGTTCGCGTAAAGCACGGCCTATCGCGGGACGACACCACGCACATAGGGGAGATGGAATGACCAGCCCGATCAGCACCCGCCGCCACGGCGACATCCTTATCGTCACGTCGAACAACCCGCCGGTCAACGCGCTCGGCCACGCGGTGCGCGAGGGCCTCGTCAAGGCGATCGAGGAAGCGGACGGCGACGATCAGGTGAAGGCGGTCGTCATCCGCTGCGAAGGCCAAACCTTCTTCGCGGGCGCCGACATCAGCGAGTTCGGCACGCCCAAATCATTCGCGCCGCCGATGCTGCCGCAGGTTGTCGACATCATCGAGAATTGCACCAAGCCGGTGGTCGCGGCGATCCACGGCACCGCCTTCGGCGGCGGGCTCGAAGTCGCGCTCGCCTGCCACTATCGGGTCGCTGTTCCGTCCGCCAAGCTCGGCGTTCCGGAAGTGAAGCTCGGCCTGCTTCCGGGCGCCGGCGGCACGCAGCGGCTGCCGCGCGTGGCGGGCGTCGCCAAGGCGCTGGACATGGCTGCGACCGGCAATCCGATCGGCGCGAAGGAAGCGCATGAGGTCGGCCTCGTCGACCGCCTGATCGAGGGCGATCTCGAAAGCCACGCCGTCGCCTTCGCCGACGAGGTCAAGGAGGTGCGGCCGGTCCCGAGGGCGAGCGAGCGCACGGACAAGATCGAAGGCGTCGACTCCTCCGTCTTCGCCGATTTCCGAAAGGCCAATGCCCGCAAGTTCCGCGGCTTCGACGCGCCCGAATACAACATCCAGGCGATCGAGGCGGCGGTCTCCAAACCTTATGCCGAAGGCGTCCAGGAAGAGCGGCGGCTGTTCATGGAGCTGATGAGCGGCACCCAGGCGCGCGCCCAGCAATATTTCTTCTTCGCCGAGCGCAAGGCCGCCAAGATCGACGGCATCCCTGAGGGCACGAGCCCGCGCGAGATCCGCAAGGTGGGCGTGATCGGCGCCGGCACGATGGGCGGCGGCATCTCGATGAACTTTCTCAGCGCCGGCATCCCCGTGACCATCGTCGAAATGCAACAGGAGGCGCTCGACCGCGGCACCGGCGTGATGCGCAAGAACTATGAGGCCACCGCCGCCAAGGGCCGCATGACGCCCGAGCAGGTGGAAAAGGCGATGGGCCTGCTCACCCCGACCCTGAAGCTCGAGGATCTCGCCGACTGCGACCTCATCATCGAGGCGGTGTTCGAGAATATGGACATCAAGAAAGAGGTGTTCGGCAAGCTCGACAGGATCGCGAAGCCCGGCGCCATCCTCGCCTCCAACACCTCCTATCTGAACGTGGACGAGATCGCCGCCTCCACCTCAAGGCCCGAGGACGTGCTCGGCCTCCACTTCTTCTCGCCGGCCAACGTGATGAAGCTGCTGGAGGTGGTGCGCGGCGCCAAGACCGCGCCGGACGTGCTGGTGACGGCGATGCAGCTCGCCAAGAAGATCCGCAAAGTCGCGGTGGTGGCGGGCGTCTGCTACGGCTTCATCGGCAACCGCATGCTGATGCCGCGCCAGATCGAGGCGAACAAATTGCTGCTCGAAGGCGCGACGCCCGAGCAGATCGACCGCGTCCATGTCGAATTCGGAATGCCGATGGGTCCGTTCCAGATGGCCGACCTCGCCGGCGTCGACATCGGCTGGCACCGCGACCCGAGCCGGATCGAGAATATCCGCGACGCGCTCTGCGCGATCGACCGCTGGGGCCAGAAGAAGGGCGCCGGATTCTACGATTATGACGAGAAGCGCCGCCCCTCCCCTTCACCCAAGGTGCAGGAGATCATCGAGGAGTTCCGCGCCAGGGAAGGCGTGACGCCGCGCGAGATCGACGACCAGGAGATCATCGATCGCACGCTCTACACGATGGTCAACGAAGGCGCGAAGATCCTCGAGGAAGGCATGGCCCAACGCGCGTCCGACATCGACGTCGTCTGGGTCTACGGTTACGGCTGGCCGGTCTATCGCGGCGGCCCGATGTTCTGGGCGGACACCGAAGGTCCGGCCAAGATCGTCGAGGGGCTGAAGCGCCGCGGCTTCGACGTGGCGGACCTGCTCGCCCGCAAGGCGGAGGCGGGCGAGAAGTTCACCCGCTGATCCATGAAAAAGGGGCGGCCCCGATGGGACCGCCCCTCCTTCGTTCGTGCGGACGCGGCGCTTAGCCGCGGCCGCCGCGACGCTCGCCGCCGCGCTGGCGCATCTGCTCGCGCGCCTGGCGGCGTTCCTCGGCGGTGACGACCCCGTCATTGTTGAGGTCCATCCGGTCGAAGCGCTGCAGCGCCCGCGCCTGGAACTGCTCGGCGGTGACGAAGCCCTGCTCGCCGAACATGCGCTGACCGCGCTGGCCGCTCCGTTCGCCGTCGCCGCGCTTCCAGCCGCCGGAGCGGGCCTGGTCGCCGCGCTGCGCACGCCTCTGCTCCATCGCGGCGCGCTGCTCCGGGGTAAGCTGGGCGAGCCGTTCGGCGCGCATCTGCTGACGAGCCTGACGCATCTCTTCGGGAGTGACGCGTCCGTCGCGGTTGAGGTCCAGACGCTGGAACGCCTGATTGGCCTTGGCCGCGGCTTCGGCGCGGGTCACGTCGACATTGCGGTCCGCACCGCGCTGGTAACCGCCGGACTGCGCCAGCGCCGTACCGGAAACGGTGAGGGCGGCGATGCCGGCGAGGATGCTGATCTTCTTCATATTTCGTCCCTTCGCTCTCGTTTGAACTTGCCGGCGGATCGGGACCGCCGATGAGGCCGGTATGAAGGTCGCTTGTCCCGCAACTATGTCTGATCGCACGGAAATTTGTCGCAAAACGTCGCGAGGGTCCGATTTCCTGTCCGACCGGCTCGTCCAACCACTTCCGCAAGCGATACGCACCCTGAATCGCCTTCGGTTCCCGATGTGGATGCGCTCCACCGCTTCGCCGCCACGGATCGTCGCGTACGAACATGATTAAGCTGACAGAAACGCCTGATCGCGTATGATGATAATCGTTCGGGCAGAAGAGGTTAGGAGCGGGCTTGATGATGAAGCGGGGCGATGCGGTGCGAAACGGAACCTGGAACAAGCTGCGGCGATCGCTGCTCGTGGTCCCCGCGCTGCTTGCCGCCGGCTGCATTCCCCAGAGCCAAGTCGCGGAATCCCCGACCCCGCCCGCCAACCAGAAGCCGCTCGTTCTGCTTGCGGACCGGGTGCCCGAGTTCCCGCCTCCGCCGCCCCCGGCGCCGCCCGCTCATCTCGTCGCGCAGCGCCAGCTCGAAAGCCGCATCCAGGAGCTCGGGCGCGGGTTCAACGGCGACATCGGCATCGCCGTCCGGGACATCCAGACCGGCTTCACCGTCGCCTATGACGGCAATTCCTTCTTCCCTCAGCAGAGCGTCTCCAAATTCTGGGTGGCGCTGACCGCGCTCGACCGCGCCGACCGCGGCCATCTCGACATGAGCGGCGACGTTACCGTGCGCCGCGAGGATCTCACTCTCTTCCACCAGCCGATCGCGCAGTTGGTCGGCACGTCCGGCTACCGCACGACGCTCAACGACCTGATGCACCGCGCGATCACGCAGAGCGACAATACGGCGAACGATTTCGTGCTGTGGCGCGCGGGCGGGCCGGAGGCGGTGCGCTCCTTCCTGTCCGACAAGCGCGTGTCCGGCATCCGCTTCGGACCCGGCGAGCGCGAGATGCAGAGCCGGCTGGCCGGCATGGAATGGAACCAGTCGATGTCGGTCGGCCGCGCCTTCTACACCGCCCGCGCGGCGGTGCCGCAGGACGTGCGCCGCGCGGCGTTCGACGCCTATGTCCGCGATCCCGTCGATGGCGCCACGCCGATCGGCATCGTCAACGCGCTGTCGCGGCTCCACAAGGGCGAATTGCTATCGCCGGACTCCACCCGGCTGCTGCTGCGCACGATGGAGAATACCCGCACCGGGCCGCAGCGCCTGAAGGGCGGCCTCCTTCCCGGATGGACCATCGCGCACAAGACCGGCACGGGACAGGTGCTGGGCGCCCAGCAGACCGGCTATAACGACATCGGCATCGTGCGGGGGCCCGACGGCCGCGCCTATGCCGTGGCCGTGATGATCCGCCGCACCGCCGCCCCGATTCCGGAGCGGATGCGCGTGATGCAGAACACCACGCGCGCGGTGATCAACTATGCCGAGGCGCTGCAGGGCCGGACCTCGATCGCCGCGACCGTGCAGCAGGCGATCGACGTCGCCAGCGACGGCGAAGGCGATTGATCCGCCCGCGCCGCCGCTTCTAAGGTGCGGCGGCAATGGCGAGGCCCCAATCCCCCGATTACGACAAAAGGCGCGACGCGATCGTCGCGGCCGCCGCGCGCCTCTACGCCCGGCGCGGCTTCCAGGGCGCGTCGGTCGCCGAACTGGCCAAGGCGTGCCGCAGCTCCAAATCGCTCATCTACCATTATTTCGCGGCCAAGGAGGACATCCTCTACGAAGTGATGGCCGCGCATCTCGACGCGCTGGTCGAAGCGTCGGAGGAAGCGCTGCGGGCAAGCGGGCCGGAGGAACGGCTGCGCGCCCTCACCCGCGCCTTCGTCGACCTGTATGCCGACGCGCAGCACAATCAGAAGGTGCTGCTGAACGAACTCGACAATCTGCCCGCGCCGCGCCGGGCGGAGGTCGTCGCCAAGCAGCGCCGGATCATCGCCGTGGTGGAACAGCTGATCCGCGACATCCGGCCTGACGTCGATCCGGTGAAGCTGCCGCTCACCATGCTCTTCTTCGGCATGATCAACTGGACCCATACCTGGTTCCGCCCGGACGGCGCGCTGCCGCCGGAGGCGCTGGCCGGCATGGCGGCGGAGCTGATGCTGGCGGGCCTGTCCTCCGCGCCGCTTTCCCCCTCGCTGATGAGCGAGGACCGTCAGGCGTCGTAGTCGAGCTCGACGCCTTCGCTTTTCGGCACCGACTGGCAGGTGAGGACATAGCCGGCGGCGATCTCCTCGTCCGACAGGCCGTAGCGGGCGGCCATCTCGACCTCTCCGGCGACCACGCGGGCGCGGCAGGTGGCACAGACGCCGGCCTTGCAGGCGAAGGGCGCCCCGAGCCCGGCGGCGCGGGCGCTGTCGAGGATGTTGCCGGCGGCGGCGTCGAACGGCACGCGGCGGGTGCGGCCGTCCAGCGTCACCTTCATGCTCAGCCCCTCGGCGCCCTTCGACATCTGCTGGAGCTGGGCCTGCAGCGCCTCGGGCGGCCGGTCGGCGGTGAAGCGCTCGAGATGGATTTTGTCGCGCGGCACTGAGGAATCGCACAACGCGCCTTCGGCGGCATCCATCATCGGGCCCGGGCCGCAGATGAAGAAGGCGGCGACCTCGGTCGGGTCGATCAGGCAGGTCAGGATCTCGGCGCATTTCGCCTGGTCGAGCATGCCGTTGAACAGCTCGATATCTTCCAACTCGTCCGACAGGAAATGGTGGACCTGGAGGCGCTCCATATGCCGGTTCTTGAGCCGCGCCAGCTCTTCCAGGAAGATCACAGACTGGCTGTCGCGATTGCCGTAGAAGAGGGTGAAGCGGCTGCGGGGCTCGGTCACGAGCGCGGTCCTGAGCAGCGACATGACCGGCGTGATGCCCGAGCCGCCGGCAAAGCCGACATAATGGTTGGCCGCTTGCCGATCGAAGTCCCAGGTGAAGCTGCCATGGGGCGGCATAACGTCCAATCGGTCGCCGGGCTTCAGATTGTCGTTCGCCCAGTTGGAGAAGAGGCCGCCGGCGATGCGCTTCACCGTCACCTTCACCACGCCGTCCTGCGGCGCGACGCAGAGCGAATAGTTGCGCCGCACCTCTTCGCCGCCGATCTCGGCGCGCAGGGTTAGGTGCTGGCCGGGCTTGAACCGGAAAGTCTCGGCAAGGTCCGGCGGCACGTCGAAGCGGATCGACTTGGCGTCCGCGGTCTCGGAAATCACGTCCGCGACGGTCAGGCTATGGAAGCTGGCGCTCATGTCAGTGGCACTTGAACAGGTCGAACGGCTCGGCGCAGGCACGGCAGCGCCACAGCGCCTTGCAGGGCGTGGAGCCGAAGCGGCTGATTTCCTCCGTCTCGGCCGATCCGCATTGCGGGCAATGGACGGAGCGGCTGCCGGCGGGCGTCGGCGGGGCGATGCCGTAGGCGCGCAGTTTCTCGCGCCCCTGATCGCTGATCCAGTCGGTCGTCCAGGGCGGGCTGAGGGTGGTCTCGATCCGCACCTGGCGGTAACCCGCCGCGTCGAGCGCGTCGCGCACCATCCGTTCTATCACCTGGGTGGCGGGGCAGCCGGTATAGGTGGGCGTGAGCACGACCCTGTCCGCCGCCACCTCGCGCACGATGCCGAGATCGACGATCGACACGGCCGGGATCTCCGGGTCCGGAACGGAATTCAGCACCTCCCAAATCCCGGCGCCCCGGCGAAGACCGGGGTCTCGTGGAGCAGAGGCACCGCGCATTTCCGACACCAGGTCCCGGCCTTCGCCGGGATGACGGGAGGCCGCCGCTACCATGTCGCGTCCGGATAGGTGCGGGGGAGGAATTGCATCACGGCGAGCAGGTGGCCGAGATGCTCCGAATGGTGGCCGCGGCGGCCGCCGAGGATCGGGCGCTGATCCTTCGGCGGCTCGAGCGTCGCTTCGGCGAGGACGGCGCGGACGCGGGCGTCATAGGCCTCGCGCAGGCTTTCGGGCTCCGGGCCAATGCCGCGGCCGGCGATGGCGCGCGTCACCGCGTCCGCCTCGAACAGCTCCGGCACGAAGCGCCAGGTCCAGTCCAGCCCCGCCTCCATCCGGGCGCGGCTTTCCTCGGTACCGTCGCCGAGGCGGATCACCCATTCGGCAGCCAGCTCCTCATGATAGGCGACTTCCTTCACCGCCTTGGCGGCAACGGCGGCGATGAACTCGTCCGCCGATCCGGTCAGCCGCTCGAACAGCAGCTTCTGCCAGGTGGAGAAGAGGAATTGCCGCGCCATGGTCTGGGCGAAATCGCCGTTCGGCTGCTCGACCAGCCAGCAATTGCGGAAATCGAGCACGTCGCGGCGGAAGGCGAGCGCGTCGCCGTCGCGCCCCTTCCCTTCCACCTCCCCGGCGCGGCCGAGGAAATGGGTCGCCTGGCCGATCAGGTCGAGCGCCATGTTGGCGAGGCTGAGATCGACCTCCACCGAAGGCGCATGGCCGGTCCACTCCGACAAGCGCTGGCCGAGGATCAGGCTGTCGTCGCCGAGACGCAGCAGATAGTCGAACAGCGCCGGGCGCACCTCTTCTTCGCCCGGCGCGTCGAACGCACCGGCGCCGGTCGCGCCGGGAGGGAGGTCGATGGGCGGGAGCGAGGCCATCAGATCCGATCCTCCCTGCGAGCGCAGCTCGTGGGGAGGGGGACCGTGCGAAGCACGGTGGAGGGGCCTTCAGGACTCAGCCAGCCCCTCCACCAGCCTTCGGCTGGTCCCCCTCCCCATCGCTTCGCGACAGGGAGGATCTGTTTCGCCTTCCCGCTCATATATGCTTCACGTCGTCGGGGATGTTGTAGAAGGTCGGGTGGCGATAGACCTTGTCGGCGGCGGGGTCGAACATCGCGGCGTCGTCCGAGGGATCGGACGCGACGATCTGCGCCGACGGCACCACCCACAGGCTGACGCCTTCCATCCGCCGGGTGTAGGTGTCCCGCGCGTGGCGCAGCGCGATCTCGGCATCGGGCGCATGGACCGATCCGACATGGCGATGGCTGAGCCCGCCGCGCGAGCGGACGAACACTTCCCAGAGCGGCCAGTCCTTCATCAAAACACCGTCATCCCGGCGCAGGCCGGGATCTCGCAGGGTGAAGAGCACCCCGCCTTTTCCGTCCTGAGGTCCCGGCCTTCGCCGGGATGACGTGCGGCCTTCCGCGCACCCCTCACGCCGCTTCCCTCCGCGCCTTCTTGCCGGCATGGGCCGCCGCCGCCTCGCGGACCCAGGCGCCATGCTCCCAGGCCTCGCGGCGGGCCTTCATCCGCTCCTTGGCGACCGGCCCCTCGCCCTTCACGACGGCGTAGAATTCGTCCCAGTCGATCTCGCCGAAATCGTAGCCGCCCTTGTCCTCGTTCCACTTGAGGTCCGGGTCGGGAACGGTGAGGCCGATCGCGTCGGCCTGCGGCACGGTGATGTCGACGAACTTCTGGCGGAGTTCGTCATTGGTTTCCCGCTTGATCCGCCAGCGCATCGACTGGGCGGTGTTGGGAGAATTGTCGTCGGGCGGGCCGAACATCATCAGGCTTGGCCACCACCAGCGGCTCAAGGCATCCTGCGCCATGCGCTTCTGATCGGCGGTGCCCGCGGCGAGATGCATCATGATCTCGTAGCCCTGGCGCTGATGGAAGCTTTCCTCCTTGCAGACGCGGACCATGGCGCGGGCATAGGGCCCATAGCTGGTGCGCTGGAGCGGCACCTGGTTCATGATCGCCGCGCCGTCGACCAGCCAGCCGATCGCGCCGATGTCCGCCCAGGTGAGCGTCGGATAGTTGAAGATGGTCGAGTATTTCGCCTTGCCGCTGTGCAGCGCCTCGATCATCTCCTCGCGGCTGGTGCCCAGCGTCTCGGCGGCGCTGTAGAGATAGAGGCCGTGGCCGGCCTCGTCCTGCACCTTGGCGAGCAGGATCGCCTTCCGCCGCAGCGAGGGAGCGCGGGTGATCCAATTGCCCTCGGGCAGCATGCCGACGATCTCGCTGTGCGCGTGCTGCGAGATCTGCCGGGTCAGCGTGCGGCGATAGGCTTCCGGCATCCAGTCCTTGGGCTCGATGAACTCGTCGGCCGCGACGCGGGCTTCGAAGGCGGCGAGCTTGTCCGGATCCTCGAGGTTCTGGACGTTCTTCGTCTTGCTGAGTTCGGTGGTGTACATGGGTGCAATCCTATCATTCGCCGACCGATCGGTCAACGAACCGGCGCGCCGGTCGTTGCTCAGTCCACCGTGACGACGAGCTTGCCCACCGCTTTGCGCGCGGCCATGTGCGCGATCGCCTCGCCGGCGCGCTCGAGCGGCCAGGTGGCGCTCACCTTGGGCGCGATCTTACCCTCGTCCCACAGGCGGAACAGGGTGTGGATATGCTCCGCGTTTGCCTGCGGGTCGCGCGCGGCGAAGGCGCCCCAGAAGACCCCGCACACGTCGCAGCTCTTGAGCAAGGTGAGGTTGAGCGGCAGCTTCGGAATGCCGGCCGGGAAGCCGACCACCAGATAGCGTCCTTCCCAGGCGATGGACCGCAGCGCCGGCTCGGCATAGTCGCCGCCGACCGGATCGTAGATGACGTCCGCGCCCTGGCCCCCAACCCCCTCCTTGAACTGCTGCGCGAGCGCCTTCGAGGCGTCCTTGTCGAACGGCCCGCGCGGGTAGACGAGGGTCGCGTCGGCGCCGGCCGCTTTGGCGACCTCGGCCTTTTCCTCCGACGACACGGCGGCGACGACGCGCGCGCCATAGGCCTTGCCGAGCTCGACCGCCGCCAGGCCGACCCCGCCGGCGGCGCCGAGCACGAGTAACGTCTGCCCCTCCTTCAGCTTCCCCCTGTCGAGCAGCGCGTGGATCGAGGTGGCATAGGTCAGGATCAGCGCCGAGCCTTCCTCGAAGCTGCGCCCGACCGGCAGCGGCAGCGCCGTGGCGGCGCCGACCAGCACCTTTTCGGCGAGCCCGCCATGGCCGAGCATGGCGATCAGCCGGTCGCCTTCCTTCCAGCCCTCGACCCCCTCGCCCACCGCCTCGACGATCCCGGCGATCTCGCCGCCCGGGGCGAAGGGCCGCGGCGGCTTGAACTGATATTTGTCTTCGATGATCAGCACGTCGGGATAGTTGATCGCACAGGCTTTCACCCGCACCAGCAGCTGGCCCGGCCCCGCCACCGGATCCGCGACCTCGGTCAGCTCCAGCGTTTCCGGTCCACCCGGCGCCTTCGACAGCAATGATTTCAACTCACTCTCCTTCGATCAGTTCGATGCCGAGCCTGCGCGCTGCGTCCGCCAGGGGTGCGTCGAGTGTCGCCAGCGGGAAACCCAGGCGCTGCGCCAGCTCCAGATATGCCGCGTCATATATTGAAAGGCGATGCTCGCGGGCGAGGGGCAACAGCACCGCGACCAGCCGGTCGGCATCAGCAGGATCGACCTCCACGGGCATATCCTGAAGGACGGCCACGAACTCCTCCAGCCGGTCCGGGGCGGCGCGGGTCCGCCGCTCACCGCGCAGCCCGGCGCTCACCACCTCGACCAACCAGTGCTGCGGCACCGCCACTCCTTCTTCGAAGGCGCGGTGCGCGACACGCCGCACGGATGGCGATGCTTCGTCTTCGAAGTGCCAGGCCACCGTCATCGAGGCGTCGAGCACGAAGCTCATTCGTGTTTGCGACCTTCCCTGACGAGATCGGCCGCGGTGACGTCCGGTCCCAGCCTGATGTCGTGCGTGCGGCGATATTCTTCCCATCGGGCGAGCGACTCGAGCCGCTCCTCGCGGGTGAGGGCGCGCCTCGCCGGCACCAGCCGCGCGACCGGCCGGCCGTGACGGCGGATGGTGATCGTCTCCCCCGCCTCCGCGCGGGCGAGCAGCTCGGAAAAATTCGCCTTGGCGGCGGCGGCACCGAATTCGCTGGGCTTGGCGTCCATCGATTTGACCTCTTTTCAGGTCAAAATGCTCTTCGCCGGCTCTGGCGTCAAGCTCAGCGCGCCGCCTCCGGGAAGGCGGGGAGCTTGGCCACGTCGGCCGGTTCGTGCTGGATGATGGTGCGCGCGCCGAGGTTGCGCGCGATGCGGTCGAAGCGGTCCATCGAAGCGAGCGTGTCGGCGCGGTTGTGGTTGAACGGCGGGACACCGCGATTCTCCACCTGCTCGGTGAAATGATAAAGGTCGCCCGACAGCAGCACCGGCCCGGAGGCGAGCCGCACCAGCAACGCGAAGTGATTAGGCGTGTGTCCGGGCATCGACAGCATGACCACGCGGCCGTCGTGGAACAGGTCGATGTCGCTCTGCGCCTCCACCATCCGCCGCTCGCCGTCGAGCCAGGGCCGGAGGCGGTCGGGCTGGATGAAGTCGCCGGTCTGGGTGCGCAGCACTTCGACGTCGCCCTTGCCGATCACCAGCGTCGCGTTCGGGAAATCCGCCGCCTGGCCGATATGATCGAGATGATAATGGCTGATGCCGAGGAACTCGATCTGCTCGGGCCGGACGCCGATCGGCGCAAGCTGATCGACGATCCTTTCGTTCAGCGTCATCGTCTGCGCCGGCATGTCGACGGTCTGGCCGGCGAGCTCGCCCGGCAGCCCGGCGTCCCACAGCATGTAGCGGTCGCCGTTCCTGATCAGATAGCAGCTGTCGACGATCCGCTTCGGGCCGGGCGGATACTGGAAGGTGTCGGAGAAGAAGGCGCCATATTGCTTGATGACGAATTCGCCGCAATCGAGCCGCCACAGCGCCAATTCTCCCGGCGCCTGGGGTTGCGGGGGCGCCTGCATGCCGCCCAGCGCCAGGAACGCGGCCGCCGCCGCCGCCATTCGCCCGATCATAAGCCCCTCCCCTCGTTTCAGCCGATGTTGCGCAGCACCGTGTCCGGATCCGAACTCGGTTCGTCCACCAGGATGCCGCTGCGGTAGACGAGCTGCCCCAGCGCCCAGAGGACCAGCGCCGCCGCGATCAGCAGCAGAAGGTTGCGTGTCCCGCGGCTCATCCGCTCTCTCCTCGGCTTCGTTGCTGGGGCGATACATAGGTGGGATCGTGGGCGAAGGGCAATCGGCGATCCTCGCGCAGCGCGGAAAGGACGGCCGCGAAGTCGGTGCGGCAGCGGAAGCCGAGCAGCCGCTCCGCCTTGGAGGGATCGTAGACCCGGTCGATATGACGCGGCAGCGACCAGCCGCGCCGGGCGTAGAGTTCCGCCGCGTCGGGAAAGCGGCGGGCGATGACGGACGGGGCGTCGGCGACCAGCGCCTCGGCTTCGTCGGGAGCGAAGGGCGGCGGCGCCGAGAGGATGAAGGTTTCGAAGCCCAGCCGAGGCGCCTGGTCGAGCGCGACGAGATGCGCGTCGGCCGTGTCCTCAACTGTGAGGCGGCGGTTCAGGAATTCGTTGGCCTTGATGTTCGGGCCGGAAAGCGCGCGATCGGTATCGTCTTCCTCGGGAAAGAAGCGGCCCGTGCGCAGCACCATCACCGCCATTCCGTGCGCACGGTGGTGGAGGCGGCAGAGCTGCTCCGCCGCGAGCTTCGTTACGCCGTAGATGTTGCGCGGCTCCGGCGGCGCATGCGTCTCGTCCAGCCACGCGGCGCGGCGCGCTCCGCCCGCCCGTCCGGCGCGGATGGCTTCGCTGATCATCAGCGATGTCGTGGAGGTGAAGATGAAGCGGTCGTGCCCGGCCCGCGCCGCCGCCTCGAGCAGGTTGAGCGTGCCGGTGACGTTGACGTCGATAAAGGCCTGGGCCGGATAGCGCGCGATGTCCGGCTTGTGGAGCGCGCCGGCATGAATCACCGCCTCGATTCCATGATCAACGAAGACGCGGTCGACCAGCGCCCGCTCCGCGACGCTGCCGATGACGGAGGTGAAGGCGCCGGGCGCGGGATCAAGACCGATCACCTCGTGCCCGGCCGCGACCAGCCGCGGCGCCAGAACCTGCCCGAGCCAGCCGGAGCTTCCGGTAAGGAGCAGCCTCATCCGCTCAGCCGGCGCCTGCGCTCACCCGAGGGCCGTCTCGTAGGCGGCGGTGGTCTTGGCCGCGACCTCGTCGGCGGTGACGCCGGGCGCGATCTCGATCAGGCGGAAGGGGCTGTCATGATCGGGCCGATGGAAGACGGCGAGGTCGGTGATGATCATGTCGACCACATTCTTGCCGGTAAGCGGCAGCGTGCAGTCCGGGATGAACTTCGGATCGCCGCTCTTGGAATTGTGCTCCATCACGACGATGATCTTCTTGACGCCGGCGACGAGGTCCATCGCGCCGCCCATGCCCTTGATCATCTTGCCCGGGATCATCCAGTTGGCGATGTCGCCTTTCTCGCTCACCTCCATCGCGCCGAGCACCGTCAGGTCGATATGGCCGCCGCGGATCATCGCGAAGCTCTGCTCGGAACCGAAATAAGAGGAGGAGGGAAGTTGGCTGATCGTCTGCTTGCCGGCGTTGATCAGATCGGGATCGACCTCGTCCTCAAAAGGGAAGGGGCCGATGCCGAGCATGCCGTTCTCGGACTGCAGCGTCACCGTCATCCCTTCGGGGATGTTGTTCGCGACCAAAGTCGGAATGCCGATGCCGAGATTGACGTAATAGCCGTCGCGCAGCTCCTTCGCGGCACGCGCGGCCATCTGATTGCGATCCCAAGCCATTATGCCGCCTCCCTCTGCCGCGTGGTGCGGAATTCGATCTTCTTGTCGTAGGGGGCGCCCAGGATCAGGCGCTTCACATAGATGCTCGGCAGATGGATACAGTCCGGGTCGAGGCTGCCGACCGGGACGATCTCCTCGACCTCGGCGACGCAGATCCGGCCCGCGGTCGCCATCGGCTGGTTGAAGTTGCGGGCGGTCTTGCGGAAGACGAGGTTGCCGCTCTCGTCGGCCTTCCAGCCCTTGACGATCGACAGGTCCGCGCGGATCCCGCGCTCGAGGATGTAGGTCTCGCCGTCGAACTCCTTATGCTCCTTGCCCTCGGCGACGACGGTGCCGACGCCGGTCTTGGTGTAGAAGCCGGGAATGCCCGCGCCGCCGGCGCGGCAGCGCTCGGCGAGCGTACCCTGCGGGCAGAATTCGACCTCGAGTTCGCCGGCCAGATATTGCCGCTCGAACTCCTTGTTCTCGCCGACATAGGAAGAAATCATCTTCTTCACCTGGCGCGAGCGCAGCAGCTTGCCGAGCCCCTCATTGTCGATGCCGGCATTGTTGGAGGCGATGGTGAGGTCTTTGACGCCGCTCTTCTGAATGGCGTCGATCAGCCGTTCCGGAATACCGCACAGGCCGAACCCGCCCGCGCAGATCGTCATGCCGTCGAACAAGAGGCCTTCGAGCGCGGCCTCGGCATCGGGATAGATTTTCTGCATTCAGCGCTCCCTTGGGATCGGCCCACGCGATAGTCGCGCGACCCGAGTCCGGTCAAGCGAACCTGAACGAGGTTTCAAGTTGGGACGCGCCGCTTCTTGAAAAAAGGGGCGATCGTCGCCGACCGCCCCTTCTGCTGTGTCTGACCACCTCCCCAGAGTCGCTTCGGGGAGAGGCGCCCGGAATTACTGCTTCAGCTTCGCGAGCACGCCCTGGAGCTGCATCGCGTTCGACATGTCGCCCTCGATCTTCAGCTTGCCCTGCATGAAGGCGGTCATGCCGTCGAGCTTGCCGTCGGCCATCGCCTGCCAGTCGTCCCAATTGATCTTGATTGTGGTGTCGGCCGCGCCGTCTTCCTCGGTCACCTGGTTGGCGACGCCGTCGAGCAGCACCACGCCCTTGTCGCCGAAGTCGATCTTGACGCGCTTGCCCGGAAGCCAGGCGCCCTTTTCGTTCAGCGCCGCCGCCATTTCGCTCTTTTCCATCTCAAGCTCCTCCTGGAATTGCCCTTCCCAACTAGCGGGCCTTCCCGACGCGTCAAGGCTTACACGGATGTCAGTACGGTGATCGCCCGGCACGCGCGTCCACCTCCTTGCCCAGGTTCGTGTCCCAAGCCGGTTTGCGCGTGGCGGGCAAACATGGTTAGGCGGGGCCATGACCCAGCGAACAGGCGGCCGCATCCTCATCGACAATCTGAAGGCGCAAGGGTGCGACCGCATCTTTTGCGTGCCCGGCGAAAGCTTCCTCGCCGCTCTGGACGCGCTGCACGACACGCCGGAGATCGACCTCATCGTCTGCCGCCAGGAAGGCGGCGTCGCCTATATGGCGGAAGCGGACGGGAAACTCACGGGCCGCCCCGGCGTCGCCTTCGTGACGCGGGGGCCGGGCGCGACCAACTCGTCGGTCGGCGTCCATGTGGCGCTGCAGGATTCGACGCCGATGATCCTCCTCGTCGGCGACATAGGGCGCGGCGACCGGGATCGCGAGGGTTTCCAGGAGATCGACTTCCAGACGATGTTCGCGCCGCTCGCCAAATGGGTCGGCCGCATCGAGGATGCGCGCCGCATCCCCGAATATGTCGCCCGCGCCTATGCGACCGCCATGGCGGGACGGCCGGGCCCCGTGGTGCTGGTCCTGCCCGAGGACATGCTGACCGACGAGGTCGAGGCCGTCGACCGGCCGAAGGTCGCCCGCTTCGCCCAGGCGGCCGATCCGATGGCGGTGGCGACGGTGATGGACCTGCTGAAGGATGCCTCCGCCCCGCTCGCCATCGTCGGCGGCGCCGGCTGGTGCACGGGCGCTTCGCATTTCTTCGCCGAGTGGGCGGAACGGATCGGACTGCCGGTCGCGGTCGCCTTCCGCCGGCAGGACGCCATTCCCAATTCCAGTCCGGTCTATGCCGGCAATCTGGGCTATGGACCCAATCCGAAGCTCGTCGAGCGGGTGAAGGCGGCGGACCTGCTGCTGGTGGTCGGGCCGCGCCTCGGCGAAGCGACCACCGACGGTTATGCGCTCATCACTCCCGATCATCCCGGGCAGACCCTGATCCACGTATATCCCGATCCGGAGGAGCTGGGCCGAGTCTATCGCACCGACCTGCCGATCTGCGCCGACATGCGGGAGTTCGCCGAGCTGTGCGCCGATTGGGAGGACGAAGTCCTGCATTTCGATGCGGGCGGCGCCGCGCACCAGGAATGGCTCGAATGGGCCAGCCCGCGCCCGACCGGCGCGGCGCTCGATCTCGGCCTGTGCGTCGCCCGGATGCGGGAGGTGCTGCCCGCCGATTCGATCATCTGCAACGGCGCCGGCAATTTCTCCGGCTGGTGGCATCGCTTCTGGCATTACGGCCCCTGCCCCTCCCAGCTCGCGCCGACCAACGGATCGATGGGCTATGGAACGCCGGCCGCGGTCGCGGCGGCGCTGCGTTTCCCCGATCGCCAAGCGATCGCGGTCGCGGGCGACGGCGACTTCCTGATGAACGGGCAGGAGCTCGCCACCGCCGTCCGCTATGGCTGCGACCTGCTGGTGCTCGTCGTCGACAATGGCAGCTACGGCACCATCCGCATGCACCAGGAGCGCGAATATCCGGAGCGGGTCGCCGGGACCGATCTCGTCAATCCGGACTTCGCCGCGCTCGCCCGCGCTTACGGCGCCTGGGCGGAAACGGTGGAGCGGACCGAGGATTTCGCCCCCGCCCTCGACCGGGCCAAGGCGCACAAGGGCGTGAAGCTCCTGCACCTCAAGACCGATGTCGAGCAGATCAGCGCGGCGACCACCATCTCGAAGATCCGCGCCCGCCGGCGCTGATCGCCCGGCCTAGAGCCCGGACGGCCACAGATCGTCCTCGCCGGGCTCCTGCGGACCGGCGAGGGGCGTGACGGCCTCGGTGCGGTCGAACCACACCCAGGCATCGAACTGGCGCGGAAGGACGGCGCGGGCATAATGGCTCCAGCGCTCGGTCTCCGGCCGGTAGATGACGCCGATGAAGCGCTCCAGCCGCGGCTCCATCAGCGCCTCCACCGCCTGCTCGTTCTCGCCTTCGCGCATGTCGAGGAGGAAGCGCTCCACGCCCGCCTCGTGGCTCAGCTGCTCATAGCTGCCGGCCAGGGAGGGGCGGACCTCCTTCACCTCCATCTCCCCGTCCCAGTCGCTCGCCGCGGCGACCGTGCCGCCATGCGTGCCGAATCCGATCAGCCGCGCACCCTCGCCGAACCGCTCCTTCGCCAGCTGGCCGATGTTGATCTCGTCCCGCACCTCGCCCATGTCGGTGAAGACGGCATTGCCGATGTGGCTGTTGTGCGCCCAGACCACCGCCTTCGCACTCGGCCCCTTGGCTTCGAGAAGCTGGCAGAGCGTCTCGAACATGTGCGTATCGCGCAGGTTCCAGCTTTCGGCGCCGCTGTAATACATCGCCCGATAATGAGCCTCGGCATTCTTGACGAGCCGGGCATTGGCGGCGGCATCGAGCCATTCGTCGCCATCCTGCGCCGCATAATCGAGCTGCCTTAGCTGCAGCTCGCGCAGCATCTCGACGGCTGGCTGCTCGCAATGGGCATAGCCCTGGTTGATCGCCATCCGCCCGTAAGCGGCGGGATCGCGGCTGAACGGCTTAAGACAGCCGTAGCGCTCGCGCGCCACCCGCGCGGCCTCCGGATCCACATCGTCGAGATAATCGATCACCGCGCGCATCGACGCGCCGAGATTGTAGAGGTCGAGGCCGTAGAAGCCGACCATATTCTCCGGCGGCAGCGGCGCGTTGCGGCCGCGGAGCCAGCGGACGAACATGTCCACGTCGCGGTTGCGCCACATCCAGGTGGGGAAGCGGCGGAAGGCGGCGTCCTCGCCCTCCCGGCCAGGACGGTGCCGCACGAAGCGGTCGACCTGCGCCGCGTCCGGCCAGTCGGCCTCCACGGCGACGATGTTGAAGCCGTGACGTTCGATCAGCCGGCGCGTGATCGCCGCGCGGGCGCGGTAGAATTCGGAGGTGCCGTGGCTCGCCTCGCCGAGCAGCACCACCCGCGCATCGGCAAAGCGGTCGAACGCTTCGGCGAAGCCGGGATCCTCGATCTCCGGCAGCGGCTCGGCGGCGGCGCGGATCAGCCCCGCGGCCGAAGGGACGGCGACGGCATCCTCCACTCCGGCGGCCCAGCCATGGGCGCCGATCAGCGGCACGAAGCGCACCGGCCCCAAATCCTCCTGCTCATAATCCTCGTCCGAAAGGCGCGTCACCTTGACGAGCGTCTGGACCGCCCCGGGCTCGCCCAGGGGCATGACCAGCCGGCCGCCGACGGCGAGCTGCTCCAGCAGCGGTTCTGGAACGTGGCTCCCGCTCGCCGCGGCGATGATCGCGTCGAACGGCGCCTCCTCGGGCAAGCCGTTGGTGCCGTCCCCTTCGAGGATGTCGACATTGACGTAGCCGAGCCGCGCCAGCCGCTCGCCCGCCAGCCGGGCCAGCTCGCCATGCCGCTCGATCGCCAGCACCTCGCCCGCGATGCGGCCGATGATCGCCGCGGCATAGCCCGAGCCCGCGCCGATCTCGAGCACCCGGTCGCCGGGCCGGACCTCGGCCGCCTCGATCATCAAGGCCACGATATAGGGCTGGGAAATGGTCTGGTCCGCCTCGATCGGCAGCGGCGAATCCTCATAAGCGAGGTCGATCAGATGCTCCGGCACGAACGCCTCGCGCGGCACGCTGCGCATCGCGTCCAGCAGCGACCGGTCGTGAATGCCGCGGGCGGCGATCTGCCGCTCCACCATCTTCTCCCGCGCCTTGGCGAAATCGGGCATGGGGGTCTCCTGTCGCGCCGTTCAACGAGGCGGCGGGAGCGCCGTTCCGCCTCCGGTGACAGCCACGGCCCGGCGCGCTAGGGAGGCCGGCATGACCCTCTCCGTCCGCCCCGTCGCCTCCGGCGCCGACAAGACCGCCTTCATCGAACTCGCCTACCGGATCAATGCCGGCGATCCGAACTGGGTGCCGCCGCTGCGCAGCGAAGTGAAGGGCCTGCTCGACCCCGGCACCAATCCCTGGTTCGAACATGCCGAGGCGCAGCTTTTCCTCGCCGAGCGGGACGGACGGATCGTCGGCCGGATCTCGGCGCAGGTCGACCAGCTGGTGCTCCAGCATATGGGCGCCGGCACCGGCCAGTGGGGCATGCTGGAGGCGGAGGACGCGGAAATGGCGGCGGCGCTGATCGCTGCGGCCGAGGACTCGCTCCGGGCCAAGGGCATGACGCGCGCGCTCGGTCCCTTCTCGCTGTCGATCTGGGACGAGCCCGGCCTCCTCATCAAAGGCCACGATCATCCGCCGACGGTGATGATGGGCCACAACAGCCCGGCCTATGAAGCCTGGGTGGAAGCGGCGGGCTATCGCGGCGCCAAGGACCTGTTCACCTACGATCTGGACGTCTCCCGGCCGATGCCGCCGCTCATCCAGCGCATCGTCGCGTCGGGAGAGCGCAATCCGCGCATCCGCATCCGCACCGTCGACAAGAAGAAGTTCGACGCGGAGGCGGCCACCATCCTCAACATCCTGAACGACGCATGGTCGGACAATTGGGGGTTCATCCCGCTCACCCCGGCCGAGATCGCTTATGGCGGGAAGAAGCTGAAGCCGCTGGTCTGGGAGGAGCTGATCCGCATCGCCGAAGTCGACGGGGAGCCGGTCGCCTTCATGATGACGCTTCCGGACGTCAACGAATTCATCCGCGATCTCGACGGCCGCCTGTTCCCCTTCGGCTGGGCGAAGCTGCTGTGGCGCCTGCGCAAGCCGAACACGCGCACCATGCGCGTGCCGCTGATGGGGGTGGTGCGGCGGATGCAGGCCACCCGCCTCGCAAGCCAGCTCGCCTTCATGATGATCGAATATATCCGCCGCGACGCGACGGCGAATTGGGGCACGCAGCGCGGCGAGATCGGCTGGATTCTCGAAGACAATATCGGCATGAAATCGATCGCCGAGGCGATCGAGAGCCATGTGAACCGGGTCTACCGCGTCTACGAAAAGCCGCTCTAGGACGTCAGCGCTTCGCCGCCTGGGCGACGGCCGCCGCGAAGCGGCGCCCGGCCCCTTCCTCGAAGCCGATATAGAGATCGGGCTCGATCAGCTCCGCCTCGATCAGCAGCGGCCGATCGCCGGCGCCGCGGACGAGGTCGATCCGGGCGTAGAGCAGCGGCTCGCCGACCGCCGCGAGCACCGCCTCCGCCGCCGCGCGTTCATCGTCGGCCGGCAGATGCCCGGATATGATGCCGCGATATTCCGGCTGGACGCGGAAATCGCCCGGCTGCGGGACCTTGCGGATGGCATGGCTGAATTCGCCGGCGAAATAGATCAGGGACACTTCGCCGGCGCTCTCGATGCTGGGGAGATAGGGCTGGATCATCGCCGGCCCGACGGGGCCGTCCTCCACACCCTGCCCCGGCGACCAGCGGATCGTGCGCCAAGCGCTGGCGGACATGCGCGGCTTGGCGACCAGCCGTTCCGTCCCGAACCGCGCCGCCGCATCCGCCATGACGCCCTCGCTCAGCCGGTCGACGAACAGGGTCGGCACGACCGGCGCGCCTTTCTCTTCCAGGCGACCGAGATAGACCTTGTCGGCGTTCCAGCGCAGCACGGCGGCGGGATTGGCGACCACCGTGCCCTCCGCCTGCCAGCGCGCCGTCCGCGCCTCCCAGGCGCGCTGCGCCTTGTGATAGCCCCAGGCGAGCAACGGCAGGACCAGGGCGGCGCCTGTCGCATCCTCGTCGGTCCAGCTGCGGCTTTCCACCGACAGCCCTTCCGCTTCCAGCAGCGGCACATAACCGGTGAGCACGTCGCGCCAGCGGCTGGCGAAGGAATCCGCGTCGGCGGGATCGGGCGTCAGGATGGAGATACGCGTCATCGGCGCGCCGATAGCAGACGCGCCGCCGCGGTCCAGCCCGGGGTCGCAATTCCGCGCTTCGGCGTTATGAGGGATCGCAATGGCCGACGAACCGCATATCCTGCTGGTCGACGACGAGCGCGACATCCGCGAGCCGCTCGCCTCCTATCTCTCCCGCAACGGCTATCGGGTGAGCAAGGCGGGCGATGCCGCGGCCGCGAGGCAGCTGCTGGCGGCCCACGGCTTCGACCTCGTCCTGCTCGACATCATGATGCCGGGCGAGGACGGACTGGCGCTGACCGGCTTCATCCGCGCCACCGCCGCCACCCCCGTCATCCTCCTCACAGCGCGGGCCGAGGAGACCGACCGGATCGTCGGGCTGGAGATCGGCGCCGACGATTATGTCACCAAACCCTTTTCCCCGCGCGAGCTGCTGGCGCGGATCAAGGCGGTGCTCCGGCGCACCTCCAACGGCGCCGGCCAGCCAGTGCGCGCGCCGGAGGCGGAGAGCTACGCCTTCGGTCCCTGGGTCCTGAAGACAGGCGAGCGCGAGCTGGTCGATCGCGACGGCGTCGCCATCCCGCTTTCGACCGGCGAGTACAACATCCTCCATGCCTTCGTGACTCATCCCAGGCGCGTGCTGAGCCGCGAGCAACTGCTCGATTTCAGCCAGGGGCGCGAGCTGGCGGCGTTCGAACGCAGCATCGACAACCATATCAGCCGGCTGCGCAAGAAGATCGAGGAAAGCCCGTCCGATCCCAAGCTCATCAAGACGGTCTGGGGCGGCGGCTATATGTTGGCGGCGGAGGTGAAGCGGCTGTGAAGCGGCTGATGCCGGAAAGCCTGATCGGCCAGATCGCGCTGCTGATGGGCGCGGCCTTGCTGTTCGCGCAGGCGGTCAATTTCGCGCTGATCCTCACCGAACGTCAGCGGCTCAGCCTCGCCCAGATCGAGGGACCGGCGATCGGGCGCTTCGTGACATTCGCGCAGGATGTCGCCGCCGCCCCGACTGCAGAGCGCGCGGCGCTCGCCGGCGAGCGCCGCCGTCGCAGCCGCTACAGCATCGGACCCGAGCCGCTGGTCGCCGCCGGCGCGGGCGACCGCCGACTCGAGGACCGGCTGCGCGCCGCCGCGGCCGAGGCCGGCCTCCCGATCCTGGACGCGCGCGCGGCCGTCAGCGACGAGGTACCGCGCTTCGGCCGCGGCAAGAACCGCCCCCCGGATTCCCGTATGCGCCGCGAACTCCAGACGCTGATGCTGTCGGTTCAGCTGCAGGATAGATCGTGGCTCAACGCGCGGATGGTCACGCCGCGCCGCGATCCTTGGCTCGCCGCGCGGCTGGCGGGCGCCACCTTGCTCCTCTACCTCATCGTGCTCGGCGCGATGGTGATGATCGCAGCGCGGCTCGCCCGGCCGCTGCGCGACCTCGCATCCGCCGCCGACCGGTTCGAGGGCCGCGGAGACGCGCCGCAGGTCGAGCCGCGCGGACCCGCCGATCTCCAGCGCGCGATCGAAAGCTTCAACGCGATGAACGCCCGCGTCACCGCCATGCTGGACGAGAAGGACCGCATGCTGGGCGCGATCGGCCACGATCTGCGTACGCCGCTCGCGTCGCTCCGCATCCGCGCCGAAAGCATGGAGCCGGAGGAGGAGCGGCAGAAGATGATCGCCACCATCGAGGAAATGACGGCGATGCTGGACGACACGCTCGTGCTCGCCCGCTCCGGCCGCGCCCGCGAGCCCGCCCGCGCGATCGACGTATCGGCGCTGGTCGACGCGCTCGTCGAGGAATATCGCGAGCTCGGCCAGGATGTGGAGCTGGCGTCCGGCGGACGGCAGGTCGCCTGCGTCCGGCCCAATCTGCTTCGCCGCGCGGTGCGCAACCTCATCGACAATGCGGTGAAATATGCCGGCTCCGCGCGGGTCGCGGTCGGCGCCTCCGCGGATCGGGTGATCGTGGACGTGACCGACAGCGGACCCGGCATACCCGAGGCCGCGCTGGCGAGCGTCCAGGAGCCATTCCAGCGGCTGGAGGCCTCGCGCAACCGGGAGACGGGCGGATCGGGCCTCGGCCTCACCATCGCCCGCGCGGTGGCGCTCAATCATGGCGGCGAGCTCAGGCTGGAGAACCGGCCGGAGGGCGGCCTGTCCGCGCGCCTGTTCCTCCCGAAAGCGTGAGATCAGGCGGGCAGGAAGCTCTTCACCTTGCGCTTGCCGCACCACAATTCGCACGGCCGCTCTGCCGCGGCGGCCTCGGCATGGCGCACGGCCTCGACGTCGTCGACCGCCTCGATCTCCTCGAAATCGATGAACCGCCCGCCGGGACCGCTCAGCACATAGAGTCTGTAATAGTTCAACGCTGGTCCCCCCGGACGCGAGTCGCCCCGAAGGCGCAAGCATAGCGATCCCGGTCGCATAGCCCCCTAAACCAGATCAAAGCCATGAAATTACGGGCAGTCTGGCCCGCCTGAACGGGGTGTTTACAGAGGCGAAATAACCTCCATAATGGCGCTATCCGCTCTCATCTCCCTGACAGCGGTGCGGGCCGGGCCGGTGGATCAGCGTTCGCCGCCTGGCCCGCCTCCGCTCCGCTCGGCGCGCCGCGGCCCCTCCGGATCAGTGACCGGCGAAGCTCAGCAGGCGGTGGACGGTTATTCCCTCCGCTTCGATCAAGGCCGCCCCGCCGAGATCCGGCAGGTCGATGACGAAGCTCGCGCCGGTGACCTCGGCGCCGGCGCGGCGGAGCAGGCGCACCGCGGCCATCGTGGTCCCGCCGGTCGCGATCAGGTCGTCGACCAGGTGAACGCGCGCGCCGGGGGCGCAGGCGTCGACATGCATCGCCAGCCGATCCGTGCCATATTCCAGCGCATATTCCTCGGCGATCGTCTCGCCGGGCAGCTTGCCGTGCTTGCGGATGAGGAGAAGGCCGAGACCGAGGCGCGCGGCCAGCGCCGCGCCGACCACGAAGCCGCGGGCCTCGATCGCAGCGACAAGGTTCGCGCCGGGCGCGATCCGCTCCGCCATCCGCTCGACGGTGGCCTGAAAGCCGGCGCCGTCGAGCAGCAGCGTCGTGATGTCGCGGAACTGGATCCCGGGTTTCGGAAAGTCCGGAATAGTGCGGACGAGCGCGCGGAGGTCGTCATTGCGATCAGCCATGACGATCCTCCGCGTCTCCGGTCAGGCGACCGCCTTGCCTTTGCGCTTGCCCTTCTTGTCGGCCCAGATGTTGCGGTACGCCATGTAGGCGAGCGCGGTGCCGATCAGCAGGAAGAAGAGCGAGGCGAAGCCGGCGCGGTGGCGGTTCTCGAGGAACGGCTCCGCGGTCCAGTGCAGGAAGGCGCTGACGTCGCGCGCCATCTGGTCGACCGTCGCCGGCGTGCCGTCGGCATAGGTGACCTGACCGTCGGCGGTGAGGGGCGGCGGCATCGCAAGGTTCACGCTGTGGAAGTAGGGATTGTAATAGAGCCCCGGCCCCGGCTGGATTTCCGGCGGCAGGTTGGCCGGCGGCTGCTGATAGCCGGTGAGCAGCGAATAGGTGTAGTTCACACCGTCGTGCCGCGCCTTGACGATCAGCGACAGATCGGGCGGAACGGCGTTGTTGTTGGCCGCGCGCGCCGCGATCTCGTTGGGATAGGGGCTCGGGATGCGGTCCGACGGGATCGCCTCGCGGCCGGTCGCCTCCCCCGTGTCGGGATCGATGTCCGGCACCTGCACCGGCCAGTTGGCGGCGATCGCGCGGATCTCGGCCTCGTTGTACCCGAGGTCGGCGAGATTGCGGAAGGCGACGAAGTTGATGCCGTGGCAGGCGGCGCAGGTCTCGCGATAGACCTGGAAGCCGCGCTGCAGCTGCTGCCGGTCGAACTTCCCGAACGGTCCCTGGCTCGGCAGGTTCGCCGAACGGGGATGCTCGTGGAAGGCGTAATAAGCGGGCTTTTCCGGCGGCTCGCTCACGTAGGAGATTAAGCCCCAGAGGAAGGACCAGAGGGCGACGCCGACGAAGCCCAGGCCGACCAAAATGCCGATCAGACGTACCATGATCTACCCCTCAGGCGGCCGGCTTCGGCTCGGCGCCGTCATTTTCAAGTCCGAATGGAACCGCTTCCTGGTCCTCGCCGTGCAGCACCGATTCCGAGATGGAACTGGGCAGCGGCAGCGTCTTTTCGATCCGCGACAGGATCGGCAGGATGATCAGGAAGTGCGCGAAATAATAGGCCGTGGCGATCTGGCTGATCATCACATAGGGCTCTTCCGCCGGAGCGCCGCCGCAATAGCCGAGCACCAGCACCGCGAACACCCAGATCCAGAAGAACTGGCGGTAGCGCGGCCGGTAGTTGGCCGAACGGACCGGCGAGGGATCGAGCCACGGCAGGAAGAACAGCAGGATGATCGAGCCGAACATCGCGATCACGCCCCACAGCTTCGCCGAGATGATGAAGTCCACGGTGAAGGCGCGCAGGATCGCGTAGAAGGGCCAGAAATACCATTCCGGGACGATCAGCGCCGGCGTCGCCAGCGGGTCGGCCGGGATGTAATTGTCGGCGTGGCCCAGATAGTTCGGCGCGAAGAACACCATGATCGCGAAGGCGATCAGGAAGATGCCCAGGCCGAAGCCGTCCTTGGCCGTGTAATAGGGGTGGAAAGGCACCGTGTCCTGCGGCGACTTGACGTCGACGCCGGTCGGGTTGCCCGAACCCGGGATGTGCAGCGCCCAGATGTGGAGGAACACGGCCCCCAGGATCACGAACGGCAGCAGATAGTGGAGCGAGAAGAAGCGGGTCAGCGTCGGATTGTCCGGCGCGAAGCCGCCGAGCAGCCAAGTCTGCAGCGCATCGCCGACGAACGGAATGGCGCCGAACAGGCCGGTGATCACCTTGGCGCCCCAGAAGCTCATCTGGCCCCAGGGAAGGACGTAGCCCATGAAGGCGGTCGCCATCGCGAGCAGGAAGATGACGAGACCGATCATCCACACCATCTCGCGCGGCGCCTTGTAGGAGCCGTAATAGAGGTTGCGGAAGATGTGGATGTACATCGCCACGAAGAAGAAGCTCGCGCCGTTGGCGTGGGCGTAACGGATGAACCAGCCCTGGTTCACGTTGCGCATGATATGTTCGACGCTGTCGAACGCCGCCGGGCCGTAGGAGACGTAATGCATCGCCAGCACGATGCCGGTGATGATCTGGATCACCAGGGCGGTGCCGGCGAGGACGCCGAAATTCCAGAAATAGTTGAGGTTGCGCGGCACCGGATAGCCGGGCCCGAGCGCATTGTAGACGAGGCGCGGCAGCGGCAGCCGATCGTCCATCCAGCGCATGAACGGATGCTTGGGGGTGTAATGCTCAGCCCAGGGAAAGCTCATCTTGGTCTACCTCAGCCGATCCGGACCGACGTGTCGGTCAGGAATTCATATTGCGGCACTTCGAGATTGGTCGGGGCCGGACCCCTGCGGATGCGGCCGGCCGTGTCGTAGTGCGATCCGTGGCAGGGGCAGAAATAGCCGCCGAACTCGCCGCGATTCTCGCCTTCGGCGGCGCCGAGCGGGACGCAGCCGAGATGGGTGCAGACGCCCAGCGTGATCAGCCAGTTCTCCTTGCCCTCCGCGGTGCGGTCGGCGAGCGTCTCCGGGTCGCGCAGCTGGCCGATCGGAACGGCGTTCGCCTCCTGGATTTCCGCCGGCGTCAGGTTGCGGATGAAGATCGGCTGCTTGCGCCAGATCGTCTTGATCGCCTGGCCGGGCTGAATCTGAGAGATGTCGACGTCGATGGACGCGAGCGCGAGCACGTCGGCCGAGGGGTTCATCTGGTTCACCAGCGGGTAGACCACCGCCAGCGCGCCGACCCCCGCGAAGCTCACCGCCGCGACGTTGATGAAGTCGCGCCGGCGGACGCCGTCCGCGCCATGGTGGGCGAGCTCACCGTCCGCGCCCACATTTTCCGTATTATCAGCCGTCGCCATATGCACCTTCAGCGATTCGAAACGGATGTGCGAAAAACCGCCTCTCACCCGCTTTCGGCGGGGAAGCGGCGCTTCCAACACGTTGCCGCCGGAGGAGCCCCCTGCGGCTTGCGGGGCCTGATAGACGCCTGAACGCCGCTTTGCCAACAGCCATTTTGACCGGGCTATGACACGGCTCGCCGCATGGTCTATCGCCGCGGCCATGCGCATCGCCCTCCACCAGCCCGACCAGGCCGGCAATGTCGGCACGATCCTGCGCCTCGCCGCCTGCCTGGGCGTCGCGGTCGATATCGTCGAGCCTTGCGGATTCCCTTGGGGCGATAGGGCGTTGCGCCGCGCGGGCATGGACTATGCGGAACTCGCCGCCGTGACCCGCCATGCCGACTGGGACGTCTTCGAAGCCGCGGCCCGTGGAAGATCCGGCCGAATCGTCCTGCTCACCACACAGGGCGCCCTCCCCCTGCCGGAGGCATGCTTCGAGGCGGACGACATCCTGCTTCTGGGCTCCGAGAGCCGCGGCGCGCCGCCCGAGGCGCATGCCCGCGCCGACCTGCGGGTCCGCATTCCCCAAGTGCCGGGCACCCGCTCGCTCAACATCGCCGTCGCCGCCGGCATCGCGCTGGGAGAGGCATTGCGGCAGACGCGCCTCTGGCCAACCGGCAGTCTGGCCCCGGAGGTGCGATAACCCACTCTCACGGTGTTGCGCGAGTGCAACAGTATAACGTAACTCGCCGGAGAAGCCGCCGAGGCGAGCGTCTGGCACGACGACACGAGTTGCCAGCAAAGATGATACAACATATCCGGAGGCGGATTCCCTCCATCGGAGCCGATTTTGATGACCACCCGTACGATGCTGCTCGCCGCCGTCTCCGTGGGCGCCCTTGCCGCCCCTCCCCTCGCCGCCCAGGTCCAGAACCGCGCCGAGCAGCAGGAGATCGTCGTCACCGCCATCCCGCTCAGCCAAACCGTCGAGGAAGTCGCGGTCCCGGTGACGGTGCTGGACGGCGAGGACCTCGTCTACCGACGCCAGGCGACGATCGGCGAAACGCTGGCGAACGAGCCGGGCATCCGCGCCGACACTTTCGGCGGCGGCGCCGCCCGCCCGGTGGTGCGCGGCCAGACCTCGCCGCGCATCCGCATCCTTTCGGACGGCGCGCAGATCCAGGACGCGTCCGACGTGTCGCCCGACCACGCGATCGCCGCCGAACCGCTTCTGCTGCGCCGCATCGAGGTGCTGCGCGGCCCCGCCGCCCTGCTCTATGGCGGCGGCGCGATTTCGGGCGCGGTGAACCTGCTCGACACCAAGATCCCCGAGACGCTGCCGATCGGCGGCTTCGACGGCGTTGCGGAGCTGCGCGCCGGCACCTCCGACCGCGAGCGCACCGCGGTGGGCGGCGTCACCGTTGGTCTCGGCCCGCTCGCGCTCCGCGCCGAGGGCGTCTACCGCAATGCCGACGATTACCGCGTGCCCGATTGGGACGAGCGCCGCGTCGACGGGACGTTCAACCGCACCCGCACCGGCACGGTGGGCGCGTCCTGGGTCGGTACCGACGGTTTCTTCGGCATCGCCTACACGCACCAGCGCAGCCGCTACGGCGTTCCCGGCCATTCCCACGATTATGAGAGCTGCCACCCGCACGGCACCCGCCTCCATTGCGGCGGCCACGGGCACGGCCATGACGACCACGACCATCATGACGAGGACGATCATGAGGACGTGTTCATCAATCTGCGCAGCGACCGCGTCGACGTGCGCGGCGAATATCGCAACCCCGTCGCCGGGATCGAGCGCATCCGCCTGCGCGGCGGCTTCACCGACTATCGCCACGACGAGATCGAGGGCGGCGGCGACCACGACGACCACGGACATGGTCACGGCCATGGGCACGGCCACGATCATGACGAGGACGAGGCCGTCACCAGCTTCAAGAATCGCGGCCACGACATGCGGCTGGAGGTCGAGCATGCGCCGATCTTCGGCATGCGCGGCGTGATCGGCATCCAGAACAGCCGCAACCGGCTGCGCACCAGCGGCCCCGAGGCGTTCATCCCCGAAAACGTCACCCGCAACACCGGCATCTTCCTGCTCGAGACGTTCGAGACCGGGCCGCTCCGGCTCGAGATCGGCGCGCGGCAGGAGTGGCAGCGCATCACCGCGACCAACAATCGCGAGGCGCGCCATTCGCCCTTCTCCATCTCCGGCGCGGGCATCCTGACGCTGGCGCCGGGCTACAGCGCCGCTCTGTCGCTCGCCCGCGCCCAGCGCGCGCCGACCGGGCAGGAACTGTTCGCGCGCGGCGTCCACCTCGCCACCAACACCTTCGAGATCGGCAATCCGGGCCTTCGCAAGGAGACCGCCAACTCGATCGATCTCACCTTCCGCGGCACCGAGGGTCCGACCACCTTCTCGATCGGCCTGTTCCGCAACCATATCGACGATTACATCTTCGCCAACACGCTGGACCGGTTCGAGGATTTCCGCCTGATCCGCTACGACCAGCGGGACGCCCGCTTCGCCGGCGTCGAGGGTATGGTGCGCCACCAGATTACGCCGGAAATCGGCATCGGCCTGTTCGGCGACTATGTCCGCGCCCGCTTTACCGGCGGCGGCGACGATCTGCCGCGGATCCCGGCCGGCCGGCTCGGCACCCGGCTCGACGTCCGCTCCGGCCCGCTGTTCGGCGATGTCGAGCTCTACCGCGTGTTCGAACAGGACCGGATCGCCGACTTCGAGACGGAGACGCCGGGCTACACGATGCTGAACGCGACCCTCGCCTATCGCCTGCCCGTCGGGCAGTTCGGCCAGAGCGAGCTGTTCCTGCGCGGCACCAATCTGCTGAACGAACTCGCCTTCAACCACGTCTCCTTCGTCAAGGAAGCGGCGCCGCTGCGCGGCCGCAACCTGGTGGTGGGCTTGCGCACCACCTTCTGATGGTCAACAGGGGGGCCGCCGCCGGCTTGCGAGGCCGGCGGCGGTATCCCGTTGATCGAGATAATTCCCTTATCGGCACGGCTCACATCGGATCGGCCGCGATCACATAGTCGAAACCATGGCGCAGCCCGCCATGCGCCTCGACGAAGGCGAGCGCACGCCCGCGGAGTTCCTCGCCATGGGAGCGCAGGGCGCCCGCGAGGCCGCGGTTGGCGCGCCGGTCGAGACGCGGGCCGCACATGTCGATCTGGCTGTTCACGAAGGCGGCCTTGTAGCGGATGTTGAACTTTCGCGCGGCGACCACCCGGAAGCCGGAGCGTTCAAGCCGGGCGAGCACCCAGTCGAGCGGATATTCGCGATAGTGGAGCTCGCCCGCGAGCGTCAGGCAGGCGTCGCGAAAGCGGCCGATCTCCCAGACGATTTGCCCCGCTTCGTCCTCCGGCGGCGCCACCACGTAGGGCTCCAGCCCAGTGACATAGAGCCGCCCCCGCGTCAGCGGCCGCAGCCGCGCGAACAATTCCGTCTGGAAATAAGGCGCGAAGCCTTCGACTGCGCCGAGCAGATAATCGGCGAGCACCGTGTCGTACGCCTCGCCCGCGAGCAGCGCGGGGTCGGCCCAGTTGCCGACCAGCAGCCGGTCCCCGTCCCGCATCCGCGCACCCGCCAGCGCGCGCACTTGCGCCGCATGGGCGGACGAGCCGCTGACCGCCGTCCAGCGCTCGGTCGCCAGAGAGAGGATCCAGCCCATCGAATGAGTTCCGGTGCCGGCGTCGAGGACATGGCCCCACGGCGCACCGCCCTGCAACTCCTCGATATAGGCGAACAGCGCCGACTTCTTCATGCGGATCCACTCGTTCAGGGGTCTGGAGGCCGCACGACCGCGCGGCGCCGGCAGGATATCCTGTATCATCCGCGGCCGCCACCCCGCTGGTCCGCCGGTACCGCCGCCAGGCGCTACCGCCCCGCCTCGCCCGCGCGGAGCTCCAGCGGATCGAGGGCGGCGCCATTGACGATGACGCCGCGAACGTCGGCCACCGCCATCATGTCCTGCAACGGATCGGCGCCCAGAAAGAGGATATCGGCCTCCTGGCCCGCATGAAGCCGCCCGACCCGTCCGGCGATGCCGAGCAGGCGGGCGCCTTCGCTCGTCGCCATCCGTAGCACCGCCCAGGCCGGGATGCCGGCCTCCCGGTGCAGCGCCATTTCGCGGGCCATCGATATGCCCGGCGCGACGAACGGATTGGCAAGATCGGTTCCGATCGTCATCGGCACGCCCGCTTCGTGCATGCGCCGGGTCAGCTCCAGCATCTTCGGCCACACCGCGCGGGCGCGGCGGTAATCGTCGGGCTGCCAGCCAAGATCGAAGCGGAAGCTCCGCCAGTTTGCCGCCATGTCGGGGTGGACGAGCGCGAGGTCGCGGTCGCGCACCTCCGTCTGGTCCCCCCAGAAGGCCGGAAGGAAGGCCATCAGCGTCGCGTCCACGTTCACCCGGTTGCGGACCAGCGCGTCGATCATTTCGGCGATCTCCGGCGAATCGAGGTCGGCCGCTTCCCACCATTCGAAGAAAGCGAAGGCGCCGCCGCGGCGCGCGGCAACATAGGCGGCGCGGCGATCGGCTGGCAGCAGATCCGGGCTGATCGGCATCATGTGGACCAGCGAGCCGATGCCGAGCCGCGCCGCCGTGGTCCAGCTGACGTCGGACAGATGGGCGATGGTCGGCCGGCCGGCGGCGCGCGCGGCGGCCACGCCCTCGCGCAGGTCGGCCTCGGTGAGGTCGGTGTAGAATTTGACGAAATCGGCGCCGCCCGCGGCCTGGGCTCGGACGATGTCGCCGACCGACCGCCCCTCGCCCGGCTGCGTCACCAGGCCGTCGAACGGGAATTGCGGGCGATCGATCACTTCGCCGGCATGGAACGCCTCCGGCCCCGCCAGCGTGCCGGCCGCTACAAGCGCGGAATAGTCGCGGTTGGCGGCGAGATCGCCGGCCGGGTTGCGGATGGTGGTGACGCCGAACGACAGCAGGTGGCGGGCATTGTGCCGCGCGATATCGGGCCGCGGGCGGGTCGACAGGCGGGGCGCGCCGTCGACGACGGCCAGTTCGGTGGGGCCGAGCGTCACGTGGGCGTGACTGTCGATCAGGCCCGGCATGGCGAAGAGGCCGGTGCGGTCGTGAAGGACGGTGCCGCGCCCGGCCGGCGGCCGCCCCTCCCCCACCGCGGCGATGCGCGTGCCCTCGACCGCGAGCCACCCGTTCGGGCGGACCGTATGTGTCGCGGGATCGATGAGGGTCATTCCGTGATAGACGTGCCGCTCCGGCGCGGCGGGAACATGGCTGCAGGCGCCGAGCGCCGCGGCGAGCAGGATCGTTGCGTGGCGGAACGTCATCGGCACTGGCCTTTCCCGAGTGAACATGCCCTTCAGTCCGCCGGCGGGGCGCGGGGCTTACAGGCGCGGAGGGAAAAAGATTTCGTAAGAAGAGCGGTGGCGGGAGGGACTGATCGCGCGTGGGGAGCATGGAGGACATCATCGCGCGCTACGGCCAGGCACTCGCACGCGTCGCCGCGTCCTACGAAGCCGATCCGGCGCTGAGGGAGGATCTGCTGCAGGACATCCTGCTGGCCGTGCACCAGGCGTTGCCGAGGCTGGAGCGGGCGGACAGCCTCGCGCCCTTCCTGTTTCGCATCGCCCACAATCGCGGCGTGTCCCACATCGTGCGCCGCGTGGCCGCGAAGCGGGCGGACCGCAGCGGCGAGGAGCCGGCCGAAGCGGCGGACCCGGAAACCCTCCTCCAGAGCGCCGAGCGGTCGCAGTTGCTCGCCGCCGCGATCCGCCGGCTGCCGCTGCCCTATCGCCAGGTGCTGACGCTGCTGCTCGAGGAGCTGAGCTATGCCGAGATCGCCGAGACGCTGGGCATCAGCGTCTCCAATGTCGGGGTGCGGGTGAACAGGGCGAAGGTCCGATTGCGGGAGCTGCTCGATGGCGGGCGATGAGCTGTTGGACGCGCTGAAGGCCGACTGGCGCGCCTCGCCGGTCGATCTGGATCGGGTGCGCCGCCGCGCCGCCCGCGGCCGCCGGGTCCGCAAGCTGTGGTCCTTCGTCCACCTGGTCGCGGCAATGATCGCGGCGGTGTTCGGCGGCTGGTTCGCCTGGCGCGCCTGGAGCGCGAACGACGCGCTGGTGGCGCTGTCCGCGGCCGGCCTGCTGCTGGCGGTGCCGATGATCGTCGCCGAGCAGCTGTGGCTCCGGCGGCAGGGCGCCGCATCCGATCTCGCCGCGGTGGAGGATTTGCTCGCCGAGCGGCGGCGGCAGGCGGAGATCGCCCTTCTCCTGCTCCGCGGCACCCGCCACGGCGCACTGATCCTGACCGCCTGCGCGACCGGCGCGTTGCTGCTCGCTTTCGCCGGCCTGACCCCGCCGCACCCCGCCTTCCGGATCGCGCTCACCTGGGCCGCCGCCGCCGCGCTCGCGCTGGTCTGGCACCGCTGGCGCCGTTCGCGCCTGGAGGCCGAGCTCGGCGAGACCGAGCGGTTGATCGCCATTTATTCGCGCAGCCGGGACTGAACCTCTCAGTGGACCGCGCGTGCGGCGGCTTCGGTCTTGGTGGCGAGCGAGAAGCGCGGTTCGGGCCGTTCCCGCTTGCCCTCGATCAGATCCGCCGCATAGGCGCCGACCGCCGGCCCGTGCTTGAAGCCGTGACCCGATCCGGCCCCGACCAGCAGGATGTCCGCACGGTCCGGATGGCGGTCGATCAGGAGATCGCCGTTCGCGCTGTTCTCATATTGGCAGACCCGAGCCTCGCTGAGCGGCGCCTCGGCGAGGCCGGGGAAGCGCCGCGCCATGAAGGCCCGCACGTCGGCCAGCGCGTCGGCGGAGGGCAGGCGCTCCAGCGTGTCCGGATCGACCGGAGGACCATGGCGGTCGTGCGCGATCTTGAAGCCCCGCGCCTCCAGATCGGGGAAGCCGTAATAGATGTCGCCTTCGTTGAAGTCCGCCCAGCCCGGCAAGCGGCCCGGCGCATAGGCGTCCTCGCCCGGCGGCGTCGCGAAGAAGAACACTTCCTGGCGGGTCGGGAAGATCCGGCGGCCGAGCAGGTCCGGGAAGAGCTTGGGGAGCCAGGGACCGCAGGCGAACACGTGCTGGTCGGCCGACACCGTCTCCCCGTCCGCGAGCCGAAGCCCCTCCGGCGCCAGCCCGGCGACCCGCGCCTGCCGGTACACGCCGCCCGCCTGTGTGAAGCGCGCGACCAGCGACTGGATCGCACGCCGCGCCATCAGCGCGCCGAAGCCGGGCTCGTACAGCCCCGCCTCGACGCCGGTGAAGTCGATCTGCGGAAAGCGCCGGCGGAGCGCCGGCGCGTCCAGCAACTGGGTCGGCAGCCCCATCCGCCGGTGAACGGCGAGGCTGTCCTCGAAATATGGCTCCAGCTTCTGGAAGAAGAACAGCACTCCAATCTGGTGGAACAGCGGCAGATCGCTTCGCGCCGACAGCCACTTCCAGTCGGCGAGGGAGTCGAGCGCCATTCGGGCATAGACCTCGTCCGGGCCGTAGGCGCTGCGCGTCATCCGCGATTCCCCGCCGGACGAGGCGCGGGCATGGGCCGGACCCCAGGCGTCGATCAGGAGCACGCGGTGGCCGCGCTCCAGCAGCTTCCAGGCCGTCCAGGCGCCGAAGGCGCCGGCTCCGACCACCGCCACCCGGCCAGGCCCCGCGGCGCGCAGCACGGCGGGGGCGGCCAGCGCCGCCGCGGCCGCGCCCAGCACTCCCCGCCGCGTCATGTCGGTCATCGCGTCGCTCCGGCCAGAGGGAGGCTACGGCCGCCGCGCCCGACGGCGACCGTAGGTTTCAGCTTCAGAACCGCTGGCGCACCGTTACGCCGATCTGGCGGGGCTGGCCGATGTTGAAGCCGAGCCGGGCGCGGCCGCCGCGTTCGCGGTCGAACGACAGGATCGGATTCTCGTCGAACAGGTTGGTGACATAGACCAGAAGCTCGGTGCCGCCGTTGAAATCGACGCCGGCCGAGAGATTGAACAGCTGATAGCTTGGCAGCCTGAGGTCGAGCGTGGTCGACGCGTTGGCCGGCATGCCCGCGAACGGCAGTCCGTGGACGAAGGTGCGCGGATTGTTCTCCTGGTCGCTCGGCTGGGTGAAGCGGCTGCCGACATGCTGGAACGAGGCCGCGACGAACGCCTCCCGCCCGAATGTCACCGGGAAGGCGTAGCTCGCATTGGCCGACAGCTGGAACCGGGGCACGCTGGGCAGGCGGTTGCCGTCGCGGATACCGCCGATCACGTTGCCGGTGCCGTCGACCACCGTGGAATCGAACTTGGCTTCGAGCAGGCTGCCGGCGAGCGACAGGCCGACCCCGGGCGCGGGCTGCGCCGCCAGCTCGAACTCAAGGCCCATCGTGTGCGCCTTGGGCACGTTGAAGACGATGCGCGACGAGCAGCTGCCGGCGTCCAGCGTCACCTGCAGATTGCTGATGTCGGTGTAGAAGGCGGCGGCGTTGAGGGTGATGCCCGGCCGCTGCGCCTTGACGCCCACCTCATAGTTCCAGAGCGTTTCGTCCTCATAGCTTTGGTAACCGCCGAAGATTGCCCGGTCCTGCGGCGTGCAGAGCGGGATGTTGAGAGGATCGTTAACGCCGCCGAGGCGGAAGCCTTTCGACGCCTGCGCGTTGAGCCGCACGCCGTCCACCGCCTCGTAGGTCGCGATGATGCGCGGACTGAAGCCGTCGGAGCTCGTCCGGTCGGTGCGATTGTCGCCGCCCGAGAAGAGACCGCCGGACCGGAAGCTGCGTTCTTCGTCAAAGTCGTAATAGCGGCCGCCCGCCGTCACGGTGAAGCGGTCGGTGAGATCGTAGCTCACCTCGCCGAACACCGCCTTCTGCTTGATGTCGTAGGGCAGGTCCGAATTGTACGGCGAATCGGGCGCATAGCCGCCCCGCGTCGCCGCCGCCGTGCCGGCACCGAGCGTCGAATCGATGAAAGCGTCATAGCCCGGCGTCGGCAGCCGCTGGGCGTAGACGCGGTCCGTGTTCGAATAGAAGCCGCCGAACACCCACTGGAACGGCCCCGGCGTCGCCGAGGACAGGCGCACCTCCTGAACGAAGCTCTGGAGGTCGGTGGTATCGACGAGGTTGGACGGCAGGAGCACGCCCGCGGTCGGAAAGCCGAGATCGACCGAAACGCTGCCGGTCAGAGCGCTCGCGTCGCGGCTCACCAGGATGTCGCGATCGAGATAAGTGGTGACCGACGTCAGCTCGACCCCGCCGAAGCCGAACGAGGCGGTGAGATCGGCGATCAAGGTGTTGTCGCGGAATTCCTCGCGGAGCAGCAGATATTGCTGGCGCTCGCCGAGCTGGATGGCCGGGCGGCTGGTGGTGAACGGATTGGCGAAGAGGTTGAACGCCTCCTGCCGGTTGAAGCCGTTCGCCCGTATCTCCTGATAGACCACGCGCGGCGTGATGCGGATGTCCGGCGCCGGTTCGAACGTCAGCGCCAGCCGTCCGCCCGTGCGCCGGCCGTCGTTCACATTCTCGTCGACCTGGCCGCCGGGGCGGAGCGCATCGACGAAGCCGCCATATCGGGTGTGATAGCCGACCGCGCGCAGCGCGGCGCCGGCGCCCAGCGGCAGGTTGATCATGCCCTTCAGATGGCCGCCGAAATCGTCCTCGGCGACGAGGTTCACATTCCCTTCGACCATTCCCTGGAGGGCGGTGAGGTCCGGCTGGTTGGTGATGTAGCGGATCGTGCCGCCGACCGACCCCGATCCGAACAGCGTTCCCTGCGGGCCGCGCAGCGTCTCGACGCGGTTGAGGTCGAACAGATCGAGGTCCGGTGTGAACAGCGAGAGCGAGACCACCGACTCGTCGAGATAGACGCCGACCTGCTCCTTGACGCCCGGCTGGTCGCGGACGACCTGGCCGGCGGACACGCCGCGCACCGACACCTGGCTCTGACCGGGCCCGAGATTCTGGATGGTGAGACCCGCGACGTTGCGCGACAGGTCCTCGAGCGTCACGGCGCCGGACCGCTGGATGTCCTCCTCGGTCTGGGCGTTGATCGAGAAAGGCACGTTCTGAAGCGTGGTCGCACGCTTGGTGGCCGTGACGATGATGTCACCGGTCGCCTGGGTGGCCTCGCTTGGGCCGGTCTGCGCGGCGGCCGGAGCGGCGGCGCACATCCAGGCAAGACAAGACGTTCCGACCAGAAAGGCTTTTACTTGAAGGGAGTTAGCTTTCACTTGGCGCGACATGGGAGCCTCCTGCAAAAAGCTTGATGCAGATTAGAGGGCCGCGATGTGCGCGCAAGCGAACAGAAGGGGAGCAGCTACAAAGCTGCCTCCCTGTTGCAATTATGTGACAACGTGGCCCGGCGTCCCCGCGCCGGCGATCAGCCGGCGGCGCTTTCCCGTTTCAGCCGTTCGGCGAAGCTCTTGCGGAACTTACGCAGCTTCGGGGCGACGACCGCCATGCAATAGGGGTTGCGGCTGCCTTCCCGCTCGAAATAATCCTGATGATAGGCCTCCGCCGGGTACCATTCGGCCAACGGCTCGATCGCGGTGACGACCGGCTGGTCCCACTCCGCCTGGGCTCGTTCGATCGCGGCCCGGGCCTCTTCTTCCTGGCTCTCGTCGTGCGGGAAAATGGCGCTGCGATATTGGGTGCCGATATCGTTGCCCTGCCGGTTGAGCTGGGTCGGATCGTGCGTCGCGAAGAAGATGTCGAGGAGATCGGCGTAGGCGATCTGTTCGGGATCGAAGCTGATCCGCACCGCTTCGGCATGGCCGGTATCGCCGCCGCACACCTGCTTGTAGTCCGGATCGGCGACATGGCCGCCGGTATAGCCGCTTTCGACGCGGGTGACCCCGATCACGTCCTTGTAGACCGCTTCGGTGCACCAGAAGCAGCCGCCCGCCAAAGTCGCCTGTTGTTCAGCCATGAGCTTTTTCTTCTCCTTCGCCGGGACGCAGATAGTGCGCGCGCGGCGGAATGTAACCGGCGGGCGTGCGATGGGCGCCGCGCCGCGCGCGCGGCAGGGTGAAGCAGAAGACGGCGCCGCCGCCCGTCCGGTTCTCCGCCCAGATGCGACCGCCATGCGCCTCGATGATCGTGCGGCTGATGGGCAGGCCGATGCCCATCCCTTCGCGCTTGGTGGTCATGAATTGGGAGAAGAGGCTTTCGAGATGCTCGGAGGCGATGCCGCTGCCGGTGTCGGCGACGCGTACTTCCACCATGTCGCCCGTCGCGGCCAGCGCGGCGGTGATTTCGATGTGACGCACCGGGCCGTCCTGCATGGCCTGCACGGCGTTTCGGACGAGGTTGATTAGCACCTGCTGCACCTGGATCCGGTCGGCGCGCACGAAGCGCGCTTCCGGCTCGATGTCGATCCTGTGGCTGATCCCGTGGAGATGCTCGTCGACGAAAGCGAGGATACCCGCCTCCTCCATGATGCGGCCGAGATCCTCGATGGCGAAGGTGACGCTGCCCCGCGACACGAGTTCGCGTAGCCGCCGCACGATCTGCCCGGCGCGCAGCGCCCCCGCCTCGGTGGCCTCCAGCGCTTCGCGCAGCGCCTCGTTGCCGCCCGGCATCCTGTCGAGCATGCGCTGCGCGCCGCGCACATAGTTGGCGACGGCGGTGAGCGGCTGGTTGAGCTCATGGGCGAGCGTGGAGGCCATAGTCCCCATCGCGCTGACCCGCGACACATGGACCAGTTCCGCCTGCATGCGGCCGATCTCCGCCTCGGCGCGGCGCCGGTCGGTGAGATCGGCGAGCGCGCCCACCGCCCGGATCGCGCGGCCTCCATCGTCGCGAATGATGAAACCGCGGTCGAGAATGTCGGCATAGCTGCCGTCGTCGCGCTGCAGGCGGTAGGCTTCCGACCAGCGCGCCGTCTCGCCCTCGATCGCCCGCTGCAGGCTGGCGAGCACCCGGAACCTGTCGTCGGGGTGGATGCGCTCCTCCCACCAGGAGATCGGCGTCACGCCGGGCGGCGTGGCCGATCCGACGATCTCGGACGCCATCTCGCTCCATTCGACGTCGCCGGTGGCGATGTCATAGTCCCAGATCGCATCGTTGGTCGCCCGAACGGCGAGCCGATAGCGCTCCTCCGCCTCGCGCCGGGCGAGATCGGCCTGGCGCTGCTCGTGAATGTCCTCGGTGGTGCCGTACCAGCGGACGATCCGTCCCTCCTCGTTCCGCCGGGGCGCGGCGCGGACGCTGTACAGGCGGTATTTGCCGTCCGCCAGGCGGACGCGGAATTCGGAACTGTGCGGCGCGCCCCGCTCCATCGCCACCCTCCATTCCGTCATGACCCGCCCGGCATCGTCGGGGTGGACGACCTGCTGCCACGCCTCTTCCGCGTCGACCTCGACGGCGATGCCGGTCAGATCGTAGAAGCGCGGGCTCAAGGTCAGCAGCTTGCCCCTGGGAGTCGCCGTCCAGACGAGCTGCTGGCTGAGCTCCACGGTGTGGCGATAGAGTTCCTCGCTCTCGCGCAGCTTCTCTTCGGCCTCGATCCGGGCGCGCTCCGTCTCGCGCTCCTCATGGATGTCCTTGGTCGATCCGTACCAGCAGACGATCTCGCCGGCCTTGTCGCGGACCGGAATGGCGCGCGACTGGGCGAGCCGCACCGCCCCGCCGGGCAGCAGGGCGCGAAAATCCGCTTCGAAGAAATCGCCGCTGGTGAGGCAGCGTTGCCAATGCGCCTTGACCCGCGCCCGATCGTCGGGATGCACCACCTGCAGCCAGCCGTCCATCAGCGCGCGTTCGTCGGCGATGCCCGTCAGCACGGTGAACATCCGGCTCATCGACAGCACCTTGCCCGACGGGTCGGTCGCCCAGACGAGGCGGCGCGCGATCTCCGCTGAGAAGCGATACATGCGCTCGCTTTCCCGCAGCCGCGCCCGTTCGGCCTCCGCTTCGGCAAGCGCGTCGCGGAGCCGCGCCGTTTCCGCCTCCAGCGCCGCGATCCGGGCCTCAGCTCCCTGCGCCGGCGCCCCCTCGCCCATCGTCAGGCGGCGTCGGGCTGCGCCGGTTCGACGCCGGCCTGTATGGCGAGCGCAAGCGCTTCGGCGAGGCTGTCGACGCCGAGCCGGTTCATCATGTTGCCGCGATGCATCTCCACCGTGCGCAGGCTGATGCCGAGATCCTGGGCAAGCAGCTTGTTCGAGCGGCCGGCGAGCAGCCCGCGCAGCACTTCGGTCTCGCGGCCGGTGAGCTGCTCCACCCGTTCGACCGCGTCCTGACGGCGGCGGGCCGCCTCGTCGCGTTCGGCCAGCAGGGTGAAGGCGTTCTCGAAACAGCCGAGCAGCGCTTCTTCCGAGAAGGGCTTTTCAAGAAAATCGATCGCACCGAGCTTCATCGCGCGCACCGCGATCGAGACTTCGCCATGGCCTGTCATCACCACCACCGGCCAGTCGTTTCCGCGGCTGCGCAGCTCGGCCATCACCTGAAAGCCGTCGATCTGCGGCATGCGGATGTCGAGCAGCACGCAGCCGGGCTGCAGCGTCTCCAGATTCTCGAGGAAGTCCGCCCCGCTCGCGAACGGGTGAGAAGTGAGTTCGGCCGCGCCGAGCATGAAACTGATCGAACGACGGACCTCGCGGTCGTCGTCCACGACATAGACGATACGAGTACTCAGTGTCCTGGCCCTTGGATACGCTGGGGGAGAGGCCCGACAATGGGGCGCACCACGCTCTTTTTCAACCCGCATTCGCCGCCGCTCGCCGACGCGGGTCCGCCCCGGGGGAACCTCGCGCGCCGCTCTAAGTTGGCGCGGCAGAGGAGGCACTGCCATGGGAACCACGGGCCCCCATGCTCAGCCGAGCCATGTCATCGCCGAAGCCGGTCAGGTCCTGCTCGACGGGCCGGAAGGCGTCGCCGTCGCCTTCACGCCGGAAGCGGCGCGCGAGACGGCTGAGCGCATGCTCCGCGCGGCGGAGGAGGCGGGCGAACAGGTCCGCACGAACTGAGCTTAAGGCGTCGGCGGCAGTCGCTGCCGCAGGTCCGCCATCCCGGCCCAGGGATCGGCGCTCCCTTGTACATGCGCCGGAGCGGTGCGGACGGTGAAGGCGCAGTGGTCGAGGTCCGGGCCGACCTCCTCCCAGGCGAGCGGCATCGCCACCGGCGCTCCGGCCCGTGAGCGGGTGGAATAAGGAGCCACCGCCGTCGAGGTGGCGTCGTTGCGCAGATAATCGATGAAGATCCGCCCTGCCCGCTCCGCCTTCGAGATGCGGGTGAGGTAGCGGTCGGGCGCGTCCGCCGCCATGGCGTCGGAGAGGTCCTTGGCGAACGCCTTGGCCGCCCGCCAGTCGTAAACCGGCGCCACCGGCAGCACGACGTGGAGCCCCTTGCCCCCGGTCGTTTTGACGAAGCTTTGAAGGCCGAGCGCCGACAGCCGCTCCCGCACCTCGCGCGCGGCCGCGACCACGTCGGCGAAGCCGAGCTCTTCGTCCGGGTCGAGATCGAAGATGATGCGATCGGGCCGGGTGGGCGCGTCGATGGTGACGCCCCAGGGATGCAGCTCCAGCACCCCCATCTGCGCCAACGCCACCAGCCCGGCCACATCCTCGATATAGAGATACGGATTGTCGAAGCCCGGCACCGTCACCTTGCGGAGCTGGCGCGGAACGCCGGACCCGGCATGGCGCTGGTAGAAGCATTTCTTCTGCCGCCCGGTGGGACAGCGCACCATCGTCACCGGCCGCCGGGCGACATGCGGCAACATCCGATCGGCCATAGCGAGGTAATAGTCCGCAAGTTCCCGCTTGGTGATCCCTTGTTCGGGGTAGAGCACCTTCTCGGGATTGGTGAGCCGCACGCCCGCCACCTCGATCTCGCTCATCCCGGCACCTCCAGCCTGGCCGGGGCGATTTCCTGACGCAGCTGGTCCATCCGGCACTGCTCCGGCGCCTTGTCCGGCCGCCAGCGCAGGAACCCTGTGCCGTGGCGGAAACGGTCGCCGGTGACATGGTCGTAGCGGACCTCGGCTACCAGTTCCGGCCGGAGCGGCTGCCAGTCGGCGGAGCGATCGGTGCTCCAGCGGCTCGGGCCGCCGGGCGCGCGGCCGGTGAAACCGGGCGGCTCGACCAAAGCCTTGAGCCGCTTCGTCAGCGCCGCCCGCTCGGCCGCCGCTATGGCCGAGGTGAAGCCGACATGATGAAGGCAGCCATCCTCGCCATAGAGGCCGAGGAGCAGCGATCCGACCTCGCGCCCGGAAGTGGCGTAACGGAAGCCGCCCACCACGCAGTCCGCGGTGCGCAGCCGCTTCACCTTCAGCATCGTCCGCTCCCCCGGCGCGTAAGCGGCGTCCAGCCGCTTGGCGACGACGCCGTCGAGCGCGCCGCCCGCCAGGCCGAGCCATGCGCGCGCGACCTCCGGATCCTCGGTTGCCGGCGAGAGCAGCACGTCCTCTCCGCCGGATCGCGTGTGGAAAGTCTCCAGCGCGGCGCGGCGCTCGGCGAGCGAGCGAGCGACCAACGGCCGCTCGCACTCAAGACAGTCGAACAGCATCAACTGGGCGGGCGTCGCCGCCGCGAGCTTCCGGATTCGGCTCTCGGCCGGGTGGAGCCGCAGCTGGAGCGCTTCGAACGAGAGCGCCCCGTCGACAGGGATGACAAGTTCCCCGTCCAGCACGAAGCGGCGGCTCGGGAGCGACCGCACCGTCTCCACCACCTCGGGGAAATAGCGGCCGAGCGGCTTCAAGCCCTTGGACTGGAGCTCGACCGCGTCACCGTCGCGAAAAACCAGGCAGCGAAAGCCGTCCCACTTGGGCTCATATTGCCAGCCCGCTTCCTCCGGCAGGGCGGCCACCGACCTCGCTTCCATCGGCGCGAGCGGAGGATGAACGGACAGGTTCGCGAAGCCGGCCATGGATCATCAACTCGCCGCCCGGCGGATATGTCCCGGCTACGCAACGAAAGCTGGAGCGGACGCGTTGCCTCGTAAAAGCCGGAGAGAGAGATGCGATTTCTGAACCTATTCCTGCTCGCCTTCGCGCTGCTGTTCACCGCCGCCTGCGGGCAGCAACAGCAGCAGCCCTCGGCCGAGCCGCCGCCGGAGCCGCAGGCGCAGGCGCCGCAGCCCGATCCGCGAATGATGGAGCGGCAGCGCGCCCAGCAGGAAGCCGGCGAGCTGCGCTTCGTGGTCGACAAGAGCGACCGTAAGGTCCGCGTCTATCGCGGCGACGAAGTGATCCGCACCCACGACGTGGCGGTCGGCGACTCCGAGCATGAGACGCCGAGCGGGAGCTGGCAGTTCGACCGGGTGGACATCAATCCCGAATGGATCCCGCCGGACAGCGAATGGGCGGAGGACCGCGAGCGGCGTGGGCCGGGCGACCCGCAAAACCCGATGGGACGTGCCCGTCTCGTCTTCAACATGCCTTACACGATCCACGGCACCGACAATCTCGAAAGCCTGGGCCAGGCCGCGTCGCACGGATCGATCCGCGTCGCCAATTCGATCGTGATCGAGCTGGCGGAGCTGCTGCTGCGCGCCGGCGGCGCCTGGGACGGTCAGGACTGGTTCCGGAACATGCTCGACAGCCGCAACGAGGAGTTCCAGATCCGGCTCGAACGGCCGATCCCGATCGAGGTGGTGGACTGAGCCGCGGCGCTCAGTGCGCCATCAGGATCGGAACGGTGCTGTCGTGGAGCATGTCCCGGGTGACGCCGCCCAGCACCAGCTCCCGCAATCGTGAGCGGCCATAGGCGCCCATGACGACATAATCCGCCTGAAGCTCGGCCGCGGCGGCGGACAGCAACTCGGGGATGCTCCGGTCGCCCCGGGGACGCTCGTGAAGCTCCGACGCCATGCCGTGGCGGGCAAGGTAGCGGCAGGCGGCGGCGGACGGCAGATCGTCGCCGCCTTCCGTCACTTCCACGATGTGGATGGCGGCGGCGCCGCGCAGCATCGGTCGGGCAACGCGCAAGGCATAGGCCGCTTCGGCCGATCCGTTCCACGCGATCATCGCCGTTCCCGCGCAATCGAGCCGCCGCGACGCCTGCGGAATGGCGAGCACCGGCGCGCGCGAATGGATAGCGATGTCGGCCGCGATCGGCAGCGGCTGGCGTTCGCCGCCGTCCCGCCCGGGCTGGCTGACGACGATCACGTCGGCGAGCCGCGCCTGATCGACCAGCATCTGCGACGCGGCGCCGTCGAAATGCAGCCAGTCCCAGCTCACGCCCTCATTGGCGAGATCGGCCTCGATGCGTGAGCGCGCCGCCTCCTGGTCCTCCCGCACCCGACGGATCACCTCCGGAAAGGCGTAGACGCCGCCGAACGGATCGCTGACGATGTAGCTGTCGAACGGCGTCGCCTGCAGGCAGGTCAGGTGGCCGTCGAAGCACCGCACAATGTCCAGCGCCGCCTGCAGCCGCGCCTCCTGGCCCAGATCGTCGTGGATGTGCAGCAATACGGATTTCATGGCGAGGTCCCCTAAACCGGCGGCGATGCCGGGAAGCTAACACCGCCCGCGCCGGGGCATATGAGGAAAGTTCCCTAATGTGCGGCGAAACGCGCCCCCCATGCGGCCAAAGCCCGTTTCGCCGCCGGCCACTTCATTGAGAATAAACCATATCCCCCATATTTTCAGGGTTCATCCGGGGAGGGACATGTGCAGCTTTCACGACGGCAGATCATCGGCGCTGGCGCCGCCAGCGGCATCATCGGCATCGCGGCGGGGTCGCCGCTGCTCGCCGCCGCGCTGCAGCCGACCCCGGCCGGCCCGGATGCGGAGCCCCTGCCCGCGCCGCCCCCGCCCGAACCGGCGCCGGCCCGGCCGCGCGTCGCCGTCGATCCGGTCGTCGACCAACGTCTGCTGGCCCGCGCCCGGGCATCGTTCGACCGCCATCGCAACCGGCTGACCCACACCGATCTCGTCGGCATCGCCGATTTCGGCAAAGCCTCGCGCGAGGCGCGCTTCTACATCCTCGATACGAACAGCGGCCGGGTCAGCCGCCATCTCGTCTCCCACGGCCGCGGCTCCGATCCCGGCCATACCGGCTTTCTCCAGCGCTTCTCCAACGCGCCGGGTTCGAATGCCACGTCGGACGGCGCCTATCTGAGCGGCGTCTATTATCATGGCAAATACGGCCGCTCGATGCGGCTGCACGGGCTCGATCCGTCGAACAGCAACGCCGAGGCGCGAGCGATCGTCGTCCATTCCGCCTGGTATGCGGAGCCGGACGTGGTCGAACAGCACGGCAAGCTCGGCCGCTCCGAAGGCTGCTTCGCTTTCTCATATGCGAGCCTCCAGGAAGTGCTCGAACGGCTGGGCCCCGGCCGCTTCCTCTACGCCGACCGCGTCTGACCCCTTAGACTTGGCGGTTGCGGACGCGGCCGATCGGGAGGAGCATCTGACGGCTTATTGAGGGGACCGTCCGATGATCACCGCTCTCGCTTTGACCGCGCTCACCGCCTTCACCCCGTCCGCCGCCGACGAGGCGACCGCCCGCGCCGCTTATGATGTCGGCCGCTGCGTCGTCTCCGCCGGGCGCGGACATGCGGCGCATCTCCTCTCCACTCTGCCGCTGGGCGGCGGAGAGGTCGGGCGCGAGGGCCAGGCCGCAATCGATCGGGCCGGCTGCGGCGGCCGCAAGCTTCCGGACGATGCCGCCATGCTGCTGCGCGGGGCGATCGCACAGGAGCTCTACGCCATCGATTTCCGCGAGTTCGGCACCGATCCGCGCAACCGCGGCGCCTGGATCGACCTCGCGCTCCCCACCGAGATGGACGACGCGGACGGAGATGCGACGGTTCAGCTCTACCGCTGGGCCGACTGCGTGGTCCGCAACGACACCGAGAATACGGAGCGGCTGCTGCGCATGCCCGTCGGCTCGCGCCGCGAAGCCGCCGTGCTGGCGGCGATGCAGCCCTATATGTCCGCTTGCCTGTCGCCGGACGCACGCCTGACGGTGGCGCCGACGGAACTGCGCAGCATCTTCGCCCAGGCCGCCTATCAGACGCTGCGCCGCTACTGGAGCGGCGAGCTGCGCCAGGCCGGCCTCGACGTCGGCCGCCTCTATGGCGCCGTCACCGGCGACGCCGATCTCCAGACGGTCAGCTGCCGGCGCTTCTCAGTGGCGGGTACGCGGGTGCGGAAGGTGCGCTTCTGCATGACGGAAGCCGAATGGCGAAAAGCCGCCCAGCGCAACCGCGAGTGGCTGCACCAAACCGCCTATACCGGGGTGCAGGGCGGCTGATCAGCTCCGCGCCGCGGTCAGCGCCTTTCGCACCGGCGCGTCGCGGCCGTAGAGATCGCTGTAGGTCACGATCCGGCCGTCTTCCGTGGCGGCGGCGGTGAAATAAGCGATGAAGACGGGCACCGGCGCTGAAAGGTTCGCGCGCACCGTCTTGCCGTCCGCCGCCGCCTTGTCGATCCTCGCCCGGTCCCAGGCGTCGGTCGGCGCCAGCAGCTGCTGCGCGAAGCCGAGCGCGTCCTGGGTGCGGATGCAGCCATGGCTGAAGGCGCGCACCGGCCGGTCGAACAGGGCCTTGGCCGGCGTGTCGTGGAGGTAGATCGCATAGTCGTTCGGCATTTCGACCTTCATCCGGCCGAGCGCGTTGCGCGGCCCCGGCGCCTGGCGCAGGCGGATGCCGTCGGCGCCGCGGGTCACTTCATAGCCGCCATAGCGCCCGTTCATTTCGCGCACGATGCTGGCCGGCACGTTCCACCAGGGGTTGAAGGTCACCGCCACCGCGTCGGCGCGCAGCTGCGGCGTCGGCGTCGAGGTCTTGCCGACGATCGTGCGGTGCCGCGCCGTCACCTGGCCGTTGTCGACGATCGCCGCGGTGAAGGCGGGCACGTTGACGATGATGTGGCGGGCGCCGAGCTCGCGCGGCATCCAGCGCCACCGCTCCATGTTGACCCGGATGAGCTCGCGCCGGGCGCTGTCCTGCGGCGCGGTCGCGGCCAGCGCGCGCTTCAGGAACTGATATTGGGCATGGGTCGGGAGCAGGCTGCTGAGCGCCGGCGCGACCCGCCCCTCGGCGATGGCGCGGGCCATCAGCTGGCGCTGCTGATCGCCGTTCAGTTCAAAGCCCGGCATGTGCCAGCCGACGCGGTCGGAACCCCGCACATAGCCCTGCGACAGATCGGCGCTGAGCCGCAGAAAGATGTCGCTCGCTGCGCCCTGCCACGCCGTTTCGTCGCCCGAGGCCAGCGCCGCGCGGAGCCGATCGCCGTCGTACCAGGCGGGGTCCAGCCCCTCCTCGCCGACCCGGTCCAGGTAGAGGAGCAGGTCCTCGGCCGCCGCGCGGCTCCAGCGCGGCGCGGTCTCGACCGGCGGCGGCGGCACCTGATAGCCGAGCTGCGGCGCCGGCTGGGCCGCGCCGGGCATCTGGTAATCGAGCCGCGGCGCGGCGCCCGACTGGGCGGAGCCCGGCATCGTCGGGGACGCGAGAATCAATGGCAGAATGGCCAGGCGGAGGTAGTTCGGCATGACGGTCCTTCTACGCAACAGAATGTCCCGCAGCTAGACGGGCAGGACAGGCCCGTTTCCATCCGTAGAAATGCGTGGCTTGCCGGCCGAGTTCCTGAACGCGCGGGAGACGTCAGGCGGCGGCGCGGCCGCGATGCACCCAGCCGAAATAGGCGGCGACCAATGCGAGCAGGGCGTGCAGCCAGATGTCGTTGCCGTAGAGCGGCGTCATCCCGAACAGCACGTTCAGCGTCGGGATGAAGCCGAAAATCACCAGTACGCCGTAGGCGATCGCGACGCCGCGGGCATAGGTCACCGCGCCGCCGGCGCTGCGATAGGCGAGGATTCCCCAGACGCCGAACAGCAGGTGGACCAGATTGTGGAGGATGTTGACGGGGAACAGCCCGAGCAGGTGGCCGTAGCCGTCGGTGACCGCCAGGTCGGGATGCGGCTGCGCGTCGTGAAGCAGCCCCGGCACGAAGCCGGCGATGCCGACGAGCAGGAACACGACACCGAAGATAAGCGCGAAAGTCCGGGTGCTCATCGAAACTCTCCCCAAAAATCCGGCCGCAGTAAAGGCCGACGTTTGATCTGAACCCCACCCGGATCGCTTCGTTCCCGTTTCATGGCATCCGTGATAGCGACCGGCGTTCCCCCGGCATGCCTCGCGGCTTGTTCGGCAGCAGGGGCTCAGTCACGCGCAACTCCAGGTGGCTCAGGTCGTATCGGCTCCAGCCAAGGCTGGATCACATTCGCGCCTTCCGCGGAAGCGACGACATGTCTAGCCTCCGGCCATGGCCTTCATGCGCATCGTGCTTGTGAGCGTCCTGGCTGCTGTAGCGGCCTGTGCCGTCGCATCGCTGATCCTCTTCGGAAATATCGAAGGGGCAAGTTTCGCTCCCCTGATGTTCGCTCTGCCGGGTTCGCTTCTGCTCCTTGCGACCGCATACGCAGCGCTGGCCGAACAAGGCCGCCCATTGATCTGGCGCTATGCCGCGCTGATCGCCATCGGCGTGGTCGGTGGCGGTCTGATGCTCGGCTTCATCTCCAGCGGCGACGGGAAAAATACCGCGCTGGGTAGCTTCTACGGTCTGACCACAGCCCTATGCTGGATCGCGCTGCATGCCCTCACCCGCCCGAAGGTGCGTCACCGCTAACAGGTTTGCGACCTAATTCTGGACGAGGCGGAGGAGCGTGCCGTCGAGGTCAACGAAATAGGCGATGGTGATGCCGCTCGGCTCCCGCCGCGGCGGGTGAAGGCGCGGATAGCCCTCCGTCCGCTCGGGGACCCCCGCGGCGCGGACGGCGGCGCAGAAGCCGTCGAGATCGTCGAGGCGCAGACAGCAGCTGAACCAGCTCTCCAGCGGGTCGAGGCCGGGATGCGGGAAGAATTCCAGCATCACAGTCCCGCGCATCAGGATCATCCAGCTCTCGCCGCGCCACTCCGTTTCGAAGCCCAGCCGCGCGTAGAAGGCCGCGGTCGCGTCGAAGTCCCGTGACGGGAGATTGGGCGTCGCATGGTCCGTCATTTGCGGCCGAACAGCTTCTCGATGTCGCCATGGGCGAGTTTCACCCAGGTCGGGCGGCCGTGATTGCACTGGCCGCTGTGCGGCGTCACCTCCATCTCGCGGAGCAGAGCGTTCATCTCGGCGACGGAGAGGATGCGTCCGGCGCGGACCGAGCCGTGACAGGCCATGGTCGCGGCGACATGGTCGAGCTTCTCCTTCAGCGACAGCGCGTCCTCGAAGGCAGCGAACTCGTCGGCGAGATCGGCGACGAGGCCGCGCACGTCGCCGGAGCCCAGGATCGCCGGCGTCGCGCGGACCAGCACCGCGCGCGGCCCGAACCGTTCGATCTCCAGTCCCATGTCCAGCAGCTCGCTTGCCCGCGCCTCGATCCGGTCGCATGCCGGCTCGTCGAGCTCCACCACTTCGGGAAGCAGCAGCGACTGGCGGGCGACGCCGCCATTCGCCATCGCCCGTCGCATCCGCTCCAGCACCAGCCGCTCATGCGCGGCATGCTGGTCGACGAGGACCAGCCCGTCCTCCGCCTCGGCGACGATATAGGTCGCCGCCACCTGCCCGCGCGCCACGCCGAGCGGGAAGGACGCGGCCTGCGGCACCGGCGCGGAGGCGGCCTCGGCTCGGGCGGCGGGTTCGAACGGCGTGCGCTGTTCGCGGAAACCGCCGGTCTCCTCTTCCCAGGGGGAAGAGAGATAGGGTGAGGGGGCTCCGCCGCCGGAAGCATGGCCCTGAGGCGCGAGCCCGTACTGACCAAGCCGAACCCCCTCACCCCAGCCCTCTCCCCCCTGGGGAGAGGGAGTCTGCCACCCCACATTCACCGCCGCGGGCTGCGCGCTGCGGAAGCCGGCCGCGTCGAGCGCATGGCGCAGGCCGCCGATGATCAGGCCGCGCATGCCGCCCGGATCGCGGAAACGGACCTCGGTCTTGGCGGGGTGGACGTTCACGTCCACCTCGTCCGGCGGGACGTCGATGAACAAGGCGACGATCGGATGGCGGTCGCGGGCGAGCAGGTCCTGATAAGCGGCGCGCAGGGCTCCGATCAGCAGCCGGTCCTTCACCGGCCGGCCGTTGACGAACAGATATTGATGGTCGGCGACGCCGCGGTTGAAGGTCGGAAGACCCGCGACCCCGCCCAGCCGCGCCGTGCCCCGGCGATAGTCGATGGCGAGGCCGTTGTCGGCGAGGCCGCGGTCGGTGAGCGCCGCGACCCGGGCCGGGCGGTCTTCGCCCGGCTGGACGGAGATCGCGCGGCGGCCGTCATGTTCGAGCGAGAAGCCGATGTCGGGCCGCGCCATGGCGAGCCGCTTCACCGCATCGAGGCAGGCCGCATATTCGGCCCGTTCGGAGCGGAGGAACTTGCGGCGCGCGGGCACCTTGCCGAACAGGTCCTCCACCACGATGCGGGATCCGGGCGGAAGCGCCGCCGGCCCCTCCCCCGCCAGCCGCCCATTGTCGATCCGGCGCAGCCAGCCGTCGGCGCCCCGCACGCGGCTTTCCAGTGTCAGCCGGGCGACGCTGGCGATCGACGGCAGGGCCTCGCCGCGGAAACCGAGGGTCGCAACCTTGTCGATCGCGTCGTCGGGAAGCTTGGACGTGGCGTGCCGCTCCAGCGCCAGCGCCATCTCGTCGGGCGTCATGCCGCAGCCGTCGTCCGCGACCTCGATCCGGCCGGTGCCGCCCGCGGACAAGGCGATCGCGATCCGGGTGGCGCCGGCGTCGATGGCGTTTTCCACCAATTCCTTCAACGCGCTGGCCGGTCTTTCCACCACTTCACCGGCGGCGATGCGGTTGACCAGATGCTCGGGCAGGCGTCTTATTGACATGATCATCTCTGTAGCCCAACGGGCGCCGGCCCGCGAGGCTTTAACTGTTCGGTGGACGGGGGCCGCGGGGCCACCCTATATAGCGGCTGCGGCGTGCCCCGGCGGATCGGGCGGCGCCTCTTCTGGAAGCGAGACAAGCAATTATGTCCCTGATGCGTTTTCTGAAATTCCCGTCGCACGACATGGCGATCGACCTCGGCACCGCCAACACCGTCGTCTATGTGCGCGGGCGCGGCATCGTCCTCAACGAGCCCTCCGTGGTCGCGATCGAAACCATCAACGGGGTGAAGCGCGTCAAGGCCGTCGGCGACGACGCCAAGCTGATGATGGGCAAGACGCCCGACCAGATCGAGGCGATTCGGCCGCTTCGCGACGGCGTGATCGCCGACATCGACGTCGCCGAGCAGATGATCAAGCACTTCATCGAAAAGGTTCACGGCCGCCGCCGCTTCCCGCGTTGGCCGGAAATCGTGATCTGCGTGCCGTCGGGATCCACGTCGGTCGAGCGGCGCGCCATCCGCGACGCGGCCTCCAACGCCGGCGCCAGCCAGGTCTGGCTGATCGAGGAGCCGATGGCGGCCGCGATCGGCGCCGACATGCCGGTCACCGAACCGATCGGTTCGATGGTCGTCGACATCGGCGGCGGCACGACCGAAGTGGCGGTGCTGTCGCTGCGCGGCCTCGCCTACACCACCTCGGTCCGGGTCGGCGGCGACAAGATGGACGAAGCGATCAGCTCCTATGTCCGCCGCAACCACAACCTGCTGATCGGCGAAGCCACGGCCGAGCGGATCAAGCAGCAGGTCGGCATCGCCAAGCCCCCGCCCGGCGGCGCGGACGGCGAGATCGTCCACATCAAGGGCCGCGATCTTGTGAACGGCGTGCCGAAGGAAATCACCATCAACCAGCGCCAGATCGCGGAAGCTTTGTCGGAACCGGTCGGCACGATCGTCGAAGGCGTGCGCATCGCGCTCGAGAACACCGCGCCGGAGCTTGCCGCCGACATCGTCGATCAGGGCATCGTCCTGACCGGCGGCGGCGCGCTCCTCCAGGGGCTCGACGAAGTGCTGCGCGACGAGACCGGCCTGCCGGTCACCGTCGCCGACGATCCGCTGACCTGCGTCGCGCTCGGCACCGGCCGGGCGCTGGAAGAGGAGATCTTCCGCGGCGTTCTGCAGACGGCCTAAAGGACTTTCGTACGATGGCGCCGCCAGCCAACCGGCGCCCCGGCTTCTCGCGGCGGGCGCAATATGGTTTGTTCCTCGGCTATGTCCTGGCCGTGGCCGGCGTCCTGTTCGCGGTGATGCTGCTGATCGTCGCGATCATCGATCCCCGCGGCTTCGCGGCGCTGAAAGGCGCCTCGCTGGATGCGACCACGCCGGTCACCTCGGCGGGCCGCGGCGTCGTGAACTTCTTCACCGGCATCGGCGGCTCGGTCGGCGACTTCTGGCGGGCGGGCGAGCAGAATGCCGAGCTTCGGCGCGAGCTGGAGGCGGCCCGGGCGCGGCTCACCGAGGCGGAGGCGACCGAATATGAGAATCGCCGCCTGAAGCATCTGCTGGAGATCACCGAGCCCGCCGACGACGTGGTCGCGGTGGCGCGGATCGTCGGATCGACCTTCGACAGCTCGCGGCGCCTCGCCACCCTCGCCGCCGGCGCCTCGGCGGGAATCGAGGAGGGGCAGCCGGTGCGCGGCCCCGAGGGGCTGATCGGCCGGGTGCTCGAGACCGGCCGCTGGGCGAGCCGGGTCCTCCTCGTCACCGACGGGACCAGCAACATCCCCGTCATCCTGCTGCGCGACGGCACGCCGGCGATCGCCACCGGGCGCGGCGATGGCTTCATCGACCTCAAGACGCTGGAGGTCGGCAGCAATCCGTTCCGTCCCGGCGACCTTCTCGCCACCTCCGGCATCGGCGGCATCTTCCCGCCCGGCATCCCGGTCGCCCGCGTCACCGAAGTGCATGGCGACAGCGCCACCGCCCGGCCGCTCGCCGATCCCGGCCGCCTCGATTTCGCGATCGTCCACCGCGCCTATCAGGGCGCCACCAATCTGCCGCTGGACCAGGCGCGGCCGCTCCAGCCTCCGCCGGCTCCCGGCCAGCCCCCGGCCGGCTGGCAGCCGCCCGAGCAGCCCGGCGCGGCGCCTCCGGGCAGCCCGCAATATCAGCCTGGGCTCCAGCGGCCGCAGCCCGGCGTCATCACCCAACCCGCGCCTCCGCCGGCCCAGCCGAACGGCCAGGCGCAGCCGCAGCCTCAGGGCCAAACTCAACCGCAGGGCCAGCCTCGACCGCAGGGCCAGGCGCGATGAGCCGGATCGCGGGTTCGAGCACCGAAGTCGCGATCCGGGATTTCCGCCGCCGCTTCGTCCCCCTGATCGCGACCCTGATCGCGGCGAGCCTCAGCGGCCTGCTGCCGATCGTCGCGACCGTGCCGCTGGTGCCCGACATCGGCTTCATGGTCCTGATCGCCTGGCGGCTGCTCCGGCCGGAATTGTGGTCGGCGCAGGTCGCGCTCGGCCTCGGCCTCCTCAACGATCTCCTGTCCGGCCACCCGCTCGGCCAGTCCATGGCGCTATGGACGCTGACCTTCCTCGCCTTCGAATTCGTCGACGCGCGCATCGGCTTTCGCGATTATTGGCTCGATTGGCTGTTCGCGGCGGCGGCGATCATATTCTATACATTTGGCGGATGGTATGTCGCGCGCCTGATGGGCAGCGCTACACCCTTCACCGTCATGGTCCCGCAGATCCTGCTCTCGATCCTCACCTTCCCGGTGGTGGCGCGGTTGGTGCTCGCGCTCGACAGGTGGCGGCTGGCGCGATGAGGCGACGCGGCGCGCCCCTCATCACGGAGAACAGCCAGGCCTATACCTTCACCCGGCGGGCGCTGGTTCTCGGCGCCGCGCAAGGCGGCATCGCCGCCCTGCTCGCCGCGCGGATGGGCTATATCGCGGTCGCCGAGAACGAACGCTACGCTTTGCTCGCCGAGTCCAATCGGGTGCAGATGCGCCTCATCCCGCCGCGGCGCGGCTGGATCGTCGATCGCTTCGGCCATCCGATGGCGGTCAACCGCTCCGATTTCCGTGTCGATCTCATCCCCGACCGGCTGGAGGAGGAAGAGCGCGTCCTCGCCGAACTGACCGAGATATTGTCGCTGAGCCCGGAGGATCTGGAGCGGATCCGCGAGGGGCTCGCCCAGTCGGCCGGCTACCAGCCGGTGCCGGTCGCCGAAAATCTGCCGTTCGAGAAATATGCCGCGGTGACGGTGCGGCTGCCCGAGCTTCCCGGGGTCGCGCCGCTGCGCGCTTTCTCCCGTTACTATCCGGAAGGCGCCGCTGTCGGGCATCTGCTCGGCTATGTCGGAACGCCCAACCGCGAGGAATATGAAGCCGAGGACAAGAACCGCCTGCTGATCACGCCCGGCTTCAAGATCGGCAAGGAAGGCCTCGAAAAGACGATGGAGCCGCGCCTGCGCGGCCGTCCGGGCGCGGCGCGGGTGGAGGTCACCGCGCGCGGCCGGCTGGTGCGCGAGCTCACCACCTTGTCCGACCAGAGCGGCGCGCCGCTGAAGCTCACCATCGACGCCGGTCTGCAAAGCTATGCCGCCCGCCGGATCGGCGAGGAATCGGGCAGCTGCGTCGTGCTCGATTGCCACACCGGCGACATTCTCGCGCTCGCGTCGATGCCGGCCTACGATCCCAACAGCTTCACCGACGGGATCAGCCATTCCGAATGGACGATGTTCCGCGAGGATGAGCGCAAGCCCCTGCTCAACAAGGCGCTGAACGCCCTTTACCCGCCCGGTTCGACGCTGAAGCCGATGGTGGCGATGGCGCTGCTCGAAGCGGGGGTGAGCCCGCGCGAGACGGTGAACTGCCCCGGCGGCTTCCAGCTCGGCAACCGCTTCTTCCGCTGCCTCGGCCGCCACGGCGCCATGAACATGCACACCGCGATCGCCCGCTCGTGCAACACCTATTTCTACGCGATGGGCCGCCGAATGGGGTTCGACGTCATCTCCGACATGTGCCACCGCCTGGGGCTCGGCGAGAGATTCGATCTCCCGGTCGTCAGCCAGAGTTACGGCACCATGCCCGACAGCGCCTGGAAGAAGCGCCGCTACGACCAGGCCTGGACCCAGTCGGATACGCTCAACGCCTCGATCGGCCAGGGCTATGTGATCCTCAATCCGCTGCAGCTCGCGGTCGCCTCCGCCCGGATCGCGTCGGGCAAGATGGTCCACCCGCGCCTCGTCGCCGACGCCCCGCCGCGCGCCGATTCGACGAACATCGCGCCCGACCATTTCGAGACGATCCGCGCCGCCATGTCCGAAGTGGTGAACGGCCGCGGCACGGCGGGGGCGAGCCGCCTGCCCTTTCCCGACATCCTGATGGGAGGCAAGACCGGCACGGCGCAGGTGCGGCGCATCACCGCCGGTCAGCGCGGCGGCGCCGCCATGGCACGACGGTTTCGCGACCACGGCCTGTTCGTCTTCTTCGCGCCGGTGGACGAGCCGCGCTACGCGGGCGCGGTGGTGATCGAACATGGCATGGGCGGCAGCCGCGCCGCCGCGCCGGTCGCCCGCGACGTGCTCACCTATCTGTTCGACAAGGACAAGGCGATGCAGGCGCTGATCCCGCTCGAACAGCAATGGGGCGGCAACATCGCCGAACGCATGGACCGCCAGACGCGGCAATGGGCCGATGTCTGGGAAGCGCGGCGCCGCGCGCGCGAGGCGGGCGAGACGCTCGCCGCCGCCGGCGGGGAGCAGGGCTGATGGCGCTCGCCTTCGTTCCGCAGCCGATCGCCGACCTTCCCTGGAAGATGCTGGTGATCGTGCTGTCGATCACCGGCTTCGGCCTCCTCATCCTCTATTCGGCCGCCGGTGGATCGCTGATGCCCTGGGCGCTGCCGCAGGGCATCCGCTTCGCCGTCTTCCTGGCGATGGCGATCGTCATGTCCTACCTGACGCCGGAACGGTTCAAGCAGGGGGCGCTGCCCGCTTATGCGGTCGTCATCCTGATGCTGATCCTGGTCGAGGCGATCGGCGCGCTGGGCGGCGGCGCCCAGCGCTGGCTCAACCTCGGCGTCATCCGCATCCAGCCCTCCGAGTTGATGAAGCCGGTGATCGTGCTGGTCGTCGCCGCCTTCTACGACCGGCTGCCGGTGAGCGAGATCCGCAAGTGGAACGCGATCTGGCCGCCTTTGCTGCTGACCGGCTTCCCCGCCGCGCTGATCCTCGTCCAGCCCGATCTCGGCACCGCGCTCACGATGGTGGGCGGCGCCGTGACCGTGATGTTCCTCGCCGGCCTTCCGCTGCGCCTGTTCCTCGGCGCCGCGGCGGCGGCGGCGGCGGTGATTCCTTTCGTCTACACGGTTCTGCTCGAGGAATATCAGCAGCGCCGCGTCACCATCTTCCTGACGCCGGAGGCCGATCCGCTGGGCGCTGGCTACCACATCACCCAGTCGAAGATCGCGATCGGATCGGGCGGGCTGTTCGGCAAGGGCTTTCTCAAGGGCACCCAGAGCCATCTCGACTATCTGCCCGAAGGCCATACCGATTTCATCTTCGCGACCATGGCGGAGGAATGGGGGCTGATCGGCGGCATCTTCCTGATCGGCGCTTTCGCGCTGCTGCTCAAATGGGGGATCGGCGTGGCGCTGGAAGCCAAGGGCCGGTTCGAGCGGCTGGCGGCGGCGGGTCTGACGACGACGATCTTCTTCTACATCGCGATCAACCTGATGATGGTGATGGGCTTGGCGCCGGTGGTCGGCATCCCGCTGCCGCTCGTCTCCTGGGGCGGATCGGCGATGCTCACGGTCATGATCTGCCTCGGCATCCTGATGTCGATCGACCGGGTGAACCGCAAGGAGCGCCGCCCGCGCTGACAGGCATTGCAATCCCGGCGCAAGGCCACTAGATGGCGTGCTCCGGAGGCGGCCCCGCCCCTCCCCCTCGCTTCCACCGAGGCATGGACGCATAGCTCAGTTGGTAGAGCAGCTGACTCTTAATCAGCGGGTCCTAGGTTCGAGCCCTAGTGCGTCCACCACCTTTTCAAGCACTTAGCAGCCTTACAAAGACTCATTCCGACAAATTTCAGATTCTCATTCCGACAAAACCTCGTCTGACCCGGTGATCTGAGCGATGTGCGCGCGCCGCAAATGACCCACCCGGCGAGCCTTGTCCTGGCTCGCCTTGTTGTAGATCGCGGCCGTGTTCAGCTGGGAATGTCCGGATATCGAGCGGATGTCAGCCTCGCCAGCATCCCCGATTTCCGTCGCGCCGCCATGTCGAAAACCGGTGAACTTCATGTCCTTGGGAAGCCCGGCGGCATCACATATCCGCCGATGCACCGTGGTCATGCGACGGTGCTTATAGCCCCTGCCGGTCCGTTCCTCGACAACGATCAGCCCGCAGGCCGCCGGCGGGCGTACCCGAGCAAGCTGCGCCTCAAGCTCCGGATACAAAAAGATCCGCTGGCCATCCTCGCCCCAATCCACGAGCGGAATGATAATGGGTTTGCCGGTTTTTGATTGCGTCACCCTGATCGACACACCCGGGCGATAATCCTCCCACTTGATGCCGCGGTTCATGTTCAAGCGAGCACGGGCCCCCTCGGCCAGAACAGGATCGGGAATACCGAACACGTCCCACACCCGCTGAACGAGCTCGAACGCAAGCGCCGCCGCAGCTGCCATGGACTCGTAGCCAAGTTCCCGAGCCTTCTTGCAATAAAGGCTGTATTCGGCCCGGCTGGTTGGGCGATTTCCCTCTTCAGGGCGGTAGGAAATAGCCATCCCTGCAAAAGGGGTTATGCCCTTCAGGCACTCCGGTCACCTTGCTGTACCGGCCGGCCCAGTTCCAGACAGCACGGCATACCTGGACCATGTAGAGAGCCTGCCTCTCGCCGCGGCTCAGGAAGATTTCGTGGAGCTTGTCAGCAACTTCCGGACCGACCGCTCCAGCATTCCTCTGACCAAAGACCCCCCTCCTCATCTCGACCGCGGCCACGGCATCCATGATTTTGCGGTAATCGCCTTGCGTCTTGGGCGAGTTCTTCGTGAATTTGCGCTGCTCCCGATACCACCGGAACAGCCACGCCACCGTACCCGTGGCGGGGTCACTAGAAGGTCGGGACGTCCGCCACCCATCAAGCGCCTCATTGAGTTGTTCGGCCGTTTCGATTGCCTTCAGGAGGTCAGAGCCAAGCGCCGTGGCTGTGACTGGGCAGACTTTTCCGTTGCGCACTGCCGGGGGACGGGCCCAGTGGGGCGGCTCCCAAAAATAGGCAACTTTCCCGCCTTTAAGCTTCTTCCCGCGCATGTACCGGGGCACCTCGATCTTAGCCAAAGTCAAAATCCTCCTCGATCGTGGCGCATTTCATCTCAGCACCCAGAATCTCCCCGAGAATTCGGTCCAGCTCGCTGCGAAGCATGACCTTGCTGCCGTTGGGCCCGAAGGGGCGGCAAACCAACCTTCTCTCCTTGATCAATCTGCGGAGGTAAGCGGGGGCGAGGCCGGAATAAGCGAGCCCCTGCTTCCAGTTTAGCGCGGCGGGAAAGCCCGCCGCGTGGACGCTCGAACGCTGCTGCAGACCCGCCTCGCCCTCTGGACAGGGCAACCGCCCCGCAGGGACAACGCCACGCGCCGTAGACCGGCGACGGTCGCGTGAAACGCTCGGGACTGGCCTGAAGATCGACATGGTAGCAGTATGCCTGCCAAGCGGGTCGCAAATTGTCGGGTTCGCCTGTGGCCGGACGAGCCGAGCGATCGAAAGAGGCGCCGCCCGGCCACCCGGGCGGCGCATTGTCAGCGCTGCCTAGAGGCGGCGACCATTACGAGTTCACCTACGAAATCCAGGATGTGATCGTGCCGTGGGCGCGCGAAACCGGCACGCCGCTCTGCCCGTTCGACTGGCTTCCCTCGCCCGAGGACAGCGCACTTGCCTTCGGCGTCGACGATCTCGAGCGGCCGCCTTTTCTTCGGCGCCCCTCCGGGTTCCAGGGCTTCGTGTCGTTTCCCGAGCCGCGCTCTCTCACCGATGGGCTCTTTTTCGCCGACGCGGAAGAAGAACGGGCACGACACCGCTCGTTCTACGGAGCCTATCCGGAGCAGCCGCGCGGCGACTTCGCGCGCCGCCTGTTCCTTTACCGCACCTTCCTTCAGGCGCGGCGCATCGCCGCCGCGGCGCGCGCGTACCCCGGCGGCCGAGTGCTGGTCGTGGTCGGCGTGATGCACAAGGACGACATCGAGCGGATTCTGGCCGGCGACCCCCGGATCAGGATCGTGCAACCCTCTGCGATCGCTCGAGAGCCGGACGCGGTCGCGGTCGCACGGGAAACCCGCGCCGAGCATCTGTTCGCGATCGCCCATTTCAACCTGCTGGGCGCCCAATCGCGGACCGGCAATGTGGACCGGAGTTGGATGGAAGTGGTGGTGCGGCAGCTCGAACGTGAGCGGCCGGGGCCAGAGAGCCGGCTGCTGCGCCTGCGGCTCGACGAGGCGCAAGGACGTCTCGACTACGACAACGCCATCCCAGCCTATCTCGGCATCGCCGCGGAGGCAGGCGACCTTCGCTTCACATGGGACGGGGTCAAGGACCGCTCCCGCATCGATTCCATTTACGATCCGTTCGCCAACCTCACCATCGCTCAGAGAGCCCAGCTCGAAGCGGCCCGTGTCCATCAAGCTGCCGGGCGTGATGCCGATGCGGAGCACCTTAGAGCCGCCTTGCGCGAAACTCTCGCCGGAGACGATCAGCGCTACCAGCTGGACGCCTACTGGCGACGGGAGATTGCCGCTCTCACTCCTTGATTGTCTCGGCTCCAGCCCTGTGGCTAGCCACTTTGTTTTCTTCATCGCCCGCCTGGCGGGAGATATGTAGGCGACCAAAGCCGCACGGCCCCATTTTGGATCGCGGGAGCGGAAGCCTCGCTCTCCAATCAGGCTCAGAACTGGAGAACACGGACTTGGGGTGATCACACCCTGCGTCGATCATGTTTCTGCAGGGAACCAGCCATTTCTCAACTGCTGGCCTTGCCGGCCTCGGCCGGTCGCTTCATACGGAGCAACGGGATTGGCCTCCCTTCATCATCCAGCTCCTTGCGGCCGATCTGCTCGAACCCGCAGGAGCGGTAAAAGGAGCAAGCCGATCCGTTCTGCTCATAGACCTCTACCGTCAGCTCGCCGAGCCGGTTCGCGGCATGGTGCAGGAGCAGGCGCCCAACGCCTCCGCGATGCGCCTCCGGCGCGACAAAGAGGCCACCGATATGATTTTCGACCATTCCGATGAAACCCAGAATGCTCTCACCCTCGGTCGCGACCCAATTGTCGGCATGTGGGATGTAGACGTCTCTTAGCTTGGGAAGCTGCTCCTGGAGCACAGCCTCGCCAAGAAACGGATGTCCGACGCGTGAAGCCTCGAGCCAGATTTGGAGCAGCTTCGGGGCATCGTCCGGTCTGGCCTGCCGCACATGCATTCGTTCTTCGCTCCCGTTGAAGGGCGGCGCATGCCCGCCGCGTTGCGTTGCGTTATAAGTCGTGGAAGCCGAGGCCAAGCATTAGCGCCTACATCATGCCAATGCCAGATCGACACGGCTGGCGAGCGTGCAAGTCTGCTTTTGAGAAGGCAGGCGACCTTCGCTTCACATGGGACGGGGTCAAGGACCGCTCCCGCATCGATTCCATTTACGATCCGTTCGCCAACTTGACCATCGCCCAGAGGGCCCAGCTCGAAGCGGCCCGTGT
>NZ_JBKBMQ010000008.1:0-181258 GCF_046295735.1 Allosphingosinicella sp.
GAAAAGGCGGGGCGTCCTCGCGGAGGCCGGGACCCTCACCCCAGCCCTCTCCCAGAGGGAGAGGGCTGGAGGGAGGCCCGTGCCCGCGGCGCAGACAGCTTCGCCCGGAGCAGCGAAGCGGAGGCGGCAAAAGCCCTCTCCCCCCGGGAGAGGGTTGGGTGAGGGTCACCGGGGGCGGCGAAAAAGACGGGGCGTCTTCGCGGAGGCCGGGACCCTCACCCCAACCCTCTCCCGGAGGGAGAGGGGGTTGGAGGAGGCCCGACCCCGCGGCGCAGACAGCTTCGCCCGGAGCAGCGAAGCGGAAGCGGCAGAAGCCCTCTCCCCCCGGGAGAGGGTTGGGTGAGGGGCACCGGGGGTGGCGAAAAGGCGGGGCGTCCTCGCGGAGGCCGGGACCCTCACCCCAGCCCTCTCCCAGAGGGAGAGGGGGCTGGAGGGAGGCCCGTGCCCGCGGCGCAGACAGCTTCGCCCGGAGCAGCGAAGCGGAGGCGGCGAAAGCCCTCTCCTAGGGGGAGAGGGGGAAGAAGGTCACGGCACCGGGCTGCGGCGGGGTTGGCGGCCGCCTTCGCGGTGCTGGCGGATGATGCGCAGATAATGGTCGACCAGTTCCTGATTGACCGCGTCCCAGCCGTAGCGGCGGCTCACTTCCTCGCCCGCCTCGCCGGCGCGGCGCCGCGCGTCGGGGTCGCGGCAGTAGAAAGCGAGCGCGTCGGCGAACTGGTCGCAGGCGCCGGGCCGGACCAGGCGGCCGGTCACCCCGTCGGTGACGAGGCTCTGGCTGCCGGTCGCGATCGCCGCGACGACCGGGAGGGCGCAGGCCATCGCCTCCAGCGTCACGTTGCCGAACGTCTCCGTCACGGACGGGTTGAACAGCATGTCCATCGACGCCACCGCCCGGCCGAGATCGGCCCCGGTCTGGTGGCCGACGAACACCGCCTGGGGAAGCCGCTTCTCGAACCAGGCGCGGGCCGGCCCTTCGCCGATCACCAGCACCTTGTGCGCCACCCCGCGCCGGGCGAGCCGGTCGATCGTGTCGGAAAACACGTCGAGCCCCTTCTCCATCACCAGCCGGCCGATGAAGCCGATCACCGGCATGTCGTCGCCAATGCCGAGCCCGCGCCGCCATTCGAGATCGCGCCGCCCGGGATGGAAGATTTCCCGGTCGATCCCGCGCGTCCAGATGCCGACGTCATAGTTCATGCGCTGGTCGCGCAGCAGCTGCGCCATCGAATCCGAGGGCGCGAAGATCGCGTCGCACCGGCGGTAGAGGCGGCGCAGCCCCGCCTCGACCAGCGGCTCCAGGAAGGCGAGATTGTAATAGCGGAAATAGGTTTCGAACCGGGTGTGGACCGAGGCGACGACCGGCACGTCCATCTTGCGCGCCATCGTCACGGCGCGGTGGCCCAGGATCTCCGGGCTGGCGATGTGGAAGATGTTGGGCGCGAAAGCGCGGATGTCCCGCTTGGCCGCCGGCGGGATCATCATCGGCGCGCGATATTCGGCGCGGCCGGGTACCGGAAGGGCGGGGATGTGGACGACGTCGCCATTGGCCGGGAAGGCCGGATCCTCCACCGTCGGCGAATAGATGCGGACCGCCGCCCCTTGGCGCAGCAGATATTCGACCAGCCGGTTCAGCGCCTGGTTCGCGCCGTCGCGGACATAATTGTAGTTGCCGCTGAACAGGGCGATGCGCAGGTCGGTGACGTCCATCGGGCGCCCGATAGCGCTTCAGGCGCCCGCCGCCAATGGGAACGCCGGCCAGGCCCGCGCTTTCCCTTCCCGGAAGGAGAAAGCGCCTATGTCGAACGCGCATGCAAAGGGCAGCAAGGTGCGGTGGAACTGGGGCTCCGGCACCGCCGAGGGCAAGATCGCTGAACGCTTCGAACGCCGGGTCCAGCGCACGCTGAAGGGCAGCAAGGTGGTGCGCAACGGATCGAAGGACGATCCCGCCTACCTGATCGAGCAGGAAGACGGCACCAAGGTGCTGAAGCTCGGCTCCGAACTGGACTGAACCCGGGCGTCACCGCTCCGCTGGGTTCAGGGCAGGAGCGTTTCCATCTCGACGAAATGGTCCGCCATGCGCGCGGCGGTGTCGTGGGTGAGGGCGATGAACACCCGGTCCGGGTCCGACGGCGGGGCGATCGGCATGCACTGGCCGCCGCGGCACAAGTCCTCGATCAGCGCGCGCGTGCGTTCGGGCGTGAGCGGCAGCGCCTCTTCGAGGTCGCCCGCGGTCATGCGCCGGCCGACGAGCCGCGCATGGTAGAGCGTCAGCATCAGCGTCCAGCCCCAGTCGAGCGGGCGGCCGGGAAAGGACCGGGCGCGCAGGCACCGCTCCGCGATCATCCGCTCGACGCTGCGCGCGCCGACGATCGGCCGGCCCCGGATCCGCCCGTCGGGCGCGTCCGCCGTGCCGCGGAACGCGAAGCTCCGCCCGACCAGCCACCTGCGCAAAGGCAGCGTCACCCGACCCCGCAAGCTCAGTGCCCCAGTCATCGCGCCCCCTTTCCCGAACCGACCGCACCTGTCCGGCACGATCCTCTACGGGCGAGAGGTTCGTTTGCGATGAATCCGCGCGGTTAATTCGACGGAAAGCGAAAGATCAGCCGCCGGAACCGAGGCCCAGCTCGCGCTTGCCCTTGTCGAGCAGGGCGCGGTCGTCGTGCATCCAGGGATGGAAGCCCGGGCGGAAATAGCTCAGCCACATCGGGAAGACGCGGCGCAGGATGCCGGGGCGGCCGACCAGATACCAGATCATCCGCGCCCAGGCGCCGGCGCCCTTGATCCCGTCCTGCCGGAGCAGGGCCATGGCGTCGCGGGTGCGGAAGCGGACGAAATTGCGCGACACCTTCCAGAACACGGCGGAGCGGATCAGCCAGCGCCGCCGTGGCTTCAGCTCGCGGGTGACGTGGAGATAGGTGTCGAACGCGACCGCCTTGTGCTCCACCTCCTCGATCGCATGCCACAGCCACATCCGCCGCGCCTCGTCCGGCGCGCCGTCGAACAGGCCGGGGTCCTTCAGCATCTGATGCGCGAAGATGGCGGTGAAATGTTCGAGCGCGACGGTGACGCACAGCTGCGCCACCGGATGCTGCTCCCGCGTCTCGTCGAGCCGCATGCGCGCCCAGTCGAGCATCGGCTTCGTGTCGTAGCCCGCCTCCGACACCTGGTCGTTGAACGCTACATGCTCGCGCGTGTGATAGGCCTCCTGCTTCACGAAGGCGTCGATCTGGTCGCGCAGCGGCGCCGGAACCTCGTCGCGGAAGCGGCGCACCGTCTCGATGAAGAAGGCCTCGCCCTGCGGGAAGGTGAGGGACAGCGAATTGTGCCAGGCGCTGCCATAAGGATCGCCGCCCAGCCACCAGCGGGCGGCGGCGCGCTCCCGCCCGAAGCGAAGGTTGCGGGGTTCGATGACGAGGTCGCTCGGGGTCGCGGCTGCGGTCATGGCGGGGCTCCTTCGGGGGCGAAGGTGCCCGCCCATTTACACGATTGTCAATAGGGCGGAGCAAGCTCTTGAATTCGCTTGTCGATCTCCCATCTACGCGGAACTGTTCAACAACTGAAAGGAGGTGGTCTGATGTCTCATTGTCCCAAGCCCAAAGCGGCTGATCCGGTGAGCGCGGCCTCCGTGGAGGTCCGCGCCTAAGGCACGGGCCGCTTCCGGCTAGACAATGGAAAGGCCGTCCCGCGCGACCCGCGGGGCGGCCTTTCGCCGTTCAGGCATAGTGCCAGCGCAGGATCGACAGGACGACCATCGCCGCGAGCGCCCAGAGCCCGAGGATGAGGAAGATGCCGGCGACGCTGGTCGGCCGCTCCGCCGCCTCGGCCGCCGCGGCGCGGTGCTCCGCGAACAGTTCTTCCGGCACCATCCGCGCGAACAGCCACATGCCCGCGGGAATGATGACGATGTCGTCGACCAGCCCCAGCACCGGGATGAAGTCCGGGATGAGGTCGATCGGCGAGAGCGCGTAAGTGGCCACCAGGAAGCCGAACGCCCGGGCATGCCAGGGCGTGCGCGGATCGCGCGCCGCCAGCCATGCGGCATGCGCCTCGATCCGGATCCTTTTGACGAGCGAGGCGCGACGCGCGCGGCGATCAGTCCTGCGCGGCATCGCCGATCGCTTTCGCCAACCGCTCGGAATTCGCGGCGTTGAAGGGGTTGAGAACCGTCATGCCCTCGCGCATCCAACCGTCCTGCAGGTCTTCGCTCAGGAACAGCGTCGCTCCACCAGACCGGGCTACCTGCCAGATCACCGCATCCCAGAGCTGGATTCTGTGACGCGCGGCGAAATCGGCGGCGCGGATCACGTCGTCGCCCGACGTCGAAAGCACGGGATAGAGCCGCGCCCAGCGCGCGATCTGGTCCTTCGCGACGTCATAGCTCGCCGGGAGCTTGCGCCGGACGACATTGGCGAATTCCGCCAGAGCCTGCGCGGTGAAGACGAGATCGGCATCGCGGAGGTCGAGCAGCAGCGACCGGGCAACGTCTCGTTTCGCCGATGCCGCGTTGTCGAAGGCGTAGACGAGGATGTTGCTGTCGAGGGTCAGCCTCACAGCGGCGCGTCGCCATATTTGTCGTCCTCGCCGAGAGTTCCGACGCCGAGGGGCAGACCGCGTTCGAGCAGCGCCTCGGTTTGCCGCCACGCCTCCCACCAGTCGTCCGGACGATGGCGCCGCTTGGGCCGCAGTTCCGCCACCACCTTGCCGTTGCGGGCGATGTCGATCGTCTCGCCCGCTTCGACGCGGGCGATGACCTTCGAGATGTTGGCGTTGAGCTCGCGGATCGACAGCGCCGCCATGGCCGGCCCCTTTCTGTTGCTACGGTTGCAACATAGCGAGGCCGGCCAGCACGATCAATGCCGTTACAGCACTTCGAACAGGCCGGCGGCGCCCATGCCGCCGCCCACGCACATCGTCACCACCGCATATTGGACGCCGCGGCGCTTGCCTTCGATCAGCGCGTGGCCGGTGAGGCGCGCGCCGGACATGCCGTAGGGGTGGCCGATCGAGATCGAACCGCCATTGACGTTCAGCCGGTCGTCGGGGATGCCGAGCCGGTCCTGGCAATAGAGCACCTGGACCGCGAACGCCTCGTTGAGCTCCCAAAGCCCGATATCCTCGACGCCGAGGCCGAAGCGCTTCAGCAGCTTCGGCACCGCGAAGACCGGGCCGATGCCCATCTCGTCCGGCTCGGTGCCGGCGACGGCCATGCCGAGATAGCGGCCGAGCGGCTGGAGCCCGCGCTCGGCGGCGAGAGACGCCTCCATGACGACGCAGGCCGACGCCCCGTCGGACAGCTGCGAGGCGTTGCCGGCGGTGATCATCGCTTCAGGGCCCATCACGGGCTGCAGCTTCTGGAGGTCTTCCAGCGTCGTCTGCGGCCGGTTGCCCTCGTCCTTCGAGAGCGTGACCTCCTTCATGGAGGTCTCGCCGGTCTCCTTGTCCTTCACCATCATCTTCGCGGTGACGGGAACGATCTCGTCGTCGAACAGGCCGGCCGCCTGCGCGGCGGCGGTGCGCTGCTGGGAGCGCAGGGCATATTCGTCCTGGCGCTCGCGGCTCACCGTATAGCGCTTGCCGACCACCTCGGCCGTCTGGATCATCGGCATGTAGACGCCGTTGTGCATCGACAGCAGCTCGGGATCCGGCCCCACCCGCATTTCCGGCGTCTGGACCAGGCTGATCGATTCGACGCCGCCGGCGACGACGACGTCCATCCGGTCGACGATCACCTGCTTGGCCGCGGTCGCGATCGACATCAGGCCCGACGCGCACTGGCGGTCGATCGACATGCCGGCCACCGTCACCGGCAGGCCGGAGCGCAGCGCCGCGGTGCGGCCGATGGTCGTCTGCACGCCCTGCTGCAGGGCGGCGCCCATGATGACGTCGTCCACTTCCGCGGGATCGATGCGCGCCCGCTCCACCGCGGCCTTGATGGCATGGCTGGCGAGGGTCGGCGAAGGCGTGGCGTTGAAAGCGCCGCGATAGGCCTTGCCGATCGGCGTGCGGGCGGTGGAAACGATGACGGCTTCGCGAGTCATGGCAGGATCCTCTGACGTGAACGTAAAGCGGTCCTAGCGACTCGCGCGCGCGGTGGGAAGCCGATGCGGCGTGGGCGGGCTGGACCCACGGTGACCCACATGTTATAACCGTGGTATGAACGCACTCAAGGTCACCAAGATCGGCAATTCGGCAGGCGTCATCCTGCCGAAGGATCTGCTCGCCGAGCTCGGCGTGGAGGTCGGCGGCACCCTGTCCGTCAGCCGCACGCCGCGCGGCATCGAGCTGTCGGTGCCCCGCGCCGACTTCGAGGCGCAGATGGCGGCCGCGCGCGAAGTGATGCGCCGGCGGCGGATAGCCTTGCGCGAGCTGGCAAAGTAGAATGGCCCAATGGCTGTGGATCGCGGCCGAGTTGGCCGAGGTCGCTCATGCCGAACAGCTTGCGGAGCATGGCGGCGGCGCGGGCGTGCGGGACGCGGGCGCCCTCCAAAGCGCCCTCGCCCGCCCGATGAACCTGGCCGCTTATGAAGAACCGGGCGTGGCGGCCCTCGCCGCCGCTTATGCTTTCGGAATCGCGCGCAATCACCCATTCGTCGACGGCAACAAGCGCACCGCGGCGGTGGTGAGCGAAACCTTCGTCAACCTCAACGGCTACGACCTTACCGCCAACGATGCGGAAGTGGTGGTCGCCTTCCTCGCGCTGGCGGCAGGGGAATTGTCGGAGCAGGACATGGCCGAATGGTTCCGCGGCCACCTCGTGGCTCGTCCTTGAGCGGATACTCTAAGCGAACACCATCCCGATCCAGTCGGCGATGAGGGCGGGTTTGTCCTCGCCTTCGATCTCCACCGTCACATTGTGGACGAACTGGTAGCGGCCCGGCCCTTTCTCGTCGAACGAGGCGAGGGTGAAACGGCCGCGGACGCGCTTGCCGGCGCGGACCGGGGCGAGAAAGCGGACCTTCTCGAAGCCGTAATTGACGCCCATCTTCGTGGTCGGCGGCCGCAGCATCACGCCCGACGCCATCTGGCTCAGCAGCGACAAGGTGAGGAAGCCGTGCGCGATCGTGCCGCCGAACGGCGTCCGCGCCGCCGCCTCCGGATCGATATGGATGAACTGGTGATCGCCGGTCACGTCGGCGAACAGGTCGATCGCCTTCTGGTCCACCTCGATCCAGTCGGAGACCCCGATCTCCTCCCCCACGCGCTGTCTGATCTCGTCGATGTCGGCGACCGGCATTGAGCCTCCCTTCGTCAGGCGTTAGGGGGCCGATCCTAAGGCCGCGCCGCGGCGATACTCAAGCCCTCGGGAGTAGAGAGAATGGCTGACGCTACGGCTTCGGCGCGCAAGGAAATCGCACGGCTGCACCGTGCCGCTGAACCCGAGGTGCTGGCGCCGCTGCTGCGCGATGCGCGGCTTAGCCCCGAATCGCGCCGCCGGGTCGAGAACCGCGCGTCGGCGATGCTGGCCGATCTGCGCGCCGCCCAGGCGTCCGGCTGGGTCAACCAGTTCCTGCAGGAATATCGCCTCAACACGTCCGAAGGCGTCGCTCTGCTGTCGCTCGCCGAAGCCTTCCTGCGCGTGCCCGATCCCGAGACCGCCGACCAGCTCATCGCCGACAAGCTCGGCAATGCCGACTGGCGCGCCCATGCCGGCAAGTCCCACTCCACCCTCGTCAACTCCGCCACCTGGGGCCTCGTCATCGGCCGCGCGTTGGTCAGCGAGACCGAGCAGGCGAGCGCGCTGAAGCGCCTGATCGCCCGTGCCGGCGAGCCGTTCGTCCGCCAGGGCGTGGGCGCGGCGATGCGGATGATGGGCGAGATCTTCGTCATGGGCCGCACCATCGACGAAGCGATCCAGCGCATGCGCAAGCGCGAGAACAGAGGCTTCACCGCCAGCTTCGACATGCTGGGCGAAGCGGCGCGCACCTTTCCCGACGCCGGCCGCTATTATGCCGCTTATGAAGATGCGATCCGCGCGGTGGGGCGGGTGGCGGAGGAAGGCCATTCGATCTCCGTCAAGCTGTCCGCGCTTCATCCCCGCTACGAAGTCGCGCAATATGAGCGCTGCGTGCCGCACCTCATCGAACAGGTGGAGGCGCTGGCCGGCCTCGCCCGGGACGCCGGCATCGCCTTCACCATCGATGCGGAGGAGAGCGAACGGCTGGAGATGAGCCTCGACATCATCGAGGCGGTGGCCGGCCTTCCGCAGCTCAAGGGCTGGGACGGGCTCGGCATGGCGGTGCAGGCCTATGGCAAGCGCTGCCGTCCGACGCTCGCCTGGGCGGATGCGCTGGGTGAGAAGACCGGGCGCCGCATCGCGGTCCGTCTGGTGAAGGGCGCCTATTGGGACACGGAGATCAAGCGGACCCAGGAGCAGGGCCTCGTCGATTATCCCCTGTTCACGCGCAAGGCGGCGACCGACGTCTCCTATCTCGCTTGCGCGCGCGACATGCTCGCCGCCCGCCACATCTATCCCGCCTTCGCCACCCACAATGCGCTCACCGTCGCCACCATCCTCGAATGGGCGGGCAAGAGCCGCGACTTCGAGTTCCAGCGGCTGCACGGGATGGGCGAGGGGCTCTACGAAAATTTGGTGTGGGAGCAGGGTTACCGGACCCGCATCTATGCGCCGGTCGGCGGGCATCGCGACCTGCTCGCCTATCTGGTGCGCCGCCTGCTGGAGAACGGCGCCAATTCCTCCTTCGTCCACCAGCTCGCCGACGAGCGGATGACGGACGCGGACATCCTCGCCGATCCGGTCGCCAAGGTGGCGGCGGTCGGCGGCAGCCGCCATCCATCGATCCCGCTGCCCGAGGACCTGTTCATGCCGGAACGCAAGAACAGCCGCGGCATCGACCTGCTCGAGCGGCGGGAGCTGCGGCGGGTGGCGGAGGTGGTCGAGAAGCCCCTCCCCTTCAGGGAAGGGTTTGGGGAGGGGCCGGTCGGCGCGACGACACGCAGCCAAGGCAGCTCACCCACAGCCCCCACCCCCAACCCCTCCCCTGAAGGGGAGAGGGGGCAGGACGCCGTCACCCGCGCCCTCGCCGGCTTCCCGGCCTGGTCGGCCCGCACGGTGGAAGAGCGCGCGGCCTGCCTCGACCGCCTGGCCGACCTGCTCGAGCGGGAGCGGGACCAGCTGATGCGCATCTGCGTGCAGGAGGCGAAGAAGACGATCGGCGACGCGCTCGCCGAGGTGCGCGAGGCGGTCGACTTCTGCCGTTATTATGCCGCCCAGGCGCGCGCGGGCCTGCAGCCGGTGGAGCTTCCCGGGCCGACCGGCGAGCGCAACCTGCTCAGGATGGAGGGCAGGGGCGTCTGGGTGTGCATCGCGCCCTGGAACTTCCCGCTCGCCATCTTCCTCGGCCAGGTCACGGCGGCGCTGGTGACCGGCAATACGGTCGTCGCCAAGCCGGCGCCGCAAACGCCCGAGATCGCCGCCTTCGCAGTCGGCCTCGCCCACGGGGCGGGCATTCCCGAGGCTGCGCTGGTCTTCGCGCCCGGCGGGCCGGAGACGGGCCAGACGCTGATGGAGGATGCGCGCATCGCCGGCGTCGCCTTCACCGGCTCCACCGCCACCGCCAAGAAGATCGCCCGCACCCTACTCGCCGACGACGACCGGCCGATCGTGCCGCTGATCGCCGAGACGGGCGGAATCAACGCGATGATCGTCGATTCGACCGCCTTGCCGGAGCAGGTGGTGGTGGACGTCGTCACCTCCGCCTTCCGCTCCGCGGGCCAGCGCTGCTCGGCGCTGCGCGTGCTGCTGCTTCAGGAAGAGATCGCCGACCGCACGCTCGACATGCTGAAAGGCGCGATGGATAGCCTGGTCGTCGGCGATCCCGCCGATCCGGCCACCGATGTCGGCCCGGTGATCGACCGCGTCGCCTATGACAAGCTGATGGGGCATCGCGAGCGGATGCAGGACCGCTGGCTCCACACGATCGGCGCGCCCGAAGGCGGCCTCTACGTCCCGCCGACCCTGATCGGCGTCGACCGAGTGGAGGATGTCGACAGGGAATGGTTCGGCCCGCTGCTGCACGTCGCCACCTGGCGGGCGGGCAGCCTCGCCGAAACGGTGCGGCGGGTGAACGCGTCGGGCTTCGGGCTCACCATGGGCCTCCACAGCCGCATCGCCCGCGCGGCCGAGGCGGTGGAAGGCGCCGCCACCGTCGGCAACCTCTACGTCAACCGGTCGATGATCGGCGCGATCGTGGGCTCCCAGCCGTTCGGCGGCGAGGGCCTGTCGGGCACCGGTCCGAAGGCGGGCGGGCCGCATTATCTGCCCCGCTTCTGCGCCGAGCGCGTGACCTCGACCGACACGACCAGCGCGGGCGGCAACGCCACCCTGCTCAGCCTCGAGGATGTCGGGCTCTGATCGATCCGAACTCACGTTGCGCGGGGACCGCGCGGGCCCTATCTGGGCCGTTGAAAGAAAGCGAAGGACCGCCATGACCACGTTCGACGACCGCGAAAAGGCATTCGAGAACATGTATGCCCGCGACCAGGAGTTCCAGTTCAAGGTGACGGCGCGCCGCAACCGGCTGCTCGGCCTGTGGGCGGCCAAGCTGATGGGCCTGACCGAGGCCGAGGCGGACGCTTATGCCAAGGACGTGGTCCGCGCCGATTTCGAGGAAGCGGGCGACGGCGACGTCATCCGCAAGGTGCTGGGCGACCTCACCTCCGCGGGCGTCGAGTGCGACGAGTCCCGGATCCGCGAGCAGCTCGACCACAAGCAGGTCGAGGCGCGGCGGCAGTTCATCGAGAGCATGGACTGATCCGATGCCGATGGCGGCCGAGGAGATCGAGCGGCTGATCCGCGAAGGCATCCCGGACGCGCGGGTCGAGATCACCGATCTGGCCGGCGACGGCGACCATTATGCCGCCCGCGTGGTCTCCGAAAGCTTCCGGGGCATGCCCCGGGTGAAACAGCATCAGCGCGTCTACGAGGCGCTGGGCGGGCGGATGGGCGGGGTGCTCCACGCGCTCCAGCTCACCACCGCCACCCCCGATTGAGGAGCGAAGACATGGCCGACGCCAACAGCCGCATCGACGAGATCGTCAACCAGAACGACGTCGTCCTGTTCATGAAGGGTACCGCGCTCTTCCCGCAATGCGGCTTTTCGAGCCGCGCCGTCGCGATCCTCGATCATCTGGGCGTCCAGTACGAGACGGTGGACGTGCTCCAGGACCCCGAGATTCGCCAGGGCATCAAGGCCTATTCCGACTGGCCGACCATCCCCCAGCTCTACGTGAAGGGGGAATTTCTCGGCGGCTCCGACATCATGATGGAGATGTTCGAAGCCGGCGAGCTGCAGCAGCTCCTCGACGAAAAGCAGGTCGCCAAGGCCTGAGCGGGCCGTTCGCCGGCTATTCCGGCTGCGCTTCGAGATCTGCGACGGCCGTACCGGCTTCGTCCGGAGCACGGCCGGCGGAATCGTCCGGTTCGCTGTTCCTGAGCGACGCCAGCCGCCTCACGGCGCCCCGGGTCTCCGCATGACGGGCACCGAGCGTCGCGCGGCGGATCCGCACCGCCTCGCGAAGGGCCGCTTCGGCGGCAGGGGTCAGGCGTTGCCCGTGAATCTCCGCCTCGATGTCCGCGAAGCTGTGGAGCGCGACCGCCACTTCCGGATGGCCGGGGCCGAACGCCGCGCGGTAAAGGTCGATCGAAGCGTGGACATAGTCCCGGGACGCGAGCAGCAGCGCGCGCCCGTCCAGTTCCTCCTCGGTCCTGAGCAGGAAAAGGCCGATGCCGAACGACATGTGAAGATCGGCGGCTTCGACGCTTGCGGCGCCGCTCCGCGCTTCCTCGGCGCTCAGAAGCCGTGCGAAATCCGCGCGCCCCGCGTCGATGCCGTGTGCCCGGACCGCGGCGATCGGCTCCGCCACCAGCCGCTCCATCATCTCCGGCGGGAGCCGGTCCTTGGTCTCGGGAGGCCTTTCCGGCCCTAACTCCCAGCAGGACCCGAGTGCCGCCAGCATCAGCAGGAGCGCAGCCAACCTTTTCATCCGGACACCCCCCGCCGCCATCGTGCGGAGACGGGGCCGATCGCGCAAGCGGTAAGTTCCCCGCCGATGCGGCGACGGCGGAGAGGCAGCGGAAGCCGGGCGGAAAAAGAAAAGGGCGGGCGGCGCGACCGGAAGAAAGCGCCGAGGCCCGCCCCTCGAGTGGAATATGTGGACGCGGTGAAGGATACATGGCGCGTGCCAGTTGCGGCGAAGCGCGGATCCGCGCGGCTTTCGATGGTGAACGGCCTTTAATCCTTGCCAATTCTGTAAGCGTCGCCGACAGATGGTCCGCGCAACCGGCCGGCGCTCGCTTGACACGGTTGGTCCCTGCTCCTATTTGCCGCCCATCCCGTTAATCCGGCCCGCCGGCGGCGCCTCGTGCGCGCGCCGGTTATGTCCGTTTCGGCGGGGCCACGAAGCGCTGAGATGGGAGGGTGGCCAGCCCTCCTGTGGAGCAGGAGAAAGCATCACATGGCACGTATCGCGGGTGTCAACATCCCGACCAACAAGCGCGTGGAGATCGCGCTGACCTACATTCACGGCATCGGCCGCACCAAGGCCAGGGAAATCACCGCCAAGCTCGGCATCGCCGCCGAGCGCCGCGTGCAGGACCTGTCCGACCAGGAAGTCCTCCAGATCCGCGAAGCGATCGATTCCGACTATACCGTCGAGGGCGACCTCCGGCGCGAAGTCGCGATGAACATCAAGCGGCTGATGGACCTGGCGTCCTATCGGGGCCTGCGTCACCGCAAGGGCCTTCCGGTCCGCGGCCAGCGCACGCACACCAATGCGCGCACCCGCAAGGGCAAGGCCAAGCCGATCGCCGGCAAGAAGAAGTAAACCGTCCGGGAGACGGTTTACTCCGCCGGAGGCTCTTGGGAGTCGCCCCGGCTACACACGAGATTAGGTAGGTAGAGACTATGGCACGCGAACCTCAGCGCCTTCGGCGGCGCGAGCGCAAGAACATCACCGCCGGCGTCGCGCATGTGAACGCCAGCTTCAACAACACCATGATCACCATCACCGACGCGCAGGGCAATGCCATCGCCTGGTCCTCGGCCGGCATGATGGGCTTCAAGGGCTCGCGCAAGTCCACCCCTTATGCCGCGCAGGTCGCGGCCGAGGATGCGGGCAAGAAGGCGGCCGAACATGGCGTGCGCACCCTGGAAGTCGAAGTGAAGGGCCCGGGCTCGGGCCGCGAGAGCGCGCTGCGGGCGCTGCAGGCGGTCGGCTTCCAGATCACGTCGATCCGCGACGTGACCCCGATCCCGCACAACGGCGTGCGCCCCTCCAAGCGCCGCCGCGTCTGACGCCGGACGGCATGGGTCCGCGCCCCATGCCGCCGGTCGCATGAAGATCAACGGGACGGCGCCGTCCGGACAGGCGCCCCCCAACCGCCAGAGGAACAACATGGCCGTCAACGCAAAGAACTGGCAGGAAATGAAGAAGCCCAACGCCCTCGAGAAGAAGGCCGCGGGCGACAGCCGCCGCCGCGCGACCTTCGTCGCCGAGCCGCTGGAGCGCGGCTTCGGCCTGACGCTGGGCAACTCGCTGCGCCGCGTCCTGCTCTCCTCGCTGCAGGGCGCCGCCGTCACCTCGATCAAGATCGAGGGCGTGCTGCACGAATTCTCCTCGCTCGCCGGCGTGCGCGAGGACATCACCGATCTCGTCCTCAACGTGAAGCAGGTCGCGCTGCGCATGGAGGGCGATCAGCCGCGCCGTCTGCAGCTGTCGGCCACCGGTCCGGGCGAAGTCACCGCCGGCCAGATCGCGACCACCGGCGACATCGAAGTGATGAACCCGGACCTCGTCCTGTGCCATCTCGACGAAGGCGCGACGCTCAACATGGAGCTCACCGCGGAGACCGGCAAGGGCTATGTCCCCGCCGCCTCCAACCGCCCGGCCGACGCGCCGATCGGCCTCATCCCGGTCGACGCGCTCTACAGCCCGGTCCGCCAGGTCAGCTACAAGGTCGAGAACACCCGCGTCGGCCAGGAGCTGGACTATGACAAGCTGACGCTTACCGTCGAGACCGACGGCACGATCAGCCCCGACGACGCGGTCGCCTATGCGGCCCGCATCCTCCAGGACCAGCTGCAGCTGTTCGTCCATTTCGACGACGCGCTGATGCCGGCCTCCGCCCCGACCGGCGGTCACGCCCATGCCGGCGCCGGCGTCGGCGCGGCCGACGCGGAGCGCGACGCCAACCAGCTCAACCGCTACCTCCTCAAGAAGGTGGACGAGCTGGAGCTGTCGGTGCGCAGCGCCAACTGCCTCAAGAACGACAACATCATCTACATCGGCGATCTCGTCCAGAAGACCGAGGCCGAGATGCTCCGCACGCCGAATTTCGGCCGCAAGAGCCTCAACGAGATCAAGGAAGTGCTGTCCAGCATGGGCCTGCGCCTCGGCATGGACATCCCCGGCTGGCCGCCCGAGAATATCGAGGAAATGGCCAAGAAGCTGGAGCAGGAATTGCTCGGGTAAAAGTGGTACTTCCACCCGGCTTCAGGGAAAGGGAAGGGTCGCCGAGAGGCGGCCCTTTTCTTTTGCCCGGACCGCGGCGAAACATAGGGCGGCTCGAGAGGAAAGCTGACCGGATGAATGCAAGCGGCATATACAACGTGAGTCATCGAGCCGCTGACCGGGGGACGGCGGCGGATTCCCGGCGACTGTACCCGAACTGCCCGGCTGCATGTCCGATGGCGAGACGCCGCACGAAGCGCTTGAAAACGTCTACGACGCGATCACCTGCTGGATCGAGGCTGCCGAGGAGATGGACCGACCCGTTCCGGAACCCCGCCTCCGCCGCTCTGCGGCGTGAGGAGATTCGGCGCTCGGTGGTAAAGCTCTGCGCCGCAAACATTGACCTCGACTGGTTCGACTATCTTCCCTCTCCGGTTTGAACAGCGTGATCATGTTCATCGCTCCGTCTTCAGGAGAGATCTGCTCGTTGTGCCGATGCAGGAGGCCGGGTCGTGAGCGAAGTGGGTCGCCTGTCTCCGTGCGCGGCCTTAGGCTCGCGCGGTGAGGCTGGCCGCTTTCTTTTTGCAGCGAGTTCATCCAAGGTACCGACGGAGGGGCAATGGCCAAGCTAAATCGAAAGCAGATCCAAGAAAGTGCAAGGCGCGTCCTTGAGGAGCGACCGGGCGGCATTCGTTGGTCAGACCTGCTCAAAACCGTTCACGGGCGAGATCCCGAAACGCCGTACAACAGCGTGCATGGTGGACTGCACGCACTACTGACGACCAGTTCTGACATCGTGAAGGTCGCCCGCGGTACTTATCAGCTCGCCAAATATGTTGATGCGGACTCACGTGAAGCTGTCGCCGAGGATCGAGCGGTTGCCGCCGAGGTGGTGGAGGTCGAGACAGAAGCGCATGAAACGGTGCGCTTCTCGGAAGCGGACTTCTATCAGAGTTTCGCCCAATGGCTAATCGACGTCGCCGAAGACGCGAACGAGGCGGTGTCGCTCGGTGGCAGCGTGCTCAGGGGCAAGTGGGGAACGCCGGACGTGATCGGGGTGCTAAAGCCGCGTGTCCAAGATCTTCTGAAATTCGAGCCACAGATTGTCGCCGCCGAGATCAAGATCGACCCGGGGCAGCCGGTGGTCGCCTTCGGGCAGGCGGTCGCTTACCGACTGTTTTCCCACAAGAGCTACATCGTCGTACCGAATACTACTAGCGAGGACGATCTTGGTCGGCTGAAGGCGCTGTGCACCATCCATGGGCTGGGGCTGGTAACCTTCACCCTTGATCCGGAGGCGCCGGACTATTCAACCCACGTGCTCCCCACGCAGGCGAGCCCAGACATGTTCTACACGAACCAGATGCTGCGCCGGCTGCTTGAGGCGGATTCCAAGCTCTTCAACAAGTTGTTCTAAACGAAGGAACTTCCCGTCGGCGGGAGAGGCAGGTTAATCCGTTTTCTCCATTGGTGAAATGAATGAACGGTGTCGGGCGGGATGGGGTCCGCTCCACACCGGGTCAAAAATGTCGGGATCGTTCCTCCTTCCAAGTTCCTACCGCCATAAGGGTTTTCACAAAATCTTGTGCGCTGCCCACGATGCGGATGTCGGCAGGCACTTCTCCCCCGTGCACGACCCTGATGCCAGCGAACTCATGCCAGCAGTGGTCGTCTCCCGTGGGGCCGCCGCTCCACTGATAGAGCTGCGGATAAAGCGCGGGCACCTCGATCTGCTCGGTGATGAACAGGCTGTCGTTTGCGAGGAAGCGAGCGCGTACCTGCTCCAGTTCCTCCTCAGTCAGCGCGCCCTCCAGCGCGACCGATCCGAACGCCTTGTAGTTGCCCGCGTCGCGGTAGAGATATTCGAACAGCGTGATCATGTTCATCGCTCCGTCTTCAGGACAGAAACTGCGCATTGTGCCGGCGCAGGAAGGCCGGGTCGGGCGCCAAGTGGGTGGCCTCCCTCAGCGCGCGGCCGTGATAGGGTGTGAAATAATCCCGGGTTGCCTTGCTCGCGCTTTGCAGCAGCTGTCTCGAAATCCGCACCTCTAGGTCCGGTGTCACCGTCATAAGATAGCGGTCGAAGGCGCGGTCGAAGGTGGCGGAGAGGCAAAGGCCGTTGCGCGGGTTGTGGCGGTTTGCGACGTCGCTTTTCCAGGGCGCGATGTGGCTGGCGTTGAGGAGCCGCGGATCGGCGATGCCGGTGACGCAACAGGCGTTGCTGAAATTGGCCATCACCGCGCGGCGGAAGAAAGCCTGGCCCAGGCGTTGCTCGATCTCCACGCGCGTGGTGGTCGCTCCGGCAGGGGCCTCGTAGGAGAAGGTTGCGCGCGATTCATGCAGGGCGTGGGGCGCCGGAGGCTGCTGCTCCTCCAAGGCGCTGGCGTCCAGAATGGCGCCGGTCCAATCTTTGTTGAACTCGGCCCAGATGGCCCGGTCGAGGGCGGAGGCGCCCTCCAGCCCCTTGCGCCCGGTGCGGGTGATGGCGGGATCAAGGCTCGCGAAATTGGCGAGCTTCATCGCCACCGAGGACGGCGTACGGCCGATCCGTTCGGCGAGCGCGATGATCTCGGGGTTGCCCGAATGAATCTGGCCGAACGGCATTTGGAAATAGAGGTAGAGGGCGCGCTTGGTCTCCGCCTCGTTCCATCTGACGCGACTGGCCACCCTGCCTCCATGGCCGGCATCGCCAGCCGGCCGAGTTCCAGCCTATTGTCGTTAGCGAAGGAGGCAAGCCTTTGCTTGGTGCCGCGCGAACCCCCACCCCACTTGCAATGTAGGAATTCGCCTGCGACCCTTCGCGGCAAGCGCTCTTTGACATCGTCTGCTCATCGGCCGCTCCGCCGCGCCCGCCGTTTCCGCGCCGGATGGACGAAGTTCGCACTTTTGGTTGCGCAACACGTGCATGAAGTGAAGTTCGACGCGAATCCGCGGGTTTTTCGAAGACGAAACCGCTGTCAGGTTCAGGTTCGGAGCCGGTTCAGCCCGGACAAGGTGCGACCAAGCCCGCGCAACCAAGCTTTTGCGCGCCCGCGGCATCTCAGATTTGGCGCGCCCGGCAGGTCCTTCGCGGGCGCCTTGCGGGCGTCCCGGCCTGCCGCCGCGTGGTGCGCGCCTTCAGTCGCGGCCGCGCTTCCTCGGGTGGCCGGTGGCGACGCCGCCGGACAGGCGGGCGACGTGGGGATAGCGTTCGGCGATCTCCGGCGTGTAGCCCAGGTTGAACACGGTCGGGCTCTTCTCCGGCCGCTCGGCGCGGTCGTAGAAGGTGCCGAACAGCTTGTCCCACAGGAAGGTGGTGATGCCGTAATTGCCGTTCTCGTCGTGGAAATGGTGCGCCATGTGCCGCTTCTTCATTTCCGCCAGCCACTTCGATTTCGGCTTGTAGGCGAGATGCTGGATGCAGTGGCAGAATTCGTAGAAGCAGGTGGTGACGAGGCCGGTGGCGAACGCCATCGCCGCGCCGCCGATCGCCGCTTCGGGACCCCAGAAGCTGCCGATGGCGTAGCCGATCGGGGCCGTCGCGATGGCGATGGTCGGCAGCGTCGTGTGGAGCGCGCCGAACAGCACTTCGAGATGATTGGGGTCCTGGTGGTGATCGTAGTGGATCCGCTTCCAGGTGGAGGCGAGCAGCGGCACCTTGAACATCCAGCGGCTGTGCAGCACCCAGCGGTGGAGGACGTACCACACCAAGGGATAGATGAAGCTCGCCACCGCGACCGTGACCAGCGTCGGCGCGAGCGGCGCCGGGCTCCAGGCGAAGACGCCCAGCGCCACGACGGAGAGCAGCAGATAGGCGATGATCGCCGGATACTGGAAATAGGCGACCACCAGTTCCTTCAACGTCATCTTGTCGAGATGATGTTCGCGCCTCCAGAAAGAGGGGCGCAGCGTATGTGCGAGTTTCACCTGGTTTTCCCTGTCATCGGCGCATGCCTGCCGCCATGCCGCTCCATATGTGAGCCGGTCATGAATTTGCAATGAGGCGGATTTCAGGCAGCCGAATGGCCGGAAGCGCCCTCGCGGTCGGCGACGATGCGATTGGCGAGCTCCCAATCCTGCATCCGGTCGACGTCGATCGGCCCTTCGGCGAAGGGGAGGAGGACGGGCGCGGTGCGCACGCCGATCGCCCGCGAGAGGAATTTGAGGAAGGTGCGCAGCTTCAGCAGCCGGCTCTTGTAGAGCAGGAAGGCGACGATTCCGAAGGCGCCGATCAGCCGCTTGGGCTTCTTGCCGAACTGCCCGCCCGAATTGAACACGCGCGGCGCGGCCATCGCCTTGGGCGTGAGCAGGGCATAGAGGTTGCAGCTCGAAAACTCGCCGTCGCGGAAGCGGTGGAAGGCCCGCGTCTCGCCCGGATATTTTTCGAGGATGTAGCGGGCGGGGGTGAGGCCCAGCGCGGCGTCCTCGCTCACCCGGTCCAGCGAGTCGCAGAAGTGGCGGACCATTTCCGGCGTGTGGAGCGCATTGTCGCCGGTGGTGATCATCAGCGGCAGCGCCTCGGGATGGGCTTCGGTGACCGCGCTGACGCTGGTCCCGATATTGGCGCGGGAGGCGACATAGGTGAAGTCGCCGGCGCCGGGCAGCACGGACAGGATGCGGCGCGCCTCGTCGGCCGCCTCCGCCTCGATCGAGATGATGATGCGCCCGACCCGGCCGCTTTCCGCGACCGCGCGCACCACGCGCAGCAGCATCGGCTCGCCGGCGATGTCGATGAAGGCCTTGTGGCTGACGCCGCCGGCCTGGGCGAGCGGGTCGCGATTGCCGCGGCTGGCGGCGAGGACGAGGGCGGTGTAGCGGCGGTCGCTCATGCCCGATCCCTAGCCCCGGCGGCCGGGGAAGTGAAGCCGAGCGGCGCCATCAGCGGCGAGAGATCGCCGAGCTCCGGCAGCCGCTCCAGCGCGGCGCGGAGCCGTTCGCGCGCGTCGCCGGGCATCGCGCCCGCGGCGCATCCCTCGAACTTCGCCCAATAATCGTCCATCGAGAAAGGGGCGGCGAGGCTGCCGACCGGCATCCGCACCCGGGTCTCGAAGCGCCGGCCGTCGGCGAGCCGCACCTCCACCTCGGTCGGGAATTCACCTTCGGCCTTGTCGACCGGGTGGCGGTGGATGCGGGGATAGAGCGCCCGCACGTCCGGCCGCATCGCCATGTCGCCTTCGAAGTCGCCGAGCCGGCAGCCGCCGTGGATCAGGGCCACCGCCAAGCCATATTCCAGCGAGAATTTGGCCTGAAGCGGATCCCGCGGGTCGGTGTACATCAGGTTGTTGAGGTGGCTGACCGGCGCCCGCACATGGATTTCGGCGACGTCTTCGGCGGTAAAGCCGTGGCGGTCCTTCAGCTCCAGCAGCCCGTCCATCGCCCGGTGCGCGCTGCCGCAATTGGGGAAGCGCTTCACCTTCAGCCCGCTCGACAGGATCAGCAGCGGATCGCCGACCGCTTCCGTTTCGAAGCGCAAGGTCTGGCCATGCTCGACATGGGTCAGGCCGTCGCGCAGCTGTTCATAGTCCGGCCCCACCATCAGCCGGGTCATGCCCGTCCGGCCGTCCAGCGTGTGCAGCCCGGCATTGATGCCGCCCCGCGCCATCGCCGCGGCCATCACGCCCGCCTTGGCGGCGAGGCCGGCATGGATCGGCTTCACCATCGTTCCGAACTGCGACATGAAGCCGGCGGCCATGCTGGTGCCGATCGACAGGGCGAAGCCGGCCTGCTCGGCGTCGAGGCGCAGCAGGCGGGCGCAGGCGGCGGCGGCGCCGACCGCGCCGACGGTGGCGGTCGCGTGCCAGCCGCGGTTTCGGTGGACCGGATTGACCCCCTGGCCGACCCGGCCGAGGATCTGGAGACCCGCGACATAGGCGTCGAGACAGTCGCGGCCCGACGCGCCTTCCTGTTCCCCCAGCGCCAGGATGGCGGGTGCGAGCACGGCGGTGGCGTGCGCCTTGGCCGGATCGAAATTGTCGTCGAAGTCGAGCGCATGGGCGGCCGTGCCGTTGACGAGCGCGGCCCAGGGCGCGGCGAGCTTCGCGCCGAAGCCGATCGCCGTCGACGGTCCGGCGCCCCACCGGGCCACCGTGTCGAACATGCGCAGGGTAACCGGTTCCGCGGCGCCGGGCACCGACACGGCCACGATGTCGATGAAGGCGCGGTGCGCGGCCTGCCAGGCGGCGTCCGGCCAGTCGGCGGGCGTCTCGGCGAGCCAGCGGCCGAAAGCGATGACGGGATTGTCCGACATCAGCGCCGAATAAGCGGACGGGCCCGGCTTGGAAAGCCTTCAGACCAGGCGCAGCTTGCGGGCGAAGGCGCCGAGCGCTTCGCGGTCCTCGCGCGGCAGGCCATGGCGCAGCGTCAGCCAGGTGGTGGCGCCCCAGATGAGATGGACGACGGCGAAGCGCAGCGGCCCGCCGGTCAGATATTCGGTGAGGCCCATCAAACCGACGCCCGGCAGCGCGATCAGCAGGCATTTCAGCACCGGCCGGTCGAACGGCGACAGGCCGTCGCTGGCCTTGAGCTCGATCGCGGCCGCCCAGGGCATGGCGACGGTCGCGACCGCGACGGCGATCGCCATGCCGAGCGTCCCCATGCCGGGCACCAGCCACAAGGCGAGCAGCGCCCAGACGGCGGCGCCGATCAGGCTGTTGAGCAGCGGCAGGCCGCGATGGCCGGTCATCTCGACGATGGTCGAGGCGGGTGCCGCCGCCGCCTCCACCGCGCGGGCGGCGACCAGCACATAGAGGAGCGGCAGGGCCGCCATCGCTTCCGGCCGATAGACGCTGAGCACGTCCCGCCCGGCGAAGGCGAGCAGGCCGGCGAGCGGGACGACCAGTGCCGTCGAGATGCGGCTGGAGAAGCTGTAGATCGCGCCGATCTGGGCGCGGTCGGCATGTGCCTGGGCCGACGCCAGCGGCGCCAGCACATATTGGAAGGACTGCCGGACGATGTTCGGCAGGGTGGACAGCTTGCGCGCGATTTCGAACAGGCCCGCCGCCGCCGCGCCCTGCGCGCCCGGCAGGAGCAGGTTCAGCACCACCGGCGGCGCGTCGATCAGCATCCGCCGCGACAGATTGGCGGGGACCAGCGCGGCGCCCGTGCCGATCAGGTCGCGCAGCGGCGCGCCGCCGACCGGCGCCGTCACCAGCAGGCGCAGGTAGTAGAAGCGGGCGAGCAGAGGCACGCACAGGGCGGCGGTCAGCGCCAGCGAGGCGAGATGGGCGAGCATCAGCCCCAGGCTCCCCAGGCCCAGTGCGAAGAAGCCGAGCGCGAACAGAATCCGCGCCACCTGTTCCCAGAAGATGCGCAGCCGGATCTCCGGCCCGAAGGCGCGTCGGGCGCGGGCCGCCGAGGTCGCGACTTCGACGAAGGTCCAGAGCGGCAGCGCCCACACGAACAGGGCGACGGCGGTGCCGAGCCGCGCCTCGTCCTCCGGCGCCGCCGAGAAGATGCCGGCGACCGCCCCCGCGTTCAGCGAGACCAGCAAGGCGATCAGCATGGCCGGGCCGACGGTGACGAGCAGCGCCGCCTTGACCGCGCCGTGCGCGCGGGCCTCGTCGCCCGCGGTGGGCACGATCCGCTGCAGGGCGAAGTTCATCGACAGGTCGATGAGGTTGGTGACGAGGTTCACCGCCGCCCACAGCACCACATAGATGCCGTAGGTGGCGAGGCCGAACAGCCAGATGTAGAGCGGCTGTGCGAGCAGCTCGATCGCCGCGCCCAGGCGGGCGAGGCCGGCGAGGCCGGCGCCCTTCGCGACTTCGCCCCGGGTGACGGCGGGTGGCCGGACCACTTATTCCTCGGTGCGGATCAGCACCGCTTCGCCGATCAGCAGGAACAAGGCGAACGGCCCCCAGGCGGCGAGGAGCGGCGGATAGGCGCCGAAGTTGCCCATCGCGAGCGCGAAATTGTCGGCCACGAAATAAGCGAAGCCCAGCCCCATGCCGATGACGGCGCGCACGAACAGCTGCCCCGAGCGGGCGAGGCCGAAGGCGGCGACGGCGGCGAGCAGCGGCATCAGCAGCGAGGAGAGCGGCCCCGAAATCTTGTGCCACAGATTGGCCTCGAGCCCGGCGGTCGGCCGGCCCGCGACCTTGAGCGCGGCGATGGATTCGCGCAGCATCCAGAAATCCTGCTCGTCCGGATTGACCCGGGCGAGCGTGAACTGGATCGGATCGACGCCCTCGCCGACGCGCAGGCTCGCCTCCTCGCTGCGCTCCGCCGAGGCGACGTCGAAGCGGGTCACCCGGTCGAGGCGCCAGGCGCCGCCTTCTGGACGGGCGCTATCCGCGGTGAGGACCGCCTCCAGCGTGCCGCCGCTGCGGTCGTAGACGGAAACGCCCGACAGGCGCGTGTCGGCCCCGCGGCCGCTCACCTGACGGGCGAAGAAGAGATCGTCCTCGTGCCGCACCCAGACGTTGGTGAGGATGCCGGTCTCCGGCGGCACCTCGCCATATTCGACCGCCGTCCAGGCGTTGAGCGCGGCGGTGGCGCGGGTCACGATCCGCTCGTTGAAGACGAAGCTGAACGCCGCGATGAAGATGCTGGCGACCATCAGCGGCGCGATGATCTGGTGGGCGGAGATGCCGGCCGCCTTCATCGACACGATCTCGCTGTTCTGGTTGAGCGTCGCCAGCGTGATGAGCGTGCCGAGCAGCACCGAGAAAGGCAGGAAGCGCTCGATCAGCTGCGGGATGCGCAGACCCACGTAGCGCCAAAGGTCGCTCTGGCTGTTGCCCTCGACCGCCAGGATGTCGCCCGATTCGCCGAGCAGATCGAGCGTCATCAGGATGACGACGAGCGCGGCGAGCACGGCGAGGCTGCGCATCACGAACAGGCGCGCCATGTAGAAGGCGATCCGCCGCGACGGGAAGAACTGGACGTTGATCATGCCGGCGCCAGCATCCGCCTGCGCTTCGGCCCGAGCCGCAGCAGCCGCGCGACCGCCTTGCCGGATTTGGAGAAGGCGCGTTCGAGCGCGCCGATCGGCTGCCCGCCGGGTCGGTGGGCGAGGGTGTAGTACATCCACACGATCAGCCCGCCGAACAGGAAGAAGGGACCCCACAATGCGAGCACCGCGTCCACCCGGCCGAGCGCGGCCATCTGCTCCCCATATTGGTTCACCTTGTGATAGGTGACGACGAACACGATCGACAGGAAGATGCCGAGCCCCGACGTGCTGCGCTTCGGGGGAACGGCGAGCGCCACGGCCAGCAGCGGCATGAACAGCATCATCACGATCTCGACCGCGCGATAGTGGAAGGTTGCCCAGGACGAGATCCGCAGCGCCTCAGTCGCCGCCGGGTCGAAGCTCGTCCGCCACAATTCCGGCAGCGTCATCTCGCGCGTCCCGTCGCCGCGGCCGCGGAACGCCTCGATCGCCGGAAGATCGATCGGAAGGTCGTGGCTGGCAAAGCTCAGCACCCGCGGCGCGGGATAAGAGGGCGCGTTGTGGACCAGCCGCCCTTCGGACAGCCGGAAAATGATCGTGTCCGGATCGTCGGTCGCGAGGAAGGTGCCGCTGTCGGCGGTGACGGCGAGGCTGCGGCCGTCGCGGCTTTCGGCGCGGACGAACACGCCGTGCAGTTCGCGGCCTTCATTCTCGCTGCGTTCCACCCGCAGCGTCATCCCGCCGCCCAGATTGGCGAACTCTCCGACCCGGATCGAGGCGCCGAGCGCGCCGGAGCGGAGTTCGAAGCGCAGCCGTTCGTAGCCGTAGCGCGCGTCCGGCTGCACGAAGCCGACGATGGCGAGGTTCAGCCCCATCAAGGCGATCGCGAACAGAAACGGCACGCGCAGCAGGCGGCCGTAGGACAGGCCGACGCTGCGCAACGCGTCGAGCTCGGAGGAGATGGCGAGCTTGCGGAACGCCATCAGCACGCCGAGCAAGAGTCCGATCGGAATGCCGAGCGAGAGATATTCCGGGATGAGATTGGCCAGCATCCGGAACACGACGCCGACCGGCCCGCCTTCCGACACGACGAAGTCGAACAGGCGAAGCATCTTGTCGAGCAGCAGCAGCATCGCCGCGAGCGTCAGCGTCGCGACGAGCGGCACGAAGATGAGCCGCGCGAGATAGCGGTCGATCTGCTTCCCCATCGCCATGGCCGGGGATGTGGCAGGGAGGGGCAGGGAAGGCAAGGACGGCCCCTGCGCTTTACTTCGCGGACGGGGCGCCGCGAGGGAACAGAGTAGCCGCGGAACCGTATGGATCATCGGGCCGGGGGCGACCCGCCACGAGGAGCGAATTTCCCATGAAAAGCTTGATGATAGCCGCCGGCGCAGCGATGCTGCTGGGCGGATGCGCCACGAACGCGCGCGACTCCGGCATGGCCGGTCCCGCCGCCATGGCGATGAGCGAAGCGGCCCGGATGTATATGCGCATGGCGAGCAGCGGCGACATGTTCGAGATCGAATCGAGCCGCCTCGCCCTCCAGATGTCGCGCAACGAGGCCGTCCGGTCCTTCGCACAGATGATGATCGCGGATCATACCCGCATGTCGAACGAGATGATGGAGGCCGCGCGCCAGGCCGGGCTGGAGCCGCCGCCCATGCAGATGGCGCCGCACCATGCCGACATGCTCAACCGCCTGCGCGCCGCCGGTCCGAACCAGTTCGACATGATGTACCACGACGCCCAGGTGGCGGCGCACCAGGAGGCGCTGAACCTGCACCGCGGCTACGCGTCCGCCGGCGACAATCCGACGCTCCGCGCGCTCGCCGCCCGGGCCGCGCCGGCGGTCGAGATGCATCTCGGCCAGCTCCAGACCCATGGCACGCATATGCGGACGGCGCCGATGCAGCCGCAGCCGCAGGCCGAGCCGCCGCGTCGGCGCGCCGGCGAGCGCGGCTGACCGCGCTCTTCCCGTTCCGCTCCCCGCCTCGGCCGAACCGGCTCAGCAGGCGGCGGCGCGGAGCGGGACGCGCAGGACGGGGCGATTCTCCTCGTCCTCGACCTCGATCCAGCCGTTCAGCGTCGCATCCTCGCGGGCGAGGCGGGCGCGAACGACCTGGCGGGCGCGGGCGGCGGCTTCCCAGCGGGCGACCTGCGCGTCGCGGCAGCGGCGGCCGACGAGATCGATCTCGGCGCTCTCCTCGGCGCGGAGATTGAAATAGTAAACGGGCATAATTGTACGTCCCCCTCCCTCACCCGGCAATTAGCCGCGCGCGCGGCCGCTGTCACTCCGCCGCAGCCGCGATTCGCCGCCGCCAGCGCTCAATCCGCCTGAGGCGCGCAGGCGCTTTCGTCGGCGATGATGGCGCTACGCAATTGCTCGATCACCCGCAGCACGCCCACCGTGCTGGAGATCGGCACGCTGTCGCCGAGCCGCAGCGTCACCGCGTCCATCACCCGTTCCGCATCGTCGAGCGCGCCGCAGATGATCGGCCCGAGATCGTCCCGCTCGGCGGCGAGGCGGCGGAGAACGGCGATCAGCACGGCCTGGACGGCCAGCGTCTCGGCATGGATCGCGGCGATATCGGCGTCCTCGGTCATGGCGGGACGCCTCTGCCACGAAAAAGGCTATTCCGCCAGCCGCTTGCGCAGCGGGTGGCCGGCGCGGGCGGGCGCCACCGCGTCGGCCGACGCGGTGCGCGGGGCACCGGGCTGGCTGGCGCGGCGCAGGTCGCCGGGCGACAGCGGCTGATAGAAGCGGCAGCCCGCCAGACCCGCCGACACCCAGATGACGAGCGCGCGGACCGGCTCCAGATGGCCGATCTCGATCCAGATCTCGTCGCGCCGGGCGATAGCGCCGGGGGCCGTGAAGCGGCAGCCGGAGGCGCTGATGTCGACGATCCGGATGGGGGCGGCCGGCGCGCCGAGCGGACGGACCTTGCCCGGCAGCGCCACCGTCTCGCGCGGCGAGGCGCGTTCGTTGCAGTTTTGCGGAAAGCTCAGTTCGCCGCCGAGGCCCATATTCGCTCCTGTCGCCCCGTCCCGGCAAAGCTTTTAGGCTTCAGGGGTTTGCGGAAGGTAAAGATGCGCCCAAAGCCACAATCTTCCGGCCTTCGCCACGATTTGGCCGCGATGGTGCGCCACCTTGATCCTCGGCGGTATCCCGGCGGGCGGGGCCGCGGGAGAATGGTCGATGCGTCTAAGGGTGGCGGCATAATGGCGCGGGTTGCACTCCTGTCCAATCCGCGGTCGACCGGCAACCGGTCGCTGCTGCCGCGCGTCCGCAGCTTCTGCGCCCGCAATCGCGACATCTTCCACTACGAAGTGGAAAGCGTCGACCAGATCGGGACGGCGCTCGCCACGATCGCGCGCGTGGAGCCGAGGGTGCTCGTCATCAACGGCGGCGACGGCACGGTGCAGGCGGCGCTCACCGAGCTTTACCATGGCGGCCATTTCGAAGGCGCCCCGCCGCCGATCGCCGTGCTTCCGAACGGCAAGACCAATCTCATCGCCCATGATCTCGGCGCGTTCGGCGATCCGCTGGTGGCGCTGGAACGGGTGCTGACGCTCGCGAGAAGCGAGGATCTGAGCGACCACATCGTCTCGCGCGAACTCATTTCGCTGAGCGAGGGGAACGGGGCGGCGCGGCCGGTGCTGGGCATGTTCCTGGGCGGGGCGGGGCTCGCCGACACCATCCTCTATTGCCGTCACAAGCTCTATCCCTGGCTGCCGAACGGGATCGCCCACGGCGTGGCGCTGCTGCTCGGGCTCGTGTCGATCCTGATCGGCCGGGCGCCCGCCTTCCTGCCGCCGCGTCCGGAGCCGCTCAAGGTGTCGGTGCTGAAGAGCGGCGAGCTGCAGGGCCGCTTCGCCTTCCTTATGGTGACGACTCTCCAGAAGCTCCTGTTCCGCGGCAACATGCCCGGCGAGGGGACCCGCGCGGGCGTGATGCAGCTCCTCGTGATCGAACGGAACCTCTGGGCTCTGCTCTCCGCGCTGTCCGCCGCGGTGCGCGGCCGGCTGGGGCGCGGCACGCTGCGCGGCGTGCATCTCGAAAGCGGCGACGAAATCCGCATCGAAGGCGATCATTCCAACGTGATCCTGGACGGGGAGCTCTTCGAGGCGCTGGCCGACCGGCCGATCGTGCTGAAGCCGACCGCGCCGGTCCCGTTCCTGAAGCTGGCCGCCTGAGCCGCCGCCGAGGCGATGACCGCGCCCGCGCTCACCGAGCTGGTCGCCGGCGAGCTTGCCGGACCGATCGATCCGCGCGCCGCCGCCATGGCGGAGGCGATCGCGCGCCGTTACGGGTCCGCCGCCCGGGCGGTGCTGTTCTACGGATCGTGCCTGCGCGAACGCGCGCTCGACGGGCTGATGCTCGATTTCTACCTGATCGTCTCCGACTACCGCGCCGCGTTCGGCAAGAGCTGGCTGGCGCCCGCCAACCGCCTGATCCCGCCCAATGTCTTCCCGTTCGAACATGACGGGCTGATCGCCAAATATGCCGTGCTGAGCGAGGCGGATTTCCACCGGCTGTGCGGGCCGGAGACGCTGTCCGTCTCCGTCTGGGCGCGGTTCGCGCAGCCGGCGCGGCTCGCCTGGGCGGCGGACGAGGCGGCATCCGCGGCGGCGGTGGGCGCGGTGGCGCGCGCGGCGCCGACCCTGCTCGCCGCCGCCCGGCCTCTGTTCGGGGGCAGAGAGGCGCTCGATCTGTGGCGCACCGCCTTCGCGCTGACCTATTCGGCGGAGCTGCGCGCCGAGCGGAAGGGAAGGGCGGGATCGGTCGTCGATGCCGATCCGGACCGCTATCTGCGCTTCACCGGACCCGCGCTCGTGGCCGCCGGACTGGGGGAGAAAGCGGAAGCGCTGCGTCCTGCGAGCGCCGCCGAGCGCCTGAGCGCGGAGCGGCTATGGGCGCGGCGCCGGCGGGCCGGCAAGGCGCTGTCGCTCCTCCGCCTCGCCAAGGCGAGCGGCACTTATGCCGGCGGGATCGATTATCTCGCCTGGAAGATCAACCGGCACGCCGGCACCGCGATCGAGCTGGCCGACTGGCAGCGGCGCTGGCCGATCCTGGGCGCCCTGACCCTGCTGCCGCGTCTGCTGCGGCAGCGCGCGATCAGGTGAAGCCGGGGGTCAGCGGCCGGCGGCCGCGCGGGAGGCGGCGGGCAGTTCGCTGACGCGGTGCGAAAGCGCGGCGGCGACGGCGTCGGCGAGCGCGCTCACCGTGAAGGGCTTGCGCAGGATGTCGTAGCCGCTGAGATCGTCGGCATCGCCCGCCTCGCCGACATAGCCGGTGACGAACAGCACGCCGAGGTCGGGGTGGCGCCGGGCCATCGTGCGGATCAGCTCGGGGCCGGTCATTTCCGGCATCATCACGTCGGTGACGACCAGTTCGATGCGCCGGTCCTGATCGAGGATCTCCAGCGCCTCGCGGCCGCTCGCGCAGGCGATCGGCACATAGCCCAGCTCCTCCAGCGCGGTGACGGTGGAGCGGGCGACGCGGGGATCGTCCTCCACCACCAGGATCACGGCGCCTTCATGGCTGGTCTCGGGCGCGGCCGAATGGGAGGCCGCATGCTCCTCGCGCTCCGCCACCTGCTCGGCCGCCTGGCGGGAGCGGGGCAGGTAGATGGAGACGGTGGTGCCGCGGCCGACTTCTGAATCGATCGCGACGTCGCCGCCCGATTGGCGGGCGAAGCCGAAGATCTGCGAGAGGCCGAGGCCGGTGCCCTTCCCGACCGGCTTGGTGGTGAAGAAGGGCTCGAACACCCGCTGCAGATTTTCGGGCGAAATGCCCGATCCGGTGTCGGCCACGGCGATGCGGACATAGTCGCCGCCCGGAAGCTCGCCGACCTCCCCGTCGGACAATGCGATATTGTCGACGGTGATGCTGAGGTCGCCGCTTCCCTCCATCGCGTCCCGCGCGTTGACGCACAGGTTGAGGATCGCATTCTCGAGCTGGTTGGCATCGGCCCAGACGTGCCAGGGCTGCTCGGCGAAGCGGGTGCGGACCTGGATGCGCTCGCCGATCGTGCGGTCGATGAGGTCGTGCATGCCGTCCACCAGCTCGGACGGCGCGATGCCTTCGGGCAGCAGCGGCTCGGCGCGGGCGAAGGCGAGCAGGCGGCGGGTCAGCGCGGCGGCGCGGTTCGCGCCCTCCATGGCATTGTCGAGCTGCGCCTCCACATCGGGCGACGAGCCGCGCAGGCGCCGCCGGGCAAGGTCGAGGCCGCCGACGACGACCGCGAGCATGTTGTTGAAATCGTGCGCGATGCCGCCGGTCAGCTGGCCGACCGCCTCCATCTTCTGGACCTGGCGCAATTTCTCCTCGGCGGCGGCGCGCTCGCCGGCTTCCGCCATCAGCCGATCGTTCGCCTCGCGAAGCTCCCGGGTCCGCTCCCGCACCGCTTCCTCCAGCGCCGAGGCGCGGTAGGATTCGGTCTCCGCCTCGGCGCGGGCCCGCTGTCCTTCGGTCAGGGCGCGATAGGCGGCAATCCCCAGCAGGATCGCGCCCACCCCGACCAGCACGCCCAGCCAGCCGAGCCATTCGGTCAGCCGGTCCGCCTGCTGCGCGAAGATGCGCGTCTCGGCCGTGCGGTCGGCCAGCCGCGTCCGTTCCGCGGCGGCGATCTCCTCAAGCTGGGAGCGCAGGGCCGGGAGCGTGGGCGACTGTCCCGCCTGGTAGAACAGGGCAATGCCGCCGCTGCCCTGGCGGCGCGAGGCGGCCGTTGCCGCGGCGGCAAGCTCCTGCCCGCGCTCGTCGTAGAGGCCGCGCAGCTCCGCGACGCGGCCGGACTGGTCGGCGTCGCCGCGCACCATGCGCTGCAGCTGGCCGATCTGCCGCCCGGCGAGCCGCCATTCGTTGTAATAGATGGTGCCGGTCGTCTGCTCCTCGTCCAGCACATAGCGGCCGAGCGCCGCTTCGGAACGGGCGATGGTGGCGTCGACGGTGCGGGTGAGGAGGATGAGGTCCTGGGTGTGCCGCTCATAGGCCATGGCCTGGTCGCGCGCGCGGTTGGTGATCGTCACCATCACGATCAGGCCGACGAGCAGGATCGTCGCCAGCAGCGCGCCCACGCTCGCCCAGCCCCGCCGCCACGACACCGCGCCGCCTCCGCCGCCCGTGACGTCCATCCTTTCGTCCGACATGGCGCGGAAACTAGATCAAGGCGCGCGCCATGGGAAGGCGGCGCGGGCGAGGCGGGATTCGCCCCGTCCTTGTGGCGGGGCCGCTCAGCGTCCGAACAGCTGCGGGTTGCGCTCGATGAAGCGCCGCGCCCAATCGTCGACATAGGCACGGCGGCGGCGGCGCAGATAACGCCAGCCCGCCAGGCTGACGACCGCCGCGCCGATCGTGTCGACGATGAGGTCCCACATCGTGTCGGTGAGGCCGGACGGATCGCCCAGCATCGGCTTTTGCATGTTGGTGCCGAACATCTGGTCCATCGCGAATTCGAAGATTTCCCACAGCGCGCCGATCCCCACCGCGAAGAAGAAGGCGAACAGGGCGAGGAAGGCGGGCCGCATGTGCAGATCGACATGCTCGTTCTCGTTCAGCATGTAGACGATGAGGAAGCCGAGGAGACCGAGCAGCAGCCCCGCCGTGCCGTGCAGCACCAGGTCCCACCACCAGAAGCGCTCGTAATAATCGTGCACCTCGCCCAGGAAGAGCGTCGCGAAGATGAACAGGATGGCGAGCAGCTGAATCTCGCTCGGGATGCGGACCGGCAGGCGGCGGGGAAAGAGGACCGGGATCAGGATCGCCGTCATGATCGCCGCGACCAGGAAAGCGTGCAGCCAGCGGCCGCGCAGCAGCAGCAGGAAGAGCTCGACCGCCATCACCGACTGAAGGATGGCGAGGACGATGATGTGGGCGCGGCGGGCGGGATCGTGACGCGTGTCGCTCATGCGCCGGCTCATGCCCCAAAAGATCGCGCGGAGCCAATCGGGCCGGCATCTGTTGATGGGGCATGCCGGAAACCAGGACCATCGCGCTGCCGCACGGGCGCAGCCTTCACGCCGTCACAGCGGGCCGGGGCCCCGACCTGCTCCTCATCCACGGCGCGGTCACCACGCACCGCGACTGGCTGGCGGGGCCGTTCGACCGCCTCGCGCGCCACCACCGGGTGACGGCGGTGGACCGCCCAGGCCACGGCAAGAGCGTGCGCCGGCGTTTCGAGGGCAGCCCGCACGACCAGGCGAATCAGATCGTCGAGGGGATGGACGCGCTCGGCATCGGCCGGACGCTGATCGTCGGCCACAGCTTCGGCGGCACGGTGGCGCTGTCGCTGGCGGAGCGGCATCCGGAACGGGTGGCGGGGCTGGTGCTGATCGCGCCGCTCGCCTTTCCCGAGCCGCGGCCGCTCGAACATCTGCTGATCGCCCCGCGCGCCCTACCGGTTGCCGGTCCGGCCTTCTCGCGGCTCGCCGAGGCGACCTTCGACCGGCCGCTGCTGGAAGGTGTCCACATGCTGATGTTCTCGCCGCAATCGCCGCCGCCCGAATGGAAGGCGGGCTATGCCTATGACGAGGTGCTCGCGACCGGGGCGATGGTGGCGGAGGGAGAGGACACGGCCGCGATCATGCCCTTCTCGCCTGAAGCGCTGATCCGGCACGACCGAATCGAGGCACCGACCCACATCCTCACCGGAACGTCGGACCGCGTCGTCAATCCGGCCGTTCACGCGCGGCCGCTGGCCAGGCTCATCCCGAACGCCCGGCTGACGGAGCTGCCCGGGATCGGCCACATGGCCCATCTCTGCGCCGCCGATGAAATGGTCGCCGCGATCGAGGAGATGGGGGCGCTCGCCGGCTGACGGCGTTCGCGTCAGTCCCAGAGTTCGCGGCGGTAGCGCGCGAAGCAGCGGGCGCCGCATTCCAGCCTTATGAGCGCGCCTTCGGCGATCGCCGTGGCACGCGCCGGATCCTCCGTCACCAGCGGGCGCAGCGCCTCCCGGTTCCAGTCCTCGCTATGCTTGACGTCGAGCACGGAGTGGAGGGTGAAGTAGCGCCGCTCCTTGTGGCTAAAGCCCAGCCGCTCGAGGCCCTTCGCGGTGGCGGCGGATCGGCCGGGGGCGGTGAGTTCGATCGCGCCGAGCGCGCCCACCGAATGCCAGGCATAGCGGCGCGAGGTTGCCATCGCCGTCATCGCATTGGCGAGCGCCAGGCTTTCCATCACCGTTTCGTCGATGTCCGGGGCGATCTCCAGCGTGTCGATCAGGACGTCGAGCATCGGCCCGTGCATGCCCTTGGGATTGCCGCGGCCCATCTCGTCCCAGTAATTGCGCGCCAGCTCCAGCTTGGCCCGCACCGGCAGCTTCACCTGGGTCATCGCGACGAGATCGTCGAAGCCCGCTTCGCCCGCCGCTTCCTGTTCCAGGAACCAGCGCATCTGTGAGAGGTCGGCCTTTTCGGCGATCCAGGGGAAGAGCGGGTCGCCCTGGCCGGGGCCGTCCTCCTGCAGCGCTTCGAACCAGGCGATGAAGCCGTCGGGGTCGGTCGGCGCCTCGGCGGCGCGCGCGGCGATGCCGGCGCGCAGCTCCTCCAGGAACGCGCCTTCCAGGCGGAGCATGGCCGTGTCCCGCTCCAGCTGCTTGCGCCAGTCGGGAGTTGGGAAGCCCGGGGCCAGCCGCTCATGGTTCCAGCGCGCCAGGCTGCGCTGGAAGTCGTCGGAAAGGAAGGTGGGGACGTGGGAGGGCTGATCGGGGCGCAGACGGGTGGCCATGGGAACTCGTGCTGAAGAAGGAAGCGTGCCTCTCAACCGATCAGCGGAGGCGATGTTCCGGGGCAGGGCGCCCGCCGTGAGCGGCGGGCAGTTCCTCCTTCAGCTTGCATTCACACTGTATTAGCTATATGAAGCACCACTTCCTGCAACCTGTTTGAACGAGAGCGGTGGTCAAACTCCCTGTCCTGCGCCTGCCGACATTTGTGCGGCAGCATATCTGGAGCTGGCTGGTGCTCGCCACCGTCGCCGGCCTCTATATGCTCGCGGGGATCAGCGTGGCGATCGACAAAAGCGGGCCGCAGGTGCGCGGCGTGGCGGCGAGCGCCGCCGTGCCCGCCTTCCGCCCGGGCGAAGCCGCGGCCCCGCCGGCGCCGGAGCCGCTCGCCTTCAAGGAAGTGACTCCCGAGGATGCGGTGGCGTGGAACGCGTCCATCCCGCTGTCCGACACGCCCAATCCCGCCGCGCGTCCCTTTGTGCTCGCCGCCGCCAGCGAGGCGGACCGGCTGCGCGCCGTCGAATGCCTGACCGCCGCCGTCTATTACGAAGCGGCGATCGAGGGCGCCGACGGCCAGCGCGCGGTGGCGCAGGTCGTGCTCAACCGGGTGCGCCACCCAGCCTATCCCTCCACCGTGTGCGGCGTCGTGTTCGAAGGGGCGGAGCGCCGGACCGGCTGCCAGTTCACCTTCACCTGCGACGGCGCGCTCGCCCGCACGCCGCATGCCGACCTCTGGGCGCAGGCGAAGCGGATCGCCGAGGAGGCGCTGGCGGGCAAGGTCTATGCCCCGGTCGGCTGGTCCACCCATTACCACACCAACTGGGTCGTGCCTTACTGGGCGGCGAACCTGGTCAAGGCCGCCAATGTCGGCACCCACATCTTCTACCGCTGGGAAGGCGGCTGGGGCCGTCCGCCGGCCTTCACCGGCCGCCATGCCGGCGCCGAACCCGCGCCCGCCAAGATGCGCGGCCTCACCGCCGCTCCCGCCGAACAAGCCCTGGCCGAGGCCGAGGCGAAGGACGCCGCCGCGGCCACCGCTGCCGCCCAGGCGCAGGCGGCGTTGCCGCAGCAGCCGGGCGCGGCGGCCGGCGCGGTCGACATCGCACAGCGGCCGATCGTGCGCCGCTACGAGCCGCTGCGCCGCGAAACCGCGACCGCAATCATCACCGAACGCGCCGCCGGCGGCGCGGACCGCCTGACCGCCAGCCAGCGCTGGATGCTGACGGGCGAGGGCACGGCCACGACGGAGCCTCCCCTCGGCCGCCGCGCCGAACATAACGAAGCAGCGGCACAAGCGGGCGGCCGCTAGCAGGCGCGCGCCCCAGTTCCCCTCCCGGGGTGCAGGGGGGGGAGTGAGTCGTTGCACCCGTTCAGAAGATGCGCCAGCCGAGCCGTAGCCCGGCGCCCATGTCCGCCGCGCCCGCCGACAGGCCCGCGCTGCCGTAGAGGCCGAGGCTCAGCCGGTCGCCGAGCCCGGCGTTGAGGCCGCCCGAGAGCTTCTGTTCGTCGGGAACGAGGGGGCTGACGCTCTGCGCATAGCCATAGGCCAGCTGCGCCCGCACCCGCGGCGCGAGCTGCGCGGCGACGCCGCCGCGCGCGAACAGGGCGTTGCGCAGATCATAGCCTTCGGGATCGCCCGGCATGGCATAGCCGACCGCCACGAAGGGCGTGACGTCGCCGATGCGCTTCGACGCTTCGGCCGAGACGCTGAGATCGGCCGCGCCGGTGCCGAGCCCGCGGGCGGCGGTCGGCAGCTTCGCCTCGCCCGCGAGGCCGAGTTCGATGCCGCCGGGCACCGGGAGGCGGTAGCCGGCGCCGATCCGGAGATCGCCGACCCCTTCCCGCACCTCGCGGGTCGGCGGACGGGTCGGATCGATCACGATGGGGAGGCCGAGCAGCCCGCCGCCGCCGCCCACGACATTGCCCGGCGCTTCCTGGCGGTGCCACGGCAGCTGCGCCGAGAGGCTCAGCCGATCGCCGTCGATCCGGACGGCATTGTTGACGGTCAGCGTCTCGATGCGCTGGCCGGTGCCGAATTCGCCCTGTTGATGCTCGACGCCGGTCGACAGCTCGGCGCGCGGGGCGGCGAGCGCCGGCGCGGCGGCGAGCACGAACGGGATCAGCGACAGATATTTCATGCGTTCCTCCTCTGGTCGGAAGAGGAACGAGGGGGCGGGGCGGTTTAATCCCAGCCGGCGTCGCGCGCCCGCCGCTCCGCGTCGGCATCCAGCGGGGCGTCCGCCATCATGTCCTGCGCGGCCTGGAGGACGAGCGCAGCGCCGCTTCCCGCCTGCCGATATTCGCCGCCGGCGCGCGGCGCCGCGGCGGTCATCACGACCCGCCAGGCGCCCTGATCGCGGCAGGCGAGGCCGGCAAGGGCGTCGGTGTCGAAGCTACGGCAGATCCGCCCGTCCTCGGCGGAAAAGGTGACGCCGATCCGGGTGGCGGCGTCCACCGGCTGCGCCGAGGCGAGCTGGGTGTCGAGCGCGCGCGCGAGCGGCCCCTGCGCCACCATCCCCCCGTCCTCCACGGCGATCGGCCCGCTGCCGCCCGGAACGAGCTGCGTCGCCAGCATGCCGACCACGAAGGTCGCCGCGATCGCCGCGAAGTTGCGAGCGTAAAGCCAGGGCCGGCGCCGCTCCCGCGCCGCGGCGAAATCGACGATCTCGGCGCCCGGCTCCGCGACACCCAGCAGGGTCCGGAACCGTTCCGGCACCGCTTCGTCGGCGATCGGGGCATAATGGCCGGCGATGCGCGCGCGCAGCCGCCGTTCCGCCTCCGCGCGGGCCGCGAGCGCCGGATCGGCGGCGATCGCCTCCTCGACCTCGCGCCGGGCGGGGGCGTCGAGCTCCCCGTCCACATAGGCCATCAGCATCTCGTCCGTCACCGCCGCCATCATGCCGCCTCCAGCATTCGGGCAAGCGCCTGCCGGCCGCGCGTCAGGCGCGAGGTGAGGGTGCCCATCGGTATGTCCAGAATGTCCGCCGCCTCCTTGTAGGCGAGCCCTTCGACGAGGACGAGCGCGATCACTTCCCGCTGCTCGGCGGGGAGGCGGTTCATCGCCTTGTCGACGTCGTGCATCTCGGCGGCGCGCTCGATATCCTCGTTCGCCGCGACGCCGACCGACAGGCCCGCTTCCTCCGGCGCGAAGGTCTGCGCGCGGCGAGTGCGGCTGCGCACCTCGTCGATCCAGCAATTGCGCATGATCCGCATCATCCACGCATCCAGTCTCGTTCCCGGCTGCCACTGGTCCCGCGCCTTCAAGGCGCGTTCCAGGGCGACCTGCGTCAAATCGTCGGCATCGGCCGCATCGCGGGCAAGCGAGCGCGCAAACCGGCGCAGCCGGGGCAGCAGCGTCAGCAGCTCGCGCTCGAAAGCCTGCAAGAGGCGGGTCTCCAATGCCTGTTCGTGGAGGAAACGTACCGGGCCATCCGTTTCATCCTGAAGCAAGGAAAAATATGGCAAAGGCGGCGCGATGCGGCTCGATCGACGAATGAAGACGGCCCTGGCGGCGGCGCTGGCGGTGCTGGCGGCGGGCGGCGCGGGCGCGCAGCTCCTGCCGAGGCTGCCGCAGGTGCCGGACGTCGGCGGGATCGCGGCGGAGGTGGGCCGCGCGGGTGACCGCGCGCTCGGCCTTGCCGACGGCGTGCGGATGAGCGCGCGCGAGCTGCTCCAGGCGCGCGACCTCCGCCTGCGCGAGCTGGTCCGCGCGAACCCCGAACGGCTGGAGATGACGGAGCTCGGCCCGGCCGTGCGCGGCGAGATCGTGGCGGTGGACCCGGATCCGGCGGGGCTGGCGGCGGCCGCGGCGGCGGGCTTCCGCATTCTCTCCGACGAGCGGATCGAGGGGCTGGAGCTCAGAACGGTGGTGCTGGAAGCGCCGCCCGGCCTCGCTCTCGCCCGCGCGCTGCGCCAATTGGCGCGGCTGCTGCCGGGGACGGAGCTCACCGCCAATCACGTCCACATGCAGAGCGGCGCGGCCGTACTCCCGGCGATGAGCGCCGCCGCCCTGGCGCAATCCGGTGGCGGGGCGGCGGGGGCGGTGCGTGTCGGGATCATCGACGGCGGCGCCGCGGCCCATCCCGCGCTCGCCGGCCCGGTGCAGCAGCGCGGCTTCGCGGCCGGCGCCCCCCGGCCCAGCGCGCATGGGACGGCGGTGGCGTCGCTGGTGGCAGGGAGCGGCATGGTGCGCGGCGCGCTGCCCGGCGCGCCGCTGCTCGTCGCCGATGTCTACGGCACCGATCCGGCGGGCGGCAGCGCGACCTCCGTCGCCCGCGCGCTCGGCTGGATGGTGGAGCAGCGCGCACGGGTGGTGGCGATGAGCCTCGTCGGTCCTCCCAATCCGCTGGTCCGCCGCGCGGTCGGGGCGGCGCAGGCGAAGGGCCTCTATATCGTCGCGGCGGTCGGCAATGACGGCCCGGCCGCGCCTCCGGCCTATCCCGCTTCCTACGACAATGTGATCGCCGTGACGGGCGTCGACGGGCGCGGCCGCGTGCTGATCGAGGCGGGGCGCGCGCGCCGGCTGGATTACGCCGCGCCCGGCGCCGACATGGCCGCCGCCGGCGGGCGCGGCGTGGTGGCCGTGCGCGGCACCTCTTATGCGGTGCCGCTGGTCGCCGGACGGCTCGCCGCCCATATCGGCGGGCGCGGCGCGCCGATCGCGGCGCTCGACGCCGAAGCGGCGGCCCGCAACAACCGCGCCTTCGGCCGCGGTCTGGTCTGCGGCCCGTGCCGCACGCCCGTTCCCGGAAAATAATCGCACGCCCGGGATTAAAGCCGGAGTCCGTCTCGTTTGCCCTTCGAAGGATCAAGGCAAAGGAGACAGAGCCATGAAGTTCAATCTGACGATCGCGACCGCCGCCCTCGCCCTCGCGGCCGTGCCGGCTTCGGCCCAGCTGCTCGGTGGCAGCGGCGGCGGCCTCGGCGGCTCGCTGGGCGGCGCCGTGCAGGGCACGCTCGGCGGCACACTCGGCGGGCAGGGCGCCGGCACCGGCGGCGGGCTCGGCAAGACCGTCGACGGGACGGTGCGCGGTTCCGGCCAGGCGCGGGTCGATCGCCGCTCCGGCCGCGCCGACGTCGGCGCCGATGCCGATGGCGGTCTTGGCGGCGCCGTGGACGGCGCGCTCGGCTCCAACCGCGCGTCGGGCAGCGCGGGCGCGCGCGGCTCGGCCGGCGCCAATGTCGGAGCGCAGGGCGTCGGCACCGACTTCATCGGCCAGACGGTCGGCGGAGTCGCCGGGACGGCGCGCGGCGCGGGCAATCTCGCCGGCTCGGGCGCGGCGCAGGGCTCCGGCTCCGCTTCCGGTCAGGGCCAGCTCGGCCTCGGCCTCGGCAATCTCGCCGCCGCCGGATCGGCCGCGGCAAACGCGGCCGGCGCGCTGTCGGTGGCGCCGGGCATGATCGTCCGCGACACGTCGGGCCGCGCGATCGGCACCGTCCAGGATGTCCGCGCCCGCGCGAACGGTGCGGTGGACAGCGTGCTGGTGGAGGTCGGCAACCGCACCGCCGAGCTGCCGGCCGACAATTTCAGCGTGTCGGGGGACGCCCTCGTGTCCGCGATGGGCCGGGCGGACGTGCGCCGCGAGGCGCGCCGCCAGGACTGAGGCCGGAGCCGACAGCCTGAAAGGATGCGAGCGGGCGCCGAAGTGCCCGCTCGCATCCTCGCGCCCGGGAGCGGTTGCTGGTAGGACCGGGCGCCATGAATCCGATCTTCGCCGGCCTTCCGACCACCGTGTTCGAACATTTCTCCGGGCTCGCCCGCGAACATGGCGCCGTCAATCTCGGCCAGGGCTTCCCCGATTTCGGCTGGCCGGACGATGTCGTCGCGGCGGCCGCCGAGGCGCTGCGGACCCAGTCCAACCAATATGCGCCGATGCGCGGCCTTCCGGCGCTGCGCGAGGCGGTGGCGGACCATTATCGGGCGCACCAGGGGCTGGAGGTCGCGCCGGACCAGGTCGTCGTCACTTCCGGCGCCACCGAGGCGCTCGCCGCCGCGATCCTGGCGCTGGTGAAGCCGGGCGACGAGGTGGTGCTGTTCCAGCCGCTCTACGACGCCTATCTGCCGATGGTGCTGCGCGCCGGCGGCGTGCCGAAGCTGGTCCGCCTGACCCCGCCCGACTGGCGGATCGAGGAGGACGCGCTCGCCGAGGCGTTCGGCGAACGCACGCGTCTCGTCATCTTCAACAATCCCCACAATCCCACGGCGCGCCTGTTCGGTCGGGAGGAGCTGGAATTGCTCGCCCGCCACTGCGTCGCCCGCGACGCGCTGGCGATTTCGGACGAGGTGTGGGAACATCTCGTGTTCGACGGGCGCGTCTTCCATTCGCTGGCCGCGATGCCGGGCATGGCCGAACGGACGGTGAAGATCGGTTCGGCCGGCAAGATCTTCTCGCTCACCGGGTGGAAGGTCGGCTGGGCGGTCGCCCCGCCGCCGCTCGCCGACGCTTTCTCGAAGGCGCACCAGTTCCTGACCTTCTCGACCGCGCCCAATCTGCAGGCGGCGGTGGCGCAGGGGCTCGCCAAGGGCGCGGACTATTATGCCGGCATGCGGGCGGGCTTCGCGGCGGCGCGCGACCGTCTGGCGGCGGGGCTCGGCGCGGAAGGCTTCGCGGTGCTGCCGGCCGAGGGCACCTATTTCCTCAACGTCGATCTCGAACACTCCGGCGTCGCGTCGGGCGACACGGCGTTCTGCGAGCAAGCGGTGCGGGAGACCGGCGTCGCCGCCATCCCGCTGTCCGCTTTCTACGCCGAGGCGCCGGTGACCAGCGTCGTGCGGCTGTGCTTCGCCAAAGGCGAAGAGGTGCTCGCGCGCGGCATCGAAGGGCTGGCGCGGGCGCGGAGGCTCTGACGCCCCACGCGTCGCCGCCGCTCAGCGCTCGCGCAGCGCGGTGTCGCTGAGGCGGGTGATCGGCGTCAGGATATAGTTCAGGATGGTGCGCCGATCGCCCAGCAGGCTCACGTCCGCCACCATGCCCGGTCCCATGGCGAGCGCGTTGCCGGCCGGGCTACGCAGCTGGGTCGTGGTCCGCACCCGCACCGTGTAGAAGCTCTCGCCGGTCCGCTCGTTCAGCACCGCGTCGGGCGAGATGTTCACCACTTCCCCGTCCATCGTGCCGTAGACCGACTGGTCGTAGGCGGTAAGGCCGACGCGGGCGGGCTGGCCCATGCGCACGAAGGCGATGTCCTGCGGCGTCACCAGGGCTTCGACCAGCAGGCTTTCCTCGGACGGGACGATTTCGACGATCGGTTCGCCGGGGCGGACGGTGCCGCCGACCGTGGTGACGAGCACGCGGTTGATCCGCCCCGCCATCGGCGCGCGCACGACGGTGCGTTCGACCCGGTCGGCCAGCGCGGGGAGGCTCGAGCGGCGGGCGGCAAGCTCCGCCTGGGCGGCGGCGAGTTCGCCGGCGGCGCGGGCGCGCCAGTCCTGGCGCAGCTGGTTGAGGCTGGCGCGCGCTTCGGCCACGCTGGCGCGCGCACGGGCGATGCTCTGCGCGCTCGCGGCGGCTTCGCTGGCGGTGACGGCGGCGGCGCTTTCGGCCTGCATCAGCGACAAGCGGGGCTCGATGCCGCGTTCCACCAGCGGGCGCAGCAGGTTGACCTCGGCGGCGCGGGCGTCGCGGGCGGAAACGCGCGCCTGATAGGCGGCCTCCGCCTCCGCGACCGCGCGCTCGGCTTGGGAGATGCGGGCCTGGGCCGCGCCGAGCAAGCCCGACAGCTCGGCCATGCGCGAGATGTGGAGCGAGCGCTCGATCTGGATCTGCTCCGCCGTCGAGGCGTCGATCGCCGGCGGATATTGCGGCTCGCGCCCGGCGATCTCCGCCTGGAGCCGCGCAATCTTGGCGTTGAGCGCGCCGACCGAGGCCTGGCCGCTGCCGAGATCCGCGCCGGACTGGGTGGGATCGAGCCGGATCAGCTCCGCGTCGCGCTCCACCTCCTGGCCGGGCTGGACCATGATCTCGGAGACAATGCCGCCTTCGAGATTGGAGACGACCTGGAGCTGCGAGCTCGGGATCACCCGGCCCTGCGCCCGCACCGTGCGGTCGAGCTCCGTCACCGCCGCCCAGATGATGAAGATCACGAAGAAGGCGGCGACCGCCCACAGCAGGATGCTGGAGGCGAGGCGCGGCTTGATCGTTTCCGTCAGCCGGTCTTCGAAATGGGTGTCGGTCATCTCAGGCGGCCTTCGGTCGGGTGAGCTGCTTCAGCACCGCGTCGCGCGGCCCGTCCGCGACGAGTTTGCCGCGGTCGAGAAGGATGATCCGGTCGACCAGCTGCAGCAGCGGCGGGCGGTGGGTGATGAGGATGAGGGTGCGGCCGTTCAACTCCTCCTGGAGCCGCTGGATGAGGGCGGTCTCGGTCTGGCTGTCCATCGCGCTCGACGGCTCGTCCATCACCAGGATCGGCGGCCGTCCGGCCAGCGCCCGGGCGATGGCGATCGACTGGCGCTGGCCGCCCGACAACCCCTCGCCGCGATCGGCGAGCTTCAGGTCGTAGCCGTTGGCAATCTGGCCCAGGAACTGGTGCGTGCCCGAAATCTGCGACACCCGCAGCAGCTCCTCGTCGTCCACCTCGCCGCGGGCGAGCGCGATATTCTCGCGGATGGAGCCGGTCAGCAGGATGCTTTCCTGCAGCGTGGAGCCGACATGGCGGCGCAGATGCTCGGGATCGATCTGGCGGATGTCGGTGCCGTCGATCATCACCACGCCTTCCTCGGGCGGATAAAGGCCGAGGATCATGCGGGCGACGGTGGATTTGCCGGAGCCGACGCGGCCGAGCAGGGCGACATGCTCGCCGGGCTCGACGGTGAAGCTCAGCGCATCGAGCGCGCGCTCCGGCGTGCCGGGATAGCGGAAGCCGACATTGCGGAATTCGATCTTCCCGGCGACGTTGATGCGCAGCGCCTCGCCCTCCGGTCCCTCCGGCGGCAGTTCCATCATCTCGTTGAGCTGGCGGTAGGCGGTGCGGGTGGCGGCGATGCGGGAGAGAAGCTGGGAGATCTGCGCGAGCGGCGCGATCGCCCGGCCGGCGAGGATCGAGCAGGCGATGAGCCCGCCCATCGTCAGCGTCCGCTCGGCGATCATGTTGACGCCGACGATCACCACGCCCGCATAAGCGATCATGCCGGCGGAGGTCGCGACGGTGATGCCGATGGTGGAGACGAGCCGCTGGCGCATCGACACGTCGGCATGCTGCTCGACCGCCTGCGCCCAGCGGCGGCTCAGCAGCGTGCCCGCGCCCGACGCCTTGACGGTCTCAAGTCCGCCGATCGTTTCGACCAGCACCGACTGCTTCAGCAGCCCTTCGCCCATCGACTTGGCGGTGAGCCGCTCCAGCGCCGGGTGGGTGGCCCAGCCGACCAGGATGACGAGCGGCACCATCAGCGCCGGCACCAGCACCACCCAGCCGCCGATCAGCGCGACCACCAGCAAGGTGAGGAGGATGAAGGGCACGTCCACCATCGCGGTGAGCGTCGCCGAGGTGAAGAAGTCGCGCAGCGTTTCGAGCTCGCGCATCATGCCGGCGATGGCGCCGGTCGATCCCCGCTTGAGATCGAGCCGGATCTGCACCAGCCGGCTGAACACATGCTCGCCCACTTCCCGGTCGATCTGCGCGCCGGCATGGTCGACGAAATAGGCGCGCAGCAGGCGCAGCATGAAATCGAAGACGATGACGATGCCGAGGCCGATCGACAGTGCGATCAGCGAATGGGTCGCGTTGTTCGGCACCACCCGGTCGTAGACCGTCATCGTGAAAAGGGCGGTGACGAGGCCGAACACGTTGATCAGCGCCGCCGCGACCGCCACCTTGGTATAGGTCGCCTTGTTCTTCAGCATCGGCCGGAACAGCCAGGGCGCGAAGCGCGGCTTGGGCGCCCGGATCAGAGTGTCGTCGCTCACGGTCTTTCCCCCAGCCGGTCGGTCGGTATCGCCAGCATCTCGAGCAGCCGCCCCGTTCGCGACAGCAGGATGTAGCGCGCGGCGTCGAGTTCGGTCAGCGCCTGGATGTAGGAGGTGGCGGACTCGAAGTAGGCCTCCTCCGCCGCGACCACGTCGAACAGGTTGCCGCGGGCGGCGCGGAACCGCTCGGCGATCACGTCGCGGGAGCGGCGGCCGGCGATATAGCTCGCCTCCATCGCGTCCAGCTGCTGCTCCAGCGCCCGCACGTCGGACCAGGCGATGGCGGCGTCGCGGGCGGCTTCCTCGCGGATGCGGGTGGCGCGGGCGTCGGCGCTGCGGGCGCGGGCGTCGGCCTGGTCGGCGCGGGCGTTGACGCCGCCGAACAGGCGCTGGCGAACCGTAAGCCGGCCGCGAATGTCATAGTCGCGGTCGTTCTCGAACACGCCGTAGCGACCTGCGTCCACGCCGGCGGACAGCTGCGGCATCGTGTCGGCGCGCAGGGCCCTCGCTTCCTGCCGCGCGGAATCGGCGATCGCCTGTGCCGAGCGGACGGCGGCCACGTTCATCGCGGCATAAGAGGCATGGTCGCGGCTCTCGGCCGGCAAAGCGGGGATCGGCGCGCGCTCCAGCTGCGTCGGCGGCGGGCTGCCGGTCAGCTCGGTGAAGCGCGCCTCGGCATTGGCGAGGAAGCGGCGGTAGCGGGCGAGGCGCGTCTCCGCCTGGGCGACGTGGGAGTCGATCCGGGCGAGGTCGCCCTCGGCCGACACCCCTTGCCGGATGCGCTCCTCCACGGAGGCGCGCAGGTCGCCCTGGCTGGCGATGAAGGCCTCGGTGAGGCCGACGAGCGCGCGGTAGCCGAACACGTCGTACCAGGCCGCGACCGCGCCGAGCGCGATCCGGTCCGCGGCATGTTCGTAATCCGCGCCGGCCGCGCGGAGGCGGGCGCCGGCGGCGGCGACTCGCGCGTCGCCGGCTCCGAAATCGAACAGGGTCTGCTGCGCGGACAAGGTGGCGTCGGTGCGCTGCACCGGCCGGGACCGCTCGAGGATATTGTCGGGATCGTTCGAGAATTCCCGCGCGATGATCCGGTAGGAGGTGATCGCGGCATCGACCACTGGGCGCTGCATCTCGCGCGCCTGCGCCACCACCGCCTCCGCTTCGTCGGCCAGAGCGGCGAATTCGCCGGCGCCGGGATGGCGCGCCACGGCGGCGGCCACGGCGTCGCGAAACTGGCCGAAAGGCGCGGAGTCGCGGCGCAGCTGGAGGATGGGATCGGACGCCGGATCGATCCGGCGCGGATCGCCGGTCGGCTCCGGAAGCACCGGCACGGTCTGCGCGCCCGCCGCGCCTCCCAGAGCGAGCGAGAGCGCCAGCAACGACAGGAACGATTTCTGCACCGACTCTACCCCCGCCCCAACCCCGTGGCTTTACGAGGGACTGCAGCAGAAAGGAAGCCCTAAGCGCCTAAGCCCACAGCATTTTTCAAGGCGCCGCGGAGCGCGGCGCGGGCCGTAAGTGGCGGAAGAAGATGGAAAAGATGGTGAGCCCTGCTGGGTTCGAACCAGCGACCTACTGATTAAAAGTCAGTTGCTCTACCGACTGAGCTAAGGGCCCGTGACCGGGGGTTCCACCTAGGAGCGGGCGCGGCGCGGGTCAACCGGGGATGGGCGGCGGAGGCGGTGGAGGAGCTGGCGGACGCTGGCGCCCGACACCGGATCGCGCCAGCCGGGCGCGATGGCGGCGAGCGGCTCCAGCACGAAGGCGCGGCGGCGCAGCTCCGGATGGGGGACGACCAAGGCGGCGTCCGACCAGGACCCTTCCGACCAGAACAGGATGTCGAGATCGAGGACCCGGGGACCCCAGCGCCGCCCCGGCCTGCGCCCGAAGGCGTACTCGATCGACTTCAGAACGTCGAGCAGCTCCGCCGGATCGAGGTCGGTTTCGAGCAGGAGGGCGGCATTGGCGAAGCTGCGCCCGGCCGGGCCGAGCGCCGGCGTCGCGCGCACCGGCGACATGGCCGAGACGCGCCCGATCTCGGCGAGCCGCTCGGCGGCGGCAACGAGAGTCGCCGCCGGTCCGCCGTGCCGCCCATGGCGGTTGGAGCCGAGCGCGATCGCATAGCTTGTCATGCCCATTCCCGCGGCACTAGACGCTGCCCATGTCCATCGCCAGCCCCGTGCCCGCGGCCGAACCGCCGCGCGATTGCCCGCTCTGTCCGCGCCTGGTCGCCTTCCGCGAGCAGCTTCGCGCCGAGCATCCGGACTGGTGGAACGCGCCGGTGCCGAGCTTCGGCGATCCCGACGCCTGGCTCGCCATCGTCGGCCTGGCGCCCGGAATGTGGGGGGCGAACCGCACCGGGCGGCCGTTCACCGGCGACCATGCCGGCCACCTGCTCTACGCCACGTTGAAGAAGTTCGGCCTCGCCGCCGGCGACTATGAGGAGCGGATCGACGACGGACTGCGCCTCACCGGCGCCGCGATCATCAATTCGGTGAAATGCCTTCCGCCGCAGAACAAGCCGACGCCGGACGAGATCGCGACCTGCCGCAGCTACTACATGATGTCTCTGGCCGGGCTGGAAAAGGTGCGGGTGCTGGTGGCGCTCGGCCAGATCGCGCACGGATCGGCGGTGCGCACCGCCGGCGGCAAGCTGTCGCAGTACAAGTTCGGCCATCTCGCCGAGCACCGCCTGCCGGACGGCCGGGTGTTGATCGACAGCTATCATTGCTCCCGATACAATCAGAATACCGGCCGCCTCACCGCCGAAATGTTCGAGGCGGTGTTCGCCCGGGCGCTGGACGTCGGCACCGCCTAGTCGGCGGTTTCGGTGCGGCCGTCCGGGTGGATGATCCACACGTCGCCGAAATCGGGATGCGACAGGTCGGCGGGGCGGACGCCGCCCAGCCGCCCGATTATGTCCGGCACCGTGTTCGAATGGCCAACGATCAGCACCGGGCCCCGCTCCGCCCGCGCCCGCGCGACCAGCCCGTCGAGATCGGCGGCGTCGTAGCGGATCGGCGTCAGGCCCAGACGGGCGGCGACCGGGGCGGCGGTCTGCTGCGTGCGCTTCCACTGGGTGACGTAGATGGCGCGCGGCGGATGCGCGGCGAGGCGGGCGGGGAGGCGCTCCGCCGCCGCCTGGCCTTCGGCCGTGAGGTCGGGGTCGCGCTCGCCCTGCGGCGTGTGGAGGTGGCGCATCACGTAGAAAGCCGGAGCGGCATCGGCAGCCGGCCGCCCCGCCGTCGCGCAGCCGCCGAGCGACAGGAGCGCGCACATCGCGGCGAGGAGCGGGATCGGCAGGTGGGCGACCAACATCAGCAGGGCTCCTTTGCTTCCGCTGGCTGCCGGATTTCCGCCGTCCCGGCAAGCCGCCGCCGGCGGCGCGCGGGGGAGGGGTGCAAGTCCGAAAAAAATCGATTAGAGGCGGCGCATCCTTGGGGGCGGCGCCTTCGCGCGCGGCTTCCTTCGACGCATTTCGATTCGGCCGCGGGGGCGGGGAAGCCGGATCGGGAAGAGGACAGGGTACAGGAATGACCGACCAGATTGAGCGCCGCAACCGACCGGCGCTCGCGCTCCATGTCCCGGAGCCGGATACCCGGCCGGGCGACGAGCCGGACTTCAGCCATATCGACATACCCGCCGCCGGCAGCCTCCGCCGCCCGGACGTGGCGGCGAGCCCGCGCGAGACGCATGAGCTCGTCTATTCGCTGGTGCGCGTGCTGGACGACGAGGGGGCGGCGGTCGGCCCGTGGGACCCGCGGCTCGATCCGGACAAGCTGCGCCGGATGCTGCGCGACATGATGATGGTGCGCGTCTACGACGACCGCATGTACCGCGCCCAGCGCCAGGGCAAGACCAGCTTCTACATGAAGTCGACCGGCGAGGAGGCGATCGCCGTCGCCGCCGCCCATGCGCTGGACGGGGAGGATATGTGCTTCCCCACCTACCGCCAGCAGGGCCTGCTGATCGCGCGCGACTATCCGCTCGTCGAGATGATGTGCCAGGTCTATTCGAACCGCGGCGACAAGCTCAAAGGGCGCCAGCTGCCGATCATGTATTCGGACAAGGGGAAGGGCTTCTTCTCCATCTCCGGCAATCTCGGCACGCAATATCCGCAGGCGGTCGGCTGGGCGATGGGCTCGGCGATCCGCGGCGACAGCCGGATTGCGGCCGCCTGGATCGGGGACGGGTCGACCGCGGAGGGCGACTTCCACGCCGCCGTCACCTTCGCCGGCGTCTATCGCGCGCCGGTCATCCTCAACATCGTCAACAACCAGTGGGCGATCTCCACTTTCTCCGGCATCGCCGGCGCGGAGCTCACCACCTTCGCCGCGCGCGCGGTCGGCTACGGCATCGCCGGGCTGCGGGTCGACGGCAATGACGCGCTCGCCGTCTATGCCGCGACCCGCTGGGCGGCCGACCGGGCGCGCCAGAATCTGGGTCCGACTTTGATCGAGATGTTCACCTACCGGGTGGAAGGCCATTCGACGAGCGACGACCCCACCGCCTACCGGCCGCAGGGCGCCGGCGCGAAATGGCCGCTCGGCGATCCGATCGAGCGGCTGAAGCGCCACCTGATCGCACTCGGCGAATGGAGCGAGGAACAGCATCAGGAGCTGCTCGACACGCTCGGCACCGACGTGCGCGCCGCGCAGAAGGAGGCCGAGAAGCAGGGCGTGCTCGTCGCCTCCAGCATCGATTTCCCGCAAGACGTGCGCACCATGTTCGAGGACGTGTTCGAGGAGATGCCCTGGCATCTGAAGGAGCAGCAGGCGCAGATGGTCGCCGAACTGGAGGCCAAGCGCAAATGACCGTCATGAACATGATCGAGGCGCTGAACAGCGCCCACGACCTGATGATGGAGCGCGATCCGGGCGTCGTCGTGCTGGGCGAGGATATCGGCTATTTCGGCGGCGTGTTCCGCGTCACCGCCGGGCTCCAGAAGAAATATGGCCGCAGCCGGGTGTTCGACACGCCCATCTCGGAAAACGGCATCATGGGCGTCGCGGTCGGCATGGCGACCTACGGCCTGAGGCCGGTCGCCGAAATCCAGTTCGCCGATTACATCTATCCGGGCTTCGACCAGATCGTCTCCGAAGCGGCGCGCATCCGCTACCGCACCGCCGGCGAGTGGTGCGTGCCGCTCACCATCCGTTCGCCTTATGGCGGCGGCATCTTCGGCGGCCAGACGCACAGCCAGTCGCCCGAGGCCCTGTTCGCCCATGTCGCCGGGCTGAAGACGGTCATTCCGTCCAACCCCTATGACGCCAAGGGCCTGCTGATCGCGGCGATCGAGGACAACGACCCGGTCCTCTTCTTCGAGCCCAAGCGCATCTACAACGGCCCGTTCGACGGCTTCTTCGACCGGCCGGTGACGCCCTGGGCGAAGCATCCGGCGGCCGAGGTGCCGGACGGCTATTACACCGTGCCGATCGGCAAGGCGGCGATCGCGCGGCCGGGCGAGCAGCTCACCATCCTCGCTTATGGCACGATGGTCCATGTCGCCATCGCCTGCGCCGAGGCGCAGGGGATCGACGCCGAAGTGATCGACCTGCGCACCATCGTTCCGGTCGACATCGACACGATCGAGGAGTCGGTGAAGAAGACCGGCCGCTGCGTCGTCGTCCACGAGGCGACCCGCACCGCCGGCTTCGGCGCCGAACTGGCCGCGCTCGTCCAGGAGCGCTGCTTCTATCATCTGGAGGCGCCGGTGCAGCGGGCGACCGGCTGGGACACGCCCTATCCGCACTCGCTGGAATGGGCTTATTTCCCGGGTCCGATCCGTCTCGGCACCGCGTTCAAGAAAGCATTGGAGGACTGACCGGCCATGGCGCGCTACGAATTCAAGCTGCCCGACATCGGCGAAGGCATCGCCGAGGCCGAGATCGTCGCCTGGCACGTCAAGGTGGGCGACCGGGTCGAGGAAGACCAGCAGATCGCCGACATGATGACCGACAAGGCCACCGTCGAAATGGAATCGCCGGTGTCCGGCACGGTGGTCGAGATCGCCGGCGAAGTCGGCGACCAGATTCCGATCGGATCGGTGCTGGTCGTGTTCGAGACCGACGCCGACAGCGCCGCCGCGGCCGAAGCCGAGGCCGAGACGGGATCGGAAGTCCCGATGGCGGACGGCATGCCGGAGATGACCGAGGGTCTTGAGGCCGCGGTACCGAGCGCGGACGTGGAGCCGGCGGAGCGCCGCACCACGCCCGATCGCCGCACCGGCCCCGACGAGCGCCGCGCCGACGATCGCGGACAGGAGGACCGCCGCCAGGGCGAGTGGCGCGCCGACCGCGCCGCTGAGGCGCAGGCCGCGGCGCCCGCCGAGGCGCCGAAGGAAAGCGCCGGCAAGGTGCTCGCCTCGCCCGCCGTTCGCCAGCGCGCGCGCGACCTCGGCATCGATCTGGCCGAGGTCCGCACCGCCGGCGACCGCATCCGCCACGCCGATCTCGACGCCTATCTCCTCTATCATGGCGGCGGCGCCAGCGCGCACGGGTCCGCCCGCCGCGGCCGCGACGAGGATGTGAAGGTGGTGGGCCTGCGCCGCAAGATCGCGGAGAACATGCAGGAGGCGAAGCGCCGCATCCCCCATTTCACCTATGTCGACGAAGTGGACGTGACCGCGCTCGAACAGACGCGGGCGATGATGAACGCGGACCGCGGCAGCAATCCGAAGCTCACCATGCTTCCGTTCCTGATCGCCGGCATGTGCCGGGTGCTGCCCGACTATCCGATGCTGAACGCCCGCTACGACGACGACGCCAATGTGGTGCACCGCTCCGGCGCCGTTCACATGGGCATGGCGACGCAGACGCCGAACGGCCTGTCGGTGGCGGTGATCCGCAACGCTGAGAGCCGCGACATGTGGGGCCTCGCCGCCGAGATCCTGCGCCTTGCCGAGGCGACCCGCGCCGGCAAGGCGACGCGCGAGGAATTGAGCGGATCCACCATCACCATCTCCTCGCTGGGGCCGATGGGCGGCGTGGTCTCGACCCCGGTCATCAACCGCCCCGAGGTCGCGATCATCGCGGTCAACAAGGTGAAGGAGATGCCGGTCGTGGTCGGCGGCGAGCTCGAGATCCGCAAGATGATGAACCTGTCTTTGTCCTGCGACCACCGCGTGGTGGACGGCTGGGACGCGGCGAGCTTCATCCAGGATCTGAAGAAGGTGCTCGAGAACCCGCTGAAGCTCCTCAGCATGCGCTGAGGGGGGCGGGGCTCGCCACGGCCGCCCTTCCGGCCTTCGCCAACCCTCAACCGTTCGGCCTGAGCCTGTCGAAGGCCGCTTCTTCTCCTTTCCCGGTGCTGGAAGAAAGGGGCGGCCTTCGACAAGCTCAGGCCGAACGGTTGGGGGAGGCTTGCGTCTGAAGCGCGGAGGCGTCGCCCCCCCTTCCCCTCGCGTCATCGACGCGTCATGATCCCGGGGCAGGGGAGGGGGACATGACGTTCGCAATCGACCGGCGGCTGCTGCTGAAGGCGGCCACATTGGGGATCGGCGCCCTCGCCGTCCCGGGCGCGGCGCAGCTGCTGTCGGCGCGGGGCTTCACCCATGCCGTCGCCAGCGGCGAGCCCGGCGCGCGCGAGGCGATGCTGTGGACCCGCTACGTGCCGGATGCCGGCGATGCGGCGCGGCTGGTCTGGCAGGTCTCGGCCGATCCCGATTTCGGCCGCCTGACCGCGGAGGGCGAAACCGTCGCGGCGGGCGAGCGGGACTGGTGCGCGAAGGCGTTGGCGGGCGGCCTCGCGCCGGGCGGCTGGTATTATTACCGCTTCCTCGACGCGGCCGGGCGCCCCTCTCCGGTCGGGCGCACCCGGACCTTGCCGGACGGGCCGGTGGCGCGCTTCGGCCTCGGCGTCTTCTCCTGCTCGAACCTGCCGTTCGGCCATTTCAACGCCTACGCCCATGCGGCGGGGCGAAGCGACCTCGACCTGATGGTCCATCTCGGGGACTATATCTACGAATATCCGGTCGGCACCTATCCGGGCGCCGGGCAGGCGGTGGCCGGCCGCGACATCCTCCCGGACCATGAGACGGTGGCGCTCGCCGACTATCGGCTGCGCTACGCCGCCTATCGCTCCGATCCCGATCTCCAGCGCCTCCACCAGCTCTTCCCCTTCGTGATAATGTGGGACGATCATGAAAGCGCGAACGACGCCTGGAAGGGCGGCGCCGAGAACCACCAGCCGGAGACGGAAGGGCCGTGGGACGCGCGCAAGGCGGCGGCGGTGCGGGCGTGGCGCGAATGGATGCCCGTATCGGACGACATGTTCCGCAGCTACCGCATCGGCGATCTCGCCGTCCTCCACCGGCCGGAGACGCGCCTCACCGCGCGCGACCGGCCGCCGCAGCTCGGCGAGATCCTGCGCGGCGGCGGCGATCCGGCGGCGGCGCTCGCCGCCTTCCGCGACGGCGCGTGGCGCGATCCGGCCCGCACCATCCTCGGCCCGGAGCAGGAGCGGCGGCTCGCGGAAGGCTTCCGCGCGCCGGCGCGCTGGCATGTGCTCGCCCAGCAGGTGGTGGTCGGGTCGCTCGCTTTCTCCCCGCGCATGCGCGACTGGACTCCCGCCCATGCGCCGGCCGAAATCCGGCAGCAGGCCGCAATCGTCTTCGCCGCCGCCGCCGCCGGCCTGCCGTTCAACTTCGACGCCTGGGACGGCTATCCGGCCGCGCGCGAGCGGCTGCTTCGCTCGGCGCTGGACGCCGACGCCAGCCTCGTCACCCTGTCCGGCGACAGCCACAACGGCTGGGCGTTCAACCTCGATCTCGGCGGCACGCCCGCCGGCGTCGACTTCGGCGTGCAGTCGGTCACCTCGCCCGGCCTCGAAGCCTATGCGGCGCGCGACCCGGCCGAGGTCGCGGCCGCGCTCGTCGCCCACAATCCGCAGCTCGCCTGGGCCGACACGTCGCGGCGCGGCTATATGTCGCTGACGCTGACGCCGGAGCGGGCGGTGAACGAGTGGCACTTCCTCGAGACCGTGCGGCAACGGCGCACGGCCTTGTCCGGCAGTCACCGCGCCGAGGTGGCGCGCGGCGCCAACCGCATCGCCTGAGCCGGGCAGAAAAAGCCGGTGCAGATTCGGGTGGATTGGCGCTAAGGGCGGCGCCATGCTGAAGAAAACCGAAGCGCCGGACCTCGATGCCCTTCGCCTGCTCGACGACCGGCTGCGCTGGCTGTCCGCCTGGACGATCCACAATGCCAATCATCTGCGCGAGAGCGCCGACGGCCTGAAGGTCGGCGGGCACCAGGCGAGCTGCGCCTCGATGACGGCGATCATGGCGGCGCTCTACTTCCATGCGCTGGGGCCGAACGACAAGGTGGCGGTGAAGCCCCATGCCGGCCCGGTGCTCCACGCGATCCACTATCTGCTCGGCACCCAGAGCCGCGAGCAGCTGGAGAATTTCCGCGGCTTCAAGGGGATGCAAAGCTATCCCAGCCGGACCAAGGACCGGATCCCGGTGGATTTCTCGACCGGCTCCGTGGGCCTTGGCGTCGCGGTCACCGCATTTGCGAGCCTCGTCCAGGACTATCTGGTCGCCCATGGGATGATGGACGCGGGCGCGGCCGGCCGGTTCGTCGCGCTGATGGGCGATGCGGAGCTCGACGAAGGCAATATCTACGAATGCCTGATCGAGGCCTACAAGCACGACATCCGCAATTGCTGGTGGATCGTCGACTATAACCGGCAGTCGCTGGACGCGACCACGGCGGAGCGCATGTTCCGCCGCTTCGACGAGATCTTCGCGAGCTGCGGCTGGCGGGTGGTGACGCTGAAATACGGCAAGCGGCTGGAGGCGGCGTTCGCGGAGGAAGGCGGCGCGGCGCTCCGCGACTGGCTCGAGCAGGTGTCGAACGCCGATTATGCGGCGCTCACCTATCTGGGCGGGGCCGCCTGGCGGGAGCGGCTGGAGAAGGAGGCGCCGGATGCCGCGCCGGTCCTCGCCGCCCGCGACGACGATGCCCTCCACGCGCTGATGACCAACCTCGCCGGCCACGACATGGAAAGCCTGGTGGAGGCGTTCGACGCCGCGCGGGACGACGTGCCGACCCTGTTCATCGCTTATACGGTGAAGGGCCAGGGGCTGCCGTTCGCCGGCCACAAGGACAATCATGCCGGCCTCATGAACCCGGGCCAGATCGCCGCGCTGCGCGAGCGGATGGGGATCGCCGAGGGCGAGGAGTGGGAGCCGTTCGCCGGGCTCGGCGGCAACAGCGCGGAAGGCGTCCGCGCCTTGGTCGAAAAGAGCCGCATCGCCCGGGAGAAGCGGGAGCGCCCCTGGCGACAGGCCGAGGTGCCCGCGATCGCGCCGCCGGCCGGGGAGGAGCAGTCCACCCAGGCGGCGTTCGGCCGCATCCTGCTCGATCTCGCCAAGGCGGGCGGCCCGCTCGCCGACCGGATCGTGACCACCTCTCCCGACGTCACCGTCTCCACCAATCTCGGCGCCTGGGTGAACCAGCGCGGCCTGTTCCGCCGGCAGGAGCTGGCGGACGTGTTCGCGAAGGCGAAGATCCCCTCCGCGCAGAAATGGGGCGCGACGGCGGCGGGCCAGCATATCGAGCTCGGCATCGCCGAGAACAATCTGTTCCTGATGCTGGCGGCGCTCGGCCTTGCCGGCGACCTGTTCGGCGAGCGGCTGCTGCCGATCGGCACCGTCTACGATCCGTTCATCGCCCGCGGCCTCGATGCGCTCAACTATGCCTGCTACCAGGACGCGCGCTTCATGCTGGTCGCGACGCCCTCGGGGCTGACGCTGGGGCCGGAGGGCGGCGCGCACCAGTCGATCAACCCGCCGCTGATCGCGCTCGGCCAGCCCGGGCTGCGCCACTACGAACCCGCCTTCGCCGACGAGCTCGCGCTGATGATGGAGGAAAGCTTTCGGTTGATGCAGGCGCCGGACGGGGAAAGCGTCTATCTGCGCCTCACCACCCGCACCGTCCGGCAGCCGGAACGCGAGGGAGAGGCGTGGAAGGACGGCGCGCTCGCCGGCGGCTACTGGCTGAAGGCGCCGGGCGAGGGCGCCGAGGCGGCGCTCGTCTATTGCGGCGCGATCGCGCCCGAGGCGCTCGCCGCCTGGGACGCGTTGAAGGACGACGTGCCCGGCCTCGGCCTCCTCGCCGTCACCTCGCCCGACCTGCTCCATCGCGGCTGGAGCGCGGCGCGGGCGGCGCGCTGGCGGGGCGGCGAAGCGGCGGAAAGCCATGTCGAGCGGCTGCTCGGCCGGCTGGCGCCGCAGGCCGGCCTCGTCACCATCCTCGACGGTTCGCCGGCGGCCTTGTCGTGGCTCGGCGGCGTTCGCGGCCAGCGGGTGAGCCCGCTCGGCGTCGATCGCTTCGGCCAGACCGGCAACCTGCCGGACCTCTACCGCGAATATCGCCTCGACGCCGACGCGATCGTCGAGGCGGCGGCGGAGCTGTTCCTCTAGCCGGTCTCCTCGCCGGGGAGGGTGGTCGGCGTGTGCAGCGCCTCGCGCACGTAGAGCCGCTTCACCAGCACGTAGAGCACGACGGTGAGCGGCGCCGCGACCAGCACGCCCACGATGCCGAACAGCGCGCCGCTCGCCACCAGGGCGAACAGAAGGAGGGCGGGCGGAAGGTCCACCGCCCGCTGCTGGACCAGCGGCTGGATGAGGTTGCCCTCCGCCTGCTGGACGAGGAGGTAGAGCAGCGCGGTCCACAGCGCGAGTTCGGGGCTGACCGCCAGCGCGACCAGGATCGCCGGGAAGGAGGCCGCGATCGGCCCCACATAGGGCACGAATTCGAGGATGCCTGCGATGATGCCGAGCGCGAGCGCGGACGGCACGCCGAGCAGCCACAGGCCGAGTCCGGTGAGCAGTCCCACCAGCGTCATCGACACCAGCTGGCCGATCAGCCACAGCCGGAGCGCGCGCCCGCTGTCGCCGATCGCCTCGCCGGCGAGCGGGCGGGCCCGCGGCGGGAACAGCTTGATCAGACCTTCGCGATAGAGCGCCGGCTGGGCGGCGAGATAGATCCCGCCGACGATGATCAGCACCGCGTCGGTGATCCCCGCGCCGACCGATAGCGCGATGCCCCCCAGATTGCTGATCATGCCGCTGCCGACCGCGATTTCGTCCACCCCGCGGCGCACCATGTCGCCGATGCCCCAGCGGTCGAACATGGCGAGCGCGGCTTCCCAGGCGGCGGGCACCATCTCGCCGAGCTGGCTCGCCTGCGCCGCCACCTGGGCGCCGAACATCCAGAAGGCGCCGAGGAAGCCGCCGAGCACGATCAGGATCGCGACGAGCAACGCGAGCCCGGACGGCAGCCGCAGCCGCTCCCGCACCGGCTCGGCGACGATGCTGAGGATCACGGCGACCAGCACCGCGCCGAAGACCAGGATGACGAGGCCGCGCAGGTGCCAGAGCAAAGCCGCGAAGCCGAGCACGCCGATCGCGATCACCAGCCGCTCGATGAATTGCCTGTGGCCCATAGCCCTTGATCTCCCGCGGCCCGGAACCAAGATGCTCGGTCCGGCGCTGTAACGGCAAGACATTTCATTCGGAGATCAGGGCATGTTGACCAAGATGATCGGCGCGGCCGTCGGGCGGAGGATCGCGGGGCGCAACAGCGGCCTCAAGGGCATGGTGATCGGCGCCGCCGCGCCGTGGCTGGTGCGCCGCGCCTTCACGCCGTTCGGCATGGTGGCGATGGGCCTCTACGGCGCGAAGAAGTATCGCGACTGGAAGCGCGAGCATGATGCCGGCCCCGGCGGCGCGGTCCCCGGCGAGGATTACCAGCCCGGCGGCAAGCGGCGGCGCTGAGCCCCGGGCGAGACGCGGTCTCGTCCGAAGGCTCGGAGGCGCCATGCCTCCGGGCAACTAGTCCTTGCGGTCGATAGCCGCCTTCCCTTATAGGCGCGCGAGTCCGCCGGGCGGTTCGCCCGTGGAAGCAAGGACATGATGCGCGCGTGCGGGGCGGCGGTAGCCGGGCCCCGGCGCGCTATTGTCATATGTCGAAACGGCCATCGGCCGCCATGCTTTCACGGCAGATCTCCGCCCGCCAGGACGCCCGCGACCGGCATGGGGCCGCCGCGGGGGTCGGGTCACAAGACCGTCGGAGACAACCGGCGGCCGGCAAAACAGATACGAAGGACGAACTTTTCTATGGCCACCACGGCATTTCCCACGCGCGACGATTTCGCGAAACTCCTGAACGAGACCCTGGGCGGCGAAGACGAAGGCTTCGAGGGCCGCGTCGTCAAGGGCAAGGTCACCGGCATCGAGAACGACATGGCGGTGATCGACGTCGGCCTGAAGTCCGAAGGCCGCGTCGCGCTGCGCGAATTCGCCGCGCCGGGCCAGAAGGCCGACCTCAAGATCGGCGACGAAGTCGAAGTCTATGTCGATCGCGTCGAGAACCACCAGGGCGAAGCGATGCTGTCGCGCGACCGCGCGCGCCGCGAAGCCGCCTGGGACAAGCTGGAAAAGCAGCATGAGGCCGGCGAGCGCGTCGAGGGCGTGATCTTCGGCCGCGTGAAGGGCGGCTTCACCGTCGATCTCGGCGGCGCCGTGGCCTTCCTTCCGGGCAGCCAGGTCGACATCCGTCCGGTCCGCGACGTCGGTCCGCTGATGGACATCCCGCAGCCCTTCCAGATTCTGAAGATGGACCGCCGCCGCGGCAATATCGTCGTGTCCCGCCGCGCGATCCTCGAGGAAACCCGCGCCGAGCAGCGTTCGGGTCTCATCCAGAGCCTCACCGAGGGCCAGGTGGTCGACGGCGTCGTCAAGAACATCACCGATTATGGCGCCTTCGTGGATCTGGGCGGCATCGACGGCCTGCTCCACGTCACCGACATCAGCTACAAGCGCGTCGGCCACCCGTCCGAAGTCATCAACATCGGCGACACGGTGCGCGTCCAGATCATCCGCATCAACCGCGAGACCCAGCGCATCAGCCTCGGCATGAAGCAGCTGGAAAGCGATCCGTGGGAAGGCGCGTCGGCCAAATATCCGGTCGGCGGCGTGTTCCGCGGCCGGGTGACCAACATCACCGAATATGGCGCCTTCGTCGAGCTCGAGGCGGGCATCGAGGGCCTGGTCCACGTGTCCGAAATGAGCTGGACCAAGAAGAACGTCCATCCGGGCAAGATCGTCTCCACCTCGCAGGAAGTGGACGTCGCCATCCTCGAGGTCGATGAGGACAAGCGCCGCATCAGCCTGGGCCTGAAGCAGGCGCAGGAAAATCCGTGGGCGGCCTTCGCCGAGAAGCACCCGGTCGGCACCGAAGTCGAGGGCGAGGTCAAGAACGCCACCGAATTCGGCCTGTTCGTCGGCCTGGAAGGCGATGTGGACGGCATGGTCCACATGTCCGACATCGCCTGGGGCGTGTCGGGCGAAGAGGCGCTCAACCTCCACCACAAGGGCGAGACCGTCCGCGCGGTGGTGCTCGACGTCGACGTCGAGAAGGAGCGCATCAGCCTCGGCATGAAGCAGCTCGAGCGCGGCGGCGTCGCGGTCGGCGGCAGCGCGTCGGGCGGCGTCAAGAAGAACGAGGTCGTCACCGTCACCGTTCTCGAAGTCCGCGACGGCGGCCTCGAGGTGCAGGTGGGCGAAGACGGCGCGACCGGCTTCATCAAGCGCACCGATCTCGGCCGCGACCGCGACGAGCAGCGTCCGGAGCGCTTCCAGGCCGGCCAGAAGTTCGACGCGATGGTGATCGGCTTCGATCGCTCGAAGAAGCCGAACTTCTCGATCAAGGCGCTGCAGATCGCCGAAGAGAAGCAGGCCGTGCAGCAGTACGGCTCGTCCGACTCGGGCGCGTCGCTCGGCGACATCCTCGGCGAGGCGCTGAAGCAGAAGCAGAGCTGAGGCTCCTTCCGCTCATATCCTGATCGCGCGGGCGCGTCTTTCTCCGGAAAGGCGCGCCCGTTGCCGTTACAAACCGCCGCGGCGGCGGCCTAGGGCGTTACAAGCGCAGCAAAATTCCCGCTCCCTCATATTGCGTTCGCACCGATTCGGTGCGATTGATCCAGGATAGACGGCCGCAAGGGGGTGACGCGGCTTTTCCACGAACCGGCAAAAACCGGTCGTTTCTGAAGATTTGGGGGGGAGCCCGCCATGATCCGTTCCGAACTTGTCCAGAAGCTTTGCGAAGACCATCCCGATCTGACCGTGAAGGAGATCGAGCGCGTGGTGGCCGCCTTCTTCGATTCCATCACCGGCCAGCTGCAGCAGGGCGGCCGCGTCGAACTGCGCGGCTTCGGCGCCTTTTCGACTCGCGAGCGCGAGGCGCGCAAGGGCCGCAATCCGCGCACCGGCGAGGCGGTGGACGTGTCCGCCAAGCGCGTCCCCTATTTCAAGCCCGGCAAGGAAATGCGCGAGCGGCTGAACGTCTGACGACGGTCACGCTCCGCCCCGGCGGTGCGGCGCGCCTTTGCGGAGCGCCGCGGTTCGTGGCATGGCGGCGGCCATGCGGACGTGGCGGAACAGGTAGACGCCGGAGACTTAAAATCTTCTGCCCCTCGGGGCGTGCGGGTTCGAGTCCCGCCGTCCGCACCAGCCGCACCTGCAGCGGGGAACGGACCACAGCTTGCAACTCTACCGCGACGCCAAGCAATTCCTGATCGACTTCACCGGCGCGGGCGAGGACCTCCTCCACGTTCATTTCGGGCTGGCCATCTTCGTCGTGGCCGCTTTGCTGTTGAAGCGGCGCATGCGCTCGCCCTGGCCGCTGGCGGCGGTCGCGGTCTTCGCGGTGGCGAACGAGATCGTCGATTTCCTGACCGACAGCGGCTGGCGGCTCGACTGGTCGCTGCTCGATCTCGTCAACACCCTGTTCTGGCCGACGACCCTGTTCCTGCTCGCCCGCCGCGGCGGCAGCGGGCCGAACCGTGTGGATCGCAGAAGCTCGTTCTAGCTTAAATGCGCACGCCCGGCGCGTCGCTCACGTCCGCGAACGGACGCTCGGACGCTTCGTGGAGGCCCGCGCCGCCGTCCCACAGCTGGCTGAGGCACTGCGCCAGCGCGACGGTCGCGCCGTGGTTGCCGGTCAGCGCCAGCGTATCGACGCGCGTCTCGCCGTTCGAGATGCGCATGCCGCGGGCCGAGGCGAAGCGGTCGAGGAAGCTGCGCCCGCTGCGCAGATCGTCCGGCTTGACGGCGAACAGAAGGCCGGGGCCGTCCTCGTCGATTTCGAGCCGGGCGATCGCTTCCACCGGCCAGGCCTCGCCTTCGTCGAAGCGGATGTTGAGCCTGTAGACCGCGCCGTCCTCGAGCGTCTGCCAGGAGGGGTTCTGGATCAGGAACGCGATCCCTTCCTGCCCCTGCAGAGCGAACACCGACAGTACTGTGCCGCTGCGGAAGGCGGTATGCACCGCGCAGACCTGCGGCGTGGCGGCGACATTCCAGCCCTGGGCGGCCTGAGCCTGCGTGGGAACGGGAGCCTGCGCGGCTTCCGCGGGAGCGGCCGGACTCGTCTGAGCCAGCGTCAGAGCGAGCATCAATGCGAACATAGCGGGTCTCCATCATCCCGCCCCGCGACCTTCATTTGCCTTGCCGAACTGAACCCGCCGGGAAGACGATGGTTGCACAGGAAAAATGCGATATGGCGGAGCCGCGATGAAGACGGGCAGGGGCAGGATCGGACGAGGAATGGCGGCGTTGGGCGCCGCGCTGCTGCTTGCCGGCTGCGCGGGAATGCCCGGGCCCCGCGCGGAGCGCTGCGTGGCGTCGGACGCCATGCCCGACATCGTCGTCGATCCCGCGACCGGCGAGCATATGACGACGCTCAGCGTCCTCATCTACAATGTCGAGGGGCTTCCCTGGCCGGCCCGTTCGAACCGAGGCTACCGGCTGGACGAGATCGCGCGCCAGCTCGCCCAGCTGCGCGCCGAAGGGCGCGCGCCGCAGGTCGTCCTTCTCCAGGAAGCCTTCACCCGCCGCGCGGCGCGCATCCCGGTCGAGGCCGGCTATCCCAATTATGTGCGCGGGCCCACGCGGAGCGAGCGCCTTTCCCGAGCGGAGATGGCGGAGGAGGCGCCGCGCCTTCCCGGCCGGCGCAGTTTCCGCAGGGGCGAGCGGTTCGGCACCTTCCTGTCCAGCGGCCTCGCCGCCGCCAGCGATTTTCCGATCCTCGCCCACTGGACGGAGCCGTTCCACCGCCGTGAATGCGCCGGCTACGACTGCCTGGCCAACAAGGGCGTGATGATGGTGCGCGTCTGGCTGCCGGGCGTGCCGGCGCCGGTGGACATCTTCAATACGCACCTCAATTCCCGGCGCTCGACCGGCGTGCCGGAGGAGCGGAGCCTTGCCGCCCATCGCCTGCAGACCGATCGCGGCGCCGAGTTCATCGACCGCTATCGCGATCCCGCCAATCCGCTGATCTTCGGCGGCGATTTCAACATGGCCGAAGCGCCGGACCGGATGGTGCACTTCTTCGACCGCAAACCCTGGCCGATCGTCCACCATTGGTGCCTGGTCGTCGCGCGGGACTGCCAGATCAAGATGTCGTGGGACGGCGACGAACCCTGGATGGACACGCAGGACCTGCAGGGCTTCGACCAGGGCGAGAGGGTGCGGATCCGCCCGATCCGGATCGAGGCGATGTTCGACGAGCCCTGGCGCGGCGCGCCGCTGGCCGATCATGACGGCCTGCTCGTCACCTATCGCTTGAGCTGGAGCGCCGACGCGGCGCCGCCGCCGTCCCGTTGCCGTCCCGAAGGACTTTGAACCGGGTCAGGCCGCGACCGGCGGCTCCGCCTGGGTGGCGGTCCATTCGCAGCGCTGCAGGCTGATCGGATCGAGGAACATCCCGCCCATCCGCCGCCCGATCTGCCAGCGCACCTGGGCGTGGACGGGACCGATGCCGGGCACGTCGAGCGACACGTAGCTGCCGATCCGGACCGGCTCCACGCATTCCGCCATGAAGCCGCAGGCGGAAACGTCGCACACCTTCACTTCCACATTGTACCAGTTCTGCGCGCGCATCGTCGCCGTGCCGTCGACACGCACCCGCTGGGACCTGCGGTTGGTGAAATGCGGTTTTCCCTGCTCGCTCATGGGGCTTTTCCGGTCCATCCTAAGCACCTAATCCAGCACTGGTTAAAATGTGGTAAACAAGGAGCTGCGTCCGGCGCGGCTTTGCGGCGAACGGCAAGCCCCTTCGCCGCGGCGCGCCGCTGGTCTATCGATGGCCGCGATGCGGATTCGAGCGACATTGGCGGGAATGGCGGCGGCCGCCGCACTGGCGGTGCTTCCCGGTTGCCGGGAGCCGGCGAGCGGGCCGCTGACGGTGAGCGCGATCGGCGGCGCCGCGGAGATGGTCAATCCCAATCTCGAGCCGCTTGATCCGCCCCGCGCCTTCCTGATCGACGCAGCGGCGCAGGGGCTGGTGCGCTTCGACGCCGCCGGCGAGATCGAGCCGGGCCTCGCCCGCAGCTGGATCGTGTCCGACGACGGGCTGCGCTACACCTTCCGCATCCACCGCACCCGCTGGGCGAACGGGGAGCGGGTGACGGCGGAGCAGGTTGTGCAGCGGCTGCGCGCCGCGATGAGCCCGGCGAGCCGCAACCCGCTGAAGCCGATGCTCGGCATGATCGACGAGATCGTGGCGATGACCGACGAAGTTCTGGAGATCAGCCTGGTCGGCCCGCGCCCCCACTTCCTGCAACTGCTCGCCCAGCCCGAGCTTGCGATCGTGCGCGGCGGCGTCGGGACGGGACCCTATCGGGTGGAGCGGCTGGAGGATGGCGCGGTGAGCCTCACCCCGGTGCCGATCGGCGAGGAGGAGGAGGATCCGGAGGCGGGCGAGCCCGGCATCGTGCTGCGCGGCGAGCGGGCGGGGCGGGCGATCGCGCGTTTCGCCGCGGGGGGAGCCGACCTCGTGACCGGGGGGACGGCGGGCGACCTGCCGCTCGTGCGCGCCGCCAATCTCCCGGCGGCCGCCTTGCAATTCGATCCGGCGGCTGGCCTGTTCGGCCTCGCCTTCACCCGCGCCCCGGGCCCCGCGGCGTCGGTGGAGGTGCGACGCGCCCTCGCCATGGCGATCGACCGCGACGCGCTGGTGACGTCGCTCGGCGTGCGCGGGCTGCAGCCCCGGCTGACTCTGCTGCCGCCCGGCGCGGAGGATTTCCCGCAGCCGGCGGAGCTGGAATGGGCCGCCCAGCCGATGGCGATGCGCCGGGAACTCGCCGCCCGCGCCGTCGCGGCCGAGGCGGGCGAGGCGCCGCTGCCGGTGCGCGTGGCGATGCCGGAGGGGCCGGGCTACCGGATGATCTTCGCTTATCTGCGCCGCGACTGGCGCGCGATCGGCGTGGAGGCGGAGCGGGTGGCGCCCGGCGCCACGGCGGATATCGTCTTCCTCGACGCCGTCGCTCCGGTGGCGCTGGCGAGCTGGTATCTGCGCAATTTCACCTGCGACCGGCCGTTCCTCTGCCTGCCCGAAGCCGACGCGCGCCTCGACGAGGCGCGGGCGATGCGCGATCCGCAGGAGCGACGGGCTTTGTTCGCCGAGGCCGACCGGCTGATGGCCGACGAAGTCCTCTACATCGCGATCGCGGCGCCGGTGCGCTGGTCGCTCGCGTCGGCGCGCATCACGGGCTTCCGCGCCAATCCGTTCGCCCGGCATGGCGCCATCGAGCTGGTGCAGGAGGCGCAATGACCGACCCGGGCCGGATCGACGCCTTCGCCGCCCAGCTCCCGGTCGGGCGCGATCCCGCCTCGGTGCGCGCGCGCCTGGTGGCGATGGAGAGGCTGCTGGAAGGCATGTTCGTCATTCCGGGCACCAATCGCCGGATCGGCCTCGACGCGATCGTCGGCCTGGTGCCGGTGATCGGCGACCTGATCGGCGCGGCGATGGGCAGCTGGCTGATCTGGGAGGCGCGCAATCTCGGCATGTCGAAGTTCCAGCTGGTGCGCATGGGCGGCAATGTCGCGGTCGACACGGTGCTCGGCGCCGTGCCGCTGGTCGGCGACGCGTTCGACATCCTGTTCCGGTCCAACCGGCGGAACCTGCGCATCATCCTGAAATGGCTCGACAAGCATCATCCCGAGACGCGCCTGATCGAGGGCGAGGTGGTGGCGCGCCGCGTCTGAGCGCCTTGTCGCCTCAGAAGAATTGCTTGCGGAAGCCGATCCTGACCGACCGGCCGAGCGGATCGAGATAAGCGGGCTGGTAGCCGAGCGGCGTCGTGCCGGCCGCGTCGGTGACGCGGGGGCGGGCGTCGAACAGATTGTCGACCGACAGGGTCAGCCGGCTGTTGGCGAGAAAGGGGGCGCGGGCCACCAGCGCGCGCTGCTCGCCCAGATTGGCGAACAGGCGCAGGTTGACGGTCGCGAGGTCGGAGAAGAACAGGTCGCCGCGCGTCCCGCCGAAGCCGTCCGGCCCGCCGCGCACGAACGTGCCCTGCTGCCAGTTGGCGGTGATCCGCGCGCCCAGGCCGCGATGGAAGATGCCGCCCTGGAACTCGAGCTCGTGCCGCGGCCGTCCGCCACGGTTGCCGACCGCCGATCCGCCGAGCAGGTTGAGCGGCGGCAGCCCGTCCCGGATCAGGATCTCGTCGCGGAAGCGCCAGTCGTGATAGAGCGCCAGCTGCAGGCGCGTGCCGCCGCCGCCGCGGCCGCCCATCATCCCGCCGAAGCCGCCGCCGCCGCCGCCGGGGCGCGCGCCGGCAGGGCGCTCGCGTGGCGCTTCGCCGTCCGTGGCGGGCGGGCGCTGCCGCGGCGCCTCGCCTTCCGCGTGTGGGGGACGCTGCCGTGGCGCCTCGCCCTCGGCTCCGCCTTCGCCGCGCGGCCGTCGCCCTTCGGCCGGCGCGCCGCCGCCGCCGCCCGCTCCGCGCCATCCGCCGCCGCCCGGACCGCGCTGCGGCAGGGCAGGGGGGCTCCCGATCTGGCGCGAGAAGTTGACGCCCCAGCGCAGTTCCTCGCGATCGGATCGGGCGAAGTTCAGCGGACGGGAATCGATCTGGAGCAGCCGTCCGTCCGCGCCGCGCGCGAATCGTTCCGGAAAGGCCGCCTCGATCTCCGGCGTAGCGGTGGGGAAGGAGGCGATCGGGTTCAGCGTCCGGGTGCGGGTGTAGTTGGCGGAAAGGGTGAGGTCGCGCCCGCCGAGCGGCCGGCCGGTGGCGTTGATCCGGAAGACGCGGCGATTGTCCGCCAGCAGGCCGGGATTGCCGCCGTCGATGCGGGTGATGTCCACCGTCTCGCCGCGCAGCAGGTCGAACACCCGCACGTTGGGCGTGGCGAGCGTCGGATCGCCGAGCTGCTGCATGGTGGGGGCGCCGTCCTCGTCGGTCAGCGAGACGATGAAGCTCAGCGCCTCGATCGGCGACCAGTTCACCCCGCCGCCGAGCACGCGGAGCGTGCCGAAATCCGAGAGATGCTCCACCGCGGCATTGACGTTGAGCGACAGGTTGCCGATCCCGGCGAGGACGTTCTCGCGCCGGCTGGCGATCGGCAGGTCGAGGCTGGCCTGGGCGTTGGCGCGGCGGCGGGACAATTCCCGCTCCTCGGCGATGCCGCGCCGCTCGGTCCGGCTGTCGAGGCCGCGATGCGACAGGCCCGCCTGGAAGCTGGCGGTGAGCGGCCCGGCGGGAAGGGTGAGGAGCGGGCCGCTCGCGGTCGCCTCGGCGCTCGCCGTCTCCGTGTCGGTCCAGGCGCGGTCGCGGCCTCCCACGAACAGCAGCCCGGGGGGAAGGGCGCCGAACGGGTTCAGCGCAGGATCGTTGAGGTTCAGCCGCTCCTGCACGCCGCCCAGGTCGATCCCGCGATCGGTGCCGGTGCGGTTGCTCGCCCGTTCGTAATTGCCGGTGAAGGACCAGCGCCACGGCGCCGCCGTTCCGTTGAGGGCGAGGCCGATCTGGCCCGATTGGGTGGAGCTTTCCCGCGTCAGCGGCCGGGGAGCATCGAAATAGCGGTTGAGGAGCACATCGCCCGCGAAGGGCGAGAAGGGGTTGCCGGCGGGCAGCGTCAGCGTGGCCGAGGGAAGGCCGAAGCGGCTTTCGCTGTCATTGTGGCTGATTCGCGCGGTGAGTGTGCCCGATATCGCCTCGGTCACCATCCGGTTGACGGCGCCGCCCAGCGACATCTGGCGGGTGGCGGGGAGGAGGGTGCGGAACGGCCCGAGGTCGGTCGCGCGCGGATCGCCGGCGAAGGCGGCGAGGCCCGGCGCGGCGTTCGCGGCGCCGGTCGGGACGGGCGCCACCGTCACCGGCCGGCCCGCGACGGCGCTCAGGGCCGGGTCGATCTCCGCCCCCGCGACCGGGGCGGTGACGTTGCCGACCAGGTCGAACGGACGGGCCGGAGCGCCCTGGATCAGGTCGCGCTCGCTTTCGAACAGGAAGCTGTCCTGCCGATATTCGAAATCGACGTTCCAGCGCCCGGTGCCCTGGATCTGGACGATGCCGAGATCGGCGGCATAGCTGCCGCGTCCGCCGGCGGTGGCCGCTCCGGCCTGCACCTCGGCGGTAACCGCCTGAAAATTCTCCTTGAGGACGAAGTTCACCACCCGCTGGTCGGCCCGATAGCCGTAGCGGAGCGCCACTTCCTCGGCGAGGATGTCGACCCGCTCGATCGCTTCGGGCGGCAGGTTGCGGATTTCGGAGAAGCCGGAGATGCGCCGGCCGTTGAGCAGGATGACCGGCCGCTCGCCGCCCCGTCCGCGCGCGCTCGCCGTCTGCGGCGACAGCGCCTGCAGCAGCTCGGCGAGGCTGCTCGCGCCCAGCGCCTGGATTTCCTCTTCGCCGAGCTGGATTTCGGGCGGGATGTTGCTCACCACCGCGCCGCGCAGCCGGGCGGCGGTGACGATGATCGTGCCCGCTTCCTCGTTCGCCAGATCCCGCTCCGCTTCCTCCACCGGATCGGGCGACACCGGCTGGAGCTCGGCCGCGGACAAGGGGAAGAAGGGCAGCCCCGCCGCGGCGAGGCCGAACAGGAACGGGCGTGTAAGCGTCATACGGCAAGCAACTCCGGAACTTCGTCGGTCGCGGAGCTAACCCCCGATTGTATCAGAAGTGTCCCCGCGCCTGCCGCAGCCGTAACGATCCGCCGCCCGTTCTTCACCCGCCGTCGCGCTTCTGGTAGAAGCGCGGCATGTTCACCGACATGAGGCAGGGCACCGCCGCCGACTGGGCCCACATCGCCGCCGAGCATGGCAAGCATCAGAAGACCGACGCGCCGCGCCAGATCATGGAGAGCCTGCGCCGGCTGGAGGCGATCGAGGTCGGCTTCGGCGCCAACCAGCTTCAGCACAGCCTGATGGCCGGCACGCTCGCGCGCCGGAGCGGCGCCGCGGACGAGGAAGTCGTGGCCGCGCTCTGCCACGATCTGGGCAAGCTCTTCTCCATCCCCAATCACGGGCCGATCGCGGCGGAGATGCTGAAGCCCTACGTGTCCGAACATGTCTATCAGGCGATCTACTGGCACCAGGATTTCCAGGGCCGTTATTATTACGAGCATCTCGGCAAGGACCCGGAAGCTCGGACGAGATTCGAGGGCGAGCCGTGGTACGGTTTCGCGGTGAAGCTGGTCGACGAATGGGACGCCCCGGCCTTCGATCCCGCCTTCGACGCCGACTCGCTCGAAAGCTTCGAACCGGAGGTGACGCGGGTCTTCTCGAGCCCGAAGCGGATGGTGTGAGACCGGCGCGCCGTTAACCTTCCGGCGCCGGATCGTCCCATCCTGGGACAAGGGGCGGTGGGCAGGCCGTCCGCCTTGAACCAAATGGTAAATTAAATCTTAATGGCGGCATGAACCGCCTGTCGCCGCTCATCGTCCGCCGCACCGGCCGCTTCGCGCCGGCCGAGGCGCTTCCGCTGCCGAGCGGGATGTCGGCCCAAGCCGCTGGGAGCATGGCCGAGGATCTGAAGCTGTTCGTCACCTTCTGGATCGGCGGCCTGGTCTTCTTCGGGACCTTCCTCGCCTGACGCTCAGTCGCTGCCGACGAGGCATTTCACGTCGAGCAGGATGAGGCTGGGGCCGCGATAGGCGGCGCAGACCGCGGCGAGACGCTGCATCGCCGACGGACCCGCCGCCAGCATCGCCTCCGCCTCCGCCGACGCGGCGGCGACGATGGTGGCATAGCGCGGCGGGACGGCGCCTTCCTCCAGCAGCGACCGGTCGACCGCGAACAGGTGCGGGCCGTGGACGCGCAGGATCGTCCGCATCCGGTCCGCGTCCGGTGTCGCCGCGGCGCGAAGGCTGTCCGACAGGCGCGCGTCCACATGGCGGTAATAGCCGATATGATAGGGGATCGCATGCTCTGTCGTGGCCAGCGCGGCGCGGCCGGTGAGCGCCGGCACGAAATCGAGATCCTCGCTGACGCCGGCGACGAGCGTGTCGGGCGGGGCGGCGGCAATGTGGCGCATCGCGCCGGGATCGGCGGGGCGGCGAAGGCCCGGCGTCGGCGTCAGGAAGGAGACGGCGACCAGCAGCGCGATCGCGCCGCCCGCCGCAACCGCCGGCGCGCGCAGCCCGCGCTCGCGGACCTGGCGGTCGAGCCACAGGCCGATCAGCTGGCCGATCGCCAGCCATTCGAGGATGGAGAGCACGCGCTGGCTGTAGCGGCTCGGCAGGTGAAGCTTGAACGCGAAGGCGACCGCGACCGCATACCAGAACAGGGCGGCGAGAAGCGCCCAGGCGTAGAGCGCATTGGGATTGCGCCCGCCGCCGGGCATCACCGGGCGGCGCAGCGCGTCGCCGATCAGCCAGAGGAGCGGGAGCAGCAGCAGGATGTTGGTCAACTCCGCGAACGGTATGCCGCGTCCGCACGGCACCATTTCCGGGACGAAGCCCATCCGCGCCGAACAGATCCAGCCGATGCCGCCATCCTCCCGCACCAGGCTGCTGCGCCCGCCGGGGGTGGCGAGGTTCGGCATGGTCAGCGCCTGCTCGATGGTGAGCGTCGGCTCCCAGCGGCTGGTCTGGGTCGGGAAGGGGACGATCGCCACCAGGATGGCGAGCGTGCCGCCGCCGACCAGCAGGATAGATCGGCGCGACAGATCGATGCGCAGCCGCGGCACGCGCTCGATCCGCGACAGCCCCAGCATGGCGAGCGCCACCAGCGCGGTGGTCGGATAGATGGAGGCGAGCAGGAAGATGCTGCCGAGCATCGTCTTCATGCGGTCGCGCAGCAGCGCGTCGACGAACAGCAGAAAGAGCGGCGGCGAAAAGGCGCGGGGGCTGGCCGTGTAGACCGAATCCTCGTGGATCACGAGCGCCATCACGAACGCCGCCGCGACGAAGGCGGCGAGCGGCCGCCCGGTCAGCGTCATGGCGATCCGCCACGCGGCCCAGGCGGAGACGCCGATCAGCAGCACGGGCAGGAGCTTGCCGACGATCAGCGGATCGACGCCGAAGAGGGCGAAGAATTCGAACGGCAGCCGGTAGACGGGCGGCGAGACCGATTGCCAGTAATCGGCGAGGAGATCGCCGCGCATCGCCTCCGGATCGCGCAGGCGCGGCATCCACAGCATGAACTGGCGGGCATCGTCCTGGATCGCGAGCGGCTGGAACGCGCGAACGAGGTAGATGACGAGGGTGACCGCCGTGCCGAGGAACAGCAGCGCCCGCCAGAAGCCTTCAGGGGACATGCGGGGGAGACGGGCCAAGCTTCAGCTCCCGGCCTGCGGCGGCGGCCGCTGCCAATAGTCGCGGACGAACAGCAGCCCCGCGAGCGCCGGCAGCACGTAGCGAAGCGTCGCCAGCACGCCCAGCGCGGCGCCGGACGCAGGCTCGAGCCAGGGGCGGTAGAAGAGCACGATCGCCGCGTCGCGCGTCCCGATCCCCGCCATGGTGAGCGGCATCAGCCCGGCGAGGATCGCCAGCGTCGCGAAGGCCATATTGTCGATGAAGGGCACCTGGCCGAGCGCCGTGGCGAACAGCCAGAATTGGGCGAGATGCCCGGCCCAGAGCGCGAGCGAGAGCGCCGCGATCGATGCGGCGCGCGCCGGACGGTTCCAGAACCAGCCGACGGCGTCCCTCCACTGCGCGGCGAAGGCGGCCGCCTTTGCGCCCGGTCCGGCGGGAAGGAGCCCGGCCAGCCTCCCGATCGCCCATGGCGCCAGCGGAAGCGGCGACAGCAGGACGAGGAGGAGCAGGAGCAGCCCCGCGACGGCGAGGGCGGCGAGGAGCAGCAGCGGCTCGCCGTCCGCCACCCGCAACAAAGCCAGCCCGCCGAGCAGCAGCAGCGCCGCCATGTCGAGCATCTTTTCAATGACCACGATGGCGATCGCGCGCTTCGGCTCCCAGCCGTGCCGCCGCGCCAGCACCCATGCCTTGGTGAGATCGCCCATCTTGGAGGGGAGGACGAGGTTGAGGGTGGACGAGGACAGGATGAGGCGCGTGGCCGTGCCGATGCCGAGGCCGGAGCGGCCGAGCAGGGCGAAGCGCCAGGCGGTGCCGAGCGTCAGCGGCATCACCGCGGCGAGCCCGAGGCCGAGCCACAGCGGATCGGCCGCGCCGATGGCGGCGACCATCGCCCGCGCGTCGACCTGCCACCAGATGACGGCGAGGAGGACGAGGCTGACGACCAGCGCGACCAGACGCCGCATCAGGGCCGCCGCTCCACGATCAGCGGCTCGCGTGCCCCGAGGGTTCGGACCCTGTCGGTAAGGTCGGTCCAGGGCTGGGCGTGGGCGGGTTCCCAGACCCGCGCCATCACGGTCGTGAGCGAACTCTGGAAGCCGCCGATCCCCGCCTGGTCGACATCGTCCCAGCCGCGCTCGGGCAGGATCTCGTCGCGGACGGTCCAGCCGCCGTCCCGCCAGTCCAGGATGCGGCGAAACCGGAACGGCGCGTCGTCGCGCCCGGTGACGAGCAGCCGCTGGAGCAGCCGCCGGACCAGATCGGGAAAGAAGCGGCCGAGCGTCAGCATCAGCAGGCGGAGCACGACCGATTTGAGCGGCGTCAGGCGCGCGGATTTGGCCCATGCCATCTGCCCGTCCATCTCGATCCGGTCGGCGGCGATGCGGGCGGCCCCGTCGAGATGGGTGACGGCGACCCGGCCGGAACGGGTGCGGAGCGCGATGCCGGTGTCGGCGAGCCGCAGCCTCTCGCCTTCGAACAGGCGGAAGGCGCCGCCCCGGCCCCAGCCGAGATAGAGGCGGGTCGCGCCGCGCCCGTCCACCAGCAGCTTCGCCTCGTCGAACCGCGCCTGGCCTTCGGGCAGCGGGGCGGGGCCGGGCCGCTCCTCGCGCCACTCGCGCCAGGCGAGCATCCAAGCGGCAAGGTGATGGCCGAACAGCCTGTCGTCCGACACGGCGGCCTGTTCGGCGCGGGCGAGACGGGGGAGCGCCCGGTCGTTGATCGCCAGCGCCAGCGGCTCCCACGCCCCGGCGATCTCCAGCCCATGCGGGAAGAAGTTGACGGTCGCGCGGCTCGCATATTCGCCGCCGAGCGTGCCGTCCGGATGTTGGACGGCATGGAGGAAGCGGATGGCGGCGCGGCAGGGTTCGCGCAGCCCGAGGTCCGGGCGGCGCCGATCGACGTCGGCCAGCTGCGCGACGGTGAGGGTGAGATAGCCGGGATCGGCGCCGCCATATTCGTCGAACCAGCCTTCCCCGCTCTGCCAGGACAGAAGCCGCTCGGCGCGGCGGCGAAGCGGCGTTTCCCAGGCCTCGCCGAAGCGCTCGGCCATGCGGGCGAGGCAGGCGACGATCAGCGCCTCGTGGTTCGCCAGCCGCCCGCTCTCCTCGTGGCGGGCGAGCCAGTCGGCCCGGCGCTTCAGGAAATCGTCCACTTCCGGGTCGGCGAGGCCGATGATCTCGGCGGCGTCCAGGCAGGCGAGCAAAGCGAAGGCCGCGGCGCCCGAGGCGCGCTCGAACGGATAATAATCGTCGCAGCTTCCGTCCCCATGCGCGGAGCGGGCGGCGAAGCGGATGCCGGCTTCCACCCAGCCGCGCACCTCCGGATCGCCCTTCCAGCGATTGCCGGGGAGGTCCAGCTGCCAGGCGAGCGCGAGCGGCAGCACCAGTTTCTGGGCCATGCCGCTCGGGAAATCCATCACCCGGTAATGCCACCAGGCACGGTCGAAACTGCCATAGGTCGCGCTGACCGGCGTGCGGTCCTGAAGCGTCAGCAGGCGGGGGATTTCGGCCAGGGCCAGCGCCGCGAGCGCGTCGCGGATCGGATCAGCGCCCGCCATGATCGTCCTTGCGATGCGCCGCGCCGCCGCTGCCGTTGCGCCGCAGCAGATATTGGATGTCCTGGAGGAGGCGACGGTTGATGGCGAACAATTCGCCCAGCAGCCCCGCGATCCAGAACAAGGCGGCGAGGATCAGGAACACCGCGGCGGCGACCAGGCTCGGCACATGCGCCCGTTCCGTCCCGCCGAAATAGAGGACCAGCCAGCGCAGCGCGAGCGCGGCGCCGAGCAGGGCGGGCGGAATGCCGAGCAGGAAGAAGGTCTTGCCCGGCTTGTAGACGAAGAAGGCCTTGAGGATGGAACCGATCGAGCGGCGCACGTAATTGCCGATCGACTTCACCAGCCGCGACGGCCGCGTCTCACCGTTGACGCCGATCGGCACCGATACGATGCGGATGTCCGACAGGCCCGCCTGGATGATCGATTCCAGCGTGTAGGTGTAGGTGTCGAACACGTTCATCCGCAGCGCCGCCTCGCGCGAAAGGGCGCGGAAGCCCGATGGCGCGTCCTTGATGCGGGTGCCCGACACCAGCTGCACGACGCGGCTGCCCAGCCGCTGCAGGAGGCGCTTGGTGCGGGAGAAATGCTGGATGTCGGGGATCGGACGGTCGCCGATCACGAACTGCGCCTCGCGCTCCAGGATCGGCCGGATCAGCTTCGGGATGTCGCGCGCGTCATATTGGTTGTCGGCGTCGGTGTTGACGATGATATCGGCGCCTTCCTGCAGCGCCTTATCGAGGCCCGCCATGAAGGCATGGGCCAGGCCCATATTGACCGGCAGGTCGACGATATGGTCGACGCCGGCGGCCCGGGCGGCGGCCACCGTGCCGTCGCGGCTGCCGTCGTTGATCACCAGCCATTCGACGCAATCGACGCCCGGCACCTCGCGCGGCAGATCGGCCAGCGTGACCGGAAGCTGCTCCTCCTCGTTGTAGCAGGGGATCTGGATGATGAGCTTCATCAGGATTGGCGCGTTTCGATCGACTGCCCTTGTCCCAGAGATGCATCCGCTACAGGTGCGGCCGAGCGGCTGTCCAATCATTTCTGACGCCGGCGAAATAATCGTTCCCTGACATAATCTTGCCGTTTCCGCCTGCCATGCGGGGAAGGTTCCCCTTCCTCGAAGCTTCACAGGTGGACTTGTTCATGAGCCCTCGTTTCGTCCTTTTCGCAGGCGCCGCCGCCCTCGCCGCGGCCGCTCCGGCCGCCGCCCAGGCGCCGATCGGCCCCGATGCCGCGGCGTGCCGCGGCGGCGGTCCCGCCATCCTCGTCAACGTCCGCGGCTTCAAGAACGCGACCGGAACGGTGCGCGTGCAGCTGCACGGCGACAATGCCGCCACCTGGCTGGAACGCGGCAAATATATGAAGCGGATCGAGCTGCCGGTGCCGGCGAACGGCGTCATGCCGGTCTGCGTGCGGGTGCCGGGGCCGGGCCGCTACGCGATCGCGGTGCGGCACGACATGGACGGCGACGGCAAGATGACCGCCAATGACGGCGGCGGCTTCTCCCGCAACCCGCGCCTGTCGGTCAGCAGCCTGCGCCCGCGCTACCAGGACGTGTCCTTCCAGGTCGGCGAGGGCGTCCAGTCCATCGACGTGGTGATGAACTATCGCTACGGGCTGACCATCCGCCCCGTCCGCTGAGGTTGCCCATGCCCGCCGCCGCCGATCTTCAGGATTACGGAAATGTCGGCGGCAACAGCTACGACAAATACGGCAGCCGCAACCCGATCGCGCGGCTGCTGATGAACGGCTTCCTCGACGCGTTCGACGCCTCGGTCGCGCGGGCAGCGCCCGGCCATGTGTTCGAGATCGGGTGCGGCGAGGGCCATCTCTCGCTGCGGCTGCTGGGGCGGGGGATCGACGCGAGCGGCATGGACGTGGAAGCGGAGGTGGTGGCCGAAGCCAATGCGGCGAGCCGCGCGGCCGGCCATGGCGAGCGCTTCGCCGTGCGCAGCGTCTACGATCTCGCGCCGGGCGAGATCGCGGCCGACCTCATCCTGTGCTGCGAAGTGCTGGAGCATCTGCCCGATCCCGATCGGGCGCTGCAGGCGATCGCGGCGCAGGACGCCGGCTGGTTCCTCTTCAGCGTGCCGCGCGAGCCGCTCTGGCGCGCGCTGAACATGGCCCGCGGCAAATATCTGCGCCGGCTCGGCAACACGCCCGGCCACATCCAGCATTGGAGCCGCCGGGGCTTTCGCGAGATGATCGGCCGGCGGTTCGACATCGTCGAGATGCGCAGTCCGCTGCCCTGGTCGATGGCCCTCTGCCGCCGCCGCTAGGTCAGAAGCTTTCCTCGGCGTAGACGCGGGTGACATCGCCGCCCCATTCGCCGCGATAGCGCTCCAGCAAACGGTCGGCCGGGCTCTTGCCGCTGGCGAGGATGTCGCGCAGCGGATCGAGGAAGCCCGATTCGTTGTCGCCCGCCGCGTTGAAGCGGGCGCGGGCGTTGAGCCCCGCCTCGGCGATCGCCAGGATGCGGCGGCCGAACGCCTGCAGCGTGTCGCCTTCGGGCGTCACCGCCTTGAGGCCGAGCTTCGGTACCTCGTCCCGCAGCCGCTGCCGCTCGTCCAGCGACCAATGCTTGACTGCATCCCAGGCCGCGTCGAGCGCCGCGCCGTCGTAGAGCAGGCCGACCCAGAAGGCCGGCAGCGCGCAGATGCGGTTCCACGGCCCGCCGTCCGCGCCACGCATCTCGAGAAAGCTCTTGAGCCGCACCTCGGGGAAGGCGGTGGACAGATGGTCGACGAAGTCGGACACGCGCGGCCGCTCGCCGGGCAGCACTTCGAGCCTGCCCTCCAGGAAGTCGCGGAAGGAGAGGCCGGCCGCGTCGATATAGCGCCCCTCGCGGAACACGAAATACATCGGCACGTCGAGCGCATAATCGAGATAGCGCTCATATCCGAACCCGTCCTCGAACACGAAGGGCAGCATGCCCGTGCGGTGGGGGTCGGTGTCGGACCAGATGTGGCTGCGATAGGAGAGGAAGCCGTTCGGCCGTCCCTCGGTGAAGGGCGAATTGGCGAACAGGGCGGTGGCGAGCGGCTGCAGGGCGAGGCCCACCCGGAACTTCTTCGCCATGTCCGCTTCGGACGCGTAATCGAGATTGACCTGGATGGTGCAGGTCCGCAGCATCATGTCGAGGCCCAGCGTGCCGACCCGCGGCATGTGGCGGAGCATGATGGCGTAGCGGCCCTTGGGCATCACCGGCAGGTCGGACCGGCTCTTGTCCGGCCACATGCCGAGGCCGAGGAAGCCGACGCCCAGCCGCTCGCCCACCTGCTTCACTTGCTGGAGGTGACGGCCGGCCTCGGCGCAGGTCTGGTGGAGATGCTCGAGCGGCGCGCCCGAAAGTTCGAGCTGCCCGGCCGGCTCCAGGCTGACGGTGCCGTCCTGGCCGGCCAGCGCGATGACCTTGCCCTGCTCCTCGATCGGCCGCCAGCCGAACTGTGCCATCTCCAGCAGCAGGTCGCGGATCCCGCCGGGCTCGTCATAGGAGGGCGCCCGGTGATCGTCGCGCCGGTAGACGAACTTCTCATGCTCGGTGCCGATCCGCCAGTCGGATGCGGGCTTCTCGCCCTGGGCGAAGACGGCGAGCATGTCGTCTCGGCCCTCGATCGGCGGATCCGCCTTGCCGGAGTCGGTGCGGGTGGTCATTTCGCGCCCATAGCGGCGGCGCGCGCCGGCTGCCAGCCGGTTTCTCGTTGCTACCTATCCGCGCGGCGCGGCGCCCCAGTCGCCGGCCGTGGCCATCCAGATGGACAGCGCGGCGAGGGCGGCGGTGTCCGCGCGCAGGATGCGGGGGCCGAGCGCCACCGGGCGGGCCTCCGGCACCGCGCGGACGGCGGCGCGCTCCTCCGCCGTGAAGCCGCCCTCCGGTCCGACGAGGAGCGCGGCGGGGCCGGGGGCCACCGCCTCGGCGAGCGGCGTGCCGCCTTGCTCGTCGGCGAAATAGAGGGCGCGGCCCGCCGGCCAGCCGGAGAGGAGGGCGGGAAGCTTCACCGGCTCGGCCAGTTCGGGAAGGGCGGTGCGCTCGCACTGCTCCGCCGCCTCGACGACATGGGCGCGCAGCCGGTCGAGGTTGAGCTTGTCGACGATCGTGCGGCGGGTGAGGACCGGCACCAGCCGGGCCGCGCCGAGCTCGGTCGCCTTTTCGACCAGCCAGTCGATCCGCCCGCGCTTGATCGGCGCGAACAGCAGCCACAGGTCCGGCACCGGCTCGCGCGGGCGCAAGCGGGCGGAGACGGCGAGCGTCACCCGCTTGCGGCCGGCCTCCACGATCTCGGCCCGCCATTCGCCGGTCGCATTGTCGAACAGCTTGACGGCCGCCCCTTCGGTCAGCCGCAGCACCGCGCACAGATAATTGGCGGGCGGGCCGTCCAGCACCAGCCTCGCCCCCTCGGACAGAGGCTCGGGCACGTAGAGGCGGGGGAGGCTTTCGGGCGGCCAGGCGGGTGTGGCGGGCATCGGCCAGGGACTAGCCGCACCGGCACCCGGCTGTCGAGCGACGGCTCAGGGATCGATGCGCAGCGCGAGCGTGAAGAGGAGGTGGCCGAGCAGATAGAGGCCGAGCGCGAGCGGCAGATCGGTGAGGAGATCGAGCGCGAACTGGGTCAGGTTGAAATAAGCCAGGGGCTTTTCGACGCCGACGAACAAGAGCCCGTCCTCAATCGACCAGCCCGGCCAGTGGCCGGTGACGAACCACTCCACCGCCTCGATCGCAAGGATGATCGGCGCGACGCCGGCGAAGGCCGCGCCGAAGGACAGCATGACGTCAGCGGTTCTGTTCGTTTCGAGCGCGTGCACGGCCTGGCCTCTTCCGAAAAAGAGGTTAGCCGATCCGGGCCGCCGATCAACAATTTCCGGCATGGCCCTTCCCGACGATGCGCCGGAAAGGGCCGGCCCGGTTCAGTAGCGCGTGCCGACGCTCCGACGGCCGCCGCTGAAACGCCGGAACAGATAGCCGATGCCGACCGCGAAGAGCAGTTTCTTCAACATGTTGATCTCCATTTTGACGAACCCTTAGCGCGGCAGCGGCGCGCTGGTTCCCCTCATGGTTGCGGGTTGCGCCGAAAACAGGCGGAGCGCCTAATCCGGGCGACAGTGGGAGATCGAGCGATGATCAAGGCCTTGTTGTCCGTCACCCTCCTGGCCTCCGGCGCGACTGCCGCGCAGGCGGTCCGTACCGGATCCCTCGACGCGGCCGCGGAACAGGAGGCGGGGGCGGTCTATGCCGCCGCGCGCTGCATCGTGCGCAGCGATCGCGCCGCCGCCGCCCGGATGCTGAACGCGCTGCCGATCGGCGGCGACGCGGCCGATCCGGCGGTGCTGCGCATCGCGGCGCAAACCGGCTGCGCCAGCCCCGCTCTCCTCGCCGAACGCACGATGCTGATCCGCGGCGGCCTGGCCCAGGCGCTGTTCGCGGCCGATTTCGTCCAGTTCGGCCTCGAGCCGCGCAACCGCAACGCCCTGGTCGATCTGGGGCTTCCGGTCGAGTCCGATCCGCCGGGCGACGCCAACAGCCAGCTCTACCGCTGGTCGGACTGCGTGGTGCGCAACGACAGCGTCAATGTCGAGCGGCTGATGCGCTCCCCCGCCGGCTCGCGCCAGGAGCGGCAGGTGATCGAGGCGATGCGGCCCTATCTCACCGCTTGCGCCGATCCGGACGCGCGGCTGGTCGTCGCCCGGTCCGAGCTGCGCAGCCTGTTCGCGCAGAGTGCCTACAACGCCATGTATCGCTACTGGACCGGCGGGCTGCGCCACGCCGCCAATCATGACGGTTCGACCTATGCGGCGGCGGGCGACGCCAATGCGGCGGACATGGTGACCTGCCGCGTCTACCACACGCCGATGTCGCGGGTGCGTTCGCGCGCCACCCAGGTCAAATTCTGCATGACCAAGGCCAATTGGCACACCGCCGAATGGCGGGCGTCCGAATGGCTGCGGGACGCGACCTCCAACCGAATGTGACGCCGCTCAGCGGCCGGCCGCGAAGCGGCGGAAGAAGCTGTCCTCGTTCCAGCGCGGCCGTTCGGGGGCGTCGGCGACCCGCAGCGCGAGGCCCCCGATGAAGTCGTGGAGGCGGACCGCATCCTCGGCATGGACCGGCGTGGACGCGACGTCGTCGCTCGGCCGGTGATAATGGGTGGCGCGCCAGGCGCGCTCCAGCTCCGCCTCCGGCGTTCCGGCCGCGAAGCCGAACTTGAAGGCGAGCGCCGGCACGCCCTGTTCGATGAAGGCATATTGGTCGGAACGGATGAAGCTGTTCCTGTCGGGGAAGGGATCGGGCGCCAGCGGCAGGCCCATCGTCCCGCCCACCGCCGCCGCGTCGCGGCCGAGGCTGCTCTGCTCCGCGCCCAGCGCGATGACGCTGGTCAGAGGAAAGATCGGCAGGCCCATGTCGTAATTGAGATTGGCGACCAGCCCCGCGCGCGGCACCGTCGGCCGCCGCGAGAAATAGCGGGCGCCGAGCAACCCCGATTCCTCCGCCGTGACGATGAGGAAGAGGATCGAGCGGCGCGGGCGCAGGCCCTCCCGCCGCATGCGCTCGGCGATGCCGATCAGGGCGGCGACGCCGTCGGCATTGTCGAGCGCGCCGTTGTGGATCGCATCGCCGTTCACTGGCTCGCCGACGCCGAGGCCGTCGAGATGCGCGGTCAGGACGACATGCTCCTGCGCCAGCCGCCGGTCGGAACCGGGCAGGCGGGCGACGATGTTGGGCGAGGTGAGCCGCCGCCGCTCGGCCGCCACTTCGGCGCGCAATTGCTGGTTGAGCGCGAAGGAGGGCACCGGCGCCGAGGCGTCGGCGAGGGCCGCCACCTCCGCGAAGGCGCGGCCGGAGCGGGCGAACAGCTTTTCCCCTTCGGCCGGGTTGAAGGAGGCGGTGAAGAAGCCGTCCGGCACGTCGCGCAGCGCCCGGTCGCCGAAATAGAGAGCCGGCTGCGACGCCCGCGCCATCGCGCTTTCCCAGGGCGATTCCTGCGCGGACGGCGTGCTGATGGTGATGAGGCCGGCCGCGCCCCGCTGCGCCAGCAGGCGCGCCCGATCGGCGCGGGCGTGCGACTTGAGCGCCCCGGAAATCTCCGTCGGGCCGCCGCTCACCGCCACCGCGATCTTGCCCGTCAGGTCGATGCCGGCGAAGTCGTCGTGGCCGGCTTCGGGAATGTGGAGGCCGTAGCCGACGAACACCAACGGCGCCTCGGTGCGCGCCGCGCGCGGGCCGGTGCGGGCGGCGACGATCATGTCGGCGGGAAGGCGCAGCGGCGTCGCCCCGCCGTCCGCGACCAGAGCGGCGGAGGAGCGCGCATTGTCGATCACCTGCTCCTCGAGCTCCACCTGCTGGAGGAAGCCGTCGCTGCCGGCGGGTTCGAGGCCGATGCGGCGGAACTGCTCGACCACGTAAGCCGCGGCGCGGTCGTAGCCCGGGGTCCCGGCGCGTCGGCCTTCCATGTCGTCGGCGGCGAGGATCTCGACATGGCGCCACCAGGCGGCGGCGCGTTCCTGGATCGGAAGCGGCGGCTGCGGCGCCGGTCCGGCGGCGCAGGCGGAAAGGATCAGCGAGAGCGAGAGGAGGAGGATGCGCATGGCCCCGCTTTAGGCGATGAGGTCGGGAATGACAGCGCAAATTCCGCTCGCTAGAGAGCGGCCATGGACCTCACCCATCTCGGCCAGGCGAGCCCGCTGCCGGCCTCTCCCGAAGAGGCGAAGCTCGATTATCCGGCCAATCCGCGGCCGGGCAGCCTCTATCTCGTCCGCTTCACCGCGCCCGAATTCACCTCGCTCTGTCCGGTCACCGGGCAGCCGGATTTCGCCCATATCGTGATCGACTATGCCCCCGGCGAGTCGATCGTGGAATCGAAGTCGCTGAAGCTGTTCCTGGGCGCGTTCCGCAACCATTGCGGCTTTCATGAGGACGTGACGGTGGGCATCGGCCAGCGGCTTGCCGGCGAGATGAAGCCCGTCTGGCTGCGCATCGGCGGCTATTGGTATCCGCGCGGCGGCATGCCGATCGACGTCTTCTGGCAGACCGGCGCCCCGCCCGAGGGGCTGTGGGTGCCGGACCAGGGCGTCGCGCCCTATCGCGGCCGGGGCTGAGCGATGGCGGACCAGCCCAGCATCGCCGTGCTCGGCGCCGGATCGATCGGCTGCTGGATCGGCGGCGCCTGGTCGGCGGCGGGTCTTCCGGTCACCCTGATCGGACGGGAACGGATCGGGGCCGAGATCGCGGAGCACGGCCTCACCGTCACCGATTACAAAGGCGGCCGCATCGCGCTCGGTCCGGACGAGGTGCGCTTCACCGCCAGGCCGCAGGCGCTGAAGGATGCCGACGTGATCGCGCTGTGCGTCAAGAGCATCGACACGGAGAGCGCCGCCCGGGAGATCGCCCGCCACGGCCGCAAGGGCGCCACCGTGATCAGTTTCCAGAACGGGGTCTCCAACGCCGATACGCTGCGCAAGGCGCTGCCGCGCTTCCAGGTGGCGCAGGGCATGGTGCCGTTCAACGTCGCCCATCTCGGCCGCGGCCGCTGGCACAAGGGCGTGCAGGGCGACCTCGTCGCCGAAGGCACGCCGGTCACCGAGCGGATATCGGAGCTGACCGCGGGTACGCCGGCCCATCTCCTCCTCGCCCGCGACATGAAGCCGATCGCCTGGGGCAAGTTGTTGTTCAACCTCAACAATGCGATCAACGCCTTGTCGGGCAAGACCTTGCTCGAAGAGCTGTCGGTGCGCGACTATCGCCGCGTGCTCGCCGCCTCGATGATCGAGACGCTGGAGGTGCTGAAGGCCGCCGGGATCGCACCGGCCAAGCTCGGCCCGATCGCGCCCGCCTTGCTGCCGCATGCGATCGGCGCGCCCGATTTCGTGTTCCGCAACCTGCTGCTGCGGGTCATGAAGATCGACGCCAAGGCCCGCTCATCGATGGCCGACGATTTCGCCGCGGGCCGGCGCACGGAGATCGACCATCTGAACGGCGAAGTCGTTCGCCTCGCCGGCGCGATCGGCCGCAAGGCGCCGGTCAACCAGGCGATCGTCGATCTCGTCAAGCAATATGAAGAAGGGGTGGAGCGGATCTGGAGCGCCGACGAATTGCGCCGGTACGTGCTGGAAGGGCACCGGACCGTGCGCGGCTTCGGCTATTAGGGCTCGCAATCCGAAGCTATTGACATTATTGTCAGCCGATGAGCCCCGCCGTTCACAGCCACAAGATCGGCATCGAGCCCGCCGACATCGACTTCATGGGTCATGTCAACAACGCCATCTACCTGAAATGGGTGCAGGAGGCGGTGGTCGCCCACTGGCGCAAGCTCGCGCCGGCCGAGGCGGTGGCCCGCCACCTGTGGGTGGCGCTGAAGCATGAGATCACCTATCGGCGCCCCGCCTTCCTCGACGACGAGGTCGTCGCCTCGGTGGTGGTGGAAAAGGTCCACGGCGCCCGCGCCTTCTACCAGACGCTGATCAAGCGCGGCGAGGAGGTGCTCGCCGAGGTCCGCTCCAGCTGGTGCTGCCTCGACGCCGAAACCCTGAAGCCCGCCCGCATCGCCCAGGACATCGCCGCCCGCTTCCTCCCGAAGGGCTGAGGTCCGTCAGCGGCCGCGGAAGAGGCCGCCGAGGACGCCGCGGATGATCTGGCCGGCGATGCGGTTGGCGACCTGGCGCTGGACCGAGCGGCCGACCTGGCCGAGCATCTCTTCGTGCAGCGGCCGGTTGCGGCGGCGCTCGCGTTCGATCCGCGCGGCTTCCTTTTCCTCGGCGGCGCGGCGCTTGGCGAGGTCCGCTTCGGCCTTCAGCGCCGCGGCTTCGGCCGCAGCCGCCTCCGCGCGGTCGCGGAGCCGCTCATGCGCGCTCTCCCGGTCGACGGGCGTGTCATATTTGTCCGCATGCGGGGAGACGGACTGGATGATCGCGCGCTCCTTGGCGCTGAGCGGCCCGAGCCGCGAGCGCGGCGGCTTGATCGATGTCCGCGCGACGGGGGAGGGGGCGCCGTCCGCCTGCAGCAGCGACACCAGCGCCTCGCCGGTGCGCAGCTCGGTGATCGCCGCCGCGACGTCGAGGCCCGGGCGCGGCCGGAACGTCTCGGCCGCGGCGCGCACCGCCTTCTGGTCCTTGGGCGTGAAGGCGCGCAGCGCGTGCTGGACGCGGTTGCCGAGCTGCGCCGCCACGCCTTCCGGTATGTCGAGCGGGTTCTGGGTCACGAAATAGACGCCGACCCCTTTGGATCGGATCAGGCGCACGACCTGCTCCACCTTCTCCACCAGCGCGGGCGGCGCGTCATCGAACAGGAGATGGGCCTCGTCGAAAAAGAAGACGAGCCGGGGCCGGTCCGGATCGCCGACTTCGGGAAGCTCCTCGAACAGTTCGGACAGGAGCCAGAGGAGGAAGGTCGCGTAGAGCTTGGGACTTGCCATCAGCTTGTCGGCGGCGAGCACGTTCACCTGGCCGCGGCCCTGTTCGTCCGTGCCCATGAAATCCTCGATGCGCAGCGCCGGCTCGCCGAAGAAGCGGGCGCCGCCCTGCGCCTCGAGCTGCAGGAGCTGGCGCTGGATCGCGCCGACGCTGGGCTTGGTGACATTGCCGTAGCGGGCGGAGAGGGCGGCGGCATTGTCCGCGCAGAACGTCAGCATCGACTGGAGGTCGTCGAGGTTGAGCAGCAGCAGGCCTTCCTCGTCGGCGGCGCGGAAAGCGATGTTGAGAACGCCCTCCTGCGTCTCGTTGAGCCCCATCAACCGGGCGAGGAGCAAGGGTCCCATTTCGGATATGGTGGTCCGGATCGGATGCCCCTGCTCGCCGAACAGATCCCAGAAGACGACCGGATTGTCGGCATAGGCGAAATCATGGATGCCGAGTTCCGCCGCACGCGCGGTGAGCACCGCATGGGCGGGATGGGTCGGCGCGCCCGGCATGGCCATGCCGGCAAGATCGCCTTTGACGTCGGCGACGAACACCGGGACTCCGGCCGCGGAGAAGCTCTCGGCGAGGCCTTGCAGCGTCACCGTCTTGCCGGTGCCGGTCGCACCCGCGATCAGGCCGTGGCGGTTGCCTCGGGCGAGGATCAGACGCTGCTGCTCGCCCGACGGGTCGGCGCCGATGAAGATGCTGGCCTGATCGTCCATGTGGGTCCTCCGACAAAGAAAAGCCCCCACCGGCGCGGGCCGATGGGGGCGATTTGGCTGGGCGTCGGGCCGGGCCTCAGCGCCGGATCAGCTCGACGCCGATATAGATGGGCGCGTTGTTGCCGCGGCGGACGAGCAGCAGGACCGTGTTGCGGCCGGCATCGCGCGCCGCCTGGACCGCCGCCGCCGCTTCCTCGGGCGAGGGCGTCGCGCGCTGGTTGATCGACAGGATGATGTCGCCGGTGCGCAGGCCCTTGGCCGCCGCGTCGCTGTTCGGATCGACCCCGGCCACCACCACGCCGCGGATGTTCGGCTCGGTGATCCGCAGGGTGCGGGCGATCTCCGGCGTCAGCGCCTGGACGGTGAGGCCCAAGCTCTCGCGCGCGGAGCGCTGGCTGGTGGTCTGCTGGTCGCGGGGCGCCTCGACCAGCTCCTGTTCCTCCTCCGCATTGTTGATGCGGGCGAGCTCCTCTTCGGTCGGCCGCTCGGCGATGGCCACGGTGACGGTCTGCCGCCGCCCGTTGCGGACGAGTTCGATCGGCACGCGCGACCCGATCCGCTGCTGCGAGACGATATAGGCGAGCGTCTCGTCCGGCGTGACCGGCCGGCCGGCGACGGTGATCACCACGTCGCCCTGCTGGATGCCGGCGCGGGCGGCCGGGCCGCCGGCGGTGACGGTGCGGATGAGCTCGCCCCGGTTGCGTTCGATGCCGAGCGCGGCGGCGAGGCTTTCGTCGATCTGCTGGAGGCCGACGCCGATATAGCCGCGCTGGACGCGCTGGCCGCGCTGCAGCGCCTCGATCACCGGCCGCGCCTGTTCGGCCGGGATGGCGAAGCCGATGCCGACATTGCCGCCGGTCGGGGAAATGAGCGCGGTGTTGATGCCGATCACATTGCCCTGAAGATCGAACATCGGGCCGCCCGAATTGCCGGAATTGATCGAGGCGTCGGTCTGGATGTAGCGGTCATAGGCGCCGGCGCCGATATTGCGGTGAAGCGCCGAGACGATCCCTGCCGTCACCGTGCCGCCGAGGCCGAACGGATTGCCGATCGCCAGCACCCATTCGCCCACCCGGGTCTGGGTCGAATCGCCGAAGCGCACGAACGGCAGATTGCCCTGCGGCTCGATCTTGAGGAGGGCGAGGTCCGACTGGGTGTCGCGGCCGATCAGGCGCGCCTGATATTCGGTGCGGTCGGCGAGCGTCACGGTGATCGATTCGACGATCGCGTTGTTGCGCGCGGGCGCGACCACATGGTTGTTGGTGACGATATAGCCGTCGGCCGAGATGATGAAGCCGGAGCCGAGCGAGCCGCCGCGCTGGGTGACGGTGCCGTCGCCTTCGCCCTGCGGCACCTCGCCGCCGAAGCGGCGGAAGAATTCCTCGAAGCCGGGCGGCAGCTGGCGCTGGCGGCTGATCTGGATCGACTGGCGGGTGGAGATGTTCACCACCGCCGGCTGCAGCCGGGCGGCGAGATCGGCGAAGCTCATCGGCGCGCCGCGCGGCGCCGCCGCCTGGATCTGGGCGGGTTCGTTCTGCGCGGTCTGCGCGCCGACGGGCTGGAGGGTCAGGGTGGCGGCGCTGCCGCCGAGGAGGAGGGCGGCGGTGATGCCATAGACGTAACGCACTTGGGTGTCTCTCCTTGATGTTCCGTTCCCGGACCAGCGGCTCCGATGGAGCCGTCAGGCCGGAGAAGCTAGGCGGCGCGGCTGAACGGCGATTGAATGCCGCCCGCGCCGCGCGCCCTCACGTCCCCCGTCAGCGGCGCCCCCGGAACTGGCGCAGATATTCGTTGTCCGGCGACAGGATGATGCTGGGGCGTCCGCCCTGGCCCTCCTGGTTGTTGTTGACGAAGCTCGCCTCGTAGGACTGCATCGCGCGGTAGAATTCGTAGAATTCCGGGTCCTTGCCGAACGCTTCGGCATAAGTGGCGGCGGCTTCGGCATCGGCTTCGGCGCGGATGATCTGCGCCTGCTTCAGGCCCTGGGCGCGGATCGAGCGCGCTTCCTGCTGACGCGCCGTCTGCATCCGCTGATAGGCGGATTCGAGCGGCGTGCCTTCGGGAAGGTCGGCGCGCTTGATGCGCACGTCGACGATCTCCGCGCCATATTGGGCGGCGACGCGGTTCAGCGCCTGCTGGATATTGTCCATCATCTGGCCGCGCTCCGGGCTGAGCAAAGCCGCGAAGGGCCGCCGGCCGAGCTCGTTGCGGAGCGCCGAGCCGAGGATCGGGCGGAGCTGGTCGCTGACCCGCTCCTCGGACCCCGCCGAAATGTACATGCGCAGCGGATCGACCACGCGGTAGCGGGCGAACGCGTCGACCTGCAGGCGCAGCTGATCGGTCGACAGCACCTGCTGCCGGTCCATCTCGACCGACAGGATGCGCTTGTCGATCCAGACGATCTGCTCGAAGAAGGGGATGCGCGCGGTGATCCCGGCGCCCGCGCGGCCGAACTCGGTGTCCGGCTGGTAGCGGTTGATGATGCGCTGCGGCTCGCCGAAGCGGACGATCACCGCCTGCTTCGTCTCCGGCACGATCGACAGGGTGCTCCCGATCAGGATCAGAAGCAGGATCGCGATGCCCGCGAGCGCGATCGGATTTTTGACGACCCGGCTCATCATTGCGGCTGGCCTCCCTGCTGCGGCTGAGGCTGCGCCTGCGTCTGGGCCTGGCGGCGCTGGATTTCGGGCAAGGCGAGGTACGGCGTCACGCCGGGCGCCTCGACGATCGTGGTATCGACCCGGGCCAGAACTCTCTCCATCGTTTCATAATACATGCGGCGGCGGGTGACTTCGGGCGCCAGCCGATATTCGGAATAGACCTTGTCGAACGCCGCCGCTTCGCCCTGCGCCTTGGCGGTGAGCTGGAGCGCGTAGGCGCGGGCGTCGTTCATGTAGGATTGCGCCTGCTGCTGCGCGGCCGACACTTCGAGGAAGGCGTCGTTGACGGCGGCCGGCGGAACCGACTGCTTGATCGCGACGCCCTGGACCCGCACGCCGGCGCGATAATCGTCGAGCAGCTGCTGCATCGTCTGTTCGACGCGCTGTTCGATTTCCGACCGGCCGGCGCCGATCGCGTCGTCGAGCGACACGCGGGCGACCACCGCGCGCATCGCGCTTTCGGCGACTTCGCTGATCGTTTCTTCCGGATTGGCGATCTGGAACAGGAAAAGCTCCGGCGTCGCGATGTTCCAGCGCACGGAATAGGCCAGATCGATCACGTTCTGGTCGCCGGTCAGGATCAGATTTTCGCGCTGCGCCTCGGTCGATCCGATGTCGATGGTGCGGATTTCCTCCACGTCGATCTTCTGCACGCGGCCGACCGGCGCCGGCCAAGAAAAGCCGATGCCGGGACCGAGCGTCGCGGTATAGTTGCCGAAGGTGGTGACGACGCCGCGCTCCTGCGGGCCGATCCGGTGCACGCTGGTGATCACCAGCCACAGAAGGACGAAGGCGATGAGGCCGTAGAGCCAGTAGGGGCGCCCGTCCTGCAGGTTGAACCCGCCGCCGCCGCCGCCGCTGCCGAAGCGCTGGCGGCTCTTCTTCAGGAAGTCGTCGAGCGAAGTGACGTTGCCGCTGCCGCCCGCCGGGCGCTTGCGCGGGGGCTGTCCCCAAGGATTGCGCGGGCCGCCGCCGTTGCCGCCGCCGCCTCCCGATCCGCCGCCACCGCCGCCCCAGGGGCCGCGATTCTCATTCATGACGGCGCCATCACTGCGGCCGCCCCACCCGAAAATTCTGATCATGGAACCTTTATAGGAACCGGCTTCGCGGAAAAACAGTGGCAAGCGGCGCCTCAATCCCTATCTGCCGCGCCATGAGCGACGATCAAGGGGCCCTGGCCGCCGCGCTGGCCGCAATACCGGAAGCCGAAGGACGGATCGCGGCGACGCGCATCGGCGACGGCGTGGCGAGCCTGGTGCTGGACGTGACGGGGCTGGACGGCGCCGCGCGCGCGGCGCTGGAACGCCGGCTGCGGGCGGCGATCGTCGGCGTGCCGGGCGTGCGCGACCTGCGCATCGCGATGACGGCGGAAAAGCCGCGTCGCACGATCATCGCCATCGGCAGCGGGAAGGGCGGGGTCGGCAAGTCCACCGTCTCGGCCAACGTCGCGGTCGCCCTGGCGCGGATGGGACGGAAGGTGGGGCTGGTCGACGCCGACATCTACGGACCCTCGCAGCCGCGCATCATGGGCAATCACGACAAGCCGGAACTCGGCGAGGACAAGAAGATCGTGCCGGTCGAAACGTTCGGCGTCCGCATGCTGTCGATCGGCCAGCTGATCGATCCGGGCACCGCCGTCGCCTGGCGCGGCCCGATGACGGGAAGCGCGCTTGGCAACCTGATGGACGGCGACTGGGGCGACACCGAGATGCTGGTCGTCGATCTCCCGCCCGGCACCGGCGACGTGCAGATGACGCTGGTGCAGAAATGGAAGCCGGCGGGCGCGGTGATCGTGTCCACGCCCCAGGACCTGTCGCTGATCGACGCCACCCGCGCCATCGACCTGTTCCGCAAGCTCCACGTCCCGATCCTGGGCTTCGTCGAAAATATGGCCGGCTATGCCTGCCCGCATTGCGGCGAAGTGTCCGATCCGTTCGGCTCCGGGGGCGCCGAGGCGGCGGCGAAGGTGATGGGCATTCCGTTCCTGGGCCGGGTCCCGCTCACCCTCTCGATCCGGCGGGCGTCGGACGAAGGCGTTCCGCCCGCCGCCGGCGAGGGCGCCGACGCCGACGCGTTCCGGTCGATCGCGGTGCGGCTGATCGAGGAAGTGAACCGAAGCGGAAGTTGAGCATTGTCGGGCGCGAAGCCAGCCAAGGAGGAACGACATGCCGCTGACCCGCGACGAGGACATCGCCGAGCTGCTGCGCGAGACGCGCACCATCGCCCTGGTCGGCGCGTCGGACCGGCCGGACCGGCCGAGCTACGGCGTGATGAAATATCTGCAGGATCGCGGCTATCGCGTGATCCCCGTCAATCCCCAGATCACCGGCGAGCATGTCCACGGCGAATTCGTGTTCCGGGAGCTCTCCCAGATCGGCGAGCCGATCGACATGGTCGACATCTTCCGCCGTCCCCAGGCGGCGGGCGAGGCGGTGGACGAGGCGATCGCCGCCGGCGCCAAATCGGTCTGGCTCCAGATCGGCGTCATCAACGAGGAGGCCGCCGCCCGCGCCGAGGCGGCGGGCCTCAAGGTCGTGATGAACAAATGCCCGAAGATCGAGATCCCGCGGCTCGGCGTGCCGCGGGTCTCCTGAGCTTATTCCACCACTTCGATCGGGATCGGCCGGTCGAGCGTGATCTGGTGCATCTCGGTGGGATCGGCCACCATCGCGTCGAACCAGGACTGGCCCTGCCAGGCGCCGCCTTCCCGAAGCAGCAGCGCCGCCAGCTCCAGCACCACGTCGTTGGCGATGCGGATCGATCCGTGGCTCGCCGCCCGGCCGAGCGAATGTTCGGCCTCGGTGCCGTGGATGCTGTAGGGTCGGTTGAAGATCAGCCGCGCGCGGCCCATCGGATTGTCGGCATGGCCGGGCGGGGTATATTCGGCGTCGCGCGACCAGTCGCTGTCGGGCGGCGTCCAGTCCGGATTGATGTCGACCTGGTGGAACGCCCAGCTGCCGAGCGGCGTCGCGTGGCCGGACTTGCCGACCGCGACAGGGTGGGTGCGGATCACTTCATCGCCGCGGCGGACGTAGAGCTTGCGCTCCGACCGATCGACGACGAAGCGAAGCTCTCCGGCATCCTGGGCAAGGACCGGCGTCGCGGGCGCGGCGGCGGCGGCAAGGAAGGCGAGAAACGCATACATCAACGCTTTCACTGATTTCTCCGTAAGTTGCCTGTATTTTCCCGACCAACGCGGCGCGGCCGCAAAGCGTTGCCTCGCCGCCGCAGGAACATCGCCGAACGCCCGCGCATTCGGTCGTCTGGATCATCGGCGCTCTCGCGCCTATTTCTCGCGCACCGGGCGGCGCGGCCGAAACGATGACGGAGAATGAGAGCGGGATGAAGCAACCTCGGTTCGGCAACGGGCGACAGACAAGCGGGCGGTCGAACATCCTCCTCTTGCTGCTGCTGGTGCTGGTGAGCGCGATCGCCGGCGCGGCCCTGTTCAGCCTGTGGCGGGGCGGGGAGCCGGCGGCTCGCGCCGCGCCGATCGCGGTGCGCCCGCCCGATCAGGCGACGCTCGCGCCGCTGGTCGAGCGCGCCGGGCCGGCGGTGGTCAACATCGCGGTGGTGCAGGCCTCGCCCGCCGAGCAGAACCCCCTGCTGCGCGACCCCTGGTACCGCCGCTTCTTCGGCGTGCCGGAAGGCGCGCTCCGGCCCCGCCTGTCGGCCGGATCGGGCGTCATCGTCGATGCGCGCCGCGGGCTGGTCATCACCAACCACCATGTCGTCCAGGAAGCCCGCGCGATCGAAGTGATGCTGACCGACCGCCGCCGCTTCCAGGCGCAGCTGCTGGGGAGCGATCCCGCGACCGACATCGCGGTGCTGCGCATCCCTTCGGACAATCTGTCGGAGCTTCCGCTCGGCGATTCCGACCAGCTCGACGTCGGCGACTATGTGGTGGCGATCGGCAATCCGTTCGGCCTCGGCCAGACGGTGACGGCCGGAATCGTCAGCGCGCTCGGCCGCGGCCTCAGCGCCGAGGGCTACGAGAATTACGTGCAGACCGACGCGCCCATCAACCCCGGCAATTCGGGCGGGCCGCTGATCGGCCTCAACGGCGAGATCGTCGGCATCAACAGCGCCTTGTTCGGCCCCGGCGGCGCCAATGTCGGCATCGGCTTCGCGGTGCCGTCCAACATCGCCCGCTATGTGATGGAACAGGTGCTCCGCCACGGCGAGGTGCGGCGCGGCCGGATCGGCGTCGCTCTGTCGGACATCGTGCCCGGCGAGAACCAGCCGCGCGGCGCGCCGGCCGAAGGCGTGCTGATCGCCGGGATCGAGCAGGGCTCGCCCGCGGCGGCCGCCGGTCTCCAGCCCGGCGACGTGATCGTCGCGGCGGGCGGCCGCGGCACCGCCACCGCTTCCGAGCTGCGCAACGCGATCGGCATGACCGAGGTCGGGCGGCGGTTGCCGCTGCGCTATGTCAGGGGCGGCCGCGAAGCCGAGACCGAGGTCGAAGTCCGCCCCGGCCCCGAAGCCGACCGCCGCCCGGCCCTGCGCCTGGTCCGGTAGTAGCGAATCCCCTGCTGTCCCGCTTAGTCCGCCTTGTTTCGGGAACATCGGTGGCGGATAGCTTTCTCCAAAGGCCGCAGGAGAAGGTGAAATGATCAGATGGCTGGGTGCGGCTTGGATCCTGATCGGCCTGACCGCATGCGCGCCCGGCCTTGCCCGTCTGCAGCAGGATCATCTGTCCGAGGACAGGATCATCGATCTCATGGAGAACCCGGAAAAATGGGACGGAGCGACGGTAAGGATCAAGATATACCCGTACGACAACGGGTTCCGAAAGTCTTACGTGGTTTGCTTCGAACCGCGTGACGAAGCCTATGCGGAGCGCAGTCCCTTCGTCATCTACACTGGATTGGACAGGTTTGCCGGATTGAAAGGCTCGACGCCCGTCGTGGTGACTGCGCGGTACGACTCCGGCTGTTTCTACAGGAGCACGTTGTGCCCTGACACGAGATTTGGCTTGTTCACGGAGGTGATCACTCTGCCGCCGGATTGATGCGTCTACAGCACCGCTTCGGCGCGGTCGCGGAGGCGCTCCGTCGCGGCGCGGTGGATGGCGGGGGTGGAGACGAGGACGCCGAAGGCTTCGCCCGAGGCGGTGTTGAAGGCGAGCGGCTGGCCGAGCGCGCCGCTGACCGTCGCGCCCGCTTCCTCGGCGATCAGCGCGGCCGCCGCGATGTCCCATTCGAAGCCCCATTTGAGCGTCGCGACGAGATCGGCCTCGCCGGCCGCGACCAGGGCGATGCGGAGCGCGATCGAATTGGGCTTGGCGACCGCGGCCAGGTCCGCATCCTCGGGCGGCAGCCGGTCGGTCGGCACGCGCGCGCCGGCAAGTTCGGTTCGCCCGCTCACCCGCAGGCGCGCCCCGTTGCGGAAGGCGCCGCGGCCGCGCTCGGCGGTCCACAGCTCGTCGCGCGCAGGCGCGGCGAGGACGCCGATCACCGGCACCCGCTGCTCCACCAGCGCGACCGACACCGCCCAGCCGGCGCGCCCGCGCAGATAGTCGCGGGTGCCGTCGATCGGATCGACCACCCACAAACGCGGCCGCTCGATCCGGTCGGACTGGTCGAGCGTCTCTTCGGACAGCCAGCCCGCCTCGGGATCGAGCGCCGACAGCCGCTCGCGCAGGAAGGCGTCGATGTCGAGATCAACCTCGCAGACCGGGTGACCGGGCGTCTTTTCCCATTGCCGGAAGCCGCCGCTCTGCCGGGCCGCCGCCATGCGGCCCGCCTCCTCGGCGATGCGGGCGACCGCCTCAAGCACCGGCGACGGTCATCCCGTCGACGCGCAGGGTGGGAACGTTGATCGCGCGGCGGAAGGCGAGGTCGTTCGCCGGAGTCAGCTGGAGGAACATGTCGACCAGATTTCCGGCGATGGTGATCTCCGCCACCGGGCCGGCGATGGCGCCGTTCTCGATGATGAAGCCCGACGCGCCGCGGCTATAGTCGCCGGTCACCGGATTGACGCCCTGGCCGATCAGCTCGGTCACGTAGAGGCCGCGCCCGATGTCGGCGATCAGCTCGTCCCGCGACACCGTCCCGGCGGCGAGATGCACGTTGGTCGCGCCCGACCCCGGCGAGCCGCCGACGCCGCGGGTGGCGTGGCCGGTCGGGCGGAGGCCGAGCTGGCGGGCCGAGGCGCTGTCGAGCAGCCAGCCGGTCAGCCGTCCCGCCTCCACCAGCGCGCGCGGCGCGGTCGGCAGCCCCTCGCCGTCGAAGGGCTTGGACCGCAGGCCGCGCGGGCGATGCGGGTCGTCGAGGATGGTGATGCCTTCGCCGAACACGGGGCGGTCCTCGCGGCCGAGCAGAAAGCTCGTCTTGCGCGCGATCGCGCTGCCGGTCATCGCGCCGATCAGATGGGACAGCAGGCTCGCGCCCACCCGCTCGTCGAACACCACCGGCATGCGGCCGCTGGGCAGCTTGCCCGGATCGAGCCGCGCCACCGCCCGCTCGGCCGCGCGGCGCCCGATGTCGGCGGGGTCGTCGAGATCCTCATAATGGCGGGTGGAGGCATGTTCGTGATCGCGCTGCATCCCGCCGCCGGTGCCGGCGATGACGCTGGCCGCCGAACCGTAGCTGCTGCTGGAATAGCCCTGGACGAAGCCGTGGCTGGTGGCGAGCGCGACCACGGTGCGGCCGGCGCTGGCATTGGCGCCCTCGCTGTTGGTGACGCCGGCGACGGCGCGGGCCGCGTCCTCGGCGGCGAGCGCCCGTTCCTTGAGCTCGGCGGGCGAGGGGTCGCGGCCGTCGTCGCCCGCCACGTCCGGGCCGCGGCCCTTCAGCAGCATGTCCTCCGGCGCGAGGCCGGCCCAGGGGTCCTCCGGCGCCTCGCGCGCCATCGCGGCGGCGCGCTCCACCAGAGCGGCGAGGGCGTCGTCGGACAGGTCGGAGGAGGACACGCTCGCCGAGCGACGGCCGAGGAAGAAGCGCAGCCCGATCGTCTCGCCCTCGGAACGCTCGACATCCTCGAGTTCGCCCAAGCGGACGTGGATGCCGGTCGAGGCATCGCCGATATAGAGGGCGTCGGCCGCGTCGGCGCCGGCCTTGGCCGCCATGGCGATCAGGGCGGCCGCGCGGGCTTCGGCATCTTTCACTGTCAGCATGGGGGAAGGCGCTTAAGCCCGCCTACCCGCAAAAGCAAAGCTTTAGGCGTTGCCGACGACCAGGCAGGCGAGAAACATGAGGAGGCCGGCGAAGCGGTTCGAGCGGAACTTGGCGAGGGCGTCGGCACCGTCGGCCGGCCGCAGCGCCAGCGCCTGCCAGGCGAGGTGCAGCGCCACGGGAACGAGCGCGGCGAGCGCCAGCGCCTCCGGCCTCAGCGCGCGGATCGCGCCCGCCCAGAAGAGCAGGGCGACAAGGTAGAAAATCGCGATGCCGAGCCGGGCATGGCGGCCGAGCGCGAGCGCCGAGCTCTTGACGCCGACCAGGGCGTCGTCCTCCCGGTCCTGAAGAGCGTAGATCGTGTCGTAGCCGATCACCCAGAAGACGGTGCCGGCGTACAGGAGAAAGGCTGCCGGCCCGACCGTGCCCGCCACCGCCGCCCATCCGACCAGCGCGCCCCAGGAGAAGACGAGGCCGAGCCAGGCCTGCGGCCACCAGGTGATCCGCTTCATGAACGGGTAGGCGGCGACGAGCGCGAGGCTGCCGAGCGCGATCAGCTGCGCGACGAGATTGAGCTGGATCAGCACTTCGAGGCCGATCAGGCACAGCACGAACAGCAGCGCCCAGGCCGACCGCACCGACACCCGGCGGCTGGCCAGCGGCCGCAGGCGCGTGCGTTCCACCCGCGCGTCGAGATCGCGATCGACGATGTCGTTGTAGACGCAGCCCGCGCTGCGCATCGCGAAGGCGCCGAGCGCCAGCCAGAGGATCAGCACCACCCCGTTGGGGCCGAGGCCGGCGAGCGCCACGCCCCAGGCGCAGGGCCAGAAGAGCAGCCACACGCCGATCGGCCGGTCGAGCCGCATGAGCGAGGCGAAGGGCCGCGCCGGGGCGGGCAGCGCGCCGATCAGCCCGCGCCGTTCGCTGTCCGGTACGATGTCGTCGCCGCCGCCAATCATGCCGGACACATGGCGGCGGCGGCACGGCTTGTCCACAGCCGCGGCTTTGCCGATAGTGGCGCCCGGCCGCAGGCGAAGGAGCGCGACATGAGACTGAAGATGCTTGCGGCGCTCGCCGCCTGCGGGGCGGCCGCCGGAGCGGCGTCGCAGCCGGCCGGCAACCACCCGCCGCTCCTCCCGCCGGTCGAGGGACAGGCGATCGCGTCGGAGCTGTCCGGAAGCGGCGCGCTGCGTTTCGTCCAGGCGCTGTCGCTCCACCACCGTATGCGCGGATCGGACGGCTTCAACGCCGCCGCCGAGGCGGTGCGGGCGCGCCTCGCCGACTATGGCCTGAGCGACGTGGAGATGATCTCGCTGCCCGCCGACGGACAGATCTTCTACGGAACCCAGCGCTCGCGCCAGGCCTGGAATGCGAGCTTCGCCGAGCTGTGGGACCTGTCGGACGGCGGGCGGGTGCGGGTGGCGAGCTGGGCCGACCAGCCGATCGTCCTCGCGCAGGACAGCGTCAGCGGCGCCGCCGAGGCCGATTTGGTCGACATCGGCGGCGGCACGCCCGCCGAGATGGCGGGCAAGGATCTCGCCGGCAAGCTCGTCCTCACCTCCGCCCAGCCCTCCGCGGTTCAGGCGGAAGCGGTCGGGCGGCGCGGCGCGGCCGGCATCGTCTCCTGGGCGCAGAACCAGCGCACGGCCTGGTGGGGCGAGGACCGGAGCCTCATCCGCTGGGGCCATCTCGACAGCTTCGCCGAGCCCGGCACCTTCGCCTTCATGGTCTCTCCCGCGCAGGCGGCGTCGTGGCGCGAGCGGTTGGGGAGAGGGGAGGCGGTGCGGCTCTCGGCGCGGGTGGAGGCGGGGCGCACGCCCGGCGCCTATCTCATCCCGACGGCCGTCATTCCCGGCCGGCGACGCGACGAGGAGATCGTCTTTTCGTGCCATCTCGACCATCCGAGCCCCGGCGCGAACGACGATGCGAGCGGCTGCGCCGGCATCCTCGAAATCGCGCGGAGCCTCAACCGGCTGGTCGCGGACGGAGACCTGCCGCCGCCCGAGCGCACCATCCGCTTCATCTGGCCCGCGGAGATCGAGGCGACGATCGCGCTCCTCGTCGCCTGGCCGGACCAGGCCCGGCGCACCCGCGCGACCGTCCATCTCGACATGATCGGCGGCGATACGGAGATCACCAAGTCGATCCTGCGCGTCTACGGCCCACCGCCCTCGCTGCCGAGCTTCGTCGGCGACGTCGCCTTCGCGATCGGGCGCTTCGTCAACGCCGAGACGCTTGCCTATGCCAGCAGCGGCAGCGCCTCCTATCCGCTGACCGATGCCGAGGGCAGCCGGCGCGCGCTGCAAGCCGAGATCGGCGGCTTCAACGAAGGCAGCGACCATCAGGTCTGGGCGGAGGGCACGTGGCGGGTGCCGGTCGTCTACATCGCCGACTGGCCGGACCGCTACATCCACACCCAGCGCGACGTTCCTGCCAATCTCGATCCGACCAAGATGAAGCGGGCGATGTTCATCGCCGCCGCCTCGGCCTGGTACCTCGCCAATCTCACCGACGCAGACCCGGCGCTCGCGTCGGCGATGCGGGCGGAGGCGCTGGAGCGGCGGGCGGCGGTCGAACGCCGCACCGCGCGGATGGCGCCGGGCGAGGCCGGGCTGCTGCGTCGGCATCTGGCGGAGCAGGAAGAGGGGCGGGCCGCCTCGGTCGCGCGCTTTACCGGCGCGCCGCTCGCCACCGGCCTGCCGCCGGTCCGGTGGGAAGGCGTCTCCGCCGTCACCGACCGGCGGTTCGCCGCCGTCTACCGTCGCAACCCGTCGCTGCAGGGGCCGATGGACGCGTTCGGCTATTCCTGGCTCTCCGACCATCTGGAGCGCGCCGGCCTTCCCCGCCCGGCCTTGCTCGCCCGGGCGCCCGCCCAGGCGGAGGGGCCGAGCTTCGGCTACGAGGCGCTGAACCTGGTCGACGGGCGGCGGACCGTCCATCGCATCCGCGACGACCTGTTCGCGAGCGTCGGCCCCGCGCCGGTCGAGGAGGTGGCGGACTATCTCGACACGCTCGCCCGGCTCGGCGTGCTGGAGCGCGTGCGTTGAAAATCCTTGCCGCCGCAGACCGCCGCTGGTCTAGAGCCGGCAAGCATCCGTTCTGAGGGAGACGCACGAGAGGCATGGACCGCGAAGCCACGAGAGCGAGCAGGGCCGCCCCCGGATCCTGGCTGGGGGTCATGCTGGCGGCGGGATCGGCGATCGTCGTCCTGTGGTTCCTGTCGCAGATCGTCACCGCGATCCTCCTCCTCTTCTTCGCCTTGGTGGTGGCGATCGCGCTGTCGGCGCCGGTCGACTGGATGGTGGGGCGGGGCATGCGGCGCGGCCTTGCCGCGGCGTTGACGCTGGTCGCCTTCTTCGCGACGCTGGTGCTGCTCGGCTGGCTGGTCTTTCCGCAGCTCGCGCGCCAGGTCGTGCTCCTCCTCAACGGTCTTCCCGACCTCATCTTCCGGATCAACGACCAGCTCATCCAGCTGCTCGCCCGCTATCCCGAGCTCCAGGCGGTGGTGCGGGCCGACGCGCCCGGCGGCTGGGAACAGCAGCTCGGCGCCACCGCGATGAACCTGTTTCGCGGCGTCGGCGACATCTCGCTGTCGCTGCTCGGGGCCATCGCCCTGCTGATCATCTTCCTGTCCGCGGTGATGTATGTGGTGCTGGAGCCGCGCCCGATCCTGCGCGGCTATCTCGGCAGCCTGCCGCTGCGGCACCGGGCGGCGGGTCTGCGCGCCTATCGCCGCGCCGCGCGGGCGGTGGTCGGCTGGACCAAGGCGAGCCTCATCATCGGCTCGATCGAGTTCGTCTTGGTGTTCGTCTATCTGTCCTACATGAACGTGCCGGCCGCGCTCGTCTGGGCCGCGCTCGCCTTCTTCGCCGAATTCATCCCCCGGATCGGCGGCTATATTATGGCCTTTCCGCCGGTGGTGGTGGCGCTCACCATCTCGCCGATGACGGCCGTGTGGGTCGCGCTCTTCTATCTGGCGATGAACGAGATCCTGGGGAGCTTCCTCGCGCCGCGCATCCGCGGCACGACCATGCAGCTGCACCCCGTCATGCTGCTCTTCTTCACGCTCGCTTTCGCGCTCGCCTTCGGCCTGCTCGGCGCGATCGTCGCGACGCCGGCCGCGGCCTTCGTGTCGGCCTATTACAGCGAATTCTACCTCAGGCGGCGGCTGAAGCGCCCCGCACGCAGGGGGAACCAAGCGGCGGCGCGGCCCATTTCCTGAGGAAGGGAGAGAAGATGGACTCGCTGGTATCGACCGAATGGCTGGCTTCCGAGCTCGGCGCGCCCGATTTGCGGGTGATCGACGCCACCATCTTCCTGCCCGGCGCCGGTCGGGACGCGCGCGCCGAATATGAAGCGGCGCACATACCGGGCGCGGTCTTCCTCGATCTCGACGAAGTGGTCGACGATGCGAGCGGGCTGCCGCACATGCTGCCGCCCGCGCACAAATTCGCGAGCCGCATGCAGTCGCTGGGCCTCGGCGACGGCAACCGCTTCGTCGTCTACGACAATTCGCCGCTCCACAGCGCGGCGCGCGCCTGGTGGATGCTGCGCCTGTTCGGCGCCCATTATGTGGCGCTGCTCGACGGCGGCTTGGCGAAGTGGCAGGCGGAGGGGCGGCCGACCGAAAGCGGCCGACCACGCGTCCGCCACGGCCATTTCACCCCGCTCGCCGACCGCGCGGGAGTCGCCGACAAGGATTATGTGAGCGGTATCGTCCATTCGGCCGAACATGAGATCGTCGATGCCCGGCCCGCCGCCCGCTTCCGCGGCGAGGAGACGGAGCCGCGTCCGGGCGTCGAGCCCGGGCACATTCCGGGCGCGAAGAACCTGCCCCAGTCCGAGCTGTTCCGCCCCGACGGCAGCTGGAAACAAGGCGAGGAGCTGAGGCGGTTGTACGAGGAAGCGGGGGTCGATCTCGCCAAGCCGATGATCGCCACCTGCGGCTCCGGCGTCACCGCCGCGGTGCTGCTGTTCGGCGCGCATCTCCTCGGCAAGGAGGATGTGATGCTCTATGACGGGAGCTGGTCGGAATGGGGCGCCGATCCGACGACGCCGAAGGCCACGGGGGCGGCGTGAGCGGGAAGGGACGCGACACGCGGCTGGTCGGTGCCGGGCGAAGGCCGGAATATACGAGCGGCATCGTCAACCCGCCGGTGTGGCGCGCCTCGACCGTCCTGTTCGACAGCGTGGCGGCGATGAAGGCCGCCAATCCCCCGCGCGAGGGAACGCTCCATTACGGGCGCAACGGCACGCCGACCCACTGGTCGCTGGCCGAGGCGCTGACCGGGCTCGAGCCCGGCGCGGCCGGCACCCGGCTCTACCCGTCCGGATCGGCGGCGGTGGCCGCGGCGCTCCTGTCGGTGCTGAAGGCGGGCGATCAGCTGCTGATGACCGACAGCGCCTATGGTCCCACCCGTTTCTTCTGCGACACGGTGCTGAAGCGGTTCGGAGTGGAGACGGTCTATTACGATCCGCTGATCGGATCGGGGATCGAGGCGCTGATCGGCCCGTCGACCCGCGCCCTCTTCATGGAAAGCCCCGGCTCGCTCACTTTCGAGGTGCAGGACGTGCCCGGCCTGTGCACGGCGGCTAAGGCGCGCGGGCTCGTCACCTTGATGGACAATACCTGGGCGACGCCGCTCCTCTTCCCGGCGCTGGCCGCGGGCGTCGACCTGTCGATCCTCGCCTGCACCAAATATGTGGTGGGGCACAGCGACGTGATGATGGGATCGGTGACCGCCACCGCCGACCATCTCCAGCGGCTCGACCAGACCGGGCGCGGCCTCGGCCAGACGGCGAGCCCCGACGATTGCTTCCTCGCCAGCCGGGGCCTGCGCACCCTCGGCGTGCGCCTGCGGCGGCACGAGGAGAGCGCGCTCAAGGTCGCCCATTGGCTGAAGGGCCGGCCCGAGGTCGCGCGCGTCCTCCACCCGGCGCTCCCCGATTGCCCCGGCCACGAACATTGGCGGCGGGACTTCAAGGGCGCGTCGGGCCTGTTCTCCTTCGTCCTGAACGGCGGCGACGAGGCGGCGCGGGCGCGGCTGATCGACGGGCTGGAACTGTTCGGCATCGGCTACAGCTGGGGCGGCTTCGAAAGCCTCGCCCTTCCCGCCGATCCGGGGCCGCTGCGCAGCGCGACCCGCTCCGAATGGGAAGGGCCGATCGTGCGCCTCCATCTTGGTCTCGAGGACCCGGACGATCTCATCGCCGACCTCGCCGCCGGTCTCGAACGCTTCGGAGCCGAACCGTGAGAGGCTGGCTCGGCGAACAGGGGATCGAGATTCCCGCCACGGTCGATCTGATCGCCGCCGGGATCGCCGCGGGTCTGGTCGTCGCCGCAGCGGCCGTCGCCTGGCTGGTCGGCCGCTCGGCGGGGCCGCGCCTCGCCGATCTCTGGGGGCGTCATGCCGGCGACCGGACCGAGGGCCTGGCTAGCCGCATGTGCGACATGGTCCGCTACCTCATCGTCTGGGTGCTGATCGCGATCGCGCTGCGCGTCTATCCCTGGCCGCCCGGCGCCAGCCTGATCCTCGGCCTCGTCGCGGCGGCCTGCGGCGCGCTGCTGGTCGTCAACATCGTGCGCGGCATCCAGCTCCCGCCCTGGGTCGCCATCCTGCTCGGCGGCTTCGTCTTCGTGACCGTGCTGTCGGACGCGCTGGGCGGGCTCGGCCCGATCGCGGCCACGCTCGATTCGATCGGCTTCACCGTGGGCGACCGGCGCTTCACCCTGCTGGCCGTGATCCAGATCGCTGTGATGCTGCTCGCCCTCTATGCGGTGGTGCGGCTGCTCAATCGCATCGTCGGCCATTCGATCCGCCGGGCGGACAGCCTCGATCCCGCGCAGCAGCTGCTCGTCCAGAAGCTCGCCGCCATCGCCATCATCGCCGCCGCCTTCTTCATCGGCATCGATCTGGTCGGCATCGATCTCACCGCGCTCGCCGTCTTCTCGGGCGCGCTCGGCCTCGCCGTCGGCTTCGGGCTGCAGAAGACGGTGGGCAATCTGTTCGCCGGGATCATCCTGCTGATGGACCGCTCGATCAAGCCGGGCGACGTGATCGTGGTCGGCGACAGCTTCGGCCAGGTCAGCAAGATCGGCGTGCGCGCCGTCTCCGTCATCACCCGCGACGGCAAGGAACATCTGATCCCGAACGAGGATCTGATGACCCGCGAGGTCGAGAACTGGTCCTATTCCAGCAAAAACGTCCGCATCCACATCCCGGTGGGCGTCTCCTACGACAGCGACATCGCGCTGGCGCAGAGGCTGATGATCGAGGCGGCGGTGGCGTCGCAGCGCGTGCTGAAGGTGCCCAAGCCGAACGTCTGGCTGCGCGGCTATGGCGACAGCTCGGTGGACCATGAGATCCTCGTCTGGATCACGGACCCTGAAGCCGGCGTCGGCAACGTCCAGTCGGAAATCCTCAACCGGCTGTGGGTGCTGTTCAAGGAACATGGGATCGAGATCCCGTTCCCGCAGCGCGACGTCCATGTGAAGGAGTGGCCGGGCAAGGCCTGAAGCCGCGCCGTCAGCGCGCGGTGGGAGAGGCCCCGACGGTGCGCGACAGGTCGTAAAGCGCGCCTTCGAGCTCGTCGGCCAGCCGGGCGGCGGCGCCGCGCGGGCCCGCCGCTTCGGCGGCGACCAGCGCCTCGACGCCCGCAGCCGCCCAAGCGGCGGTCTCGGCCGCGAGCGCGTCGAAGCGCCGGCGCACGAGCGGCGAGGCGGTTTCGTAGGCCGCGCTGATCAGCGCCGCCTCGTCGAGCGCGCCGTCGGCATGTTCGGGTGCGCCGCGTCCGGCCACCGCCTCGACCAGGCCCAGCAGCTCGCGCAGCTGGGCGACCTGGCGGCCGGCCTCGTTGCGGCCGGGCGTTGGATCGGGGGCGGCCTGGTGGGTCATCGCGCCTTCACCCTAGGGGCGTCATGCCTAAGGAAGCGCTAACATTTGCCAGCCGCGCCCGGATCGGGCAGGGGCGGTAGCGGAAGGGATTGTTCGATGAAGCTGTTGATTGTGCCCGCGTTCCTCACCGGCCTCCTGGCTGCCGCGCCGGCCGCCGCTTTGCCGCTGCCCGGCACCGGGCTCGACATTTCGGCCGAGGCGACGCTGATGAGCGACTATCGCTTCCGCGGCCTCTCCCGCTCCGACGGCGATCCGGCGCTGCAGGGCGCGCTCACCGTCACGAGCGATACTGGCATCTATACCGGCGTGCGCGCGACGACGCTGAAGGGGATCGACAATTTCCGCTTCCGCAATCCGCGCCTCCAGGATCTGGGCGACGTCCAGCTGGAGCTGTACGGCGGCTACGGCACCGATGTCGGCGCCGGGCTGAGCGTCGACGGCGGCGTGCGCTATTTCGCCTTCGTCGGCGGGGAGGGCGCCACCAACTATTTCGAGCCCTATGCCTCCGCCTCCTATCTGCTCGGCCCGGTCGAGGCGACCGTCGGCGCCAACTGGGCCCCGGCGCAGCGCGCGACCGGGGACGAGGACATGCTCTATCTGTTCGGCGAACTGGAGGCGGGCATTCCGCTCACTCCGCTGACGCTGACCGCCCATGCCGGTCGGCAGGACTGGGGCCGCTACGGCAGCTACACCAACTGGTCGCTCGGCGGCCGCTTCGCGCTCGGCGTCGCCCAGGTCGGCGTGCGCTATGTGGACACCAACCTGCCGAGCGCGCCGGGTCAGCGCGGCGGCATCGTCGGATCGGTCGGCGTCCGTTTCTAGGCCGCAGCCGCGCAGGGACCTTCCGGCCGCCAGGTCCGTTACACTTCCCGAACGAGAGGGAGTGACGACATGCTGAGATGGGCCCTGATTTTCGCGGTGATCGCGCTGGTGCTCGCGGTGCTGGGCTTCGGCGGGCTTGCCGGCGCCTTCATCGAGATCGCGCGCATCCTGTTCTGGCTGGCGGTGATCATCTTCGTGATCCTGTTCGTGCTGGGCTTCACCGTCTACCGAAAGGTCAAATAGCGGGCCGTTGCGCGTCTTCTTCACGAGCGACACCCATTTCGGCGACCATCGCACGCTGAACATCGGCCGGCGGCCGTTCGCGTCGGTCGCCGAGATGGACGCGGCGCTGGTCGCCCGCTGGAACGCGGCGGTGGCTCCGGAGGACGAGGTCTGGCACCTGGGCGACGTCGCGCGGCGGGCGGCGGACGTGCCGGCGCTGCTCGCCCGCCTCCCCGGACGCAAGCATCTGGTGCGCGGCAACAACGATCCGCCCGGCACCGCCTCAGCGCCCGGATGGGACAGCGTCCAGGATTATGCGGAGCTGGAGATCGAGGGGCGGCGGCTGGTGCTCTGCCATTATCCGTTCCGAACCTGGAACGGGCAGCACAAGGGCGCGATCAACCTCCACGGCCACAGCCACGGACGCATGAAGCCGCTGACGCGCCAGATCGATGTCGGCGTGGACGTGTGGGACTTCCGCCCGGTGACGCTGGCGGAGCTGCTCGCCGGCCGCGGCGCTTGCCGAGCGGCGGCGGCATCCCCATAGTCGGTGGATGGACGCCGATCGGGGAGGGGCGGATGACGGGCAGCGACGGGTCGCCGAAACGGCGGCGGCGATGACGCCGCTCCATCCCAACCAGATCTGGGCGATGCGGATCCGCGCCGCCATGGTCGCGGCGGCGCTGTCCGCGGCGGCGGCGGCGTTGGACATGGGGCCGCTGCGCGACCTTCCCGCCGCGCCGGGTCCCGGCATCGCGGCCGGCGCGGTGGCGGCGATCGCCTTCATCGCCGCCTTCCTGCTTCCGATCCGCCGCTACCGGGCCTGGGGCTATCGCGAGGAGGAGGACGAACTCCACATCGCCTCCGGCCTCTGGATCCGTCTGCGCACGGCGGTGCCGTTCGGCCGGGTCCAGCATATCGACGTGGCGCAGGGGCCGATCGAGCGGCCGCTCGGGCTCGCCACCCTCATCCTCCACACCGCCGGCACGCGCGGAAGCGCGGTGGCGCTGCCGGGCCTCCCGGTCGCCGAGGCCGAACGGATGCGCGACCGGATTCGCGCCAAGATCCGCCAGGACCTGGTGTGACCGCGGCCGAAAGCGGGCCGACGCGGCTCCATCCCGCGACCCTCATCAGCCGCTCGCTGAAGCTCATCCCGCAATTCGCCGCCGGCGGCGCCGGCTATGTCGCGATCATCGAACGGCAGGACATGAGTCGCGTGCTGACCGTCGCGGCGATCGCGATGGGGATCGGCGTCGTCGTGGCGCTGATCGGCTGGTGGCGCTTCACCTATCGCGTCGCCCCCGGCGAGATCGTGATCGAGCAGGGCGTGCTGAAGCGGGAACGGCGGGTGATCCCGTTCGATCGGGTGCAGGACATCTCGATCGAGCAGGGCCTCCTCTACCGCCTGTTCGGAACGGCGCGGGTGCGGATCGAAACCGGCGGATCGGGCGAGGACGAGGGCGATCTCGACGCCATCTCGCTGGCCGACGCCCATCGGATGCGCGACATCGTGCGCGGCTGGCACAAGGCCGGCGCGGACGGCCCGGCGGCGGCCACCGTCGGCGAGGAGCCGGTGCTGTTCCGCATGTCGCTGCGGCGGGTGTTCTTCTCCGGCCTGTTCAACTTCTCGCTCGTCTTCCTCGCCGTGATCTTCGGCGCGGTTCAGTATCTGGAGCAATTGTTCGGCTTCGACCTCTACAACCCCGAACGCTGGCGGATTCCGGCCGAAGCGGCGGCGGGAGCGGTGACGCTCCAGATCACGCTGATCCTCGCCTTCCTGCTTTGGCTGGCGGGGATGGTGGCAGGGGTGCTGAGGACGGTGGCGCGCGACTTCGGCTTCACCTTGAGCCGGGGGGAGACGGGGCTCAGGCGGCGGCGCGGCCTGTTCACTTTGTCCGAAACGGTGATCCCGGTCCGGCGCACCCAGGTGGCGGCGATCGACAGCGGGCTGCTGATGCGCGCGCTCGGCTGGTTCCAGCTGTCCTTCCAGACGCTCGGCGCGGACCGGAAGGAAGGCGGGTTGCAGAGCGCGGCGCCGTTCGCCCGGCTGGGCGAGATCCTGCCGATCCTGGCCGAACCGGGCTTTCCGCCGCCTCCGCCGCGCGCCGACTTCATCGGCATGCCGCGCCGCGCCCTGATCCGGCGGGCCGCGCCGCTCCTGCTCGCCGCCGCGCTGGCGGGGATCGCCGCCGCCGTGATCGAGCCCGCCGCCGCCATCCCCGCCTTGGTGCTGTTCGCGCTCGCGATCGGCGCGGCGCTCAGGCTGCGCAAGCATCATTATGCGATCGGGGAGCGGGCGTTGTTCGTGTCCGACGGGCTGCTGCGGCGACGGCTTTGGATCGTGCCGTTCGAAAAGCTCCAGACGCTGGAGCTCAGCCGCTCGCCGCTGCAGCGGTGGCTGCGGCTCGCCACGATCAGGATCGACACGGCGGGCGCGAGCGCGCTGCGCCACCCCGCCATCGTCGATCTCGACGCGCGCGACGCGGACGCCTTGTCGGAACGGCTCCTGCGCCTGTTCCACGTCCGGCGGGCGTCACTCCGGGAAGCGGCTCCGCGTCGCGTTGGCGAAGGCGACCAGCGAGAGCATCACCGGCACCTCGACCAGGACACCGACCACGGTGGCGAGCGCGGCGCCGCTGCCGAGGCCGAACAGGCCGATCGCCACCGCGACCGCCAGCTCGAAGAAATTGGACGTGCCGATCAACGCGCAGGGGGCGGCGACGGGGAAGGAGACGCGCCACGCCCAGGCGGCGGCATAAGCGATCGCGAAGATGGCGTAGGACTGGATGAGGATCGGCGTCGCGATGAGCGCGATCAGTAGCGGATCCTCGACGATCACCCGTCCCTGAAAACCGAACAGGAGGACGACGGTGAGCAGCAGGCCGATCACCGACAGCGGCTTCAGCGCCGCGGTGAATTCCTCCACCGCGCCGCCGCGCCGGACAAGCGCCCGGCGGGTGAGCGCGCCGGCGATCAGCGGTACGACGACGTAGAGCAGAACCGATAGAAGCAACGTCTCCCAAGGCACTGATATATCGGTGACGCCGAGCAGGAAGGCGACGATCGGCGCGAAGGCGAAGACCATGATGACGTCGTTCACCGACACCTGGACCAGCGTGTAATTGGGATCGCCCTTGGTCATCTGCGACCAGACGAACACCATCGCCGTGCAGGGCGCGGCGCCGAGCAGGATGAGCCCGGCGATATATTGCTGCGCGTCGGCCGGATCGATGAGGCCGGCGAAAACGGTTTCGAAGAACAGCACGGCGAGGCCGGCCATGGTGAACGGCTTCACCAGCCAGTTCACCGCCACGGTGAGGACCAGCCCCTTGGGCTTCTCGCCGACGCGGCGCAGGCTCGAAAAATCGACCGCCACCATCATCGGGAAGATCATCGCCCAGATCAGCAGCGCGACGGGGACATTGACCGACGCATATTCGATCGCCGCCAGCGCCGCGAAGACCCCGGGCGCCACATTGCCGAGCAGCAGACCGGCGAGGATGGCGAGCGCCACCCACAGCGACAGCCACTTTTCGAACAGGCCGAGGCCGGCGGCGAGGTTCGGTTTTCGTGACGAGACAAGCATTTCCGCTCCATGCCGCAACGTGTTGAAGGGGAGGAGGCGCGGCCTTCGACAGGCTCAGGCCGAACGGGTGGGGGGGTGTGGGTGCGCTCCCAGTGCGGGGTTCACCCACACGCCGTTCGGCCTGAACTTGTCGAAGACCGCCCCTTCTTCGTCAGGCCGCCTGCGCTCCCGCCGGGACGCAACAGCTGTCGGCCGCCGTTTCCGAGACCGCCGACAGAGCGGGGCTGTCGCCATAATAAGTGGCCTCGCCGCTGGTGAAGAAGGCTTCCCAGACGACTCCGTCCGGATCGGCGATCCAGCTCTTCTCGCTCCTGGCGTAGCAGCAGGTGGTGCAGCCTTCCTCAAGGACCGGCCGGTCGGCGGCCTTCAGCCGGCCATAGACCTCGCCGAGCTCCGCCGGGCTTTCCGCCTGGATGCCGAGATGCTCGATCCCCTTCGCCGCGTTGGCGGCCGAGATCGCGAAGTTGACGCGCGGATCGTCGAGCATCCACTTGGCGTAATCGGGCTTCGTCACCGTCGGCGCCGCGCCGAACAGGGTGGAGTAGAAAGCGATCGAGCGGTCGAGGTCGCTCACCCCGACATGGACGTGCAGGCGCTTCATCGGCAATTCCCTTCGGTTGGCGCGGGGCCGCAGTCGGCGCCGGCGCAGCAATTCTCCATGAGGTAGGCGACAAGCCCGTTCATCGCGCCATAATCGGCGCGGTAGACGAGCGACCGGCCCTGCCGCTCCTGCCGGACGAGGCCGGCGCGGTTGAGCTGGGCGAGATGGAAGGAGAGCGAGCTGTTCGGAACGCCGAGCTTCGCGGCGATCGCGCCTGCCGCCATTCCTTCCTCCCCCGCCTGCACCAGCAAGCGGAACAGAGCGAGCCGATGCTCCTGCGCGAGGGCGGAGAGCGCTTCGACGGCCTGGGTGGAGTTCATCGCAACCTCATTTCGAATGATATCGAAATATGTGAGTCGGACCGGGTTGTCAACGACTATTCCAAAAATATCGAAATTACGCATGATTCTCGGTGGCGAAGCCGGAACGCAAGCTTCATCGCTCACGTTGTCGGAATCGATGCGGATGCGAACTGAAATGCTGCTGATGGCGAAGCGTTTCGCCATCTTCTTCGGCCTGTGGCTGGTGCTGACCGGCGCGGCGCCGGGCGGGCTGCCGTTCGGGCTCGCCGCCGCGGCCGCCGGTGTATGGGTCAGCGTTCGGCTGGCGCCGCCGGCCGAGCGGCCGCTCCGCCTTTTGCGGCTGCTGATGCTCGCGCCCGGCTTCTTCCGCCGGGCGCTGGCCGGTGGGGCGGACGTCGCCTGGCGCGCCTTTCACCCGAAGCTTCCGCTCCGCCCCGGCTGGATTCGTTACCGACCGCGCCTTCCGGCCGGCGCGCCGCGCGTGGTGCTGGGCGGCGAGATCAGTCTGCTTCCCGGTACCCTGGTGGCGGGCGAGGAGGGCGATCGCCTGCTCGTCCATTGCCTCGACGCCGGTCTTCCCGTCGCCGCGCAGATCGCGGAGGAAGAGGAGCGTCTGGGCAAGGCGGTGGAGCCATGACGTTGTTCTTCTACGCGGCGGCGATGGTGATCCTGCTCAACATCGCCGCCAGCCTCGCCCGCGTCCTCAAGGGGCCGACGCGGGCCGACCGGATGATGGGCGCGCAGCTGATCGGCACCGCGGGCGTCGCGATGCTGGTCCTCCTGTCGCTGGTCCACGGCCAGCCCGGCGTGCTCGACGTCGCGCTGCTGCTCGCCTTGCTCGCCGCCTTCGCGGCGGTGGGCTTCGTCAAGAGCCAGAGCCGCGACGGCGCCGGCGATCCGGAGACGGAGGCATGATCCTCGACCTCGCTTCCGCCGTCCTGATCGCGGCCGGCCTCTTCTTCTTCGTCGCCGGGACGGTGGGGCTGCTGCGCTTCACGGACGTCCATTCGCGCCTCCACGCGCTCACCAAGGCCGACAATCTCGGCCTCGGCTTCATCGTGCTCGGCGCGGTCCTGCAGGCGGGCGACGGCTGGACGGTGGTGAAGCTGCTTCTCGTCTGGCTGCTGACGGTGATCGCGGCGGCGACGGTGGCGCAGCTCATCGCCCGCACCGCCCTGCCGCCGGAGGCGCGGCCATGAACGTGGGCGAGGCGTTCGACATCCTCCTGTGCCTCATCATCGTCGCGGTCGCGCTCGGGGCGATCGCGGGGCGGGACCTGTTCGCGGGCGTCGCCTTGTTCGTCGTCTACGGACTGCTGCTCGCCATCGCCTGGGTGCGGCTCGGCGCGGTCGACGTGGCGCTCGCCGAGGCCGCGATCGGCGCCGGCCTCACCGGCGTGCTGCTGCTCGGCGCGGCGGCGCGGCTGGAGGGCAAGTCGCCGCACCGGCTCGATTTCCGCCCGGCCGCCCTGATCCTGTGCGTCGCGCTCGCAGCCGGCCTCGCCGTCGTGGTGGTCGATCTGGTGCGCCCCGATGTCGGTCTGCGGCCACAGGTCGCGGCCAATCTCGCCGTCTCCGGCGCCGACAATCCGGTGACGGCGGTGCTGCTGAACTTCCGCGGCTGGGACACGCTGCTGGAGGCGGTGGTGCTGCTCATCGCCCTAGTGGGCGTCTGGGCGCTGGCGCCGGACGATCTGTGGGGCGGCCGGCCCGGTCTTCGCCAGCATGTGCGGCCCGACGGCGTGCTCGCCACCTTCGGCCGCTTCCTGCCGCCGGTTGGGCTGGTCATCGGCGTCTATCTGGTCTGGACGGGCGCCAGCGCGCCCGGCGGCGCCTTCCAGGGCGGGACGGTGCTCGCGGCGGTCTGGCTGCTGGCGATGATGGCGGGGCTCGACGAGCCGCCGCGCGTCTCCAGCGCGGGCCTGCGCTGGGCGCTGGTGCTGGGACCCGCCGTCTTCGTCATGGCCGGCCTCTACGGCATCGCGCACGGCGCCTTCCTCTCCTACCCGCCCGGCGCGGCGAAGGAGCTGATCCTCGCCATCGAATTCGCGCTGACGCTGTCGATCGCGGTGACGCTCGCCTTGCTGGTCATGGGTCCGCCGCGGAGGGCGCGATGATCTCCACCGCCGCTTACGGCCTGACCGGCGCGCTGCTGATCGCGATCGGCTTCTACGGCTTCGTCGCGCGGCGCCATCTGCTGCGGCAGGTGCTCGCCTTCAACCTGATCGGCAGCGGCCTGTTCCTGCTGTTCGGCGCGCTGGCGCGGCGGGCGGGGGACGCCACCAGCGATCCGGTGCCGCAGGCGATGATCATCACCGGCATCGTCGTCGCCTTGTCCGCGACCGCGCTCGCCGTCACCCTGGTCGTTCGCCTGCACGAGCGGACCGGCGCCACCAGCCTGCCCGAGCCCGGGGAGGACGGCGATGGCTGAAGCGGCGCTGGCGATCGCCCTGCCGCTCGCCGCCTCCCTCCTCGCCGTCGTGGCGGGGCGGCGGGCGCCGCTCCTGCTGTGGGCGGCGGTGCCGGGCAGCCTGTTCCTCGCCTGGGCGGTGGCGGCCGGCGCGCCGTCCACCCATGCGCTCGGCGGCTGGGACCCGCCGCTCGGCATTCTGCTGCGCGCCGACGGCCTCGCCGCCGCCTTCGTGGCGCTGAGCGCCGTGGTGGCGAGCGGCTGCGGGCTGTTCGCGATCCGCTATCTCGGCAGCGGCGGCGAGGAGACGCGCAAGCGCTTCGCCTTCTGGCCGCTCTTCTACGCTTTGTGGGCGGCGGTGAACGCGGTCTTCCTCAGCCGCGACCTGTTCAACCTCTATGTCGCGCTGGAGCTGCTGACGCTCGCCGCGGTGGCGATGGTGGCGCTCGACGGGCGCACGGCCACGCTTGCCGCGGCGATGCGCTATCTGCTGTTCGCTTTGTTCGGATCGCTCGCCTTCCTGGCGGGCGCGGCTCTGCTCTACGGCGCCTATGGCACGCTCGACATGGTGCTGCTCGGCGAGCGGCTGGGGCCGGAGCCCGCGTCCTGGGCGGCGGCGGCGCTGATGAGCACGGGCCTGTTCGCCAAGACCGCGCTGTTCCCCTTCCACGCCTGGCTGCCGCCCGCCCATAGCGGCGCGCCGGCGCCGGCCAGCGCGCTCCTCTCCGCGCTGGTGGTGAAGGCGAGCTTCTACATCCTGCTGCGGCTCTGGTTCGACGTGCTCGCCCCGCTCGCGACCGCCGGCTCGGTAACCTTGCTGGGTCTGCTCGGCGCGATGGCGGTGCTCTATGGCGGCGCGATGGCGATCCGGCAGCAGCGGCTGAAGATGGTGGTCGCTTATTCCACTGTGGCGCAGCTCGGCTATCTGTTCCTCGTCTTCCCGCTCGCGGGCGGCGGCGGGGAGGCGCAGCCCTGGGCGGCGAGCGCCTGGAGCGGGGGCGTGTTCCACGGTCTTGCCCATGGCCTCGCCAAGGCGGCGATGTTCCTGGCGGCCGGCGCGATGATCCTGTCGGCCGGCGACGACCGGATCGGCAACATGGCCGGGCTCGGCAAGTCCGTGCCGATCGCGAGCTTCGCCTTCGCACTCGCCGCCATATCGCTGATGGGTCTGCCGCCGAGCGGGGGCTTCCTCGCGAAATATCTGATGCTGACGGCGAGCTTCGCCGGCGGCGGCTGGTGGTGGGGGGCGGTGCTGGTGGTCGGCGGCCTCCTGTCCGCCGTCTACCTGTTCCGGCCCTTGAACGAGCTGATGCGCAAGCGCCCGGACGACGCGCCGCCGCTCGCCCGCGTCCACTGGAGCCTGGAGGCGGTGCCGCTCGCCCTCGCCGTGGCGGCGGTGCTGCTCGGCCTCGCCTCGATGGCGCCTTACCGGCTGATCCAGACCGGCAGCCCGCTGACCGCGGCGACGGGGCTGTCATGAGCGCCTGGCTGCCCGTCCTCACCCTGCTGACGAGCTTCCTTCCGGCGCTCGTCATCTTCCGCATTCCCGACACGCGGCCGCGCCTGCGCACCGCGATCAACCTTGCCGGCGCGGTGGCGAAGCTCGGCCTCGTCGCGCTGATGCTGGGCGGCGTGGCGGCGGGCGAAATCTACGAGACGCGGCTGGCGCTCGCGCCGGGGCTGGAGCTGCTGCTCCGCGTCGACGCGCTCTGCCTCCTGTTCCTGACATTGTCCGCCTTGCTGTGGCTGCTCACCACCATCTACGCGATCGCCTATTTCGGCGAGGGACCCAACCAGTCGCGCTTCTTCGGCTTCTTCAGCCTGTGCGTCGCGGCGACCACCGGCGTCGCCTTGTCGGGCACGCTGATCACCTTCTTCATCTTCTACGAATTCCTGACGCTGTCGACCTGGCCGCTCGTCACCCACAAGGGCGATGAAAGCTCGATCTCCGCCGGCCGCAAATATCTCGCCTACACGCTCGGCGGCAGCGCGCTGCTGCTGATCGGCATGGTGTGGCTGGAAAGCATGGCCGGGCCGGTCGAATTCGCGGTGCATGACGGCCTCCTGGGGCTGGACCGCACCTCGCTCCAGATCATCTTCTTCCTGCTGGTGGGCGGCATGGGCGTGAAGGCGGCGCTCATCCCCCTCCACGGCTGGCTGCCCGCGGCGATGGTGGCGCCGGCGCCGGTCAGCGCTTTGCTCCACGCGGTCGCGGTGGTGAAGGCCGGCGCCTTCGGCATCGTGCGCATCGTCTACGACGTCTACGGCTTCGATCTCGTCCAGGAACTGGGGGTCGGGCTTCCGCTCGCGGCGGTGGCGGCGGCGACGATCGTCTGGGGATCGCTGCGCGCCTTGTTCCAGCGCGACATCAAGAAGCGGCTCGCTTATTCGACGGTCAGCCAGGTGAGCTACATCGTCCTCGGCACGGCGCTGGCCGGGCCGTGGGCGACGGTCGGCGGGCTCGTCCATCTCGTCCACCAGGGGCTGATGAAGATCACCCTGTTCTTCTGCGCCGGCGCGCTGGCCGAGCGGATGAAGGTGACCAAGGTCGATCAGCTCGACGGCGCCGGGCGCGCGATGCCGCTCACCATGTTCGCCTTCTCCATCGCCGCGCTCGGCATGATCGGCGTGCCGCCGGTGGCGGGCTTCGTCAGCAAGTGGCAGCTGGGCGTTGGCGGGCTGCAGGCGGGGCAGCTTTGGGTGATCTTCATCCTGGCCGCGAGCAGCCTGCTCAACGCCGCTTATTTCCTCCCGCTCATCTACCGCGCCTGGTTCCGTTCGCCCGAAGGGCCGCCGGTGCCGCCGGGGCGGGAGCGCAACTACATGCTGATCGGACCGGCGGTGGTGACGGCGGCGGTCGCGCTGCTCGTCGGCCTGTTCGCCGGCATGGACTATAGCCCGCTGAGCTGGGCGCAGCTCATCGTCGAGCGGGAGTATGGGATGTGACCTGGCACCACATCCTCCTCTACGCCGCGCCCGGCCTGCCGATCGCGCTCACCTTGCTGGTGCTGGCGCCGGGCGCGCGCGGCGCGCTGTTCCGTCTGTTGCCGTTCGCGCCCGTGCCGGCGCTCGCGGCGGCTGTGCTGCTGCCCGGGGGCGTGGAGGATCCGTTCCCCCGCACCCTGCTCGGCGCCGGGATGGGGCTGACGGAAACGGCGCGCATCTTCCTCGGCGTCGGCGCCCTCCTGTGGATCCTCGCCGGCATCTTCGCCTGGGCGACGATCGCGGGCGAGCGGCGCGAGCGCTTCGCCGGATTCTGGCTCGCGACGCTCAGCGGCAACATGCTGCTGTTCGTCGCCGCCGACGTGGTGAGCTTCTATCTCGCCTTCGCCACGCTCTCGCTCGCCGCCTTCGGGCTCGTCGTCCATTACGGCACCGCCGAGGCGCGGCGGGCGGCGCGCATCTATCTGGTGCTGGCGGTGCTCGGTGAGACGATGCTGCTGCTCGGCTTCCTGATCGGCGCGCAGGCGGCGGGCACGATCCTCATCGTCGACGTGCGCGCCGCGCTGGCCGAGGACTTTCCGGCGCGCGATCTGGCGGTCGGCCTCCTGGTCGCCGGCTTCGGCCTCAAGGCGGGGCTGATGCCGCTCCACGTCTGGCTGCCGCTCGCCCATCCGGCGGCGCCGGTGCCGGCCTCGGCCGTGCTTTCCGGCGCGATCGTCAAGGCCGGCATCTACGGGCTCGCCACCTTCCTTCCGCTGGAGGCGGACCTGCCGGGCTGGAGCGCGGCGCTCGTCGCCCTCGGCCTCGCCACCGCTTATCTGGGCGTCCTGTTCGGCGTGGTGCAGCACCGGCCGAAGACGGTGCTCGCTTATTCCACGCTCAGCCAGATGGGACTGGTGATCGTGCTGCTCGGCTCCGGCTTCGGCTCGCCGGGCGTCGGGCTCGTGCTCGCCGCCGCGACGCTCTACGGCGCCCATCATGGCCTCGCCAAGGGCGCGCTGTTCCTCTCCGTCGGCCTCGTCGAGAAGAGCGGCCGCAGGAGCCGCGGACCGGTGGTGCTCGCCGCCGGCGTCGCCGCACTCGCCATCGCCGGCCTGCCTTTCACCGGCGGCGCGCTTGCCAAGCTCGCCATCAAGGGGCCGATGGGCGAGGGGGCGGCGACTTTGCTCGTGACGCTCTCCGCGGTCGGCACGACGTTGCTGATGCTCCGCTTCCTGCAACTGCTCCGCCGCGCCGCGCCTGCCGAAGGGCCGCCGCCCGCCGCCTTGCTGCTGCCCTTCCTCGGCTGCCTGGCGGCGGCGCTGGCGCTGCCCTGGCTGCTCTTCCCCGGCCTTACCGAGCTGACGCTCGGCTATGCGGTGACGCCCGCCAGCCTGTGGGGCGCGCTGTGGCCGATCCTGGTGGGCGCCGCCCTGATGGCGGGCGCGCTGCGGCTCCCGCGCCGCCCCGAGCTGCGCATCGCCGAAGGGGACATCGTCGTGCCGCTGGAGCGCGCCTTCCGCCTGGTCCTCATCCTGATGCGCCGCGCCGAACGGATCCGGCCGCCGACGCTCTCAATGCCGGAAATCCCCCATTTCGAACGGGCGGAACGGGTCTTCGCCCGCTGGCCCGCCGCGGGGGCGCTGCTCCTCCTCGCCTGCGGCCTCGTGGCACTTGCCGCCATGGCCTGAGTTATTCCTCCGTAACGATCGCGGAGGCGCAGATGGCGGACACACCGGAACGGGACGAGGACTGCCCCGAGGAGCGGCTGCGCGTGCTCGCCCAGCTCGAGGATTGGCTGACCACGCCGATGCTGTTCCTGAGCTTCGCCTGGCTCGCCATCGTCGTCACCGAGCTGATCCGCGGGACCGACCAGCTGCTCACCTGGCTCGGCACCGCCATCTGGATCCTGTTCATCCTCGAATTCCTGCTGCGGATCACGATCGCGCCGGACAAGCTGCGGTTCCTGCGCAACAACGTCATCACTGTCATCGCGCTCGCTGTCCCGGCGCTGCGGCTGGTGCGCGCCTTCGCCGTTCTTCGCGCCGCCCATGTGCTGCGCGGCTTCCGCCTGGTGCGGATTGTCGGCACCGCCAATCGCGGGATGAACGCGCTCCGCCTGACGCTCGCGCGGCGCCAGTTCGGCTATGTCCTCGGCCTCACCTCGCTCGTGATCGCGCTCGGCGCGGCGGGGATGCTGAGCTTCGAGCCCGCGGGGATGGCCGGCGTCGGCTTCACCTCTTACTGGGACGCGCTCTGGTGGACGATCATGCTGGTCGCCAGCATCGGCACCGGACCCTGGCCGGAGACGCTGGAAGGCCGCGTCCTCACCACCTTGCTCACCATCTACGGCCTTGCCGTCTTCGGTTACATCACCGCCACCTTCGCAAGCTTCTTCATCGGCCGCGACGCGGAGGACGAGCAGGGCGAGGTCGCCGGCTCCGCGGAAATCCGGGCCTTGCGCGACGAGATCGCCGCCCTGCGCACGGAGCTCGGCCGCCGGTGATCGAGGCGCTGCCGCTCTGGGCGCTCGCCGCCGTCTTCGCCGTGGGGGCGGCGACGGTGTGGGCGGCGGGCACCCGCCTCGCGGGCTATGCCACCGCGATCGCCGAGCGGACCGGGCTCAGCGGCGCGGTGATCGGCGTCGTGCTGCTCGGCCTCATCACCTCGCTCCCCGAAGTCGCGACCGCCGGAACGGCGGCGCTCGGCGGCAATGCCGACCTTGCCGTCAACAATCTGCTGGGCGGCGTCGCCTTCCAGATCATGGTGATCGCCGCCGCCGACATGGCGCTACGTCGCCGCGCGATCACCTCGACGCTGCCCACCCCGGCGGTGATGCTGCAGGCGGTGCTGTGCATCGCCATCCTCACCGTGGCGCTGGCCGGCACGATCGTGGGCGACACGGCGGTGCTGGGGATCGGCCTGTGGTCGGGCGGCCTCGTCATCCTCTATGTGCTGGGCATGCTGCTCCTTCACCGGGCGGGGTCCGACCGGAGCTGGGTCCCGCCGCCCGGCCGCTTCTCGAAGACGCGCGAAGCGGGGGCGGAGGCGGGTCCGGCGCAGGCCATCGGCAACGGCGCGCTCGCGCTCCGGACCGGGGCCGCGGCCCTGGCGATCCTCGCGGCCGGCTATGTGCTCACCCGGACGGCGGAGGCGATCGCCGTCGAAACAGGCGTCGGATCGCAGATGATCGGCCTCGTCCTCCTGGCCTTCGCCACCTCGCTGCCCGAGCTCAGCAGCGCCATCGCGGCGGTGCGCCTCCGCCAGCCCGGAATGGCGATGGGAGACGTGTTCGGCGGCAACATCACCGACGTGGCGCTGATCGCGCTGGTCGACGCCTTCTACGGCGGCCCGCCGGTGCTGAATTCGGTCAATGCCTTCTCCAGCCTCGCCGCCTTGCTCGGCATTCTCCTCACCGCCATCTACCTGGTCGGCATGCTGCGCCGGCAGGACCGGCAGGTGGGACGGCTCGGCTACGACTCGATTGCCGTCATCGCGACCTATGCGGCTGGGCTGGCCCTGCTGTGGAGCGTCGCGGCCTGACCGAGGTCCGGCACGTCCTCCAGTCCTTCGCCGGGATGCTGGACCAGCGCGAAGCCGAGCGCGAGCAGGAGGACGAGCGCGCCCGTCAGGATGGTGAGCCAGAGTGCCTTGCGCCTGCGCATGTCCGCCGCCCTTCAGGTGAGGTTGAAGATTTCCTGCTCGATGCGCGCTTCCGGCACGCCGAGCCTGGCGAGATGGGCTTCGACCGCCGCCATCATCGGCGGCGGGCCGCAGAGGAAATAGGCGCATTCGGCGCGCCGATCCTTCGGCAGGTGGCGGTCGAGCATGGCGGCGTCGAGAAAGCCGCTTTCGCCGCTCCATCCTTCCGGCGGCTGTTCGAGGATGTGGACGACCGTGATCGGCAACCGCTCCAGCTCCTCGCGGAACAGGATGTCGGCTTCGGTCCTGTTCGCGTAGAACAGGTAGAGCGGCCGGCCGCCGCCGCGCGCCGCCTGGCTGCGCGCGATGCTCATCATCGGCGTGACGCCGACGCCGCCGGCGATCATCACCACCGCGGGCGCGTCCGGCCAGCGGTCCGGCGAGAAGGCGCCGAACGGCCCGTCCAGGAACGCCCGCTCGCCCGGCACGACGTCGCGGATGCGGGAGGTGAAGTCGCCCAGCGCCTTGATCGTGAACTCGACCCGCGGAAGCGCCTCGGGCGGCGAGGAGATGGAGAAGGGATGCTCGCGCAACGTGTAGGGGGAATGGCGCAGGGTGAGCCAGGCGAACTGGCCCGGCTGGAAGCCCGCCAGCCCCTCATGCCCGTCGGGCGCGAGCGCCAGCGTGTAGGTGTCCGGCCCTTCCTCCCTCAGCTCCACCACCTTGTACGGCCGGCGCTTCTGCCGCCAGGGCTTGGCGATCCGGAGCCACAGCCACAGGCCGATCCAGCCGAGCGTGAGGCCGAGCCACAGCGCCAGGCTCTGCGGGGCCTGCGTGTAATAGCCGATGCCGGCGACATGGGCGGCGGCGAGCAGGAAGCCCAGCGTCGCGAAGGCGACGTGGCAATAGCGCCAGAGGCCATATTCCAGCCCGAGCCGGACTCGCCACTGGGTGGTGACGACGGCGAGCGAGAACAGCAGCAGCGCGCCGCGCCCGGCGGTCATCTCCCACGGCGCCTCCAGCGGGTTCAGCGGCCCCGCGGCCTCGGCATAAAAGAGGTAGATGATCGCCCAGTGCGCGAAGACGAGGCCGAGCGCGATCCAGGCGAGATATTTGTGGGCAAAATAGATGATGTCGATGCCGAACGGCGCGCTCGCGCGGCGGAAGCGGGCGGTGAGCGCGAACTGGATGCCGAACATGGCGAGGCCCGCGAAGCCGAGCCCCTTGGAGAAGTCCCACCAGAATTCGCGGCCCGGCGGCGCGGGTCCCGCCATCAGCACCAGCAGCGGCGCGGCGACCAGCAGCAGATAGAGCCCGATCCACAGGGCGGCGCGCTTGTTCATGGAAGGTGGAACGAGGGCGCGGCGGCTTGGGTCCGCCCCGTTTCCGATCAAGCCTCCGATCGGGCCGATTTTCCGGAACCGGGAGGCCCGGAGGGGCGTTTTTACGGTCGTTCGCTCGAGAGAGGATGCTCGTCTGAGATGAACGATAGAGCGAGCCGTGAACCGGCTCCCAAGAGCCCCGCCGGCTGTCCGACGGGGCTCTTGTTTCGGACGCATCGTCCGCCTTCGCTCCACGCTCCGGAACGCCTGCGGCGCCCTTTGGGTTGATAGGGGTGGAAGGAGGCTTTCATGACCATCAGCGACAAGACCAAGGACGTGGAGTTCACTCCCGAGGCGGGCGGCGCCGCTTTCGAGCCGGATCCGGCGCTCGAAGCGTGCGGCGGCGATGCCGCGGCGGGTACCGACTGGCGCAAGGTGGGCCTCGGCGTCGGGGCCGCGGCGGCGGTGGCGGGCGCCGCTTATGCCGCCAGCCGCTTCGTCGGGCGCGGAGACGGGGAGGAGGACGGCGAGGAGGCCTTCCGCCTGCGGCTCCAGACCGACGAATCGATGCGGCTCATCTCCTCGACCAAGGTCGAAGGCACCGCCGTTTACGGCAGCGACGGCGCGCGGCTGGGCACCATCCAGAATTTCATGGTCGACAAGTATAGCGGCCGCGTTGCTTATGCGGTGATGACGTTCGGCGGCCATTTCGGCTTCGGCGCCAGCCTGTTCCCCTTGCCCTGGGCGGTGCTCGACTATGACGAGGAACTGGACGGATATCTGCTGGACGTCACCAAGGAGGAGCTGGCGAACGCGCCGCGTTTCGAAGCGGCGGACGAGCCGGACTTCACGCCGGCCTATCGCCGCAGCATCCTCATTTTCTACCGGCGCCCTCCGCGGACTGATCAGGCCTGAAAATAGGGACAGTCCCTGTTTTTTTCGGAGTAGCCGCTTCTCCGTCGCTGCTGCCGCGTCCTGGTTGAGGGGGCCGAATGCGCTCCGGCGCGTTGAGGCGGCATGATCGCGACCTTTCTCAACCGCCTGCGCCGCCTTCCTTTTCCCTGGCGGCGGCCGCCGCTGCAGGTCGGCGCGCTGCCTTGGCGCCGGAGCGGGGAGGGGGGACTGGAGGTGCTTCTCGTCACGAGCCGGGGTACCGGCCAGTGGATCCTCCCCAAGGGCTGGCCCGAGCCCGGCCGTGGCCCGGCCGAGACGGCGGCGCGGGAAGCCTATGAGGAAGCCGGCGTCTCCGGCCGCATCGACCCGCGGGAGATGGGCCGCTTCCTCCACCTGAAGAGCCGGATCGCGCGGCCGTCGCTGCGCTGCATGATCGCGGTCCACCCGCTGGCGGTGGAGCGCGAGCTGGCCGACTGGCCGGAGCGCGCCGAGCGGCGACGGCGCTGGTTTCCGGCGGAAGAGGCGGCGGGCGCGGTCCGCTCGGCCGAGCTCGCCGCGCTGATCCGCCGGCTCGATCAGATCGCGTAGCGCAGCAGCACGAACCCGCCGACGAACAGCACGCCGAACAGAACGGTGAGCAGGTTGAAGTGCCGGTCGATCAGGCGCTTCATCGGCTCGCCGAACTTCCACAACAAGGCGGCGACCAGGAAGAAGCGGGCGCTGCGCGCGATGATCGAGGCGAAGACGAGGATGTAGAGCGGCATCACCGTCGCCCCGGCGGCGATGGTGATCACCTTGAAGGGCAGCGGCGTGAAACCGGCGAGCAGCACGATCACCCAGCCATGTTCGTTGAAATTGTCGGCGAAGGTCTGAAAGCTTTGCTCGAGGCCGTAGAGGGACAGAATCCACTGCCCCACCGTCTCCATCAGGAAATAGCCGATCGCATAGCCGAGCAGCGCCCCCAGCACCGAGGCGACGGTGCAGATGAAGGCGTAGCGGAAGGCCCGGTCCGGCCGCGCCAGGCACATCGGCCCCAGCAGCACGTCGGGCGGGATCGGGAAGAAGGAGCTTTCGACGAAACTGATGAAGGCAAGCCACCGCTCGGCGAGCGGGTGCGCGCATTTGTCGAGCGTCCATTGGTAGAGACGGCGAAGCATCGTTGGCCCTTGAGGTCTGGAGGGTGGAGGAAGGCGCCCCTTGGTCCTTCGCCGTCTAGAAGGCGGGAGCGCCCGAAGGAAGAGGCTTTGCGGCTTTCGCCGCCTGGCCTGGGTGCGTACAAGACGAGGGGGAGGGCGAATGGATCAGGGGCGGGCCACCTTGCACATGTTGTGCGGGAAGATCGCGGCGGGGAAGAGCAGCCTCGCCGCCCGGCTGGCGGCCGCGCCCGCGACGGTGCTGCTCGCCGAGGATCATCTGCTCGCCCGCCTCTACCCCGGAGAGATCGCGTCGCTGGACGATTATCGGCGTTGCGCCGGCCGGCTGCGCGGCGCCATCGAGCGGCATATCGTCGATCTCCTGAAAGAAGGCGTGTCGGTCGTGCTCGATTTTCAGGCGAACACGCCGGCCGCGCGCGCCTGGATGCGGAGCCTGTTCGAAGCGGCCGGCGCCGATCACCGGCTCCACTGGCTCGACACGCCGGAAGCCGTCTGCAAGGCGCGGCTCGCCGCCCGCAACGCCGCCGGCACCCACGATTATCAGGTGAGCGACGAGGAGTTCGATCTGTTCACCCGCCACTTCGTGCCGCCCGCGTCGGACGAGGGGTTCGCGCTCGTCGTCCATCCGCTTCCTGGAGTGCCGCGATCGAAACCCTAGGCGGCGCGCGGGCGGCGCTCTAGGATGCGGCGACGATCGCGACAGGGAGACGATCCATGATCCCGCTGCTGGCCGCCGCCTTGCTGACTTCCGCCGCCGCGCCCGATCCGCTGCTCGACGATTATGCCCGGGTGGCGGTGGGCGCCTTCAGCTCGGCCGCGCAGGCGCGCGACGACCGCCGCTACGACGAGGTCGAGGCGCGGGTGGTGCGGCTGTGGCCGGACCGCACCGACGGCCTGTGGCTCTATCAGGAACAGGCGATCGTCGGCGGCAGCGGCGCCCCGCCGCGCGCCTCCCGCGACCGGCCCTATTTCCAGCGGATCGGCCATGTCTACCGCCTGCCCGACGGCCGCCTGCGCCGCGACAATTACGTGCTGGCCGAGCCGGCCCGCTTCGTCGGCTATGGCCGGCGCGGCGACGTGGCGGCCCCGACCCCCGCCGATCTGGGGCCGGCGGGCTGCCACAACGTCATCGAGCGGGTGGCGGCCGGCCATTTCATCGCCCGCACCGAGGATTGCGCCAACAGCCACAGGGGCGCGGCCTATATGATCGGCCTGGCGATCAAGACGGCGGACGTGTCGGTGAACTGGGACCGGGGCTTCACGGCGGACGGCAGCCGCGTCTGGGGACCGGAAGAAGGCGGCTACATCTTCCGCAGAATCGGCGACTAGCCCGGATCGGGCGCGGGGTAGCGGAAGAGGGCGGGGTCGAGGGGGGCGTTCACTTCGACGTCGGTCCACTGGACCTCGTTCTGCTTGACGCCGTTATAGTAGAGGGTGACCCGGCGCGCCTGCAGCCAGCGGGGCGAGGGCAGCTCGACGAAATCCTCGTAGGTGCGAAGATGCCAGCCGCGGGGCGTGGCGAACTCCATCGTGCGGATCGCGTAGCTCCGCTTGTCGATGCCGAAGAGGGTCTCGCCGCCTTGGGGATCGGTGAGGCGGAGCTTGAAGATCGGGTGGCCGGCGAACTGGGAATCGGGCACCCGATCCAGCCGGAAGCCGGGGCGGCCGGCCTGGCGGATGATGCCGAAACCGAAGGCCGAGGCCCAGTATGCGTCGGCTTCGGCCTGCGGGATCGGGCCGCGCTCGTTCCAGCTCTGCGCGCCGTCATGGCCGACCTCGAACATCAGCCGGCCGTTCTGGAGGCCGCGGATGCGGACCATGCCGTCGGCGCCATGGCTGACGGTGCGGTCGGGATTGTAGATGCGCCACATGCGATAATCGTCGGCCACCGCGCGCGGCGCGGCGCCGTCCGGGCCGAAGAAGGTGGCCTGGCCGCGCATCACCAGGGTTCTGGGGTTCAGCCAGGCATCGCCGCCCGCGGTGGCGACGGCGCGGTCGAGGATGGTGCGCGCGTCCAGGCTGTGCTCGGCGCCCGCGGCGTTCGGGGTCTCGTGCTGCGGGATGCCGTCGGCCGAGAAGGTGGCGAGATAGGGGCCGGGCTGGACCTTGCCCTCCATCTGCGGCGGGATCGGCGTTTCGGCATAGACGGTGACGAGATAGTCGCCGGCCGAGGGATCGAGCCGCATCGGCCGGATCTCCTCCTGATATACGCGCGAATTCCAGAAGGCGCGGGCATTGGCCAGGCAGGGGAAGCGGACGATGAGGGTGGTGTGGTTCGCCGCCGGTTCGCCCTCGAACACCTCAACCGCGCGGGGCACGTTCAGATAATAGCCGCCGAGCTGCCGGTAGAGGCCGCTGTCGAAGATCGCCTTGCCGTAGGCGCGCATCCGATCGGCATCGTGGGTGGGGCCGGCGACCACCATCATCACCGGAGGCCCCTCGCAGGGCTGGGGCGCGGCGGAAGCCTGGAGCGCGGCGGCGGCGAGGAGGAGGTGCATGGTCGGGGCTCCTATGCGCTGGCGGTGCCGAGCCGGTCCATCTGCGCCCGGTAGAGCCGCCACGTGACCGGGATGATGAGCAGCGGGACGATGCCGTAGAGGATCGGCAGGGTGGCGACGGCGTAGCGGATATTCTCCTCCCCGAACACGCGGGTGGAGAGGATGCCGACGGTGGTGGGGCCGAGCAGCAGGCCGGCAAGGCTGATCGCCATGTAATAGAGGGCGACGACCTGGCCGCGGATCTGCGCCGGGGTGATGTTGAGGAGGGCGGTGACGCCGACCGCGCTGACGCCTGCGATCGCCGCCGTGTTGAGGCAGAGGATCGCGAACGCGCCCCAGCCCGTCGGCATGAACATGGCGATGGAGCCGGTCGGCACCAGGAGGAGCGAGGCGCCGAAGATGATGCGCAGCGGCGCGTCGGTGATGCCGCGGCTCATCAGCCGGTCGGACAGCACGCCCATCGCATAGACGCTGACCGGGCCGATGATGAGCAAGGCGAGGCCGTTGTAGAAGGCGTAGGTCTCCGGCGCCCAGCCCCAGGTCCGCTCGAACGTGGCGGGGAGGAAGCCCTGGCTGTAGGCGACGATCGTCATCACGCAGATGAGCGAGACGAAGCTCAAATAGGTGCCCCAGCGCCCGCCGACATAGCGCAGCATGTCGCCCATGCCGTTGCCCCTGAGGTCCGGGTCGGCCGACAAAGCGGTCTGGCGGATAGGCTCGCGCATGAAGACGAACACGATGGCGACGAGCAGGCCCGGAAGGCCGACCGCGAAGAAGGTGAACTGCCAGGGAAGGACGGGGCCGATGCCGGGCAGCACGATCTCCGGCGCGGACTTGGCCCAGGCGAGCACGCCCGCGCCGATCAGCGAGGCAATGCCGGCGCCGAGCGTCAGCGCGGTCGAATAGACGGCGATCGGCTTGCCGCGCCGTTCGGGCGGGAAGCTGTCGCCGATCATCGAGAAGGCGGCGGGGCTGAGCGTCGCCTCGCCGACGCCGACCGTCATGCGGGCGAAGAAGAGGTGCCAGAAATTGCGGGCGAGGCCCGAGGCGGCGGTGGCGAGCGACCAGACGGCGACGCCGGCGGCGATGATCCAGGTGCGCCGCTTCCGGTCGGCGAGCCAGCCCATCGGCAGGCCCATCGTCGCGTAGAAGATGGCGAAGGCGGGGCCGAGCACCCAGCCGATCTGTTCGTCAGTGAGGCCGAGATCGGCCTTGATCGGCTGGATGAGGAGGCCGAGGATGTAGCGGTCGACGAAGCTGAAGACATAGGCGATCGTCAGCATCCCGACCATGAACCAGGCGGTGCCCGCGGACGGCCAGATGCGTCCCGCGCCCTCGGCCGGACGGGCTCCTTCGGCGTCGGCTGCTGTGCTCATGATGCCTCCCCGGTGATCTTGTAGATGACGATGAGATTGTCGTCGAAATCGGCGATCCCGATCTCGCGCCCGCGCCGCCCGTCCTTGGTGACGAGCTCGCCTTCCTCATAGACCTGGAGGCCGAGCCTGCGGGCGCCCGCCATCACGGCGTCGGGATCGGCGACCTCGAGCACGATCGCGGAGCGGCGGGGATGAGGCACGGGATCGAGCGGCGCGTCCTTGATCTCGGTGAGCGCCATCACCCGCTCCTGGCTGGCGGTGCTGAGCACGCAGAAGCCGATGGTCGCGGCGTCCGGGATCGCGAAGACGGGAATCGAATAGCTTTCGGGATTGTGGCCGAGCGTGAAGGCGACGGTGAAGCCGAGCACGTCGCGGTAGAAGGTCAGCGCGCGGTCCATGTCCCGCACCACGAAATTGGCGCGCTGGAAGCGCAGGCCCGGGTCGCTCATCGCCATTCCTCCGGCTCGCCGCGGACGCGGCAGATCTGCTTGCCCAGGTTGCGGCCCTCGTAGAGGCGCGCGAGGGCGCGGGGCATGTTCTCGATGCCCTCGACGATGTCGAAATGGGGCTGGACGAGGCCGTCGCGCAGCCAGCCGGTCATCCGCTCCATCCCCTCGTCCCAGCGATCGAGATGATTGTAGACGTAGAAGCCGCGCATGATGCTGTCGGTGGCGCGCAGCCGGGTGTAGCCGGCAAGGGCGAACGGCGTCTCCCGCGCATATTCGGAGATCGAGCCGCACAGGAGGATGCGGGCGCGGGGGCGCAGGTGATCGAGCGCGGCGGCGAGTATCTCCCCGCCGACATTGTCGAAATAGAGGTCTAGCCCGTCCGGCAGGGCGCCGCGCAGCGCCGCCGGGAAGTCGGCATCCAGGTAGTCGATCGCCTGCGCGCAGCCGAGGCTGCGGGCGAAGCCGCATTTCTCCGGCCCGCCGGCGATGGCGACCACCGAGGCGCCGACCACGCGCGCGGCGAGCTGGGCGACGATCGATCCGACGCCGCCGGCCGCGCCCGACAGCAGCATCCTGTCCGCCGCGGAAGGATCGCAGCAGAGCATGTAGCCGGCAAAAGCGCTGAAGCCCGTCATGCCGAGCGGGCCGAGGCCGAGCGCGGCGGGAAGGCCGTTCGGCTTCATCCGCACCATCCGCTCGGCCGGCGTCATGCGCGAGAGCTTCCAGCTCTGCCAGCCGATCTGGCCCTGCACGACCGATCCTTCGGGCCAGTCCGGATGGCGGGACTTGGCGACCTGGGCGACGCCGCGGCCGTGGATGACGTCGCCGGGACGGAGCGGCCGCTCGCCCGCCGCGCCGGTACCCTGCATATAGGCGCGCATCACCGGGGCGAGGCTGAGATAGAGGGTCTTCAGCAGCACCTCACCCGGGCCGGGCTCCGGCACTTCGGTCTCCGCCCAGGCGAAATCCGACGGGCGGACGTTGCCGACCGGGGCGGCGGCGACCCGCCACTGGCAGTTCAGGCCTTCCGCGAGGCGCTTGCCGGCGGCGAGCATCCCGAAGTCCCCGCCCGGATCGGCCTCGCTCATGCCAGCACCCGGACGAGCTGGTTCACCTCGAAGAAATAGCCGTCGAGATCGAAGAAGCTCGCGCCGATCATCTCGCGGCGGCGCCCGTCCGCGCCTGTGACCTCCCAAGGATGGGCCTCGCAATGGATGCGGGAGCCCGCCGCGCGGGCGCGGGCGCAGGTCGCGGCGGCATCCTCGGCGGCGACGACGAAGATCGGGGCGCCGAAGGCGATGCGGTCGGGCAGTTCCTCCGGGGCCTGCTGCCGGGGCTCCAGCCATTCGAGGAGGCCGATCATGCCGATCTCGTCATGCTCGGCGGCCATGATGACGAGCCGGGTGCGGTCGCCCTTTTGGCCGGCGGCGAGCTGGGTGCCGGAAAGGGTGAAGGGCGTGTCCATCCAGCGGCGCATGCCGAACACCTGCTCGTACCAGCGCGCCGCGCGCTCGGCGTCGCGAACCATCAGGGTGGTGCGCTTGACGATGTCAGCCAAGGGCGGGAGCCTCGATCAGCAGCACCTGGCACTCGGCGAATCCTTCGCGCAGCTTCTTCGCCTCTTGATATTCGGGCGAGTTCCAGAAGGCGAGCGCGGCGGCCTTGTCGGGCCATTCGGAGATCACCATCGACGCGCCGTCGCCGAAGCCGCCCTCCAGCAGCAGGGCGTCGGGCGCCCGCAGCAGATAGCGGCCGCCGAACCGTTCGACCAAGGCGGCCGCCGCGGCGCCATAGCCCGCGATGAAGGCGTCGCGATCGGCGATCCGGGCGGTGACGACCATGTATGCGGGCATGCCCCTCCCCCGAATATTTGTCCGGACAAGTTACGTGATCCGGCTTGCATTGCAACCGGCAAAAGGGGAGGGAAAAGGCGGAGGTGAGCGATGAAGGCACGGGCAGCGCGGATCGCCCGCACCGGCGGGCCGGAGGCGATCGAATGGTCGGATGTGGAACTCGGCGCGCCGGGGCCGGGCGAGGTGCTGGTGCGCCACAGCGCGATCGGCCTCAACTATATCGACGTTTATCACCGCAGCGGCGTCTATCCGGTCGAGCTGCCGAGCGGGCTTGGGCTGGAGGCGGCGGGCGTGGTCGAGGCGGCGGGCGAAGGGACGGGCTTCGCGCCCGGCGACCGGGTCGCGACCTTCGGGCCGGAGCGGGGCGCCTATGCGACGGCGCGGCTGGTGCGCGCGTCCAGCCTGTTCAGGCTGCCCGACGACATTTCGGACGACGCGGCGGCGGCAGGCCTGCTGAAGGGCTGCACCGCCGAATTCCTGGTCGAACGCTGCGCGAGGGTCGAGCCCGGCTGGCCGGTGCTGGTCCATGCCGCGGCGGGCGGCGTCGGCCTGATCCTCGTCCAGTGGCTGAAGGCGATCGGGGCGGAGGTGATCGGGACGGCGGGCGGCGCGGCGAAGGCGGAGACCGCCAAGGCTGCGGGCGCGGCGCACGTCATCGATTATGCGCGGGAGGATGTCGCGGCGCGGGTGCGCGAATTGACCGGCGGCAGCGGGGTGAGGGTCGTGTTCGACGGCGTCGGCAGGGCGACCTTCATGGCCTCGGTCGATGCGACGGCGCGGCGCGGGCTGGTGGTGAGCTACGGCAATGCGTCCGGCAAGGTGGGCGAGGTCGATTTCGGCATCCTCGCCGCCAAGGGATCGCTGTTCACCACCCGGCCGACCCTGTTCGATTATTATGCCGATCCGGACGAGCGGCGGGCCGGCGCGGCGCGGCTGTTCGAGGTGATGCGGTCGGGTGCGGTCAAGGTGGAGATCGGACAGCGTTACCCGCTGGAGCAAGCGGCGCGGGCGCACCGCGATCTCGAAGCGCGGGCCACGACGGGATCGACTTTGCTGATGCCGTGACTACCAGTTCCTGCCGCCGACCAGCGTGCCGGCGACGGGAAGGAAGGTTTCGATGCGGGTTTCCGCCCAGACGCCGGCCACGTGGTAGGGATCGCCTTCCAGCAAGGCGCGCGCCTCCTCGGCCGTTGCGGCGTCGTAGACGAGGAGGGAGCCGATGACCGCGCCGCTCGCGTCCTTGAGCGGGCCGGCGAGGAGGATGCGGTCCATGATCGTCTCGACATAAGCGAGGTGGGCGGCGAGCCGTTCGCGCCGGGGGACTCCCGAGCCGGGCGCGTCGCGGCACCAGGCGGCGAAGGCTGGCTTCACAGCTCGATGAGCTCGATCAGCTCGCCCGCCGATCCGCGCGCGGTCGCGACCCGGCGGCCTGCGTAGAGCGGGCCGTCGCGCCGCTGAGGCGCGCCGATGAAATCGAGATCGAGGTCGAGGCTGTCGACGGCGAGCGTCACCATCGCGCAGCCGGGCGGGAGCATGCCTTGATGCGCGGCGCGCGGGGTGGCGGCTTCGGGATAGCCGTCCACCTCGACGATCGGGAGGCGCCCGTTCTGGACCATGGTGATTGTCGACTGGGTGCCGTCGGGAAGGCCGAACGCCTTGTTGATCATCGTGTAATTGAGCGTGTAGCTGCCGCCCTCGTCGAGCTTCAGCCGCTCCTTCAGATGGCGGACGCTGCCCTCGCGGTCGGGCGTGGCGAGGATGACGATGAAGATATGATCGATGTCCGATTGCGCCTTGGGGAGATCGGACGAGGGCGTGTCCATCGCCACTTCGTTGAAATAGAGCATCTCGCCGCCGCGCCCGATCACCTGCATCGGCACGAAATAGGGCAGGCCCTCGATCGGCTTGGGCGGGCCGATGATCTCGAAGCCGCTGCCTTCCACCCGTTCGGCAAGGTCGTACACGCCCTTCACGGTGAGCTCGAAGGCGGCCCAGCCGAAGGTGCGGGTCGGCCGGAAATCGGGATGGAGCGGGGCCTCGACCAGCCGCAGGAAGCTTGCCGCGCCCGAGCGGGGCTGGAGCAGCACGGCGCGCTGCCGGGCCGAGGCCGGGGCGCCCCAGCTCGCGGCGAGCGCCTCGCCGACGGGGGCGTCGTCGACGACCTCGAGGCCGAGAAGATCGCGATAATCGGCGAGCGCGGCGTCGATGTCGGGGGTGGAGACGGTGCCGCACTTGATCCGGCCATGGGTGTCGAAGCGCATCTTATCGGCTCCTGAATGTGGGGCTGCGTTTGGCAAGGAAGGCGGCGACGCCTTCCCGATAATCCTCGCCGTCGAAAGCGGCGGCGAACTGACCGAGCGTGTCATCATCGTCCTCGGCCTGGCCGTCGAGGATGCGGCGGACGATCTTCTTCGACGCGCGAACGCTGTGCGGCGAGGCGGCGGCGATGGCGGCGGCGAGGGCCTCGGCCTCGGCCGGGTCCTGCGCGAGGATGTCGACGAGACCGATCCGCGCCGCTTCTTCGGCGGGGAGGAGATCGCCGGTGAAGAGGATGCGCTTGGCCTGGGCCGGGCCGACCAGATCGACCAGCAGCTTGGTGTCGTGGAGCGAATAGACGAGGCCGAGGCGCGCGGGCGTGATGCCGAAGCGGGCGGCGGGGCCGGCGACGCGCAGGTCGCAGGCGATGGCGAGCCCGCACCCGCCGCCGACGCAGACGCCTTCGATCAGGGCGATAGTGGGCTTTTCGGCGCGGGCGAGATCGTGCTGGGCGCGGCGGATCGCGGCCTGGTTGCGCGCCCGCCAGTCCGGATCCTGGGCGTGCGCGCCGAATTCGGCGATGTCCGCTCCGGCCGAGAAGGCGCCGGGCGCGGCGGCCTGGAGGACGAGGACATGGACCCGCGGGTCGGCCATCGCTTCGGCTATGAGGTCGGGCAGCTTCTCCCACATTTCCTGGGTGAAGCTGTTCTTCTTCTCCGCCCGGTCAATCAGTAGGCGGGCGATGGGACCGGAGGTGATGAGGCGGAGGGTCATGAGCTCCTCTCCCCTGGCGGGAGAGGACAGCGGAGCTTGCCGGCAAAGCCGGCTAGCGCAGCTTGGAGAGGGGGACGCGAGCGTCGCTCGCGCGGCGGCGAAGCCGCCGTACCCCTCATCCAACCTTCGCTAAGCCGCTGCGCGCCTAAGCTTCGGTATCCTTCCCCCGCAAGGGGGGAAGGGAGGTGCCACCCCCTCACGCCGGCACCTGTGCGGCGAAGTGGCGGGCGATGGCGTAGCGGGTGGCGATCCAGACGTCCGGCCGGGCCCGGACGTGGCGGAGGAATTCCTCCAGCGCCCAGATGCGGCCGGGGCGGCCGATGATGCGCAGGTGCAGGCCGAGGCTCATCATCTTCGGGTTCCCCTCCTCGCCCTCGCGGTAGAGCTGGTCGAAGCAGCGCTTCGCATAATCCAGCCAGCGGTCGGGGGTCAGCGAGGGGTCGGTCCACATCTTCATGTCGTTGGTGTCGAGCTGGTAGGGGACGATCACGATCGGGCGGCCGGGCACCGTCTCCCGATCCCAGAAGGGCACGTCGCCCGAATAATCGTCCATATGATATTCGAAGCCCTCGCCGATCAGCAGCCGGCGGGTGTTGTCGGTGTGGAAATAGCGGCTGAGCCAGCCATAAGGGCGCGTGCCGGTGGTGCGCTCGATCGAGGCGACCGCCTTGCGGATGAACTCGGCCTCCTGCGCCTCGTCCATCCTGAACTGGTGGACCCAGCGCCAGCCGTGGCTGACCGGCTCGTGGCCGAGCCCGGCGATCGCCTCGGCGATCTCGGGATGCTCCTCGAGGCTCATGGCGGCGACTGTCCAGCTGGCCGCCACCTCGAAGTCGCGGAGCAGCTTCACGATGCGCGGCGCGCCCGCCTTGATGCCGTAGAGATAGTTCGATTCGTTGCCGTAGTTGCGGATCGGCGCCTTGATGTGGATGCCGAGCTCGTCGACCGGCTCCATCCCCTTGTCGCCGCGCGCGACGGTCATCTCCGATCCTTCCTCGACATTGACGACGATGGAGAGGGCGATCTTCGCGCCGCCGGGCCAGTCGATCCGTTCCTCGCGCATCAATGCATTTCCTCGCCGCCCGAGACGTTCAGCGCCTCGCCGGTGACATAGTAGGCTTCGTCCGACGCCAGCCAGGCGCAGGCGGCGGCGGTGTCGGCGGGAAGGCCGGGCCGGCCCATCGGGTTTCGCTTCGCCATATTGGCAAGATACTCCTCGACGGTGGCGAAGCCGAGCAGCTTGGAGAAATATTCGTTCTGCCTGGCGCCGAGGCCGGTGGTGACGTGATTGGGACAGACGGCGTTGACGGTGATGCCGTGGGCGCCGAGCTCGACCGCCGCGGCGCGGGTGAGGCCGACCATGCCATGCTTGGAGCTGACATAGGCGGGAAGGTGCGGGAAGCCTGTCTTGGCCGCCTGGCTGGCGATGTTGATGATGCGGCCGCCATTGCCGGCCTCGACCATCGCCTTGGCCGCGGCCTGCGTGCAATAGAAGGCGCCCGACAGGTTGACGGCGAGGACGAGGTCCCAGTCGGCGGGCTCCACTTCCAGGAAAGGCTTCATCATGAAGCCGATGCCGGCATTGTTGACGAGCACGTCGACGCGGCCGAAGGCGTCGAGCGCGGCGCCGACCAGCGCCCGGCACTGGGCGGCGGAGCTGACGTCGCAGGGGACGGCGACCACCTTCGCGCCGCGGGTGCGCAGCTCGTTCGCCACCTCGTCCGCCTCGGCGTCGATCTCACGGTCGGAGAGGACGCAGTCGGCGCCTTCGTCGGCGAAGCGCTGGAGGATCGCCTGGCCGAGGCCCTTGTGCTTGCCCGAGCCGGTGACGATCACCGTCTTCCCCTCGAAGCGGCGCATCACAGGTCTTCCGTCAGGATGAAGAGGGGATTGTCGGCGAAGTCCTGGAACTTGCCGGCCACCTTCTGGAACTCCTCGGTGGTGACCTCGGCGACGAAGGGATCGATGGCGGTGATGTCGATCACCTCGATATAGTCGTAAGGCGGTTTTGCGTCCGAGCCGAACAGGCCGGTGGCGCGGTGGACGGTGAAGTTGCGGACCGAGGACAGAGCGTTGGCGCCCGGAATGTCGGTGCCGCGCGCCCAGGCTTCATATTCGGCGCGGTCCACGCCCGGCTTCAGGTTGAACAGGCACACGATCCTCATCGTCTCTCTCCTTGGTCGGGGGGTGGGCGGTAGGCGCCGAGCGCCGCGTCGAGCCGCCGCGCGGCCGCGAACAGCCCCGCCTCGGCGCCGGGAAGGCCGACCAGCTGCACCGCCGCGGGGAGCCCGTCCGCGCTCCAGCCGGCGGGCAGGCTGAGGGCGGGAAGGCCGGCGATGTTGGCGAGGCAGGTGAAATCCGCCTGGTCGGCCGGCGGCGCTTCGCCGAGGAGGTGCGGCAGATGCGGAGCGGTGGGCAGGAGGAGAAGGCCGTGCCGCTCCACTGCTTCTCGAACCTCGGCGCGCGTGGTCGCAAGAATATCCCGATCGGCGACCCACTTGTCTTCAGCACGGCCGGCACCGTAGCCGATCAGATGGCGCAGATGCTCCGACAGCAGCGCCGGATCGGCCTCTCGCAGCGCCTCCGCCAGCGACCGCGCCGCGGCGATGAAGCCGGCGAAGCGGATGCGGGAGAGCGGGTGGGTGAGGGTGACGGCGCCACCCGGCTGGATCGCGTCCACCGCCGCCTGATAGGCGCTCAACACCTCCGGGTCGCATGCAACTCCACCGAGACCGGCGAGGGTCGCGCAGCCGGAAGCTTCGCCCTCGCCGAACCTGCCCATCACCCGCGCGGCTCGCTCCAGCAGGTCGAGCGAGCGGGTAAGCGGGCCGATCGCATCGAAGCCGGGCTCGCACAGCTCAAGCCCTTCCTGGCTGACCGCGCCTTCGGCCGGCTTGAAGCCGTAGACGCAGCAGAAGGCGGCCGGGATGCGGATCGAGCCCATCGTGTCGGTGCCGAGCGCCACGTCGCAGAGCCCCGCCGCCACCGCCGCCGCGCTGCCCCCCGACGAGCCGCCGGCGGTGCGGGCGAGGTCGTGCGGGTTGCGGGTGGAGCCGAACCAGGGGTTCGCGGTGACGGTGCCGAGCGCCGCTTCCTCCATGTTGAGCGTGCCGACGATCGCCGCGCCGGCCTCCCGCAGCCGCCCCACCACCTCGGCGTCGGCGGGGGCGATGCGGCCGCGGTGCAGCGCCATGCCGGCGGTCCAGGGCAGGCCCTCGACGGCGATGTTCGCCTTGACGCCGACGGTGAGGCCCGCGAGCGGCCCTTCGCCGGCTTTCGCATCCCGATCCCAGTCGAGAAAGGCGTTGAGCGGGCGGTTCGCCGCTTCGAGAGCGTCGAAGTCGATCATAGCGAAGATCCTCCCCGGGACGGGGAGGGGGACCGCGCGCAGCGCGGTGGAGGGGGCCCGGCACAGGCACAGGATCGGCGGAGAACCCCCTCCGTCAGCCCTGCGGGCTGCCACCTCCCCGTCCCGGGGAGGATAAGGAGCACCCCCCTCATCCCTTCCTCTCGTCGATGAGGCGGATCGGTTTCTGGCGGATGTCGATCTGGGTGGCGGCGGCGGTGTCGCCGGGGCCGACCAGATCGACCAGCACCTCGACGCCGAGGCCCTGGCGCAGCAGGGCGGCGAGCTCCTCCCGGTCGGCGCCGCCGCGGCTTTCGAGGGTGACGTGGAGATCGTCGCGCCCGCCCGCGTCGCGGCGCAGGCGGCAGACATATTCGCCGGTGAGATCGGAGCGCTTCTCGATCAGCGCGCCGATGGCGTGGGGGAAGACGTTGATGCCGCGCAGCTTCACCATATTGTCGCTGCGGCCCTTGAAGCCGGCGATGCGGCGGAAGACCATGCCGGTGTCGTTCGCGCCGGTGAGCTCGTGCGTCACGTCGTGGGTGTTGAAGCGGATGCAGGGCGCGACATCGTCCTTGAACAGGCAGGTGACCACCATGTCGCCGCTTTCGCCCGGCGCCACCGGGCGGCCGGTATCGACATCGAGCAGCTCCAGATACTGGGCGTCCTCCCAGACATAGAGGCCGTCCCGCTCCGGCCCCTCGCCGGCGATCGAGCCCGTGTCGCCGACGCCGTACCAGTCGAACGCCCTGGCCCCGCCCCAGGCCTGCTCGACGCCCGCGCGGTCCTCGGTGCCGAGATGGCCGCAGATCATGCGAATGCCGATCCGTTCCAGCAGCCCTTCGGCTTCCGCCACCTCGGCGAGCTTGCGGATATAGTCGATGAAGCCGACCAGCACGGTGACTCCGAAATCGGCCATCAGCTGGACCTGGTTTACCGAGCGCGTCTCGACGCCGGTGCCGGCCGAGAGGAACAGGCTGTTGGTGAAATGGGCGACGGCCTCGCGAATATAATGGCCGCCATTGATCATGCCGTGGCCGTAGACCGACTGGACCACGTCTTCGGGGCGCAAGCCCTGCCAGCGGTACATGCGGCCGACGAGGAGGTTGGTGACCTCGCGCCCCTTGGGGCCGAACAGGAGGGGCTGCGGCCGCCCGGTCGTGCCGGAGGTGGTGTGGAAGATGGCGGGCGGGCGCCCCGCGCCGCCGAGGCCCGCGAAATCGCCGAAGGGAGGATGATCGGCGACGGAGGCCATCAGGTCCGATTTGTCGAAGACCGGCAGCTTGCCGATATCCTCCAGGCCCCGGATGTCGCCCGGTTCGATGCCGCGCGCGCCCCACAGGCGGCGGTAGAAGGGGATTTCCCAGCCGCGCGCCATCAGGCGGCGGAACTGCCGGTCCTGGATCGCGTGAAGCTCGTCCCGGCTCATGCCGGTGTAGCGGCGGACGAAGGCGTCGCCGACCGGATAGTCCTCCAGCAGCTGCCTGGCGTCGAAAGCCTCGAAATAGGTGGGGAAGCTCATCGCGGCTCCGTGAAATAGCCGAGGGGATCGTCGAACGGGCGCGGATCGCCGCCGTCGCCGGCAAGTTCGCGGGCGAGGGCATATTTCGCGCCGGCCTGGGCGGAAGACAGCGGCGCCTCCGGGCTGCCGAGCACATGCTCCACCCGCCGCTCGATCCGGCGTCCGTCCTTCAGGACGAGGATGATCGTCTGCGGCGTCATGGCATTGGGATCGGCGCTGCCGTCGGGATGGACGACGATGCGGGCGGCGAGGTCCGGCGAGGCGGCGGTCTCGCGCGGATCGATTCGCCCGCGCTCGATCATCTGCGCCGCCAGGAAAGGGAGGCACAGCCGCGCGTAAGCGGGCGTCATGTCCGGCTTGAAGGGGCGGCCGACCAGGCGCTGGATGAGCGGCGGCACATGCGCCTCGACCCGCTCCACCTGGTCCGGCGCCGGGGCGAGCTCGGCCAGCACCGCCAGCGCGGCATGGCTGGCGCGGCCGGACGGGAAGGGCTTCACGCTCACCTCGCCGATCCGCCATTTGCCGCCGATGTCCTGCGTATATGTCGAGAGGCTGCCCTCCTCGAACAGGCGGAAATAGCCGAACGGGCCTTCCAGCACGTCGTGCGGGCCAGAGAGGCCGGCGGCCGCCAGATCGACGGCGGCGACGGCGGCGCGGGCGGCGAAGCCGATCTGCAGCGGCAGCGCGATCGAACCTTCGGCATGGGCCTGCATCGTCCCCGCCGCCTGGCTGTAGGCGAGGCCGAGCACGTCGTCGAACCGCTCGGCGCGCTCCACCCGCGCCACCACCAGCGCGGCGCCGATCGCCCCCGCCACCGCCGGGCGGAAGAAGCGCATTGGGCCGGTCGCGGCGATGCCGAGCCCGGCCGCGACGTCGACGCCGACGGCGAGCGCGGCCAGCGCCTCCTCCGGGTCGCAGCCGCCGCGCCGATCGATCGCGGCGCCGAGCGCGGCGGTGACCACCGACATCGCGTGGACGACGGCGCCTTCGTGTACCGCGTCCCACTCGAGGCAGTGGGTGCGAAAGCCGTTCACGAACGCGGCGGAAGGGGCGGGCAGGCGGTCGCCGCCGCCGATCAGCCGCGCGTCGTTCCCCGCGCCCCAGCCCCGCGCCGCCCGGACGACCCCTGCCTCTTCCGACAGCCGCCGCCCGGCCGCGCCCACCGCCAGCGTGTCGCCGAGCAGGCGCAGCGCGTCGGCGCGCACGTCCGCCGGCAGCCGATGGTCGGCGCGGGCGAAGTCGAGCAGGCGGGCGGTGGCGCTCACAGCCAGTCCTCCAGCAACGCGACGAGCGGCGCCGCATCGCCGTCATGGCTCAAGGCGGCGTGCACGGCCCGCGCCCCGTCGGTGATGCCGCCCCAGGCCATCAGCGACAGCGCCTTGGCCCCGATCGCTGCGGGGGCGAGCGGCCGCTCCGGATCGCCGCGCGTGTCGACCAGCTCCACCGAGGCCCCGCCCGCCGAAACCTTCGCGCCGAAGTGGTCCGGATAGCGCGCGGTGAACTCCGCGGATTCGACGACGTCCACCTGCCCGCGCAGCGCGGCGACTTGCGCGTCCGCCAGGTCCTCGAAATGGCGCAGCTCGGGCGTGCCATGAGCGATCGCGACGGCGACGCTGTGCTGGATCGAGAATTTGGCCTCGATCGGCGAGTGCGGTTCGGGCCGGTCGCAGAAGGCCACCGCGTCGGCATAGGTTTCGACCCGGACCGGCGGCTTCAGCGCACCGCTCGCCTTCAGCTCCAGCGCGGCGTCGATCGCCGGATGGGCGTGGCGGCAGGCGGGCCAGGGCTTGAAGCTGACCTCGTCCATCCGCCAGCCCTCGCCGAGCCGAAGCGGCTTCGGCCGCTCGGTCATCGCGGCGTAGAGCCCCTGTTCGCCCTCCAGGATCGCGGACGGGCCGGTCAGTCCGTGCGCCGCCAGCCGCGCGATCCAGGTGCCGGTGCGGACGACATGGGCGACGTGAAGCTGCTTGGTCGCCACCGGCTCGTGCCGCATGCGCCACAGGCCGCCCGCCACCGAACCCGCATTGCCGAGCGCGTCGACCAGCCGCGCGCCGGTCAGGCCGAGGATCGACGCGGCCGCGGCGACGGCGCCGAAGCCGCCGGCCGTCGCCGTATTGTGCCACCTCGCATAATGATAGGCGTCGAAGGTCGCGCCGACCGCGATCATCGCTTCATAGCCGCGCACCCCGGCGGCGAGCAGATCGGCCATGCCGGCCCCGCGCTCGCGCGCCGCGATCAGCGCCGCCGGCCAGACGACGGGTCCGGGATGGAGGATCGCGGCGCGGTGGACGTCGTCCATCTCCATGACGTTGCCGAGCATCGCGGCGCGCAGCAACGCGTCCGGCTCGGCCGCGCGCGCCGCCGCCGCGACCTCGCCGCGCCGGGCGCCCGCGACGCAGCCGAGCCAGTCGAGCAGGTGCAGCCGCGCCCGATGCAGGTTGTCTTTTGCAACCGGGCGCTCCAAATGATGAGCAAGGCGCTGCGTCAGGCTCAGCTCAGGCATGGACCCGCGCCGCCTCTATGTCGCTCGAGGACATGAAAACGTGCCGCAAAGCGCAGTCAAGACGCCGAAAAAGCCCCGCTACATCGCATTGGCGGATCAACTTCGCGACGAAATTCTGAAGGGCAATTATGCCCAGCCCGACGTGTTCCCGACCGAGTCGGAGCTTTGCGAGGAACATGGGGTCAGCCGCTTCACCGTCCGCGAGGCGCTGCGCAAGCTCCAGACCGAAGGCCTGATCGCCCGCCGCCGCGGTTCGGGCACGGTGATCCAGCCGGCCGCGGCGCGCGCCGGCGCGCTCCACCAGCCGCTCTCCAACGTCGCCGAAATCCTGCAATATGCGCGCGACACGCGCTTCACCTTCAGCCATTGCGGCAAGGCGCGCATCCCGCGCAAGCATGCCGAGCAGATCGGGATCGACGCGCACGGCACCTGGCACCATCTGCGCGGCATCCGCACCCGCATCGGCGACGAGCAGCCGATCGCGCTGACCGACGCCTATATCCACTCCGATCTCGCCGCCGCGGCCGAGCGGATCGACGTCGCTAAGAGCACCATCTTCCAGCAGCTCGAGGAGCTTGCCGGCGTGACCGTCGCGCGGGTCACGCAGGACATCCAGGCCGTGCCCGCCAGCGCCGACGTGGCCGAGCAGCTCGGCGTGCCTCGGCGCAGCCCCTGCCTCCGGATCATGCGCTGCTATCTCGACCAGCGTGGGCGCATCTTCGAGATTTCGGTCAGCCACCATCCCGGCGACCGCTTCGCCTATGCGATGCATATCGAGGTGGACGGCTAGGCTCATCCGCCGAGCTCCGGCGCCGGGCGGGGCGCCCAGTCCTCTCCCTCGAAGCGGAAGGCGGGGCCGATCTGCGCGCCGTCGGACTGGACGACCAGGCCCCGCGCCGCGACGTGCGGCTGGCGCAGCGCTTCGGCGAAGTCGAGGACGGGGGCGAAGGCGACATCCTTGTCGTGGAACCAGGCCACCCATTCGTCGCGGGTGCGGGCGGCGAACGTCTCGGCGAGGAAGGCGCGAAGCTCGGCCTGCGGCGCGCCGGCCGGAGCCTCGCCGAGCGGAATGAGATCGGGACGGCCGAGCGCCGTCAGCAGGTTGGCAACGAATTTGGGTTCGCGGCCGCCGAGCGCGACATGGCGCCCGTCGCGTGTCCGGTAGACGCCGTAGAAGGCCGCGCCGCCCAACGACCGCTGGTCGGCGGACCGCGGCGCGGCTCCGCCGGTGAGGGCCCCGCCGGCGATATGCGCGCACCAGGGCAGGAGCGAATCGAACATCGCGCAGTCGATATAAGCGCCGCGCCCGGTCCGCTGCCGCCCGATCAGCGCCATCAGCACCGCCGACAAAGCGGTGAGCCCGGCCGCCATGTCGGCGGAAGGGACGCCCGGCACGACCGGATCGCCGTCCGCTCCGTCGTTCACCGACAGGAAGCCGGACAGCGCCTGCACCGCCAGATCGTGGGCGGGATGATGGGCGAGCGGCCCCTGCTGCCCGAAGGCGGAGATCGAGCAATAGACGATGCCGGGATTGCGCGCAGCCACCTCCTCATAGCCGAAGCCGAGCCGTGCGATCGCGCCGGGGCGGAAGCCTTCGACGAACACGTCCGCCGCCGCGATCTCCTCCCAGAGCCGGGCCTTGCCTTCCTCGCTCTTGAGGTCGAGGGCGAGGCTGCTCTTGCCGCGGTTGAGGCCGCGGAACCACACCGACTGCCCGTTCTCGAACGGGGCCATCTGCCGCGCGGGATCGCCGCCGGGCGGCTCCACCTTCACCACTTCGGCCCCGTGATCGGCCATCATCAGCGTCATCATCGGGCCCGGCAGGAACAGGCTGAGGTCGACGACCCTGATCCCGCTCAGCATCGCCATGTCAGACGACGCCGTTCTGCCTGAACCGCGCGATCTCCTCCGCATCGTAGCCGATCTCGCCGAGGATCGCGTCGGTGTCGGCGCCGAGCAAGGGTGCGGCGCGGACCGGCGGACGGGCGCCGTCGACGCGGATCGGGGCGGCAAGGACGCGCAGATCCGGCCGGTCAGGGTGCGGCGCCTCGGCGACCATGCCGGTCCGGGCGACGAAGTCGCTGTCCAGCGCCTCGTCCAGCCCGTTGACCGGCGCCACCGGCATGTGGCCGGCGAGAAGGTCGATCCAGTGGCGGGTCGGATGCTGGGAGAAGATGCCGTCGAGCATCTCGGTCAGCGCGCCGCGATTGGCGAGCCGCGCCGCCGGCGTGGCGAAGCGCGGATCGTCCGCCAGCTCCGGCCGGCCGATCCGATCCGTCAATATGGTCCAGAATTTCGGGAGCTGCGCCATCACGAACACCCAGCCGTCGGCCGATCGGAACATCTGGCTGGGCGTGACGGACGGATGGGCGGAGCGCGGCGCGCGGCCGGTGACGTCGCGCTCGTTCAGATACCAGACGGCAGGGTAGCTGGTCTGGTGGACGGCGGCGGACAGCAGGTCGACGTCGACGTCGCGCCCCTTGCCGCTGCGCTGCGCGTCGACCAGGGCGGCGAGCAGACCGACCGCCATCATCGTCCCGGCCATGAAATCGACCATCGACAGGCCGAAGCGGGTGGGCGGGGCGTCCGGCTCGCCGGTCAGCGCCATGAATCCGGCCTCGGCCTGCATCAGATAATCGTAGCCCGGCCAGCGCGCGCGTTCATTGTCCCGGCCATAAGCCGACAGGTGCGCGCAGACGATCGCCGGATTGACCTCCGCCAGCGCGGCGTAGGTGAGGCCCATCTTCTCGGGAAGGTCGCCGCGCATGTTGTTGGCGACGGCATGGGAACCCTCCGCCAGCCGGTGCAATATCTCCTGCCCCTCCGGCCGGCGCAGGTCGAGGGTCAGCGAGCGCTTGTTGAGGTTGAAGGTCTGGAAATAGACGCTCTCCCCCGCGCGCAGGAAATGCGGACCCACGAGGCGGGCCGTGTCGCCACCCTTGGGCGGCTCGATCTTGATCACTTCCGCGCCCAGGGTCGCCAGGAACTGGGTGCCGTAGGGGCCGGCGCCATATTGCTCCGCCGAGACGATCCGGAAGCCCGAAAGGGGAAGGGCGCTCATGCCGGGTTCCGCTTCACCCATTGGCGGCTGATGATGATTCGCTGCATCTCGTTCGTGCCCTCGCCGATGCACATCAGCAGCGCGTCGCGGTAATAGCGCTCGATCTCATATTCCTTGGAATAGGAATAGCCGCCGAAGATGCGCATGCCTTCCTCGGCGTTGCGGACGGCGGCTTCGGACGCGAAATATTTCGCCATGCCCGCTTCCATGTCGCACCGCTCGCCCCGGTCATAGGCCTGGGCGGCGTCGAGCGTGAGGAGCCGGGCCGCGCGGGCGCGGGTCACCATCTCGCCCAGCTTCAACTGGATCGCCTGATGCTCGGCGATCGGCTTGCCCATCGTTTTCCTGAGCTGCGCATATTCGGTGGCGAGCCGAAGCGCGCCTTCGGACAGGCCCACGCCGCGCGCGGCGACGTTGATGCGGCCGAGCTCCAGCCCGCCGGTCGCCTGGAAGAAGCCGTTCCCTTCCGCCTCGCCGATCAGATTCTCCTTCGGGAGGCGGTAATTGTCGAACACCAGCTCGGCGCTGTCGATGCTCTTGTAGCCGAGCTTTTCGAACTTCTTGCCGACGGTGAAGCCTTCGCCCTTGGGCGCGATGAAGAAGCTCATGCCCTTGTAGCGCGGCTCGGCGGCGGGATCGGTCTTGACGAGCAAGGCGAAGCAGCTGCCCTCGACCCCGTTCGAGATCCAGGTCTTGGTTCCGTTGATGACATAGTCGTCGCCGTCGCGCACGGCCGTGGTGCGGATCGCCTGGAGGTCGGTGCCGGCATCGGGCTCGGTGAGCGCGAGGCCGCCGCGCAGCTCGCCGGTCGCGAATTTGGGGAGCCAGTGCGCCTTCTGCGCCGACGTCCCGAACCGCTCCACCGCCACCGCCATGATCAGGTGGGAATTGAAGATGCCGGTCAGCGCCATCCAATGGGACGCGATCCGCGCGACGATCTTGGCATAGGTGGTGGCGGGAAGGCCGAGCCCGCCATAATCCTTGGAGATGGTGGCGCCGAACAGCCCCATCTCCTTCATCTGCTCGACGAGGTCGGAAGGATAGAGGTCGTCATGGTCGAACTTCATGACGACCGGCTTCACCTCCCGCTCGATCCACCGGTCGATCGCGTCGAGAAAGGCTTCCTCCTCCTCGGGATCGATGTGCGGCGCGGCGAGATCGTGGGCGGTCGCCATTCAGCTCTCCATCGGCCCGTGGCCGCGCTTCCAGATCAGCATCGACCGCGAAAAGGTGCAGCAGACGTCGCCATGCTGGTTCTTGCCGGTGGTACGCACCGTGACGATCCCCTGTTCCGGCCGCGACTTCGACTCCCGCTTCTCCACCACCTCGCTTTCGGCATAGAGCGTGTCGCCGGGGAAGAGGGGGTGGGTGAGCTTGATGTCCTGCCAGCCGAGATTGGCGACCGCCTTCTGGCTCACGTCCGAAACGCTCATCCCGACCATCAGGGCGACGGTGAAGGGCGAGCAGACGAGCGGCTTCTGGAACTCCGTCTTCTTCGCGAATTCATAGTCGAAATGGGCGGGATGCGTGTTCATGGTGAGAAGCGTGAACCAGACATTGTCCGCATCGGTAATGGTCCGGCCGGGCCGGTGCTCGTAGACATGGCCGACTTCGAAATCCTCGAAGTAGCGGCCGAAGGTCTCGCGAAAGCGGCCCGGGGCCACTTCGATCGCGCCGTCACGCATCTTGGTTCTTCTCCACTTTGGCCAGTGTCGCTTCATAGCGGCGCATCAGCGGCGCCTCCAGCATGCGTCCCTTGTGGCGGGCCGCCCCGCCGCCCGCCGCGCGCCACGCGGCGATCGCGTCCCGGGCTTCCGCCACTTCCTCCTCCGACGGCGCGAACGCGCGCCGGATCGGCGCCACCTGCTCCGGATGGATGGCGGCCTTGGCGGTGAAGCCGAGGCGCCGCGCCTGCCGCGCCTCCCGCTCCAGCCCGGCCGTGTCGCCGATATGGACGAAGGGGACGTCGATCAGCGCCAGGCCGCGCCCCGCCGCCGCCAGCACGAACCGGCCGCGCGCCGCGGCCAGCGGTTCCCACGCCAGCTCCACGCCAAGCTCGGCGGCAAGGTCGCCGCCCCCGAACATCAGCGCCGAGACGCCCGGTTCGTCGGCGATCTCCTCGGCGCGGCGCAGGGCGGCGGCGGTCTCTATCAGCGGCACCAGCGGCGGCGCGTCCGTCCCGAGCACGGAGCGGGCGATGCGGGGGTGCGATGCGTCGTCCACCATCGGCAGGAACAGGAAAGCCGGCCGCCGCTCCGCCTCGCGCAGCGCCAGAAGGTCGCGCAACCCGTGCGCGGTGGCGAGCCCATTGATCCGCAGCGCGAGCCGCGCGTCGCCCGCCGCGATGGCGTCGAGCGCCGCTTCCCGCGCCGCATCCTTGTCGCCATCCGCGACCGCGTCCTCCAGGTCGATGCAGACGAGATCGGCCCCGCTGGCGAGCGCCTTCCCGAACCTGTCCGGCCGCGAACCCGGCACGAACAGGATGGAGCTGAGCTCGGCCGACCGATTCAAACGCTTGCCCTCCCCTGGAGACTGTGGCTAACAATTTGTCCGGACAAATCCAAAGTCAACCGGAAACGCGCGCACCGCATCTTTTTGGGTTCGAACAGGAGGAGGATCGAATGAAGAAAGGCTTGTTGGCGACGGCGGCGATAGTCGCCGCCGCGGCCCCGGCGTGGAGCCAGAACCGCATGCTCGACCCGCAGCGGCCGGAGGATGCGCTGGAGATTTCGAAGCGGGTGCAGTGCGGGACGGCGGACGGGGTGCCGGCGGTCTATTACTGGTACGGCAAGGTCTATTCGCGCGTGCAAGGGGAACCCGACCGCCACATCTTCAACGGCGAGGGGATGAACGTCCGCCAGTGCGTCTCCACCAACGATCCGGTGCGTGGACCCGGCTGGCGCATGGTCTCGCGCGAGATCATGCTCTACACCGATCCCGTCACCAACGAGGTGGTGCGCGAGTGGCGGAACCCCTGGACCGGTGAAACCGTGCCGGTGATGCACATCGCCAACGATCCGGTGAACAGCCGCGGCTTCACTTATGCGCGCGGCCAGGACGGAACGCCTTATCGGCTGAACGCGCGGCAGGTCGGCCGCTGGCTGCTGATGCCGATCGAAGTGCCGCTCTTCTACACCAACCCGCTCGCCGGCGATTACCAGGATTATGTCGGCAACAAATATCACGCGATGGAGATTTTCGACTTCGCGATGGACGCCAACGAAGCGATGGACGCGCGGCGCCATCCGACCGTCTATCCGACCGTCTCCTGGGTCCGCATTTCCGACTGGATGCCATGGATGAAGATGCGCGGGCGGCAGGGCCAGATCGTGTTCAACGCCATGGGCACGAAGCTGCGCAGCTTCGACGATCTGCCGCTGGTGCTGCGCAACGAGATTGCGGCGAATTATCCCGCTTATGTCGCGCCGCCGCCGCTCGACGACGCGCGTCCGAACGACACCACCTGGACGGTGTTCAAGCGGATGGTGGACGAGGAACGGGCGCGGCAGGGCCAGCAGGCGCCGCGCCAGGGACACTGACGTGCCGCTGAGCCGCCGCGCCCTGCTTGTCGGAGGCGCGGCGGCGATCGCCGCCGGGGCGGCGCCTCGGCTGGCGTGGGGCAGCACCGAGGCGGATGTGGTGGTGATCGGCGCCGGTCTCGCCGGCCTCCACGCCGCGGCCTTGCTGGAGCAGGCGGGGCAGAAGGTGCTCATCCTCGAGGCGCGCGATCGTCCGGGCGGGCGGCTGCATACGCTCGACGCGCTGCCTGGACGTCCCGAAGCGGGCGGCGTTCAGGTCGGCAGCGCCTATCGCCGTCTCCGCCAGGTGGCGGAGGCGCTCGGCGTCGGGCTGGAGCCCGCGCCGCCGCCGCCTTCGGCCCGTCCCGCCGGCTATGTCGTGAAAGGCGGGAAGGTCGCCGCGGCGGACTGGCCGGCGGCGGCCGCCAATCGCCTCCCCGAGCCGTTGAAGGCGGTGCTCCCCGACGGGATCGAGCGCCATTTCCTCGGACGCCTGCCGCAGCATGAGGGGCCGCGCTCCTGGCTGGAGGCGCCGGCCTGGGCTGAGGACGTGCCGCTCGCGGAAGCGATGCGGCGGCAGGGCGCCGACGAAGAGGCGCTGCGGCTCGCCGCGGCGAACCTCAATGCCTCGGGGATCGAGAGCGTGTCGGCGCTGCATTTCCTCCGCCAGGCGGCTGTCTACCGCGCCGGGGCCGGGCCGATCTTCACCGTCACCGGCGGTTCGCAGCGATTGCCAGAGGCGATGCTGCGGGCGCTCCGCGGCCCGGTGCGTCTCGGCGCGGAAGTCCGCGCGATCCGCGAGGACGGCGGCGGGGTGGACGTCTTTCTCGCCGGCGGCGCCGCGGTGCGGGCCCGCCATGCGATCTGCACGATGCCGTTCGCGGCTCTGCGCGAGATCCCGGTCGAGGCGCCCTTGTCGCTGCCGGCCGCCCACCTGATCGCCACGCTCCCCTATGTGCGCGTCACGCAGCATCATTTCGTCGCTTATGGTCCCGAGGCGCAGGCCCTGCCGCAGATCCTGTGGACCGATGATCCGGATCTCGGGCGCGTGTTCCGCGCCGGACCGGCCGGAGACGGCATGCAGCTCAAATTCTGGTACAACAATGCCTTTGCGGACCGGATGGACCGGATCGGGGAAGCGGTCGGCGCGCGCCGGGCCGCGGCGCGGCTGCAGGCGCTGTTTCCCGGGCTCGAAGGCGGGCTCGTCCATACCGGCTTCACCAGCTGGACGCGCGACCCGTTCGCCCGCGGCGCCTATCACAGCCTCGGCGCCGGCCAGGCGGCCATGCTCGCGGCGATGCTTCGCTCCAGCGAGGGCCGGCTCCTGTTCGCCGGTGAGCATCTGGCCGAGGAAGCGACCGGCATGGAGGCGGCCTTCGAAAGCGGCGCCCGCGCGGCCGCGCGGATATTGGCACGAAGCTGAACCGGCGAGACGAGAAGGAAGGGTCCGCCGCGGCAGACGGCGAGCCCCTTCACAGGCATCGGATCAGAAGCGGAAGGTCGCCTCGACGCCGACCGTCCGTCCCTTGCGCAGCGTTCCGAAGAAGCCGCGCGGCGACCCGGTCTCGATCTGCGCCGGCCTTCCGTCGAAGGTCAGCGCCGGCGGGTTGCCGACGCCGGCCGGGAGGTTGCGCGTGCCCGTGCCGTAGCGCAGGTCGAACCAGCGGGTGGCGAGCGGGATCGTGTCCTCGTTGGTGAGGTTGCGGCCGAACAGGGCGACGGAGAAGCGCTCGTTGCGGATGCCGACGCGCGCGTTCAGCAGGAAGGTCTCGCCGGTGCGGGCCTGATTGTGGACCTGCACATATTTGCTGCCTTCGAAGCTGAAATTGGTGTTGGTGAACAAGGTGAAGTCGCTCTGCGGCGACAGGGCCGTGTCGTAGGAGATCGAGCCGTTGATCTGCCACGGGCTGCCGAGCGGAAGCCGCCGGCCGGAAATGTCGCACAGCGGCAGCGCGGACGCCGGCGGGTTGCGGGTGTCGAAATTGGGCCGCAGGCCGCCGGAGCGGAGGATGAACTCGTCCGCGTCGCAGCCGCGGGTGAACCTGGCGTTCACATAAGCGACGCCAAGGCTCATATCGAGGCCGCGAGTCGGAACCGCCCGCACCTCGACCTCCAAGCCGTAATTGCGCGCATCGCCGGAATTGGTGACGATCGAGGTGAGCGCGCCGGTGCCGGTCGGGTTCGGAATGGCGCTGGTCAGCTGAACCTCGGACAGCTTGTTGTAGAAGACGGCGGCGGCGAGGCGCAGCGTGCGATCGAGCACGTCCGCCTTGATGCCGAGTTCGCCGCCCCGCGACTTTTCGGGCAGGTAGCCGATGAACGCCTGCTGCCCGGTTTGCTGCGCCGCCGTGACGCCCGCCGTGCCGTTAAAGCCGCCCGGCTTGCGGCCGGAGGCGAGCACGCCGTAGAACAGGGTGCCGCCCGGCGTCCGATAGTCGATCGTGAGGCGGGGGTCCCATCCCGAGAAGGTGCCCGCGGGCAGGCAGGTGCCGGTGAAGCCGAACGTCCCCGCCTGGTCCTGCGCGCCCGCGCAGAAGATGTTGGTCGCCGACGAGCGGTCGATCAGCGTCTTCCGCTCGCGCTGGTAGCGAAGCTCGCCGGTGACGGTCAGCCGCTCGGTGATGTCCCAGGCCAGCAGGCCGAACACGGCGCGATTGTCGATGGTCGCATATTGCGAAAGATCGGTGCCGAGCGGCAGGCCGGCGGGGCCGCTGGCGAAGGTGATGTCCACCGTCTGGAAGCGCTGCCGGAAATAATAGGCGCCGAGGAAGCCGCGCACCGGCAGGTTGGCCGGGCTCGCGATCCGGACTTCCTGCGAGAAGTCGCGCTGCCGGTCGCGGTTGGTGTTGGCGAAGGCCGGCTCGACGCCGACGAGCGCCGCCGGCGGCGTGAAGGGGACGAGATAGACGAAGGCGTCGCTGTGGTCCGAATCGGTGCCGAACAGATTCTTGTTGCGGCGATAGCCGGTGAGGCTCGAGACCACCCAGCCGGATCCCGCCACGTCCCAGTCGAGCACGTTGGAGATCATGATCTGTTCGTTGAACACGCCGTCGAACGCGGTGCCGTCGCGCACGCCGAGCGGCGGGCCGAGGTCAATCGGATCGGTGTTGAGGCGGATGTTGTTCGGTTGGGGCCGGATCACGCCGCAGAAATATTGGTTGCGGTTCTCCGACCGGCGGGTGACCGGATAGGCCTGGAAGATCGGATTGCCCTGGCGGTGCGCGGGCGAGCGGAAGCCGGGGAAGCAATTGTTCGATTCGGCGCCCTGCAGGAAGATCGCCAGCGGCCCGTCGTCGTCGCGCTGCCACATGATGCGCGGGCGGATGCGGATGTCCGGCGTCGGCTCCGCGAGCAGCGTCAGATAGGCGGAGGTCGATTCCTCCTGGCCAACCTTCTTGCCGGTCAGCTGGTTCACATATTCGCCGCCATAGGTGAAGAAGCGGCCACCGGCGCGGAAGCCGAGCACGCCGGGGATGATCGGACCGGAGATCGATCCGGCGATCTCATATTCGTTGTGCTGCGCGGCGCGGGCGCGCCCCGATCCGCTGAAGACGGAGGTCGGGTCCTTGGTCACATAGTTGATCGCGCCCGCATAGGTGTTGCGGCCGTAGAGCGCGGACTGCGGACCCTTGATCACCTCCACCCGCTCGATCGCCTGCGGGTCGAAGCCCTGGATGTCGCCCTGATAATAGATGCCGTCGATGAAGAAGGCGGCGCCGGTCTCGACGCCCGCCTGCACGCCGGCGAGCACGTTCGACTGGCCGCGGATTACCGGCCGGTCGGTGGAACGGCCGAACGCCTGGCTGAAGCTGACCCCGGTCGCCTGCTGGGCGAAGTCGTTGAGATTGTCGAGGCCGAGCTCCTCGATCATCGCGCTCGAGACCACCGACACGGCAACCGGCGCGTCCTGGAGCCGCTCCTCCACCTTGCGCGCGGTAACCAGGATGTCGGGGATGCCGCCGCTCTGGTCGCGCCCCGCGCCGGTGGTGCCGGTGATGGTGCCTTCGCCCCGTTCCTCGGTCACCGGTCCCTGGGCCAGAGCGGGCATCGCGGTGAACGCCGTCGTCGTCGCGGCCGCGGCCAGCAGGTAGGTCTTGAGTCGCATCGATCATCCCTCCCGGTATTTTTGCGGCATTGTGTCAGCAGCGTTTCAAATTTGTCCAGACAAATTTTGTCGCAAAGATGCTTAAGCGGCGGGCTGTGGCTCCGGCGCAATTCAGAACGGCTTCACCGAGCCGAGATAGGAGGTGACGAGCAGCAGTGCGTAGACCACCCACACCCAGATCCGCGTCCGGTCCATCGTGCGCCGCAGTGGCAGCTCGGTCGCGTCGGAGGAGCCTTCGGCGATCAGCCGGCCGAGCTGCCCGCCGACCGGGCGGAACATCGCGTCGATCATGATCGCGGCGAGGAAGATGAGGGCGAAGGCCAGCGCCTTCAGCGCCAGCCAGAGGGGGGCGAGCGGCGCGCCGGTCAGCAGCGACTGGACGCCCAGCCAGAGATAGAAAGCGGTCAGCAGCAGCTTCAGGAAGGTTTCGTTGCGTCGGTTGCGCGCCGCCCGCTCGGTGCCCTCATGCTTGTGGGTGTCGAGGATCAGCCACAGCCACAGGGCCGCCGCCGCCCAGGAAGCGACGAGCAAGGGCGCGGGAACGTCCCACCAGGCGCCGGCGGCGAGCACGGTGAGCGACATCGGCACCATCAGCGCCCAGGCCGCCCGCGGCACCAGGTCGACGATCACCAGCAGCTTCAGCAGCGCCAGCCTCTGGTCCAGCGAATAGACCTGCCGCTTCCTAAAATGCTGGCCCAGGATGAAGACGCCGACATCGGCGCCGAGCCAGAGCACGAACAGCAGCAGATGAAGATAGACGATGGTCGGATAGCCGATTGCCTGCACGTTCACCCCTCCTCTCCGGAGCGCCGGGACCAAAGACGGTCTTGCATATGCTGCGCAACATTGTCAAAGTTGTCCGGACAAATTGACCCGCTAGACGGTCAGGGAGGATGGGATGCGAAAGGCGTTGCTGCTGGCCACGGCCTCTGTGATGGCGTTCGAAGGGACGGCGCGCGCCGCCGACCAGCAGGATCCGCCGCCGTCCGCGGCGGCCGCGCAGGAGGCCCCCGACACCGGCCCACGCGCCGACATCATCGTCACCGCGCAGCGCCGCGCCGAACGCATCCAGGACGTGCCGATCTCCATCACGGCCTTTTCGTCCGAACAGCTCGAGGCGCGCGGCATCACCGAGGCGCTGGAGCTCATCCAGTTCGTCCCCAACCTGTTCGGATCGAACAACACCGGCATCGGATCGGCCAACGCTTATTATCTGCGCGGGCTCGGCAATACGGAAACGATCGCGACCTTCGATCCGCCGGTCGGCACCTATGTCGACGACATCTATCTGTCGCGCCAGAACGCGAACAATCTCAGCCTGTTCGACGTGGAGCGGATCGAGGTGCTGCGGGGGCCCCAGGGCACATTGTTCGGGCGCAACACCACCGGCGGCGCGGTCGCGGTGATCATGCGCCGGCCGGGCGACACGTTCGGCGGCTTCGCGGAGATCGGCTACGGCCGGTTCAACATGCTGCTCGGCCGCGCCTCGGTCGACCTGCCGGCGGCGCCCGGCCTGTCCTTCAAGGTGAGCGGCTATTGGCAGGACGACAAGGGCTATGTCCGCAACACGGTGACCGGCGACCGGCTGAACGACAATGACGGCTGGGGCGCCCGCGCCGCCGTGCGGGCGGAGATCACGCCGACGGTGCGCTGGAACGCCTCCTGGGCCTATATCGTCAGCCGGGCCGAAAACCTGCTCGATTTCGATTGCGATCCCGCCAATCCGGCCAATTGCGGCGGGCGTTTCGCGACGACGGGCTTGCGGGAAGGGCGGCGCATCTCGCCGTCGCCCTATCTTCCGCTGGCGATCAGCGGGCGCAAGGCGGAGTTCGGCCTGGGCAATCATGCTGCGCAGCATCTGGTCACGTCGAACCTGGAATTCGACGTCGCCGAGAACATGACGGTGAACCTCATCACCGGCTATGTCTCGCTCGGCCAGCAATTCGCGCTCGACTTCTTCGACGGACGCGGAGGCCCGAGCCTCGCCGTGCCGGTGCCGCCGGTGCGCGGGTTCCCGCGCGGCGGCTTCACCATCATCAACGACGGGCGCCACCGCCAGTTCACGCAGGAAGTGAAGCTGAACGGCTCGCTGGCCGATGGCTTCATCGATTTCGTCACCGGCCTCTATTATCTCGACGAGGACAACGAGACGGATTTCGCCGACGTCTTCTCGATCTTCACCGGCGCGCCGGGCGGCACCCCGCTGCTGCTCGCCGACCGGACGCTCGACAACCGCACGCGTGCCTATGCCGGCTACGCGCAGGCCGATTTCAACGTCACGCAGGAAGTCACGCTGACGGCGGGCGTGCGCTACACGGACGAGGAAAAGGTCCTGTCGTTCCGCGACAACCGTGCGATCTGCGCGGCGGCGCCGCTTCCCGCCACATGCCTTTCCGATCCCAATCTGATCGCGCCGTCGGGCATTCCGATCCCGCGCAGCCAAAGGGTCAAGATCTGGACGCCGCGCTTCGCCGCCAACTATCAGCCGCACCGCGACCTGCTGTTCTTCGTGAGCGCCACGCGCGGCTTCAAGTCGGGCGGCTGGAACGCCCGCAGCACGGCGCCAAGCCAGGTGCTGCCGTTCGGGCCGGAGACGGTGTGGAGCTATGAAGCGGGCCTCAAGGCGGACTTCTTCGACCGGCGGCTGCGCACCAATCTCGCCGTCTACCAGATGGACGTGTCGGACCTGCAGACGCCCTCGGCGCTGGTCAATCCGGCCACCGGCGCGATCACCTTCCTCACCCGCAACTTCGCCGATTACCGCAACCGCGGCGTCGAGGCGGAGATCAGCTGGTTCCCGGTCGATGCGCTGAGCCTGTTCGCCAATATCGGCTATCAGAAGGACAAATATATCATCGACCGGAACGCGCCGGCGATCGACATCTACGGCGTCACCTCCGTCGCGGCGCAGCAGGCCGCCTGCCGCGCGCAGCTCGCGACCGGCGCCGTGCCCGGAACGCCGCAGACGCCCGCCTGCGGCACGGGCATCGTCACCGTCACCGGCGACATCGCGACGCCTGTACGCACGCCGGACTGGTCGCTGGCGATCGGCGGCAGCTACAATGCCGATCTCGGCGGGGGGCTCACGCTGACGCCGGCGGTGAACGCGGCCTATCGCTCCGCTTACGAGGTGCAGACCAGCAACCTCACCTTCTACACCGGCGCGATCACCGGCACCAACGGCACCTTCCCGGCCAATCCCTTCGCCGGGCAGTTCATCACCGGATCGCGGGCGGAAAGCTATTGGCTGGTCAATGCCAGCCTGGCGCTGTCCGGCGACGGCGACCGCTGGCGGCTGAGCATCGAGTGCCAGAATTGCTTCAACGAGCGCTACCTGCAATCCTCGCTCGCCAATTACAGCTATTTCAACGCGCCCGGCACCTGGACGGCGCGCGCGCGGGTGCGGTTCTGACCCGCGCCGGATCGGGAGGTAAGCGTGGCGTCTGAAGCACACAGCGGAGCGGCGGCGGCGGGACGCGGCGAATTCAGGCTCGGCTGGAAGCCGCTGTCGGCGGCCTTGCTCGGCGTCGCCTGCGGCGCCTCGCCGATCCCGTTCAACGTGCTGCCGCTGGTGATGGGGCCGATCAACGCCGAATTCGGCTGGGGCTTTCTCGAGATCAGCCTCGGCGTCACCATCTTCGGCATCACCGCCTCCCTGCTCGCGCCGGTGGTGGGCGGGCTCGCCGACCGCCACGGCGTGCGGCCGGTGGCGCTCACCTCGCTCTTCCTGTTCGCGGTCGCCTTCTCGCTCTTCTATTTCACGCCGTCGAACCTCACCGGCTATTATCTCCTGTGGCTGCTGGTCGGCCTGATCGGCATCGGATCTACGCCCGTCACCTGGAGCCGGGCGATCAACATGTGGTTCTTCAGGAATCGCGGGCTCGCGCTCGGCATCATGCTGCTCGGCACCAGCCTTGCCGGCATGGTCGTGCCGCAGATCGCGGGGCGGGTGACCGAGGCCTATGGCTGGCGCATGGCCTTTCCGGCGCTCGCCTTGCTGCCGCTGCTGGTGGCGTTGCCGATCGGCCTCCTCATGTTCCGCGAGCCGCGGCCGGAGGAGCGGCCCGCCGGCCTCTCCGATTCGGCGGGGGCGGTGCTCGGCATGACGGTGAAGGAGACGGCGCGCACCTACCGCTTCTGGGTGCTGCTGCTGTCGATCGCCTGCATCGCGCTCGCTTATGGCGGCGCGCACATCCACATGGCGCAGATCGTCCAGCTCCACGGCTTCGGGGTCGGCACGGCGGCGAGCGTGATGGGCGTGGTCGCGCTCGGCATCATGTCGGGCCGGATCATCGTCGGCATGCTGTTCGACCGCTTCTGGGCGCCGGCCGTCGCCTTTCCGGTGCTCGTCCTGCCGGCGATCGCCTGCTTCATGCTGATGGGCACGTCCACGGCGCTGATGCCGCTGGTGATCGGCGGCTTCATGCTCGGCTTCGCGGCGGGCGCGGAAAGCGACGTCATCGCCTATCTCGCCTCGCGCTATTTCGGCATGGCGCATTACGGCAAGATCTACGGCCTCCTCTACATGCCGTTCGGCATCTTCTCGGCCATCTCGCCGATGGTCTATGGCGGCGTGCGCGACGCGACCGGCAGCTACGACCTGATGCTGATGGCGGCGGCCGGCCTGTTCGTGATGGGCGGCGCGCTGCTCCTCGTGCTCGGCCGCTATCCCGACTGGACCAGGCCCGCGGCAGCGCCGGCACCGGCGCCGGGCCTGCCGGAAGCGGCCTGATGGCGCAGGCGGCGCATGCGCCCGGCCTCATCGGCCGCCTCGCCGACCTGCTCGGCCCCGAAGGCCTGATCACCGACGCCGCGGAATGCGCCTTCTACGCGCAGGACGTGTTCGCCGCCGGGCCCGCACCGCTCGCCGTGATCCGCCCCGCCGACAAGGAGGTGCTGGCCGCGGCCGTCGCGCTCGCGACCGGCGAGGGCGTCGCCATCGTGCCACGCGGCGGCGGCATGAGCTATACGCAGGGCTATGTCCCCGACGCGCCCGGCGCGCTGATCGTCGATCTCGGGCGGATGAACCGCATCCTTGCGATCGACGAGGAGGACATGACCGCGACCGTCGAGGCGGGCTGCACCTGGGAGGCGCTCCACCGCGCGCTGAAGCCCAGGCGCCTCCGCGCCCGCGCCTGGGGCACCTTGTCCGGCATCAAGGCCAGCATCGGCGGCGGCATGAGCCAGAACGGCATCTTCTGGGGCGCGCGCGACGGGACGGTGGCGAACGCCGCGCTCGCCTTCGAGGTCGTGCTCGCGGACGGGCGGATCGTCTCGACCGGCAGCGACTTCTTCCGCCCCTACGGGCCCGATCTCACCGGCCTGTTCGCCTGCGACACCGGGGCGCTGGGGATCAAGGCGACGGTGACGCTGCAGCTCGTCCGCGAGGGCGCGGCCTTCGCCTACGGCTCCTACGCCTTCGCCGACGAGGGATCGTTCCTGCGCGCAATGAGCGCGGTGGCGCGCGAGGGGCTCACCTCCGAATGCTTCGGCTTCGATCCGTTCCTCCAGGCGCAAAGGATGAAGCGCGACAGCCTGGCGAAGGATGCGGGTCAGCTCCTCAACATGATGAAGGCGCAAGGATCGGCCTGGAAGGCGCTGAAGGAAGGCGCGAAGGTGGTCGCCGCCGGCCGCTCCTTCCTCGACGATGCCGGCTTCTCGCTCCACGCGGTCTGCGAGGCGCGCCACCAGGCGGCGGCCGACGCCGATCTCGCCGCCATCGCGGACATCGCGGCGGCGGAAGGGGGCAGGCCGGTCGAGAACAGCATCCCCAAGGTGCTGCGCGCCAACCCCTTCCCGCCGGTCAATTCGATGGTCGGGCCGGAAGGCGAACGCTGGGTGCCCGTCCACGGCTTCCTGCCGCACAGCCGGCTGGCCGAGGGATGGGCGGCGATCCAGGCGCTGTTCGCCGGCCGGGCGGAGGAGATGGAGCGGCTGGGCGTCGGCGCGGGCGCGATGTTCGCGGCGGTGAGCCCGTCCTGCTGCCTGATCGAGCCGGTCTTCTTCTGGCCCGACGCGCTGGACGAGCTCCACCGCCGCTCGGTCGAGCCCGCGCACCTCGCCCGCCTCAAGGGCTTTGCGCGCAACCCCGAGGCGCGGCGGCTGGTGGAGGAACTGCGCGAAGGCGTGGTCGATCTCTTCACCCGGCTCGGCGCGGCGCACCTCCAGATCGGGCGCACCTATCGCCTCGGCGAGGCGCACGATCCCGGCGCATGGGCCTTGCTGAAGGCGGTGAAGCAGGCGGTCGATCCCGGCGGCCTGATGAACCCGGGAAGCCTCGGCCTGTGAGGGAGGGCGACAGATGCTCATCGACCGGCGCCAGACGATCGCCGCCATGCTTGCCTCGGCCCTGCCATGGCCGCACATTGGCCACGCCATGACCCGCAGCCCCGCCTTCGCCGCCGTCGCGATGCAGCTCGCCGCCCGTTCCGTGGAGGCCGCGCCCGACCGCGCCGCCGCCCGCCGCCAGATGCTGGCCATGATCGAGGAGGTGGGCGCGAAGCTGCGCTCCGCCTCGATCTTCATCGCCCAGTATGGCGGCAGCCCGGTGCGGCTCGCCGTGCTGCCCGAATATCTGCTGACCTCCTATCCGGGCCGCATCTCGATCCCGGATTTCGCCGACAAGGGGGCGATCGCCGAGGACGGGCCGGAATTTGAGGCGCTGGGCCGCATAGCCTCCAGCCAGAACCTGTTCCTGGCCGGCAACGCCTACGAGACCGACCGGCACTTTCCGGGCCTCTATTTCCAGACGAGCTTCCTCGTCGCGCCGAGCGGGGAGGTGGTGCTGCGCTATCGGCGGCTCAATTCGATGTTCGCGCCGACGCCGCACGACGTCTGGTCGCGCTATCTCGACATCTACGGGATCGAGGGCGTGTTCCCGGTGGCGCGGACCGAGATCGGCAACATCGCCGCCATCGCGTCCGAGGAGATCCTCTATCCCGAGATCGCCCGCGCCCACGCGCTGCGCGGGGCCGAGATCTTCGTCCACAGCTCCAGCGAGATCGGCTCCCCGCTCGCCACCCAGAAGGACATCGCCAAGCGGGCAAGGGCGTTCGAGAACATCGCCTATGTCGTCTCCGCCAACACGGCCGGGATCGAGGGCACGACGATGCCGCTCGCCTCCGCCGACGGCAATTCCGTGGTGGTCGATTACAAGGGCGCGCTGCTCGCCGAATCGAACAGCGGCGAGACCTTCACCGCCTTCGCCGACATCGACCTCGACGGCCTGCGCGCGCAGCGGCGCAAGCCCGGCATGACCAATTATCTGGCGCGCCAGCGCACCGCTTTGTTCGCGCAGGTCTATGCCGATGCCGACTTCCAGCGCGCCGACAGCCTGATCGACGGAAACCAGGTCCGCATCCCGGACCGCGACCATTTCCGGCGCGTTCATGACGAGGTGATCGAGCGATTGTCGAAAAAGGGACTGATATGAAACGCGAAGATGTGGCACCGCCCTACACGGCCGTAGCCCGGCACGGCGTGTTCCCCGAACCCCGCCACGACGAGGCTGCACGGTTCAACTTCCTCGCCAATCTCAACAAATATGTCGCGGGCGTGCTCGGCGCGGGCAACAAGCTCGCCTACGACCGGCGCGTCCTCCCCGCCTTCCGCAAGGAGCATGGCCGCGATCCCAGGGACCGGTTCGAGATCCGGGCGGCGATGAACCGCGATCCCTACCACCGCTTCTGGTCGGCGCTGAAGCGCAACTCGATGGAGATGCGCCAGCAGAACGGCCGGGCGATGGTGCTGCGCCAGCTGGACGAGCTCGACGCCCGCGCCCGCCAGTATAATGAGGGCCGCGACACGCTGGAGCTCCATCCCGAGGTGGAGGTGCCGCGCTACCAGGCGGCGGTCGACATCCACTGCATGCCCGGCTCCTATCATGGCGAGGAGCGGCCGGGCGACGTTTCGGCCGGCGCCAATTACGATTGCGGCATCTTCGCCACGACGGCGGGCGGGCTCGGCGCGCTTTCCGACGGCGGCGGGCAGGCGCTGGTCGAATGGATCGGCAAGGAACGGCCCGGCTGGGTGCCGCGCCGCATCCTCGATATCGGCGTCACGATCGGCCACAACGCCGTCCCGCTCGCGCTCGCCTTTCCGGAGACGGAGGTGATCGCGATCGACACGGCGGCGCCGGTGCTGCGCTACGGCCATGCCCGCGCCCAGGCGCTCGGCGCCCGCAACATCCGTTTCGTCCAGGCGAGCGCCGAGGAATTGTCGCGCTGGCCGGACGGCCATTTCGACTGGGTGCAGACGACCATGTTCCTGCACGAGACCAGCGGCAAGGCGCTGCCCCGCATCCTCCACGAGCTGTACCGCGTGCTCGCGCCCGGCGGGCTGATGCTGCATCTCGAGCAGCCGCAATATTCGGACGAGATGCCGCTCTACGAACAGTTCATCCGCGACTGGGACGCGTTCAACAACAACGAGCCCTTCTGGTCGGCGATGCACGCGCTCGACCTCAAGGAGGAGATGGTGAAGGCGGGCTTCGACCGCGAGGACATCTTCACCACCGGCGTGGTGGCGGTGGTCGACGAGACGATCTTCCCCAAGAGCAAGCATGGCGAGGGCGAGGATCATGGCCGCGCCGCCGCCTGGCACGCTTATGGCGCCTGGAAGCAGGCGGAAGCGGCAAGGGCGGCCGCGGAATGAGCGAGGAGATCGACTGGGCGGTCCGCGCCAACGCCAAGCCCAAGGGGAAGAGGCCGCAATATTTCGACGACCCGGCGCTCGACCGGATGCTGTCGATCCTGATGGCGGTGGCGGGCGAAGTGTCGGTGCTGCGCGAGCGGCTCGACACGGTCGAGCGGCTGCTGGAGCGGAAGGGCACGATCAGCCGCGCCGACATCGATGCCTATGCGCCGGACCGGGACGCCGGCTTCGAGCGCGGCGCCGCCACCCGCGAATATATCGCCCGCATCCTGCGCGGCGTGCACCAGGACCTTGAGGCGCTGAAGGAAAGCGAGCCGCCGCTGGAGGACGTCAGCCGGCAACTGCGCGACTTATAATCCTCCCTGTCGCCGAAGGCGATGGGGAGGGGGACCGCACGAAGTGCGGTGGAGGGGCAATCGGCGCCGGTCGGCCCCTCCACCAGCCTTCGGCTGGTCCCCCTCCCCATGGAGCTTTGCTCCACGGGGAGGATGGGGGCTCACCGTCCCAAGCCGGGCGGCGACGAGACAGCTCGCAATCAACGGGCGTGCCGCTCCAATCCTCCCTGTCCGCGAAGCGGATGGGGAGGGGGACCGCACGAAGTGCGGTGGAGGGGCAAACGGCGCCGGTCGCCCCTCCACCAGCCTTCGGCTGGTCCCCCTCCCCATGGAGCTTTGCTCCACAGGGAGGATTGGGGGGTTACCGCCCCAGCGCTTCCTCGGAATAGGCGCCGAGCGGGAGCGGCGCGCCTTGCTGGACGATCAGGGCCTGGCGGCGGAAGAAGCGCATCAGGCCGCTTGCGCCCATGCGGGACGGGCCGAGGCCGGACAGCTTGAAGCTCGATTTCTCGGCCTCCCACACCATCGAGGTGAGCGCGCCGTCGTTGATCGACACGGCGCCGGCCTCCAGCCGGGCGGCGACCGCGGCCGCCTCCCCGGTCGTGCCGGCGATCACCGCCGCCGACAAGCCGAAGCTCCCCTGGTTGGCGAGCGCCACGGCTTCCTCGACCGTGTCGAACGGGGTGACCGGCAGGACGGGGCCGAACGTCTCCTCGCGCATCACCGCCATTTCGGGCGTCACGTCGGCAAGGATCGTGGGGCGCAGGTAGAGGCCGCCGCCATGCTCCTCCACTTCGCCGCCGGCAAGGATGCGGGCGCCCTTCGCGCGGGCATCGTCGATCTGGGCGGCGACGATCTCCGCCTGGCGGGCGAAGATGAAGGGGCCGATATCGCCCTCGGCGATGTCGGCCGCGTTGAGCCGCACCTTCTCCGCCTCGCGCACGAGGGCGTCGAGGAAGGGACCGGCGATCGCCCGCGCCACGTAGATGCGCTCGATCGACTGGCAGGCCTGGCCGGTGTTGACCACGCTCGCCCGGAGCGCGGTCGCCGCCGCCGCGACCGGATCGGCGCTCGCCAGCACGATCATCGGGTCCTTGCCGCCAAGCTCCAGGCTGGCGGGGATGAAGGCGCGGGCGGCCGCCTCGCTGACCTTGCGGCCCGTCGCCACCGATCCGGTGAAGCAGAGGAAATCGACCTGTTCGACGAGCGCCGCGCCGGTCGCGCCGTCGCCCTCGATCAGGTCGAGGACGGCCGCCAGCTCCGGCACGTCGCCGACGCTGCGCATCAGCGGCGCGATGAAGCGCGGCGTCACTTCGGACGGCTTGACCAGGACGGCGCAGCCCGCGGCGAGGGCGGGGACGGCGTCGATGAGCGCGAGGGTGAGCGGGAAGTTCCAGGGGCTGATCGCGCCGATGAGCGGATAGGGGACGAGGCGCGGCTGCACCGAAATGCCGGGAATGGAGGTCGGCGCCTCCTTCGCTTCCGCGTCGCCGATCAGCCTTGGGGCGGCCTCGGCCCAGCGCCGCACCAGCCGGGCGAGGCCCGCCACCTCCATGCGCGAGATGCCGCGCCGGCCGGTGTCGATGGTGAGCGCCTCGGCGATCTCGTCCGTGCGGCGGTCGATCGCCTCCGCCCAGCGCAGCAGGACTTGGGCGCGGCCCTCGGGCCCCAGCGCCGCCCAGCCGGGCTGAGCCTCGCGCAGCGCCGCGGCGCGGGCGGCGACCTCGCCGGGGCCGAGCGGATCGATGCTGTAGTCGATCAGCCCGGTGCGCGGATTGCGGACGCCGAGGCTCACGCCTGCTGCGCCTGCCACGCGTCCAATATCTCGTCGCCCCGCGCGAACCAGGCGCCGCCCTCGGCGAGCCGGCCGAGCAGCCGCTCGAAGGCGGCGATCCGGTAGGGGAGCGCGATGATATAGGGCGTGAGATGGAGCGGCAGCATCCGCCCGCCATATGCACTTGCCTCGGCGTCGAGCAGGCGGAAGGCGTCCATCACCTGCTCCGCATAGGAATCGGCCGATTGCTGCTGGACGGTGATGACCTGCCGGTCGGACAGTTCGTGGTTGAGGGACAGGTTGACGATCGGCCCGGCCGCGGTCGTCATCCGGTAGGGCAGCTCGTCGTTAGGCCAGTCGCACATATAATCGAGCCCCGCCTCGGCCAGCAGGCGCGGCGTGTTCCAGCTTTGCGAGCGGGCGATCGACAGCCAGCCCCGCGGCCGCCGGCCCGATGCGCGCTCCAGCATGTCGAGCGAGCGGGCGATCAGGGCCCGCTCCGCATCCTCTTCGAGCCCGGTCGCGATCGTGCCGTTCATGTCGGTCGAATGGGCGACGATCTCATGGCCGTCGGCGAGAATGTCCTCGACGAGGCGCGGATAGCGTTCGGCGATAGCGCCGTTCACGGCCACCGAGACCTTCGCCCCCACGGCGCGGAAGGCGTCGAGCAGGCGGTAGAAGCCGACCCGGGTGCCATATTCGCGCGCCGTGTAATGGCGATAGTCGGGATAGGGCGTCTGCATGTGCCCCGGCGCGCGGAACGGCGTGTCGGACGGCGTCAGCGGAAACCATTCCAGGCTGACGACGCACCACAGCGCCACCCGCGCGCCGCCGGGCCAGGCGACCGGCGGCCGATCGAACAGGCTGGAATAGGGGTAGAGCTGGTGGTCCATCCCGCGGCGGCGGGCGGGATAGTCGAGATAGGAGGGGTCGAGGCTCATCGCGCCGCCTCCCAACATCCGTTCGGCCTGAGCCTGTCGAAGGCCGCCTTTTTCTTGTTCGAACGCGTGGGAGAAGAGAAGGAGCGGCCTTCGACAAGCTCAGGCCGAACGGTTCTCGGGGTGGCGGAGCGGGGCCTCATTGCGCCGCCTCCTCCGTCTGCGCGACGAAGCTGTCGACGATCTCGCCCGCCTTCGCGATCCAGGCGCGGCCGTCGGCGGCGATATGCTTCAGCACCTCCTCGAACGGGCCGATCCGGTGCGGCTGGCCGATCAGATAGGAATGGAGCGGGATGCACATCACCGTGCCCGATCTCTCCCCTTCCTCGGCGAGCCGGTCGAACTGGCGGATCAGCGTGTCGGCATATTCGCGCGGGCTCATATTGTAGATGAAGAAGCCGTAATGGTCGTTGACCTCCAGGCTGTAGGGGATCGCCGTCAGCCGGCCGGACTTCACCTTCACCCGGGTCGGCTGGTCGTCATGATAGAGGTCGCAGGTATAATCGAGGCCGTATTCGGCGATGAGATCGAGCGTGCGGGGCGTGTGGGTGAGCGCGGGGGCCAGCCAGCCGCGGATGCGCTGGCCGGTCGCCGCTTCCACGGTGCGGATCGAATCCTCGATGATCGCCCGCTCCTGCGCCTCGTCCATGCCGTAGCTGTAGCGGGTGTTGTAGATGCCGTGGCTGAAGAATTCCCAGCCGCGCGCGGCGGCGTCCTCTACCACCTCCGGGATATGGTCGCACAGGGCGACCGACAGGCTGACCGAGCCCGGAAAGCCGTGGCGGCTCATTGCCTCGGCCATGCGCCAGTGCCCCACCCGGTTGGCATGGTCGCGGTGGCCGTAGCCGACCACGTCCGGATGCGGGCGCGCCCAGCTCTTGCGCTGCGGATTGGCGGGCGGGTCGATCTCGTAAAATTCGAGATTGGGCGCCACCCACACCGCGCAGGTCTTGCCGCCCGGCCAGACGAGCTTCGGCCGGCCGCGATAGGGGGAGAAATCGTAGAGCTCGGGATCGGCCTCCATCATGCCCCTCTCCCTTTAAGGGAGAGGGTGGGAGGGTGAGGGCGAAGGCGCGCCTGTGGCGCGCTCACCCTCATCCGCCCCTTCGGGGCACCTTCTCCCGTCAAGGGAGAAGGGAAAAGCTGCGCCGCCATCACCGCGCCTCCAGCCAGTCCACCACCGCCTGCACCGGCTCGACATCGGCATATTTGAGCTGGAGGTCGGTGAGGTTGGCGTAGTGATAGCTCTCATGCTTGTCGGCGCAGGTCTCTATGGGGACGATCGTCCGGTAGCCGTGGCTGAGCGCGTCGACGGCGGTGGCGCGGACGCAGCCCGACGTGCTGCCGCCGGTGACGATGACGGTGTCCACCTTGTGCCAGACGAGGTAGCTGGCGAGCGGCGTTTCGAAGAAGGCCGACGGCATCCGCTTGGTGAAGGTCATGTCCTCCGGCGCGATCTCCAGCCGGTCGTCGAAGGCGTGGCGCTCGCTGCCGTACCGGATGTTCTGGAGCGAATCCTCGGTGTTGGTGCGCGTGCCCCAGACGCCCGCGTCGGCGGCAGTGTCCATGTAGGCGACGCGGCTCCAGATCACCGGCATGCCGCGCTCGCGCGCGAGCCGGGAGATGGTGTTGATATGCTCGATCTGGCGGGGATCGGTCTCGTAGGCGGTCTTGAACCTGTCGATCCGGGTATAGGCCTGCTGCAGATCGACGTTCACGATGGCGAGCTTCTCGCCGAAGCCGAACTTGTTGCGGGCCGGATTGGACATCACCTGCTCGAACAATTCGCGCGCGGTGCGCCCGTCCGAGACCATTTTCGTACCGACCAGATCCACTATCGCCTCTCCTGCCGAGCGGCAGGCAGATTGCGGCAAAAAAAGGGGGGTTGTCGAGAGGAATTTGTCCGGACAAATTGGCGGCATGATCATCACCCGTCATTTCCTGGACGTGGAGGGCCGCCGGGTTCACTACCGGAAGGCGGGCGAGGGGCCGCCGCTGCTGATGATCCACCAGAGCCCTCGCTCCTCGGCCGAATATGAGGGGCTGATGCGGGAATGGAGCGGGCGCTTCACCTGCATCGCGCCGGACACGCCGGGCTTCGGCCAGTCCGATCCGCTTCCGGGCGCGCCGGAGATCGACGATTTCGCCGACGCCGTCCTCGCCTTCATGGACGCGGTGGGGCTCGGGCGCTGCGCCGCTTATGGCTTCCATTCTGGCGGCATCATCCTGATGACGGCCTTACGGCGCCGCCCGGAGCGGTTCGAGACGCTGGCGATCGGCGGCTATGCGGTCTGGACCGAGGAGGAAAGGGCGCTGTTCGCGGACCGCTACCTCCCCGCCTTCCGGCCAAGCGCCTATGGCGAGCATCTCGCCTGGCTGTGGAGCCGGGTGCTGGAGCAGAGCTGGTTCTTCCCCTGGTTCGACCTGCGCGACGAGGCGCGGCTGCCGGGCGCGCATGACGATCCCGAGCGCGTCGACGCGGTGGTGCGCGAGCTGCTGGACAGCGGCGATGCCTATCGGGCGGGCTATGGCGCGGTGCTGCGGGCGCCGCGCGACATTCCGGACACGAATGCGGCGGTGCCGCCGGTGCTGATCACCGCGTACGACGGCGATCCGCTGCAGGCGCATCTCGCCCGGCTCGGCCCCCTGCCCCGGGGCTGGGAGGCGCGGCCGGTCGCCACGCCCGCGGAGCACAGGCGGGAGAGCTTCGAATTCCTCGCGGCGCGGGTGGAGGCGCCTTGCCCGGCTCTGGCCGAATGCGGAAGCGAAGGCTTCGTGCACGTGGAGGCGGCGGGCTTTTCCGGTCTCGTCCACTGGCGCGGCGACGGCGCAGCGGGGCGGGCGATCCTCCATGGCCCGGGCGAATCGCTCGAGCTGATCGAGACGGACGCCCTCGCCGTCGACCTTCCCGGCCACGGCCTCTCCGATGACTTTGCTTCAAACGATCCGGAGCACTGGGCGGAGGTCGCCGCCGCGGCGCTGGCAAATGCAAGTTGTACGGACATTTCCCTAGTGGCCGGGCAAGGCCTTTCTGCTCTCTTCGCGCCGTCGGTGGCGCGGCGGCTCGGCGCGGAGGCGGAGGGCGTCGCGGCGCATATCCCTTGCGAGGAGGACCGGGAGGCGTGGCTGGAGCAGCTGTTCGATCCAGCACCCGACCGGTTCGGAAGCCATCTTGCCGCCGCCTGGCAGATCGCACGCGCCGGCACCTTCTTCTGGCCCTGGTTCCGGGCGGGCGCAGCGTCCGCCATACCCTTCGATCCCGGAGCGGCCTCCCCGGAGCGGCTCGCCCTCCGCCACCGCGCGCTGATGCGCGGGCGCGGCGCCGCCGCACTCACCCGCGCGCTGCTGACCGCGGACCGCGCGCGCCTGATCGAGGCCGCGCCGATCCGCGCCTGGCGCATGGCCGATTGGGCGATGCGGCGCACCGATCTATGGAAACCGATTATCGAAGGAGAGACATGATGGGCATTCGCGAGGACATGCCGCTTCTGGCGCGGCACGAAGGCGTGTGGGAAGGCGTTTACCGCTATTACAACGACAAGGGCGAGAAGGTGGACGAGCACAAGTCGCTGCTGGTCTGCCGCATCCCGGAGGACGGCCCCTATCCCTATCACCAGACCAACCATTATCTATGGGACGACGGGCGCCGCGACGTGCGCGACTTCCCGGCGGACTATCGCGACAAGCGCGTCTGGTGGGACAATGATCTCATCAAGGGCTGGGCGGCCGAGGAACCGCTCGACGAGCACAGGCGCACCGTCGTCCTCTACTGGCAGCGGCAGGGCGATCCCGAGCTCTACCTCTACGAGATGATCCAGATCGCCGACGACGGGCAGACGCGCTGCCGGACCTGGCACTGGATCCGCTCCGGCAAGCTCGAGACCCGCACCGCGATCGAGGAGCGGCTCGTGACCCGCGACTGGCGGACCTACGAGGCGGAGCATCTGAAGGAGCAGGCAGCCTGACGCATCCCAAGACCCTGTTCGACAAATTGTGGGAGGCGCATGTCGTGGCGGACCTGCCCGGCGGCGCCTCCCTGATCGCGATCGACCGCATCTTCCTGCACGAGCGCACCGGCGCGGCCGCGCTGAAGTCGCTCGCCGAGGCGGGGCGAGCGATCGTCGATCCCGAGCGGGTGTTCTGCGTGGTCGATCATATCGTCGACACGCGCCCCGGCCGCACCGACCGGACCCTGGTGCCCGGCGGCCAGGCCTTCATCACCGAGACGCGGGCGGCGGCGCGGGCGGCGGGCATCAACTTCATCGACGTCGGCGATCCGCGCCAGGGCATCGTCCATGTGATCAGCCCGGAACTGGGGGTCGTCCTGCCCGGCGCGACCCTGATCGCCCCGGACAGCCATACCTGTACCCAAGGGGCGTTGGGCGCGCTCGCCTGGGGCATCGGCTCGTCCGAGGCGGAGCATGCGATGGCGACGGGGACGTTGCGGGTGCAGCGGCCGGCGTCGATGCGGGTGCGCTTTTCCGGGCGGCCCGGCTTCGGCGTCACGCCCAAGGACATGAACCTTGCGCTGATCGCGGCGCACGGCTCCGGCGGAGGGGCGGGTGCGGCGATCGAATATGCGGGCGAGGCGGTCGAGGCGCTCGACATCGAGGGGCGGCTCACCTTGTGCAACATGGCGACCGAGTTCGCCGCCATGACCGGCTTCGTCGCGCCCGACGAAACCACCTTCGCCTATCTGAAGGAACGGACCTTCGCGCCGAAGGGCGAGGAGTGGGAGGCGGCCGTTGCCGCATGGCGCGGGCTGCGCAGCGACGAGGGCGCGGCTTTCGACCGCGAGATCGAGATCGATGCGGCGTCGATCGCGCCGATGATCAGCTGGGGCACCAACCCGGAGGCGGCGCTGCCGATCGACGGGCGGGTGCCGGACGACGCCGATCCCCGGCCGCTCGGCTATATGGAGCTGTCGCGCGGCCAGCGGCTGGAGGGAACGCCGATCGACGCCGCCTTCATCGGCAGCTGCACCAACAGCCGCCTGTCGGACCTGCGCCGCGCCGCGAGCCTCTTGCGCGGCCGCCGGATCGCGCCGCACGTGCGCGCGCTCTGCGTCCCCGGATCGACCGAGGTGAAGCGCGCGGCCGAGGCGGAGGGGCTGGACCGGCTGTTCGTCGAGGCGGGGTTCGAGTGGCGCGAAAGTGGCTGCTCGATGTGCTTCTATGCGGGCGGCGAGAGCTTTCCGGCCGGCTCGCGCGTCGTCTCCTCCACCAACCGCAATTTCGAGGGGCGGCAGGGCCCGCGCATCAAGACCCACATCGCCAGCCCCGAGACGGTGGTGGCGAGCGCGCTGGCCGGCGCCATCGCCGATCCGAGGGAGCTGGCGCGATGAGCGCCTTCGATCCCGTTGACCGCGTGAGCGGGGTGGCCGCGCCGCTGATCCGCGACAATGTCGATACCGACGCGATCATCCCCTCGCGCGAGATGAAGAGCACCGGCAAGACCGGCTTCGCCGACGGCCTGTTCGCGGGCTGGCGCTATACCGAGCCGGGCGGGCGCGAGCCGCGCCAGGATTTCGTGCTGAACCGGCCGGAATATCGCGGCGCTACGATCCTGCTCGCCGGCGCCAATTTCGGATCGGGATCCTCGCGCGAGCATGCGGTCTGGGCGCTGAGGGAATATGGCATCCGCGTCGTGGTCGCCGCCGGTTTCGCGCCGATCTTCTACGGCAATTGCATCCGCAACGGCCTCGTGCCCGCGACCCTGCCCAAGGACGACATCGTCGAGATCGCCGCGGCGGTCGCGGCCGATCCGCAGCGCACGCCGCTCACTATCAGCCTCAGTTCCTGCCGGGTGCTGCTGCCCGACGGGCGGAGCTGGACCTTCCCGATCGAGGACGAGGCCCGGACCATGCTGCGCGAGGGGCTGGACGCGATCGACATCACCTTGAAGATGAAGGACCGGATCGAGGCGTTCCGGCAGCGGGACCGGAAGGCGCGGCCCTGGATATACATCGGAGGAGCGCGGGCATGACGGCGGTGCTGGTGAGCGAGGTCGGCCCGCGCGACGGCCTGCAGAGCATTTCGCGCACGATGCCGCTGGAGGCGAAGAAGGCCTGGATTCGCGCCGAGGCCGAAGCGGGCGTGCGCGAGATCGAGGTCGGAAGCTTCGTGCCGCCCGCGCTGCTCCCGCAGATGGCGGACACGGCCGAGCTGGTCGCCTTCGCCCGCACCGTCCCCGGCCTCGCGGTCGCCGTGCTGGTCCCGAACCTGAAAGGCGCGGAGCGGGGGATCGCCGCGGGCGCGCACAAGATGTCGATCCCCTTCTCGATGTCCGAAACGCACAGCATCCGCAACGTGCGCAAGGACCATCCGGCGATGGTCGCCGAAATCCGCGCCATCGCCGATCGGGTGCGGCAGGAGCCGGCCGAGACCCGCCCTCATTTCGAGGTCGGCCTCGCCACCGCCTTCGGCTGCACGATCGAGGGGCCGGTCGAGGAGGAGCAGGTCGTCCGCCTGGCCGAGGCGGCGATCGAGGCGGGGGCCGCCGAGGTGGGGCTCAGCGACACGACCGGCTATGCCAATCCCGCGCAGGTGAAGCGGCTGGTGCGCAAGGTGAAGGCGGCGGTGGGGCCGAAACGGCTCAACACGCTCCACCTCCACAACACCCGCGGCCTCGGCCTCGCCAACGCGCTGGCGGGGCTGGAGGAGGGGATCACCACGCTCGACAGTTCGCTCGGCGGCCTCGGCGGCTGCCCGGCCGCGCCGGGCGCGTCCGGCAATATCGTGACGGAGGACCTTGCCTTCATGCTCGCCGCGATGGGGATCGAGACCGGGATCGACCTGCCGAAACTGCTCGCTGTGCGCGCGATCCTCGAAGAGGCGCTGCCCGGCGAGCCGCTCTACGGCTTCACGCCCGATGCGGGCCTGCCGCTCGGCTTCGGGGGACGGGCATGAGCGCGCCCGCGCCGCTCGCCGGCCTCAAGGTGGTGGAATTCACCCACATGGTGATGGGGCCGGCGGTGGGGGCGATCCTCGCGTCGCTGGGGGCGGAGGTGGTGCGGGTGGAGCCGATCGGCGGCGACCGGACGCGCCGTCTCCTCGGCTCCGGCGCCGGCTATTTCCCGATGTACAACCGGCACAAGGCGAGCATCTGCATCGATTTGAAGCATGAGGAGGGCGTCGCCGTCGCCCGCGACCTCGCGGCCGCATCCGACATCCTGGTCGAAAACTACCGCCCCGGCGCGCTCGACCGGCTCGGCCTCTCCTACGAGAAGCTGGCCGCGCTCAACGAGCGGCTGATCTATTGCTCGGAAAAGGGATTCCTGCCCGGCCCCTATGAGAACCGCACCGCCCTCGATGAAGTGGCGCAGATGATGGGGGGCCTTGCCTATATGACCGGCCCTCCCGGCCGTCCGCTCCGCGCCGGGGCGAGCGTCATCGACGTGACCGGCGGCATGTTCGGCGTCATCGCCATCCTCGCCGCGCTGGAGGAGCGCCACCGCACCGGGCGCGGGCAGAAGGTGCAGAGCTCGCTGTTCGAGACCACCGTCTATCTGGTCGGCCAGCATATGGCGCAGAAGGCGGTGACCGGCCGCGCGGCCGATCCGATGCCGGCGCGCATCTCGGCCTGGGCGATCTACGACGTGTTCGAAACGGCGGACGACAGCCATGTCTTCGTCGGCGTGGTGACCGATGCCCTGTGGGAGAAGTTCTGCGCCCTGTTCGGTCTCGACGACCTCTGGGCCGACGAGAGCCTGCGCGAGAACAATGCCCGCGTCCTCGCCCGCGACCGGTTGCTGCCCCGCATCCGGGAGCTGCTGCGGACCTTTACCAGCGACGAGCTGATCGCCCGGCTGGAGGGCACCGGCCTTCCGTTCGCGCCGATCGGCCGGCCGGAAGACATGTTCGACGATCCGCATCTGGCGGCCTCCGGGGGGCTCGAGCCGACCTGGCTCGCCGACGGCCGGGAAACCCGCCTCCCGGCCCTGCCGATCGAAATGAACGGCGCCCGCTTCGCCCGCGAGTCCCGCCTCCCGGAAGCCGGCGCCGATACGCAGGACGTCCTCCAGGGCCTGGGCTACGACGAAGCGCGGATCGCGCGGCTGAGGGAGCGCGGGGCGATCGCCTAATTCCCGAAGGGCGGGCCGCCCCCCAGCAGGCCGCGCAACACCAGCTCGACATGGGCGTGGCGGTAATCCTCCATGTCGAACGCCTCGTGCGGCGCGAACAGGATGGCGAACAGGGCGGCGACGATGGTCGGGGCCATCAGGATTTCGGGATGGCGGACCAGCCCGCCGGGCGCGAACTCGCCGCGCGCCGCGCCGCGCTCCAGCACCGACCGGATCAGCGCCTTGCCCTGCGACATGATCTCGCGGTGGTAGAATTCGGCGAGCCAGGGGAAGCGGCGCCCCTCGGCGATGACGAGATGGGTGAGGAGCCGCCGGTCGGTCCCCGCGATCTCCCGGTACATCGTCTCCCCGATCAGCTGGAGCTGGGCGACCGCGCTCATCTCCGGATCGCTCTCGATCAGCGTGCGCAGCCGCTCGATCAGCGGCAGGAAGTCCGCCCGCACCACCGCTTCGAACAGCCCCTCCTTGGTCGGATAATAAAGGTAGACCGTCCCCTTCGACACGCCCGCGCGCCGGGCGATGTCCTCCATCTTGGTGAGCGCGAAGCCGTTTTCCACGAAGGCCGCGCGGGCGGCGTCGAGCAGCTCGCCGGGGCGCGCGTCCTTGCGGCGGCGGCGGCGGCAGGCGGGAGGGGAGGGCGGTGGATGGACCAAATGCGGTGTTGCCTTTTCGGCTGACGCTGTTAATGACCCATCGGTCAGTAAGCGTAAACGTCACCTTTGGGAAGGCCGAAAATGGGCTGGATCGCTCTGCGCATGCTGACCGGCGACAAGGTCAAATATTACGGCCTCATCTTCGGCATCGCCTTCTCGACGCTGCTGATCGCGCAGCAATCCACCCTGTTCGTCAATCTGATGCTGCGCGCCTCCGCTTCGGTGTGGGAGATCACCGATGCCGACATCTGGGTGATGGACGCCAAGACCCAGTTCGTCGACGGCACGCTGCCGCTGCCCGACACCGCGCTCTACCGGGTGCGCGGCGTGCCCGGCGTCGCCTGGGCGGTGCCGCATCTGAAGCAGGGCGCGGCGGTGCGCACGGCCGAGGGCCGGCTGGAGCAGGTGTCGGTGCTCGGCGTCGACGACGCCAGCCTGATCGGCCTGCCGCGCGTGGTGCTGGCCGGCAATCTCGGCGATCTCAACGCGCCCGACAGCCTGTTCATCGACGCGGTCGGCGCGCGCAAGCTCTTCCCCGGCGTCGAGGATCCGATCGGGCGGGAGATCGAGCTCAACGACCGCCGCGCCGTCATCCGGGGCGTGGTCGACGCCAACCCGAGCTTCACCTCGGGCGTGCTGCTCTACACCCGCTATTCCAACGCGCTGAACTACGTACCGGGCACCCGCAACCGGATGAGCTTCGTGCTCGCCAAGGCGGAGGCGGGGCGCGATACCGCCGAGGTCGCGCGGGAAATCGAGCGCGCCACCGGCCTCAAGGCGCGCACCCAGCGCGAATTCGCGCTCGATTCGATCTCCTACGTGGCCGCCAATACCGGCATCCCGATCAATTTCGGGATCACGGTGGTCCTCGGCTTCATCGTCGGCGTCGCGATCGTCGGCCTCACCTTCAGCCTGTTCATCCGCGACAATATCAAGCAGTTCGGCGCGCTGAAGGCTATCGGCGTCACCAACGCCAAGATTCGCGGGATGGTCGCGCTCCAGGCCGGCTGGATCGGCTTCATCGGCTATTCGATCGGCATCGGCCTCGCCACCTCCTTCATCGTCTTCGGCGGCTCCAATTCGGACACGTTCAAGGGCTTCTACACGCCCTGGCCGATCATGGTCGGCGTCGCGGTGGCGGTGCTGCTGATGGTGTTCGCCACCGGCTTCGTGGCGCTGCGCCGCGTGCTCAAGACCGAGCCCGCCGAGGTGTTCCGGTGACCCGCGCCCCCGCCATCCGCACCCGCGGCGTCGTCAAGGATTTCGGCGCCGGCGGCACCCGCGTGCGCGCGCTCCACGGCATCGACGTCGACGTGATGCCGGGCGAGCTCACCTATCTCGTCGGCGAATCCGGCTCGGGCAAGACGACGCTCATCTCGATCATCGCCGGCATCCTCTATCCGTCCGAAGGCACGGTGAACGTGTTCGGGACCGAGATTTACGATCTTCGCGAGAACGACCTCGTCCGCTTCCGCCTCGCGAACATCGGCTTCATCTTCCAACAATATAATCTCATCCCCACCCTCACCGCCGCGGAGAATGCCGCGGTGCCGCTGGTCGCGGCGGGGATGAAGCGCGGTCCGGCGGTGGAGCAGGCGGCGGAGACGCTCGCCCGGCTCAACATCGGCGATCTCGCCGGACGCCTGCCGCGCCAGCTGTCCGGCGGCCAGCAGCAGCGCGTCGCCATCGCCCGCGCGCTCGTCCACCAGCCGCGCCTCGTTGTGTGCGACGAGCCCACCGCCGCGCTCGACGCCTCGTCCGGACGCCGCGTGATGGACCTCCTCCGCCAGGTCTCGGTCGGCGACGACCGCGCCGTGATCATCGTCACCCACGACAACCGCATCTTCGACCTCGCCGACCGCATCCTCACCATCGAGGACGGCCGCATCGTCTCCGACGCGAGCGGCGCCGCTCACGCCGAAGCCGCACTTCAGGACTAGGCCATGACCCGCATCCCCTTTCCCCGGCAGTTCCTCCCCGTCCTCGCGCTGGTCGCGCTCGGCCTCGCCATCTTCTTCGTGGCGACCACCCAGCCCAACCGCGCCGCCAGCGATCCCGCCATCAAGCCGCCGACCGCGCCCGCCGACGGGGCGGGCCCCACCGTCGCGGGCGCGGGCCTCGTCGAGCCGTCGAGCGAGCTGATCGAGGTCGGCGCCCAGCGGCCGGGCGTCGTCACCCGCATCGCGGTCAACCCGGGGGACCGGGTGGGCGCGGGCCAGCTGCTTTTCACCGTCGATGATCGCGACGCGCGCGCCCGGCTCGGCGAGGCGCGAGCGGCGGTGCGGCTGGCGCGCGAGCGGGTGGACGCCGCCCGCGTCGACCTGCAGGCCGCCGAGCGGCTGCTGCGCCTCTACACCTCCGTCGAGGATCCCCGCGCCGTCGCGGAGCAGCAGGTGATCGACCGCCGCGCCGCCCGCGACCAGGCCGCCGCGCGGCTCGAGGTCGCCCGCGCCGAGCTCGCCCAGGCCGAGGCGCAGGCGGCGAGCGCCGCCACCGCCGCCGCGCTGCACGAGGTCCGCGCCCCGCGCGCCGCCGAAGTGCTGCAGATCCGCACCCGCGAGGGCCAATATGCCACCGCCGGCCCGGCGCCCGGCAACAACGATCCGCTGATGATCCTCGGCGAGACCCGCCCGCTCCACGTCCGCATCGACATCGACGAAAGCGAGATCGGCCGGGCCGAGCTCGGCGCGCCGGCGATCGTCAGCCCGCGCGGCAATGCGGGCCTTCGGGTGCGCGCCGCCTTCGTCCGCACCGAGCCGCTGGTCGTCCCCAAGCGCAGCCTCACCAACCAGTCGGCCGAGCGGGTGGACGTCCGCGTGCTCCAGCTCGTCTACGCCTTGCCGGTGGAGGCGGAGGGCTTCTTCGTCGGCCAGCAGGTCGATGCCTTCCTGCCCGCGCGCCGCGCCGCGGGCGAGCGGACCGCCGCGCGATGAGGAGCGCCGTCCTCCTCGCCGGGCTGCTGCTCGCCGGCTGCGCCACCGTGGCGCCGCCTACGGTCGTGGAGCAGCCGCTGCCGCCGGCCTTCTTCACGCCGCCCGAGGCGGCCGGGCTCGCCCCCGCCGACTGGTGGGCGCGCCGCCTCGACGATCCGGGCCTGCGCCGGCTGGTCGACGCGGCGCTCGCCGGCGCGCCCGATCTCGGCGCGGCGACGGCGCGGGTGGCGGCCGCCCGCGCCGCGCTGCGGGCGAGCGAGGCCGAGCGGCTGCCGCTCCTCAACGGCTCCGCGAGCGCGACCTTCACCCGCACCGCCCCGGGCGAGTTCGGCCTGCCGGCCGGCCTCCCGATCGAGACCGAGCGCCTCGCCTGGCGCGCGGGGGTGGAAGGCAGCTGGGACGCGGACCTGTTCGGCCGGCTCGCCGCCGATCGCCGCGCCGCCGCCGCCCGGCTCGACGCGGCGGGCTTCGAGGCGGAGGCGGTGCGGCTGACGCTCGTCACCGACGTGCTGCGCAACGCCGTCGCAGCGCGCGCCGCCGCCGCCCGCGAGGCGGTCGCCGCCCGCAACGTCGCCGCCGCCGAGGAACTGGTCTCCGTCACCCGCAGCCGCGCACGCGCGGGCCTCGCGCCGGGCCTGGACGGCGTGCGCGCCGAAGCGCTGCTCGCCGAGACCGCGGCCACGATCGCGCCGCTGCGGGGCGAACGCGGCGCGCGCATAGCGGCGCTGGCGACGCTCACCGGCCTCGCGCCGGCCGAGATTGCCGGCCTGGTGGAAGCGCCGCCCGCGCGGCTCGCGTTCGGCGCGCCGGCGGCCGGCATCCCGTCCGATCTGATGCTGCGCCGTCCCGACATCGCCGCCGCGCTGGCGCGGCTCGCCGCCGCCGACGCGGACCGCGCCTCGGCGGCGGCCGCCCGCTTCCCGCGGCTCAGCATCACCGGCGCGGTCGGCCTGGTGGCGGGCACCCTCGGCGGCCTGTTCAGCGGCGACGCGGTCAGCGCGGCCGCGCGGCCGGCGCTCGCCGGGCCGCTGCTCGATTTCGGCCGCAACCGCGCGCGCGAGGAGGGCGCCGTCGCCCGCGCCGACGAGGCGGCCGCCCTCTACCGCGCGACCGTGCTGCGCGCCTTCGGCGAGGTGGAGGCCAATCTCGCGGCGATCGACGCCGCCCGGCGCCGCATCTCGGCGCTCGGCCGGCTGGTCGGCACCGCCGAGGAAGCCGCCGCCATCTCGCGCATTCAGTATCGCCGCGGCCTCGCCGATGTCCTCGGCTCGCTCGACGCGGAGCGGGCGGCGCTGCGCGCGCGCGAGCAGTTGATCGCCGCCGAGGCGGAGCTGGCCGACGCCGAAATCGCCTTGTTCCGGGCGATCGGCGGCGACTTGCCCCGCCGCTGACGCCGCGCCTCAGCCCGCCGCCTGGCCCGGCCCGCGCTTGTGGTGGGTGCGGTGCGCGTCGTCGAGGCTCATGATCCGCGCCACGTCGTCGCCGCCGACCGTCACCAGCCATTGCGTCCGCTCGCGGCAGGTCGCGGCCCAGCTGGCATGGCCGTGGACGGTGCCGAGATAGACGGACTCCGCGACCTGCTGGCAGCCGATGCCGGCGTCGCGCAGCGAGCGCAGGAAGACCGCGTTGCGGCTGCCCTCGTCGAGCAGCCGGATCCGCTCCTGATAGCTGGTTTCCTGCGCATAAGACGGGCTTTCGCCAGCATAGGCGCTGGCGACGATCGCCTCCGGCTGCTCGGCGCCGCTCCGGCCGCAGCCGGCAATCAGGACGGCGCCCGCGGCGCACAACAGAAACCTCTTCACGCACTCCTCCTATGGGCCGGCGCGGGGCCGCCTGTCCGGCGATCCCGCGCGAAGCCCCGCCCGCACTCACGAGGTGGGAAGAGGGCCTTCATCCATCAAATCGAAAGCCGTGTCGCAAGGCGATAGACGGCGCCTATCGAACCTCACTGCCCCTGGCCCATGCTGTAGCCCGGCACGCCGTCGAACGTGTAGAGCTGCTCGGTCTTGACGAAGTCGCCGCCGGCCGCCGCCACCCGCCGCAGCAGGTCGATCAGCGCCGCCTTGGTCAGCCGCGCCCCGGGCCGCCCGATGAAGCGGCAGCGCCAATGGTCGGTGCAATAGGTCTCCGGAAGTCCGTCCGGCCACACCTTCACCCCGCGATTGCTGATCATGGTGAGGTCGAAGGCGGTGCCCGCCGCCTGCCGCATCGCCGCCGCGATGGCGATCACCGGCTGGCGGGATTGAAGGAAGATGTCGATGCCGACCAGCTCCCGCACCGGCGCGGAAGGGGGCGCAGCGCCGCCACGATCTCCCGCCGGTGCGTCCGCGCCATGTGGATCAGGAAGACGGGCAGGACGGTCAGAAGCAGCAGGAATCCGGATGCCGTAAGGAGATGCAGCATGGTGATCCTCCGTGCGGGAAGCGGTCGGCCGCGGCGCGGCGGCGGGAAGGATTTCGGGCAGGCGGCCGATCCGTTCGATCACCGCCTCGGCGAACGCGCGGGTGCCGACAAGGCGCGTCGACACGCCGTCGCGGTGGATGTCGGCGGTGTGGACGCCGTCCGCGATCGTCGCCGACCAGGCCGCGCGCACCCGCGCCGCCGCGGCGCTCTGGCCGATATGGTCCAGCATCATCGCGCCCGCCAGGATGAGGGCGGAAGGATTGGCGACGTCCTTGCCGGCAATGTCGGGCGCGCAGCCGTGCACCGCCTCGAACATCGCCCCGCCGCGCCCGATATTGGCCGACGGCGCCAGGCCGACCGATCCGGCGATCTGGGCGGCGACGTCCGACAGGATGTCGCCGTAAAGATTGGGCATCACGAGCACGTCGAACCGCTCGGGCGTGTCGGCCAGCCGCGCCGCGCCGATATCGACGATCAGATGCTCCTGCTCGATCTCCGGATATTCGGCGCCGATCTCGCGGAAGACCTGGTGGAACAGGCCGTCGGTCAGCTTCATGATATTGTCCTTGGTGAAGCAGCTGACCTTCCGCCGCCCGTTCGCCCGCGCATATTCGAAGGCGAAGCGCACGATCCGCTCGCATCCCGGCCGGGTGATGAGCTTCAGGCACTGATAGACCTCGTGGGTCTGCCGGTGCTCGATGCCGGCATACAGGTCCTCCTCATTCTCGCGGACGATGACGAGGTCCATGCCGGGGTGGCGCGTCGGAACGTGCGGCGCATAAGCGACGCAGGGCCGCACATTGGCGTAGAGGCCCAGGCTCTTGCGAATCGACACGTTGAGGCTCTTGACGCCGCCGCCCTGCGGCGTGGCCAAAGGCGCCTTGAAGAAGACGCGCGTGCGGCGCAGGCTGTCCCAGGTGTCCGGCGCGATGCCGCTGCCATGGCCGCGCAGCCGCACCGTCTCGCCCAGTTCCACCGGCTCGGCCGCGATCCGCGCGCCCGCCGCGGCAAGCACGTCGAGGCTCGCCGCCATGATCTCCGGCCCGATGCCGTCGCCATAAGCGACGCTGACCGGCACGTCGGGTTCGGCAAAGGCGGGGGAGGCGGCGGCGCGCTCGCGCAGCGTCAAAGGCAGGTTCATAGATCTTCTCCTCGCAACGTGCCGGAGGAGATAATGCGCGCGGCGCGATTAGAGAGATCGGAAGATCGGGCCGGGTCCGATAGAAAGCTTCTATCGCTCTTCAGTCCTGAAGCTGGAGCAGCGACCGCGCGTCGCTTTGGATATGTTCCGCGATCCGCCGGTAATCGGGGGCATAGGCCGCGCCGCCGCGCCAGGCGGCGGCGATGCTGCGGCTGGCGCGCAGGTCGGCGATGTCGAGCACCCTGATCCCCGCTTCCCCGCCCACTTCCGATCGCAGATAGAGCTCGGGCAACACCGCGAGGCCGAGGCCGGAGCCCACCATCTGCCGCACGCTGTCAAGGCTGGTGCCTTCATAGTCGCGCAGCAGGCTGAGGCCGTGCGCCGCGCACAGGGCCGCGACCTGGCGATGGAGGTGATGGCGCTGGTCCAGGCTGAGGATCGCGGCGCCGGCAAGGTCCGCCATCGCAAGGCCGCTGCGCCCCGCCAGCGGATGGTCGGCCGCCGCGACGATGAACAGCCTCTCCCGGAACAAGGGCTCGACCTCCAGCCCGGCCCCTTCGATCGGCAGCGGACCCAGCAGCAGGTCAATGTCGCCGCGTGCCAGCTCCAGCGCCTGTTCGTCCGGAATGCCCTCGCGGATGTAGAGCCGGAGGTCGGGCTGGGCGCGGTGCAGCGAGGCGACGATCTCGGGCAGCAGATAGGGGCCGAGCGTCGGCGTCACGCCGAGGCGCAGCGTGCCGACCAGCCGGTCGCCGGCGCGGCGGGCGAGCTGGCGAATGTCCCGCACCTCGACCAGCACCCGGCGCGCCCGGTCCGCGACTTCGCGTCCGATCGGCGTCAGGTCGGCGCCGCTGGTGCGCCGCTCGACCAGCACCACCCCCAGCCGCTCCTCCAGCGCGCGCAGCTGCTGGCTGAGCGTGGGCTGCGACGTGTTGCACGCCTGGGCGGCGCGGCCGAAATGGCGCAGGTCCGCCAGTGCGACCAGATATTCCAGCTGCCGCACGCTCGGCATGGCGATCGATCCTTCCTATGAAGATCCCCGCCAGATTTCGAACGGAACAATCGCCGGGTCAATCCCTCAGCCGAGGGCGCAGACCATCTCGATCACGGCCGCGGCCCTCGGGTCCGATTCGGCGGAGGAAGTGCGCCTGTTCGCGGGCGGCACCGACCGCCGGTCGAGGAGGCTTCCCGACCGCTCGCGGAAGATATAGTCGGTGACGATGAACGTCCGTTGGGCGCAATCATATTCCGCCCGGACGATCGCCTCGCCCTGCGATCCCATGCGGGGATAGACGGTTTTCTGCCACACGACCCGCATGTCGCCGGCCTTTCCGACGCCGCTCCGGTCGATATAGACCTCGGCCTCTCCCGCCGTCGCGACGTGCAGCCACCGGTCGCTGTCGACCGGCCGAATGCCGGCCAGCAACAGAAGAAGCAAAGCAGAGGCAGCGGCCATATACCCTCCTCGAAGTCGCCCCAGAGGCTAACCCAGGCGGGCAGCCCCGACAACCTCCCTTCCCTGTTTCCAGGGAAGGGAACGGAGCGGCACGTCCGCGCCTAGCGCAGCAGCCCCGCCGCCCGCAGCGCCCGTTCGATCGCCTCCTGCGGTCCCGCCGCGGCTTGCGGCGCGGCCCGACGTGGCGGCGGGGCGGGGGGCTCGGTGCGCGTGCGCGCCGCGCCCTCGCCGGCGAGGCCGAAAAAGGCCGCGATCTGCTCGGTGGAGCTCAGCCCCACGTCCAGCATGTGCGCGCCCGCCGCGCCGACCGGCTCCGCGCCGCCGCTCGCGAGCGGCACGCCATGGCCCATGCCGGTGACCGAGACATGTTCGATCAGCGCCGCGCCGTCCGGCCCGTGCCAGGCGCGGCGGGGATGGCCGGCCACCCGGTCGATCCGGTCGGGCTCGGGGGCGAGGCCGTGCAGCGCCGTCCATTGCCGCACGATCGCGTCGGCATTGCTGGGGACGACGGTCGGATCGGCGCTGCCCTGCCACACCTGCACCCGCGGCCAGGGTCCCTCGTGCGGCGAGGCGCGGCGCACCTCGCCCGCGAGGTCGGTCGTCCCGCTCGTGGCGCGCCCGGCCATGCAGTCGAACGCCTCGCCGACGCTGCCCGCGCAGCCATAAGCGACGCCGGCCAGGATCGCGCCGGCCGCGAAGGTCTCGGGATAGGTCGCGAGCATCACCGACGTCATCGCCCCGCCGGCGCTGAGCCCGGTGACGAAGATCCGCCGCGGGTCGATGGCGTGCTTCGCCTTCATCGCCTCGATCATCGCCCGGATCGACGCCGCCTCGCCCAACTCGCGGCGGCTGTCCCGCCCGTCGAACCAGTTGAAGCAGAGCAGGGGATTGTTCGCCCGCTGCTGCTCCGGGAACAGCAGGATGAAGCCGTGGCGGTCCGCCAGCGTCGACCAGCCCGACCCATGGTCGTAGACCGCCGCATTCTGGGTGCAGCCGTGCAGCACCACCACCAGCGGCGCCGGCGTCTGCACCGTCGCCGGGACGTAGTAGCGGCCGACCAGATTGCCGGGATTGTCGCGCAGCCGCTCGAGATCGCGCAGGCGGTCGTTCGTCGCCTGCGGCGGCGCGAAGGCGCTTGCCCCCATGCGGCTGCGGCGGAGGCGGATGCGGGGACGGATGACGGGCATAAAATCTCCACGCCCGGTACAAGGGCGTCTTCTTCTCAAACCGGCGGAAGCGCCGCTTTGTTGCACTGCAACATCGGGCGGCGGCGGCCGATTACAAGCCCGTACGCGCCCCGCCGGCACCGGAGCTCAGTCGAGATAGCCTTCCTGCAGGGCCTTGAGCGCGGCGCGGGTGCGGTCGCGGGCGTTGAGCTTCAGCAGCAGGTTGGAGACGTGGTTCTTGACCGTGCCCTCGGCGATCGCGAGCAGGTCGGCGATCTCCTTGTTGCTGTAGCCCGCGCAGATCAGGTGCAGCACCTCGCGCTCCCGGGCGGTGAGCGGCTCGGCGGCGGCGGCGCCGTCGGGCGCGACCGGCGGGCTGCGCCGCAGCGCCGCCATCAGGCTTTCGGTCATCGCCGGCTGGAAGGCGGTGCGGTTGTCGGCGAGGGCGCGGATCGCCTGGGCGAGGTCCTCCAGCGACACGTCCTTCAGCATCAGCCCCTTGGCGCCCGCCTTGATCGCGGCGATGGCGGCGTCGCCGTCGTCGAACGTGGTGAGGACGAGGGTGGGCGGCAGCGCGTCCTGGGCGCGCAGCGCCTCCAGCACCGCGATCCCGTCGCGGCGCGGCATGCGGATGTCGAGCAGCAGCACGTCGGGGCGCAGCTCCGGCACCTTCTCGATCGCTTCCTCGCCGTCGCTCGCCTCGCCGATCACCTCGATGTCGGGCAACAGCTCCAGAAGCCCGCGCACGCCCTGGCGCACCAGCATCTGATCGTCGGCGAGGACGACCCTGATCATGTCGCGCGGGCGGGGCCGACGGGCAGCCAGGCGTCGATGGTGAAGCCGCGGCCGGCCTCCGCCCGCACCGCCAGCCGCCCGCCATAATGTTCCAGCCGCTCGCGCATCCCCACCAGGCCGGAGCCGGCGGCCGAAGGCTTGGGCCGGGCGCGGCCGTCGTCGCGGGCGAGGAGGCGGACGCCGCCGCCGTCCGGCGTCACCTCCAGCCACAAATTCTCCGCGTCGGCATGCTTCACCGCGTTGGTCACCGCCTCCTGCGCGCAGCGGACCAGGGCGTGCGCCCGGTCGGGGCTCACCGCGATGCTCGGCGCGATGCTGACATGGATCACCGGCCTCGGCACGCTCCGCGCCAGCGCCTCCAGCGCGTCCTTCAGGTCCGACCTCTCGTCCTCGCGCAGCGTCGCGACCACGTCGCGCACCTTGGTCAGCAGCGCGCCGGCAAGCCCCTTGGCCTGCACGACATGCTCGCTCGCCCGCTCCGGCGCGACATGGCTGGCGATCTCGAGCTGCAGCCCCAAGGCGGTCAGCTCGTGCCCCCATTCGTCGTGCAGCTCGCGCGAGATGCGCAGCCGCTCGGCGCTGCGGGCCGTGCTCGCGATGACCGCCTGCGCCGACCGCAGCTCCCGGTTGGACCGCGTCAGCTCCCGCGCCGTCTCCGCCTCCCGCCGCAAGGCGTAAGCGGTGAAGACGAACAGCAGCTGCAGCACGAAATCGAGGCTGAGGACGAACAGGAAGGGCGGCACCTTCGGGTTGTAGAAGGTCAGCAGCGCGTTGAGCGCGATCGCCTGGAAGAACACCCAGCCGAGCGCCATCAGCGGCGCCATCGCCAGCGCCGCCTGCCAGGCGGTGACGACGAACAGCACCGACCATCGCGTGCTTTCGAACACCAGCGCCATGCCGAGCACGGCCGCGAGCTGGACGGCGAGCAGCAGCCGCCGCTGCCCGGGCCGCAGCTTCAGCGCCATCGCGGCCAGCATCGCGCCCCCGAACAGCAGGAAGAAAGCGAGCCAGGACATCGGCACCCGCTGCCCGCGCAGCTCCGCTCCGGTCCCCAGCGCGACGAGATTCTGCCAGCCCACGGCCAACCAGATCGCCACCCCCGCGACGCAGAAGATCCAGAAATGAAGCGGCCTCAGCTGGCTGTCCATGGCGGGATGCTGCCACAGGGCGCCACGCCTGGCCATAGGCCGAAGGTCATGCTGGCAGACCCAAGAAATTCCTCCCCTGCAAGGGGAGGGGGACCAGCCGAAGGCTGGTGGAGGGGTGTCAGAGCTCGAGAATATCCCCCGCGGCTCGCGCCGGTCAGGTGGAGGGGGAGGGGTCGCCGCCGGTCAGGCCGCCGCTCATGTTGCCGCGCTCATCCTCGCGCAGCGTCGCCACCACTTCGCGCACCTTCGCCAGCAGCGCCCCCGCCAGGCCTTTCGCCTGCGCGACATGGCCGCGGGCGCCGTCCGGCTCCTGCACATGGCTGGCGATTTCGAGCTGCAGGCCGAGCGCGGTCAGCTCGTTGCCCCAGGCGTCGTGCAGCTCGCGCGAGATGCGCAGCCGCTCCGCCTGGCGCACCGTGCTGACGATCAAAGCCTGGGCCGCGCGCAGCTCCCGGTTCGTGTCCGCCAGCACGCGCGCCGCCTCCGCCTCGCGGCGCAGCGCCTGCGCGCCGAAGACCAGCAGCAATTGCAGCCCCAGCGCCTTGGCCACCACCCAGCACAGATCCGGATTGGGGGCGATCGCCAGCGCGCCGATCACCGCCAGCGACTGGAAGGTCGTCCAGCCGAGCGCCCGGGCGAGCGAGGTCGTCGTCGCCGCCTGCCAGGCCGGGATGATCAGGAACACCGCCATCATCGCCCATTGGCCGAGATAGGCCATCGCCACCGTCGCCGCGACCTGCAGCCCCAGCAGGGTCCACATCGCGCGGGTGCCGAGCCGCAGCACGGAAGCGGCGAAGGCCGACGCGCCGAACAGGAAGAAGCAGGCGAGCCAGACCAGCGGCACGGGCGATCCGCGCACCTCCGCTCCGGTCATGATGGCGTAGACGACCGGCCAGCCGATCGCCACCCACACCGCCAGGGCGGCGATTCCGAAGATCCAGTGATGACGGTCTCTGGACAGGCTGATCACGCGCGCATGCTGCCACAGCCCGCGGCCGCTGACCATAGGCCAAAGGTCATGGTTGGCGGCCGGGAAAAGGGCGCCCCCCGCGCGAGGTGCGGGGGGCCCCGGGACGGTGCCGGCGTCAGCTGCCCGCATATTTGACGGAGCAGCCGTAGGGGCGGCTCGTCGGCACCGCGACGGAACGTCCCGCCTTGAGGTCGGCCAGGGCGGCGAGCACATGGTTGCGGGCGCCGTTAACGTCGGCGGGGTTGGGCGTCGGCTTGTCGTCGATCGCGCCGTTATAGACCAGGGTCCCCGCCGGGTTGATCACGTACATGTGCGGCGTCGTCTTCGCGTCGTAGAGGCGGCCGGCGGCGCCGTCCGGATCGAGCAGATAGGCGGTCGGGGTCGCGCCCGACTGGCTCAGGAAGGCGCGCGCCTGCGCGCCGTTCACATGGCCCTGCTTGCCGGGACCGCCGGAATTGATGGTCAGCCAGACGACGCCGTCGCGCGCCGCGGCGGCCTGCGTCCGCTGCATGTTGCCGCTGCCATAATGCTTGCGCACGAACGGGCAGTCGGGATTGTGCCATTCCAGCACCACCGTCTTGCCCCTGAAGTCGGACAGGCTGACCGCCTTGCCGCTCGCGTCCGACAGGCGGAAATTGGGCGCCGGCTGGCCGACCACCTGGGCCGATACCGCGCAGGCGGCGGTGATCGAGACGATCGCAAAAGCGGAGAGGAGCGTCTTCATGCTGGGGTTCCTTTCTCAATAGACCATCGACACGAGCCGCGTGGGGGTAAGGACCTGCGGCAGGATTTTGGCCGGACCGCCCGGCGGGTAATAGAGGTAGAGCGGCACGCCCGAGCGGCCGTGCTTCTCGAGGAAGCGGCCGATCGCCGGATCGCCCCGGGTCCAGTCGCCGACCAGCACCGCCACGCCGCGCTCGGCGAAGGCCTGGGCGACCTGCGGGCGCTCCAGCGCGCCTTTCTCGTTCACCTTGCAGGTGATGCACCAGTCGGCGGTGAAATAGACGAAGACCGGGCGGCCCTCCTGCTGAAGGGCGGCGAGCCGCGCCTCGCTGAACGGCTCGGCCGCGAGCGCCGTCGGCGCGGCCTCGGAGCTCCCCTCGGCCGGCGCGGCGGGAAGGAAAACGAGCATGGCCGCGGCGGCGAGGGCGGCGGGGGCGAGCGGAAGCCATGCGCCGCTTCGGCCCTGGCGGCGTCCGACCCACCACAAAGCGAGGCCGAGCAGCATCGCCGCGGCGAGGCCGATCGCCATCCCGTCCGCGCCGGACTGGCGGCCGAGCACCCAGGCGAGCGCGAGCGCGGTGAGGAACATCGGCACCGCCATCAGGCGGCGGAAGCGGTCCATCCACGGGCCGGGCCTGGGCAGGCGCCGCCGCAGCCCGGGCGCGAAGCCGAGGATGAGGAAGGGGAGGGCGAGGCCGAGGCCCAGCCCCGCGAAGATGGCGAGCGCCACCGCCGCCGGCAGGACCAAAGCCGCGCCGAGCGCCGCGCCCATGAACGGGCCGGTGCACGGCGTTGCCACGAAGGCGGCGAGCGCGCCGGTCCAGAAGGCGCCGGCGGCGCCGGGGCGCTGCGCCAGCCGGCCGCCGCCGGACAGGCTCGGAAGCTCGAACAGGCCGGCGAGGTTCAGTGCCACGGCGGTGATCAGCAGCAGCAGGACGAGGATGACGCGCGGATCCTGGAGCTGGAACGCCCAGCCCGCGGCGGCCCCGCCGGCGCGAAGCGCCAGAAGGGCGGCGCCGAGCGCGAGGCAGATCGAAACGGCGCCGGCGGTATAGGCGATCCCTTCCCGCTTCGCCGCGGCCTCGTCGCCGCCCGCCTTGGCGAGGCTCAGCGCCTTGAGGCTGAGGATGGGGAAGACGCAGGGCATGATGTTGAGCAGCAGCCCGCCGAGCAGCGCGCCCAGCAGGGCGGCCGCGATCGCCGCGGCGCCGGCCGCCGGCCCCGTCGCCGCCGTCCCCTCGGGCGTCCCGGCGGCGGGCACGGCGCCCGGCGCGGCCGCGAGCGTCAGGCCGCTGTCCGGGCCGAGCTTCAGCACGCCTTCGATCCGCCCGATGTCGCCGGCATTGGCCGCCGCCGCCGTCTCGACGATCAGCCAGTCGCCGGCGCGGGAGAAGGTCTGCGGCGCCGCATAGTCGATCGCGCCGTCGGTCAGCGGGAAGAAATAGGGATCGTCGACCCGCATCCCCTGGGGCAGCGGAATGGCGATCCGGAACAGGTCGCCCGTCCGCGCGAACCGCGCCTCGCTGCCGAGCGGCTTCGGCAGCGCCTGGCGCAGGCGGTCGAACAAGGCGGCGTTGGCTGCGGTCGACGGCGCCGGCCCGGCCACCAGGTCGACGGCCACCTCCGCCGCCTCCGGGACGCATTCCTCGTCGGAGCAGACGAGATAGTCGACCCGCGCCCGGACCGGCAGGCGGGTGCCCGGCGCGATGCCGGCCGGGACCTCCAGGTCGACCAGCTTCGCATAGTCTCCATCATAGACGTAGTTCATCAGGCCGGAGACGATCAGCCGGTCCGGCACCGGATAATGAAGCGGCCCGGCGGCAAGCCCCGCCGGCAGCTCCCAGGCGATCTGCGTCTCCATGCCGCTGTCGCCGGGATTGCGCCAATAGCCGTGCCAGCCCTGGACGGGCCGCATCGTCAGCGCGAGCGTCACCGTCCCGCCCGGCACCGCAACGTCCGATTCCGCCACCAGAGCGACCGCGACCAGCCTTTCCCCCTGGCCCGGGCCCTGGCCCTGCGCCGGCGCCGCGACCAGCAGCGCCAGCCACGCCGCCAGGCAGTGGAGCAGCCGGACCGATGCCCGGCGGGATGTCGAGATGCGTTCGCCAACCATGTCGCAAAGGCTGACACGGCGCCGCGCGGCTGACCATATGCCGAAGGTCATGCCCCGCCGGGACGACTTTCGGACTGCCCGCCTCCCCTCCGCGACGCGGCGCCTGCTCACCCGATCGACGAAAAACCTTGGCGATTATGTATCTTACAAACCCGGCCGTCTTGTGATGACAATCATCCCTAAACCGGGCGGCCTCTGCTCTCTCCACCACTGGTACAGGCAATCTGTATTTGGCGAGTACCCGCGGTCCGGCGGGACAAACAGGGCCGTTTCACCATTATGGACGCCGATCCGAGCCTGGTGAACGCCGCACTGCCTAGCCGCGGTCGCAGATATCCCGACCGCTTCAGCATTGCCGACGAACAGCGGCCTATCGGCACCGATTGACGCACACGACGTGACCGAAAGAAAGGCAAGCGCGAGGCACCTCACTCCGACTTCTCCACCGGCTTGTGCTTCACCAGCTTGCCGACGCGTTCCCTGAACCGCCCCTCGTCGTCGTCGCACTCTAGGGCGCGGGCGGCCTCCTTGAACTTGTCGGATTGACTCTTTGTTGAGGCTGCTGCCTCATTTGCAGATGGCACTGGAGAAACTCCCCGACTGCGGTCTGCACACTTTCTACGCCGATGAGTCCGACGATAAAACCACATTCGTCATCGCGTGCGTTTCGATACCCACCCTAGGAGCAACAGCCGGGGGCTGCCCAGTTGAATGGAACCGATACCTAGAAGAGGCGAAGGCATGGCGGCGGAGACTGAAGGAACAGTTCAACATTCCAGTCTCTAAGGAATTGAAGGGTTCTAAGCTCGCCACCGGACGGAATAGCTACAGGGGCGGGAAAGAGCGTCTCTACGGCAAGGAGGCTATGATGGCCTATCACTGCGCCTTAGGTTTCGTGGACAAAGCTTGACGGGGGACTCGCAGGTTGATTCAAAGCTTCCTTTTGGAGGCGGCGTTGGGCGAGTGGATTGGTCTTACGGATGACGAGTGGGCATTGATCGGGCCGC
>NZ_JBKBMQ010000009.1:0-156683 GCF_046295735.1 Allosphingosinicella sp.
GGGCGGTGCAGTGGAGAGGCCCTCTCCCATTGGGAGAGGGTTGGGTGAGGGGTTCCGGCTTTGGCGGAGGTGTCGGGGCTTTTTCGCTGGCGGCGGGGACCCTCACCCCAACCCTCTCCTGGGGGGAGAGGGGGTTTTTGGGCGGTGGGGTGGGTGGGCCCTCTCCCGTTGGGAGAGGGTTGGGTGAGGGGTTCGGCTTTGGCGGAGATGTGGGGGCTTTTTCGCTGGCGGCGGTGACCCTCACCCCAGCCCTCTCCCGGGGGGAGAGGGGGTTTTTGGGCCTCTCCCGGGGGGAGAGGGGGTTTTTGGCGGGATCAGCGGGGGCGGGGGGCGCATTGGGTGTGGTCGCCGGCGAGGCAGGCGGCGACGCGGGCGCGGTGGTCGGCTTCGAGGCGCTCGACTTCGCGGCGGTGGCGGTCGAGGGCGGCCTGGTGCTCGGTCCGGACGCGGCGCGCCTCGGCTTCGGCGGCGGCGACGGCGCGGGCGTGGGCGGCCTCCGCCTCGGCGTTGCGGCGGCGGATCTCGGCGTGGCGGGCGGCGACCTCCTCGTTGAGGCGGGCGGTGAGCGGCGATTCCTCGGCATTGATCTCGGCGCGGCGGCGCTCGCGCTCCAGCTCCCAGGCGTTGGCGACCGCGGCTTCGGCCTCGGCGGGGAGGTCCGGCTCGGCGGGATCGGCGACAAGCGGATCGGCGGCGGAGGGGGGAAGGTCGGTGGTGGCGACGCCGCCGGGCGGCGGGGCGGGGCGGCGCGCGGGGGCGGGCGCCGCGTCCTCGGGCATCGGCAGCGCCTCGACGATCTCGCCGAGCGGCGCGTCCGGACGCTGGGCGAGGGCGGGCGCGGCGAGGATGAGAGCGGCGGCAAGGAACATGCGCATGGTCCAGATGTGCCGCCCGCCGGGTGAAGGCCGGATGAACGACGGAACCGCCTCGTGTAACCAAATAGGAGAAAATGCTTGACAGCGCGACGCTGATGTGGAATGTTGCGGGCAGAGTGGTGAACTGAATCGGGGCCGGGGCGGAGACGCTTTTTCCGGCCCTTTTGCTTGGGCGGGAGAGCGGAAGATGGGGGAGCGGGGCAGAAAGGGGACGGGCACGGCGCTGGTGCTGACGGGGACCAGGCGGCCGCAGCTGCGGCGGCAGACGAAGGTCCGCTGGACGGCGACGCGGGTGGCGCATTTCTTCGACGTGCTGGCGGCGAGCTGCAACGTCGCCGAGGCGTGCCGTCAAAGCGGGCTGGACGAGCGAGGCGCCTTCCGCCGCCGCCGCACCGACGCCGATTTCCGCGCGCGCTGGAAGATCGCGATCGACGAGGCACATGCGCGGCTGCAGTTGATGCTGCTCGAGCGGATGATGAACGGCACGGTGAAGCAGGTGCTGCGCGGCGACGTGGTGTTCGACCTCAAGGAATATTCGAACAGCGTCGCCTTCGCGCTGCTGAAGGCGCATGGCGACACCGCCGCCGAAGCCGCCGCCGAGGCCGAGATGCCCGAGGAGGAGATCGAGGCGGTGCGCCAGCGGATCCTGGGCAAGCTGAAGGCGGTGCGGCGGCGGATGGCGGCCGAGGCGCAGGCGCAGGCGGAAGTGGAAGCGGAGGGCGCCGGCGCGGCGGATCCGTCCGGGGCGGCGCGATGAGCTCGCCGCTGCGACCCGAGGCGTTCCGGCGGCTGGCGATGCTGGACGATGCGGAGCAGGCGCGGCTGATCGGCCTCGCCGACCCGGCCGACCTGCTGCGGATCGACGCCCATTACGAACATTGGGTCCACCAGGGGCAGGTGGAGCCCAAGGGCGAGGGCTGGCGCACCTGGCTGATGATGGCGGGGCGCGGCTACGGCAAGACCCGCGCCGGGGCGGAGTGGATCGGCCGGCTGGCGCGGCGGCTGCCGGGGCTGCGCATCGCCCTGGTCGGCGCCAATGCGGACGAAGTGCGCAAGGTGATGGTGGAAGGCGAGAGCGGCCTGCTCGCCTGCGCCGGGCGGCGGCCGCCGCGCTGGGAGCCGAGCCTGTCGCAGCTGAGCTGGCCCAACGGATCGCAGGCCTTCGTCTATTCGGCCGAGACGCCCGACGCGCTGCGCGGGCCGCAGCACCATTTCGCCTGGTGCGACGAGCTCGCCAAATGGAGCCGGGCGGAGGAGACCTGGGACAATCTCCAGCTCGGCCTCCGGCTCGGGCCGCGGGCGCGGGTGCTGGTGACGACGACGCCGCGGTCGATCCCGCTGCTGGCGAAGATCCGCGACCACCCCTGGACGGTGTGCAGCGGCGGGGCGACCGGCGACAATATCAGCCTGTCCGCCAATTTCGTGGCGGTGATGACCGCGACCTATGGCGGCACGAGGCTCGGCCGGCAGGAGCTGGAAGGCAAGATCATCGAGGATGTGCGCGGCGCGCTGTGGACGCGGGCGGGGCTCGAGGCGGCGCGGACGGCGGGGCCGCCGCCGGAGCTGCGGCGGATCGTGATCGGGGTCGATCCGCCGGCGGGCGCGGACGGGGCGTGCGGGATCGTGGTTTGCGGGCTGGCCGGCGACGGGGCGGGCACGGCCTATGTGCTCGGCGACCACAGCGTCGCGGGGCTGCAGCCCCAAGGCTGGGCGGCGGCGGTGGCGGCGGCGGCCGAGGCCTGGGGCGCGGACCGGGTGATCGCCGAGGTGAACCAGGGCGGGGCGATGGTCGAAAGCGTGCTGAAGGCGGCCGGGCTGCTTCTGCCGGTGAGCCCGGTCCATGCCAGCCGGGGCAAGGCGGCGCGGGCCGAGCCGATCGCGACCTTCTTCACCCGCGGCCGGGCGCGGCTGGCCGGGCGCTTTCCGGAGCTGGAGGACGAGCTGGCCGGGCTGGTGTGCGGCGGCGGCTATCAGGGCCCCGGCCGCTCCCCCGACCGCGCCGACGCGATGGTGTGGGCGATGACCGACCTGCTGCTCGGCCGGCGGGCCGAGCCCAGCGTGCGGGGGTTCTGGTAGGGTTTTGGGCGGTGCGGCCGATAGCCCTCTCCCAATGGGAGAGGGTTGGGTGAGGGGTTCCGGCTTTGGCGGAGATGTGGGGGCTTTTTCGCTGGCGGCGGTGACCCTCACCCCAGCCCTCTCCCGGAGGGAGAGGGGGTTTTTGGGCGGTGGGGCGGAGGGGCCCTCTCCCCTTGGGAGAGGGTTGGATGAGGGGTTCGGCGTTGGCGGAGATGTGGGGGCGTTTTCGCGTGCGGCGGGGACCCTCACCCCGGCCCTCTCCCGGGGGGAGAGGGGGTTTTTGGGCGGTGTGGCGGGGAGGCCCTCTCCCTTTGGGAGAGGGTTGGGTGAGGGGTTCGGCTTTGGCGAAGATGTTGGGGCGTTTTCGCTGGCGGCGGGGACCCTCACCCCAACCCTCTCCCGGGGGGAGAGGGGGTTTTTGGGTGGGTCGGTCAGTCGTTGAGGGCGAGGCGGAGGGTGCGGGCGATTTCCTCGAGGACGGCGTCGGTGTCGGCGAGGACGTCGTGGTTCCAGAAGCGCAGGACCTGATAGCCGGCGGCTTGGAGCGCGGTGGTGCGGGCGGCGTCGGCGGGGTTGTCGGCATGCTGGCCGCCGTCGACCTCGACGATCAGCCGCGCCTGATCGCACAGGAAATCGGCGACGTGGCGGCCGACCGGCACCTGGCGGCGGAACTTGGCGCCGGCGAGGCGGCGGCCGCGCAGATGATGCCACAGGCGCTGCTCGGCCTCGGTGGCGGAGCGCCTCAGCTTGCGGGCGATCGGGAGCATGGCGGGGTGGGACATTGCCGCTTCCTCCTCGGGGAAGGGTAACAGGGGTGGTGGAGCGGCGCGAGGGGGTTTTTGGCGCGCGGGGGTTGGGAGGGTGTCTGGGCGTTTTCGCTTGCGGCGGTGACCCTCACCCCAGCCCTCTCCCGGGGGGAGAGGGGGTTTTTGGGTGGTGGGGCGGTGAGGCTCTCTCTCTTTGGGAGAGGGTTGGGTGAGGGTGGCGGCTTTGGCGGAGATGTGGGGCTTGTTCGCTTGCGGCGGTGACCCTCACCCCAACCCTCTCCCGGGGGGAGAGGGGGTTTTTGGCTGGTGAGGCGGAGAGACTCTCTCCCTGTGGGAGAGGTGGTTTTCGAGTTGGCAATGGGGCGGCTGGGGTTAGGGTGGTGGCAGGGGGTGCCATGCTGATCGAGAGGACGCGGTGGGTTGGGGGGATGCTGCTGGGCGGGCTGATGACGGCCTGGGTGCTTCAGCTGATCGACGGGGAAGAGTGGGACGGCCGGGGGGTCGTGCTGGCGCTGGTGTACGGCTGCGTGTTCTGGAGCATGGCCTTTTTCGGGCCGGTGCTGAGGGCGCAGGCCTGGAAGCCGTCCAGCGGATTGTTCTGGAACTGGTTCGTGCCGGAAGGCGCCTTGTTCGCCTCGTTCCTCTTCGCGACCCATCGGGCGATGACGCTCTTCGGCTCGGGTGAGTTCTCGCTCGTGATGCTGGCGCCCCTGGCGTTCGCCGCGGCGATCGACGCGGCCGGGGCCCACCAGCCGGTGGAGAAAGCGGGCTGGCAATTGCTGCGGCCGTCGATCAGCCTGTTCGCGTTCGGGCTGCTCGGGGGCGTGATGCTGATCGGCGGCCTGGCGGCGCTGGCGGCTCTGGTCGCGGCCGGTATGGAGGAGGGGTTCGACTTTTCGGGCACGGCCGTTCCGATCGCCGCCGGCGTTATCGCCTTCGCCTTGGTCATGATGGAGGCGGGGGCGATCCTGGCCTGGCAGGTGTTCGCGATCCGCCTGGCCTATGGGCCGGAGGGCGTGCGCTACCACCGGTTGCGACGGGTGGAGATGTTCGAATGGGACCGGGTGGAGCGGCTGCGGCGGGGCTGGCTCGGCCTTTATCTCGAAGTCGACGGGGGGAGGCGCATCTATTTCTCGGACAATCTGCGCGGCTTCGAATGGTTCGTGGGGGAGTTGTACGAGCGCGGGGTAGAGGTGGAGATTTGAGGGGGCGGTTTCGCCGGCGTGGGGGACCCTCACCCCAACCCTCTCCCGGGGGGAGAGGGGGTTTGGGCGGTGTAAAAACTAACCAAAGAGGCTAAAACATCTTGACAGCGTGACGCTGTTGTGGCACATATCGCCATAGTGGGAAGGTGCGATTCGGCGGCGGGGCGGGGGCCTTGGCCGCCTTTTTTGTTGGGAGAGCGGGATGGGGTGGTTCGGGCGGAAGGCCGCGCGGGAGGCGCGGCCTTTTTTGTTGGGCGCGTGGGGCGGCGCGGTCGGGGAGCCGTGGCCGCGCAGCTACGAGGCGCAGGTGCGCGAAGCCTATCTGGGCAATCCGGTGGCGCAGCGGGCGGTGCGGCTGGTGGCGGAAAGCGTCGCGTCGGTGCCGGTCTATGACGGCGGGGGCGCGGACGCGGCGGAGCGGCTGGCGGCGCCGGCCTTGCTCGAGGCGGCGGCGTCGCACCTGCTGCTGCACGGCAATGCGTTCGTGCAGATCCTGCTCGATCCACAGGCGGCGCCGGCCGAGCTGTTCGCGCTGCGGCCCGAACGGGTGGCGGTGGAGGCGGGGGCGGACGGCTGGCCGGCGGCCTATCTCTATCGCGCCGGGGCGGCGCGGACGCGGCTGCCGGCGCGGGACGGGAGCGGGCGGCCGTCGCTGGTGCATCTGAAAGCCGTCCACCCGCTCGACGACCATTACGGGCTCGGCTGCCTGGGCGCGGCGGCGGGGGCGGTCGCGGTGCACAATGCGGCGGCGCGCTGGAACAAGGCGCTGCTCGACAATGCGGCGCGGCCGTCGGGAGCGCTGGTCCACGCGCCGGCGGACGGGGGCACCTTGTCGGCCGCACAGTTCGAGCGGCTGCGCGCCGAGATGACGGCGCAGTTCCAGGGGCCGGCCAATGCCGGGCTGCCGATGCTGCTCGACGGCGGGCTGCGATGGGAGGCGATGAGCCTGTCGCCGGCGGACATGGACTTCGCGGAGCTCAAGGCTGGGGCGGCGCGCGACATCGCGCTGGCGTTCGGGGTGCCGCCGATGCTGCTCGGCCTGCCCGGTGATTCGACCTACGCCAATTACCGCGAGGCGAACCGGGCGCTGTGGCGGCTGACCGTGCTGCCGCTCGCCGAGAAGATATTGCGCGGGATTTCGGACGGGCTGCGGGCGTGGTGGCCGGACTGCCGGCTGATGCTGGACGTCGACCAGGTGACGGCGCTCGCCGAGGACCGGGAGCGGCTGTGGGCGCAGGTGTCGGCGGCCGATTTCCTCAGCCGGGCGGAGAAGAGGGAGATGCTCGGCTTCGGGCCGGAGGCGGAAGGGGAGAGGCGATGATCGAGGAGCAAGCGGGGCTGCTCGCCGGGCTGACGCGGCAGGCGGAGGCGCAAGGGGCGGACATGGTGACGCTGCGCGCGCTGATCGAGGAGGCGAGCGAGAAAGGGGCGGAGCGGGCGCTGGGCGCGCTCGGCCTCACCGATGCGACGGCGCGGCGCGACATGGACGAGCTGCGCCAGCTGCTGCAGGCGTGGCGCGACGCGAAGAAATCGGCGGCGCAGGCGGTGGTCGCCTGGACGATGCGCATCCTGCTGGCGCTGCTGGTGGCGGGAATGGCGATCAAGACCGGGCTGCTGGAGACGGTCCGTGGCTGAGCGGCCGGGGGGCGGGGTGCGCTTCGCCGGCTATGCGGCGGTGTTCGACCGGCCCGACCGCGGCGGCGACGTGGTGCGGCCCGGCGCCTTCGCGCGCAGCCTCGCCGGCGACGCCAGCGTGCCGCTTCTGTGGCAGCACGAGCCGGGGCGGCCGATCGGGCGGATCGAATATCTGCGCGAGGACAGGCGCGGCCTGCGCGTGATCGGGCGATTGTCCGGCAGCGCGGCGGGGCGCGAGGCGGCGGCGCTGCTGACGGACGGCGCGGTCGGCGGGCTGAGCTTCGGCTATCGCGTGCGGGCGGCGCGCGACGGGGTGCCGCGGGAGCTGACCGAGCTCGATCTGGTGGAGGTGAGTTTGGTGACTTTGCCGATGCAGCCCCGCGCGCGGGTGCATGCGGTCGAGGCGGGGGGTGAATAGGTCGGGGCGTGTTCGCGTGCGGCGGGGACCCTCACCCCGGTCCTCTCCCGGGGGGAGAGGGGGTTTTGGGCGGTGCGGCGGATAGCCCTCTCCCCATGGGAGAGGGTTGGGTGAGGGTGACGGCTTTGGCGGAGATGTTGGGGCTTGTCCGCTTGCGGCGGTGACCCTCACCCCGGCCCTCTCCCGGGGGGAGAGGGGGGTTTTGGTCGCGGGCTAGACGAGCGGGGTGAAAGCGGGGGTTTCTTCCAAAGCGAGCTCGGCGCGGCGGCGGGTGCCTTCGCGGCAGATGATGTCGTAGACCCGCTCCGGCTGGTCGATGTCGACGAAGCAGAAGCCGCGCGACAAGCCGGACTCATGGGCGGTCGCGCGCTCGTACCAGGTGTCGGGCTGCTCGCCCGGCTCCATGAAGAGCGTGCCGCTGCCGCCCTGCTGCTCGAGCTCGAGCATCGGCAGCCAGGCGAGGTCGTGCGAGCGCAGCCGTCCCTTCGCCCCGCCGCGCAGGATGATCGCGCGCCGGTCGGTCACGGCATAAAGGAGGCGGCGGCGCAGCCACCAGCCGTGGACGAAACGTCCCAGGGCGATGAGCACGCCGATCAGGATGATCGCGGCGTCGATCAGCAGGTTGAGGCCGCTCCCCTGATCCTGCCCCGGCCGGGGCAGGATCCAGAAGTACATCAGGGTCCACGCCGCCCCGCTGACGGCGGCGACGAGGTCCCTGCGATCGAAGGGGATGCTCCGCGTCGGCCGGCCGCTCCACGCGACCCGCTCGCCGGGGAGGAGATGAGGGCGCAGCGCCGCCTGGTCTTCCGGTGAGGACATGAGGCGGGAAGCTAAAGCCAGGACGCGGCCGGCGCCACGCTTTTTGCCGGGCGGAGCGGCGGTTAGCCGGGTGAGGGGGGTGGCTCTGGCGGAGGTGTCGGGGTTTTTTCGCTGGCGGCGGTGAGCCTCACCCCGGCCCTCTCCCGGGGGGAGAGGGGGCTTTTGGGCGGTGCTCGTTCAGATGCCGTGCCATTCGAGGGCGCCGGGCAGGGTGTCGGCGCTGTAGTCGATCTGGAGGACGCGGCGGCGGGTGGGGGCGGCGGCCTTGTGCGAGGCGTGGAGGATCGGGGTCGCATAGGCCCAGACGTCGCCGCGCGCGGCCAGGCAGGCGACGCTGCCGAGCCGGTCGACCGCGGCGGGGATGTCCCGCTCCGCGATCCGGCCGAGGAGGTGCGAGCCCGGCGCGACGAGCAAAGGACCGTTGTCGGCGCCGACGGGATCGAGATGGACGCGCAGGGTCAGCATGCGCGCGAGCAGATCGGGCGGCGGCTCGACATGGAGGATGCCGGACTTGCGGGTCCAGTTGCCGAAGCCCGGCAGGTCGACCCGGCGGCGGACCGCGATCGTGCGGTCCTGATGCCAGGCCAGCGACCAATTGGCGCGGGGCGTCTTGTCGAGGAGCAAAGCGCGGACCGGCTTGGCGGCGGGGCCGAGCAGCGCCGCCGCCAGGCGGCCGATCGCGCCCTCGGCGGCGAGCAGCGCGGCGAGCGCGGGGCTGCCGGCGAGACGGTGGCCGGGACGCGCGGCGTCGGCGCCCGCGAGCAGGCGGTCGAGTTCGGCGAGGATCGGCGGGGCCGCCGCGGCCGGAAAGAGCCGGGCGCCGTCGCGGGAGAGCTGCATCGCATCGCAATAGCGCGGGGGGCGAGGGGGGTGAAGGGTTCCGGCTTCGGCGGAGATGTGGGGGCTTGTTCGCTGGCGGCGGTGACCCTCACCCCAGCCCTCTCCCGGGGGGAGAGGGGGCTTTTGGGCGGTGCGGCCAATAGCCCTCTCCCATTGGGAGAGGGTTGGGTGAGGGGTTCGGCTTTGGCGGAGGTGTCGGGGCTTTTTCGCTTGCGGCGGTGACCCTCACCCCAGCCCTCTCCCGGGGGGAGAGGGGGTTTTTGGGCGGTGCGGCGGATAGCCCTCTCCCGGGGGGAGAGGGGGTTTTTGGGTGATCAATTCTGAGCAGAGGAGATGGGGATGTTGGTGAAGGCGGATGCGTTGGAGGCGTCGTTCGAGGCGCTGGAGCGGGAGCATGAGGATGTGGCGGCGCTGAAGGCGGAGGTCGCGGCGCTGAAGGCCAGGATCGAGGCCGGGGCGGTGGCGCGGCCGGCGCTGAGCGGGGCGAAATCGGGCGCCTCGCCGTTCGTCGAGCGCTATCTGCGCAAGGGGTTGGAGGCCGGGGTCGAGCTGAAGGCGCTCGCCGGGACCAGCGACGCGGCCGGCGGCTATGCGGTGCCCGAGGAGATCGACGCCGAGATCGACCGGCTGCTGACCGCGGTGTCGCCGATCCGGGCGATCGCCAATGTGGTGAAGGTCGGATCGTCCGGATACCGCAAGCTGGTGACGGCGGGCGGGACGCCGTCGGGCTGGGTGTCGGAGACGGCCGGGCGGCCGGAGACGGGGACGCCCGAATTCATCGAGATCGCGCCGCCGTTCGGCGAGCTCTACGCCAATCCGGCGGCGAGCCAGGCGATGCTCGACGACGCGGCGTTCGACGTGGAGGGTTGGCTGGCGAGCGAGATCGCGACCGAATTCGCCCGGGCCGAAGGCGCGGCCTTCGTTGCGGGGAGCGGAGTGAACCAGCCGCGCGGCTTCCTGTCGGCGCCGACATCGGCGCAGGGGGACGCGACGCGGCCGTTCGGGACGATCCAGTTCGTCGCGTCCGGCATGGCGGGCGGCTTTCCCGCCGCCAATCCGCAGGACCGGCTGATCGACCTCGTCCAGGCGCTGCAGTCGCCCTACCGGCAGGGCGCGGTGTTCGTGATGAATTCGGCGACGGCGGCGCGGGTCAGGAAGTTCAAGACGGCCGACGGCGCCTTCCTGTGGCAGCCCGCGCTGGCGGCGGGGCAGCCGGACAGCCTGCTCGGCTATCCGGTGGTGGAGGCCGAGGACATGCCGGACGTCGCGGCCAACAGCCACGCCATCGCCTTCGGCAATTTCCGCGCCGGATACCTGATCGCCGAGCGGACCGAGACGCAGATCCTGCGCGATCCCTATTCGAACAAGCCGTTCGTCCATTTCTACGCGACCAAGCGCGTGGGCGGGCAGGTGATGAATTCGGAGGCGATCAAGCTGATGCGGTTCGCGGCGTAAGCGCGCCGTTCGAACCGGATTTCGCGCCGTCCGCGTGAGAGCGCGGGCGGCGTTTTTCTTTGAATTGGAGGTGAGGATGTCGGATCCTTTTGCATCGGCGGCGGACGCGGTTTCGGCGCCGGCGCGGCGGGCGGCGGCGGTGGTGCCGCACGACGCCAACGCGATCGGCGAGGTGCCCAAGGCGCTCTATGTCGGCACCGGCGGGCACATCATGATGCGCGGCATCGACGGCAGCCAGGACCAGCTGTGGCGCAACGTGCCCGACGGGACGGTGCTGCCGTTCCGGCCGCGCTTCGTGCGGGCGACCGGAACGACGGCGTCCGACATATTGGCGCTCTACTGATGCGTCCGATCGGCTACGGCTTCGGACTGTCGCCGCGGCAGCGGGGCGGGGGTTTCAGCCCCGCCGCCTTGTTCGCCGGCGGCGCGCAGGGCGCCTGGTACGATCCCGCCGACGCGGCCAGCATGTTCCAGGACAGCGGCGGCACGGTCGCGGCGGCGGTCGGAAGCCCGGTGGGCATGATCCGCGACAAATCGGGACGGGGCAACCATGCGGTGCAGGCGACCGCGTCGGCGCGGCCGATCCTGCGCCAGGACGGGGGCGGGCGGCTCTATCTGGAGTTCGACGGCGCGGACGACCGGCTGGTGGCGGCGTTCGCGCTGCCCCAGCCGTTCGACCGCGTCTCGGCCGTGCGGCAGGCGGCCTGGACGTCGGGCCGGGTGCTGTTCGGCAACAACGGATCGGACGCGGGCGTGCTCTACCAGACCAGCGCGGCGCCGCGGCTCTACCTGTTCTCCGGCGCGGCGACGCCGTTCAGCGCCGGCCTGCCGGTCGACGTGAACGGCGTCGTCACCGAACGGTTCGACGGGGCGGCGAGCCGGATCGCGGTGAACAAGGCGGCCTTTGCCGTAGGAAACAGCGGCAGCGCGGGGGTGGCGGGCGTGTCGCTGGGCGGCCGCAGCGCCGGCACCAGCGGCGCGCAGATGCGGCTGTACGGCATGCTGATGATCGGGCGGGCGCTGAGCGACGCGGAGACCGGGCGGCTGCGCGCCTTCATGGCGGCGCGGGCGGGCGTCGCGCTTTGACGGTCACGAAAACGGGGGAGCGGCAGATGGGCGAATGGAGGGGGCGATGCTGAACGCGGCGCCGATCGGACCGCAGCCGGAAGCGGTGGCGGAGATCAAGGCCTATCTGCGGATCGGCCATGACGAGGAGGATGGGCTGATCGGACGGCTGGCGCTGGCCGCGATCGAGCTGTGCGAGCAGTTCACCGGCCGGGCGGCGATCGCGCGGGTGCATGAGGAGGCGATGGCGGCGCGGCCGTCCTGGACGCGGCTGACGGCGGCGCCGGTGCGGTCGATCGAGGCGGTGGCGCATGCCCCGCTTGGCGGCGCGTTCGAGGCGCTGGCGCCGGGCAGCTATGCGATCGACATCGACGCCCATGCCGAGGGCTGGGTGCGGACGCCGGCGCATGCGGCGGGGCGGATCCGGGTCGCCTATACGGCCGGGCTGGCGGCGGACTACGGCGCGCTGCCCGACGGGCTGCGGCACGGTGTCGTGCGGCTGGCGGCGCATCTCTACACGCACCGCGACGGGGCGGAGCGGAGCTGCCCGCCGGCGGCGGTGGCGGCCTTGTGGCGGCCGTGGCGGCGGCTGCGGATCGGATGATGTTCGAGGCGCTGGCGGCGCGGGCGCGTCGCAAGGCCGAGGCGCGCGCGGCGGCGGCGGCGGAGCGGATCGCCGGGCGGCTGCGGGGCGAGTTGCCGCCCGGGCTGCGGGCGGACGTCGTCGACGGCGGGGTGCGGATTTCCGGGCGCCGGGCGCGGCGGCGGTTCGCGCTGGAGCCGGGGCTCAGATGGCTGATGGAGAGGATGCGATGAGCGGAGCGGGCGCGCGGCTGCAGCAGGCGGCGATGGCGGCGCTGGGCGCGGTGCCGGGGCTGAGCGGCGTGCATGAGGAGGCGCCGGTGCAGGCGGCCTTTCCCTATGCGGTGGTCGAGACCGGGAGCGAGGCGGACTGGGGGCACAAGAGCGGCGCGGGGCGCGAGGTGCGGCTGGCGGCGGTGCTGCGCGACGCGGGCGAGCGGGCGGCGCGGCTCAGGGAACTGGGCGCGGCGGCGGAGGCGGCGATCGCGGGCATCGGGCCGGAGCTGGCGGAGTGGCGGCTGGCGGGGCTGGTTTTCCTGCGCAGCCGGCTGGTGCGCGACGGGCGCGGCTGGGCGCTGACGGTGGAGTTCCGGGCGCGGATGCTGGGGGTTTAGGGGCGCGGGCCTTCTGCCCCCTCTCTCCCCGGGAGAGGGTTGGGGTGAGGGTGGCGGCGGTGGCGGAGGAGCCGGGGCCTATTCGCTTTGGCCGGGGACCCTCACCCAACCCTCTCCCGGGGGGAGAGGGCTTTTTGGGTGGTGGGGCTCTACTCGGGGAGGGTGTTGTTTTCCTTGTGCTCGCGGAAGAGTTCGCGGGCGTTGGCCTGGTAGTCGTCGATTTCGGCGGCGGCGTCGCGTTCGGCGACGGGGCGGCGGTCGCCCATGTTCATCGCGCGCTGAATGATCGCTTCGCGGAGCGAACTTTCCTGATCGCGGCAGGCGGTTTCGATCGCGGTGTCGAAGGCGGCTTCGTCGACGCCGTCGCGCAATTGCGCCCGCATGAAATTGGACAGGCACAGATTGTAGGCGCGGCGGGGCACGACCACCGGGTCGGAGGCCTGCGCGGCGGTCGAGAGCATGAGAGCAAGCACAGTTGAAATCATGGCGAATTCCAATCCCAAAGCTTGACGAAGAGAGAGGATCATATGAGCGCGCAAAAGGGAAGTGCCTTTCTGTTGAAGGTCGGCGACGGCGCGAGCCCGCCAGCCTTCGCGACCGTGGCCGGAATGCGCACCACGATGATGTCGGTGAACGGCGAGGCGGTGAACGTCACCAGCAAGGATTCGGGCGGCTGGCGCGAGCTGCTGTCGGGCGCGGGCGTGCGATCGGTGTCGGTGGCGGCGAGCGGCATCTTCACCGGATCGGCGGCGGAGACGCGGGTGAAGGGCAACGCGCTGAGCGGCAGCCTGGAAGATTACGAACTGAGCTTCGAAGGCGGCGAGCGGCTGCAGGGCCGGTTCCTGGTCACCCGGCTCGATTATGCGGGCGATTATAATGGCGAGCGGACCTATGCGCTGAGCCTGGAGAGTTCCGGGCCGGTGGCGGCGCTGTGAGCGCGGGGCGGGGCGCCAATCCGGCGCGCGGCGAGGCGGAGATCGTGGTGGGCGGCGCGCGGCTGGTGCTGCGGCCGAGCTTCGAGGCGCTGGTCGCCGCCGAGGAGGAATTGGGGCCGCTCTTCGCGCTGGTGGAGCGGGCGGCCGGCGGCGGGCTGCGCATCGGCGAGATGGCGAGCCTGTTTTGGCATTGCGCGGCCGACTGGCCGGAGGGGCTGACGCGGGCGCGGGTCGGCGCGGCCATCGCCGAGGGCGGGCTGGCGCGGGCGACGCCGGTGCTCAAGCTGCTGCTCGGGCAGATCCTGCAGGGCCGTGTTTAGCGAGGCGGCGGCGCGGCTGGCGGGGCTGGTCGGCGCGGCGCTCGGCTGGCGGCCGGACGAATTCTGGCGCGCCACCCCGGCCGAGGTGGCGGCGGTCCTGAACGCGATCGCCGGAGAGGAGACGCCGGCCGACGGCGCGGACCTGGGGCGGCTGATGGCGATGTTTCCGGACGGGTGAGCGGAGAGGGCGATGGACGAGGAGATCGAGCGGCTGTTGGTGAGCGTGCGCGCCGACACCGGCGCCTTCGCGCGCGACGTGGCGGAGATGCGGGGGCAGCTGGACGGGCCGCTGGCGGAAGGCGCCGAGCGGGCGGGGCGGGTGCTGGAACATGCGCTGCTGCGCGCGGTCAGGACCGGCAAGTTCGGCTTCGAGGATCTGAAGCGCACCGCGCTGGCGGCGATGGCGGAGATCGCGGCCAATGCGATGCGGAGCGGGCTGCAGGCGCTGGGCGGCGGCGGCGGCGCGGCGGGGCTGGCCGGAGCGGCGGGGCGGCTGGTCGCCGGGCTTGCCGGCGCGCCGGGGCGGGCGACCGGCGGGCCGGTGGCGCCGGGGCGCGCCTATCTGGTCGGCGAGCGCGGACCCGAATTGTTCGTGCCCACGGCGAGCGGACGGGTGGAGCCGGGCGGGCCGGGCGGCGCGCGCGAGGTGCGGGTGACGATCGCGATCAACGCGCCCCAGGCGCGGGAGCCGGAGGCGCTGCGCGCATCGGGCCGGCAGGTCGCGCGCGCGGTGCGCCAGGCGCTGATGCGGGGGGAGTGAGGCGGCATGGGACATTGGCTGGCGCCGCCCGGCGCGGCGCGCGTCCTGACGACGATCAAGCGCTTCGACGCGCGCTACTGGACGCTGAACTTCCCGCGGCCGATGATGGCGAGCGCGACGACGACCGGGCCGAACAGCCTGCGGGTCGACGCCGTCTTCTACCGCGGACGATCTGGCGGGGCTGATCTGGGAAGCGGAGGACCGGCACGACCATCCGCTGCTCGCTTACGAGACCGACCGCGACTTCCGGCGGTGCCGGCTGTCCTTCCGCTGGCGCAGCGGCGGGCTGCGCGGGCTCGACGCGGTCGACGGGCCGACGCTGACGATCGAGGGGCGGGACCAAGCGGGCGACGCGCGGACATGGTATGTGCGGCTGTGGAACCATGCCGCGGGCACGGCCGAGGACGCCGAGATCGCGATCGATTTCGGCGCCCTTGCCGGCGGCTGGGACGGCGACGACCCCGTCTGGGCGGGCGACGTCGACCGGATGTTCATATCGCTGGTGCCGGCGGCCTATGCGCCGGGCGGCGGGAGCCTGGCGGCGCCGGCGGAGGGCTGGGCCGAGCTGAGCCAGATCGCCTGCGCGGGCGCGGGATCGGTGCTGTCGATGGGCGACGCGATCGTGCCCGCGCACGCGCTGCGCATGGCGAGCGGCTATGACGACAGCTACCATCTGACGCCGGAGCGGCTGCTGCGCAACGTCGCCTGGCTCGGCTATGCCGGGGTGATCAACCATTATGTCGGCATGAGCCACCTATTTCCGGCTCGAGCCGCTGGGCGCGGACTTCTATGTGAGCCTCGCCGGCGGCGCGCTGAACGGGCCGTGCGCGGCCTGGCACAGGGACTTCCTGCGGCGGGCGAAAGGCCATGGCTTCGAAATCATCCTGTCGCTGTCCTACGAATTGTTCGACGCGCATTGCTGGAACGACTGGAAGCAGCGGGCGGCGGACGGATCGCCGGCGCTGACCGGATGGGAGCCGCCGTCGGCGCTGCTGTCGCCGGCGCATGGCGGGGCGATGGCCTATCTGCAGGCGGTGGCGCGGGCGTTCGCGCTGCTGGCGGTCGAGACCGGCCAGCCGGTCCGCTTCCAGGTGGGCGAGCCCTGGTGGTGGGTGACGGCGGACGGGCGCATCTGCATCTACGACGCGGCGGCGGTGGCGGCGTTCGACCCGCCGCCGATCGCGAGCGTCGCGGGCGCGCTGGACGCGGAGCAGGTGGCGGCGCTCGACGCGGCTGGGGCTGCGCTCGCCGCTTCGACCGCGGCCTTGTGCGCGGCGGTGCGCGAGGTGGCGGCGGAGGCGGAGACGCTGCTGCTCGTCTATCTGCCGACCGTGATGGACGCGGAGGCGCCGGAGGTGCGGCGGGCGAACGTGCCGGTCGGCTGGGCGGCGCCGGCCTTCGACGTGCTGCAGCTCGAGGATTATGACTGGGTGACCGAGGGGCGGCGCGGCGCGACCGCGCGCGGGATCGCCGAGGCGACGGCGCGGCTCGGCTATCCGATCGGGGAGCAGCATTATTTCTCCGGCTTCGTGCTGCGGCCGGAGGACAAGGCGCAGTGGCGGGAGATCGCGGCGGCGGCGGACGCGGCGCGGCGGCGGGGCACCGGCGAGGTGTTCGTGTGGGCGCTGCCGCAGGTGCTGCGCGACGGCTTCGTCCATTTCGGCGAGGGGGAGGATGAGGTGGAGGCTTTCGACGACGTGCGCTTCCCGCTGGCGCTGGGCCGCGAGGCAAGCGTGGAGCCGGCCTTTTCGACCGCGATCGTGACGACCGCGGCGGGGGCGGAGCAGCGCAACGCGGAATGGGCGGACGCGCGGCTGCGGTTCGACGCCGGGCCGGGCGTGCGCGGCGAGGCGGAGATGCACGCGCTGATCGCCTTCTTCCGCGCCCGGCGGGGCGCGGCGGTGGGCTTCCGCTTCGAGGATCCGTTCGACCACAGCTCCAGCGGCATGACCGGGGAGCCGGGAGCGGACGACCAGTTGCTGGGCGTCGGCGACGGCGAGCGCGGCGACTTCCCGCTGGTCAAGAGCTATGGCGCGCAGCTGCGGCGCATCACCCGGCCGGTGGCGGGGAGCGTGCGGGTCTCCGTCGGCGGCGTGGAGCTGGCGGGCGGGTGGACGCTGGGCGACAAGGGCGTGGTGACGTTCGAGACGCCGCCGGCGCCGGGCGCGGAGGTGCGGGCGGGTTACCGCTTCGACGTGCCGGTGCGCTTCGCCGAGGACCGGCTGGCGATCGCCGGGGCCGGCCATGCGGCGGGCGAGGCGCCGCACGTGCCGCTGGTGGAGATACGGGAATGACGGCGGCGGTGCTCGGGAGCGAACTCGCCACCGTCGCGCTGTGCTGGCGGATCGAGCGGCGCGACGGGGTGACGATCGGCTTCACCTCGCACGACCGCGACCTCGAGATCGGCCGGCTGCGCTACCGCGCGGCGCCCGGCATGCTGCCGTCCGCGGTGGCGCTGTCGGACGGGCTCGATGCCGACATGCTGAACGTGGAGGGCGCGCTGACCAGCGACGCGATCCGGGCGGACGACCTGGCCGCGGGCCGCTGGGACGGGGCGGCGGTGCGCCTGTTCCTGGTCGATTGGGAGCGGCCGGAGGGGCCGGTGGTGAGCGTGGCCGAGGGCGAGATCGGCGACGTGACGGTGCGCGGCGCCGGCTTCGAGGCGGCGCTGAGGAGCCGGGCGGCCCGGCTGGTGCGGCCGCCGGTCGAGCAGACCTCGCCCGAATGCCGCGCCGAGCTGGGCGACAAGAGGTGCCGGGTCGACATGGCGGCGCGGGTGCGGATCGCGCGGGTGGGCGCGGCGATCGACGCGCGCAGCTTCGACATCGAGCTGGACGGGCCGGCGGCGGACGGCGCCTTCGCTTATGGCCGGGTCCGCTGGATCGGCGGACCGAACGGCGGGACGAGCGGCGCGGTGCTGAGTTCGGCCGGGGCGCGGCTGGTGCTGCGCGAGGCGCCGCCTTTCGCGATCGCCGCCGGCGACCTAGCCGAGCTTCGCGAGGGCTGCGACCGGAGCTTCGCGACCTGCGTCCAGCGCTTCGGCAACGGCGTCAATTTCCGGGGAGAGCCGCACCTGCCGGGCATCGATCTCCTCACCCGCTATCCGGGCGCCTGAGCGGCGAGACATCCACGAGGAGAAGGAGAAAGGCGATGAGGCTGAGGGCTTGCATGTGCGGGTTTGCGCTCGCGATCGGCGGGTGCGCGCACCTGCCGCAGAAGGTGCGGGTGGAGGTGGACGAGCGGTCGATCGAGTTCGAGGACCGGTCCGGCGGCAAAGAGCGCGAGCTTGCGCCCCGCTGAGGCGGCGGCGCGGGAGCTGGTCGGCGCGCGCTTCCGGCCGCAGGGGCGGGTGCCGGCGCATGGGCTCGACTGCATCGGCGTGGCGATGATCGCCGCGGGCGTGGCCGAGGATAGCGTGCGGCGGGACTATCCGCTGCACGCTTTCGAGCCGGAGGAACTCCATGCCGGGCTGGCGCGGGCCGGGCTGGTCAGGGTTGACCCGGACCGGACGCGGCCGGGCGACGTCGTGGTGGCGCGGCCGGGGGCGGAGCGGCTGCATCTGGCGGTGCTGGTGGACGGCGGGTTCGTCCATGCCGACGCCGGGCTGCGGCGGGTGGTGGAAGTGCCGGGCGCGCTGCCCTGGCCCCTTCTGTCCGCCTGGCGGCGGCCGGACGCGGACTGATCGGAGGAGAGATATGGCGACGCTCGTTCTGACCGCGGTCGGGAGCGCGATCGGCGGACCTTTGGGCGGGGCGATCGGCGGGATGATCGGCCAGGCGGCCGATGCGGCGATCTTCGCGCCGAAGACGCGGGAAAGCGCGCGGATGGCGACGCTGGCGGTCCAGACATCGTCCTACGGCAATGCGATCCCGAAGATCTTCGGGCGGATGCGGGTGGCGGGGACGGTGATCTGGGCCACCGACCTCGTCGAGCGGCGGACCACCAGCGGCGGCGGCAAGGGGCGGCCGAAGACGGCGAGCTACAGCTATTCCGCCAATTTCGCGGTCGCCCTGTCGGGACGGCCGATCCTGGGCGTGGGGCGGATCTGGGCGGAGGGCAAGCTGCTGCGCGGGGCGGCCGGCGACTTCAAGAGCGAGACGGGTTTCCGCCTCTATCATGGCGACGAGGCGCAGCTGCCCGATCCGCTGATCGCCGCCGTCGAGGGCGCGGGCGGCGCGCCGGCCTATCGCGGCATCGCTTATGCGGTGTTCGAGGATTTCCAGCTGGAGGATTATGGCAACCGCATCCCGTCGCTGACTTTCGAGGTGGAGGCCGATCCGGGGCCGGTGACGGTCGGCGCCGTGGCGGAGGAGCTGAGCGGCGGCGCGGTGGCGAGCGGCGGCGGGCCGGCGCTGATCGGCTATGCCGCCGGCGGGGAGAGCGTGCGCGGCGCGATCGAGCAACTGGCCGCGGCGGCGTCCCTGTCGTTCGTCGAGACGGACGGCGGGCTGCGCCTGGGCGAGGCGGGCGGCGCGGAGGCGACGCTCGGCGAGCGGGTGGGCGCGGTCGAGATCGTGCGCGGCGCGGCCGATGCCGTGCCGGGCGAGGTCGCGATCTCCTATCACGACCCCGCGCGCGACTATCAGGCGGGCCTGCAGCGCGCGTCGCTCGGCGGGCCGTCCGTTCGCAGCGAGCGGATCGCCTTTCCGGCGGTGCTGCATGCGGCGGAGGCGAAAGGCCTGGCGGAGCGGCGGCTCGCCGCGCTGTCGGCGGCGCGGGCGCGGGCGAAGCTGGACGTGCCCTGGCGGGAGGAGCCGCCGCGGCCCGGCGCGCGAGTCCGCATCGCGGGGCAGGCGGGCCTGTGGAAGGTCGAGCGATGGACGCTGGGGCGGCTGATCTGCACGCTGGAGCTGGCGCGGGTGTCGGAGGGACTTGGGCCGAACCCGGCCGGTGCCGACGCGGGGCGGCCGATCGGCCATCGCGACGCCGAGCACGGGCCGACGATGCTGAGGCTCTACGACCTGCCGCTGCCGTTCGAGAGCGAGCGGCCCGTGCTGGCGGCGATGGCGGCGGGGCCGGGCGCGGGCTGGCGCAGGGCCGCGCTCAGCGCCAGTTTCGACGGGGGGCTGAGTTGGACGAGCCTTGGCGCGAGCGCGGGGCCGGCGACGATCGGCGTCGCGGCGACGGGGCTGGGGGCGGCGGGTTCGGCGCTGTTCGACGACCGCCATGCGGTCGAGGTCGCGCTGCTGAACGAGGACATGTGGCTCGAAAGCCGGAGCGACGCGGCTCTGGTCGCGGGCGCGAACCTCGCGCTGCTCGGCGACGAGCTGATCCAGTTCGGCCGGGCGGAGCCGCTGGGCGATGGCCGCTTCCTTCTGTCGCGGCTGCTGCGCGGGCGGCGAGGCACCGAATGGGCGGCGCACGATCATCAGGCGGGCGAGGATTTCGCGCTGATCGACGCGCGCGACATCGTCCTGGTGGAAGCGCCGGCCGAGAGCCTGGGCGCGGAGGCGTGGGTGCGCGCCGCCGGCCGCGGCGATCCCGCACCGGTGAGTGCGGTGCGGCGGATCGGCGGCGCGGCCTTGATGCCGCCGGCGCCGGTGCATCTCACGGCCGTGAAGCGGGACGGCGACATCCGGCTCGATTGGGTGCGGCGCAGCCGGCAGGGCTATGGCTGGGCCAGCGGGAGCGGCACGCCGCTGGGCGAGGAGAGCGAACGCTACGAGGTGACCATCGCAGGCCCAGGCTTCGAGCGGCGGGCGAGCGTCGGCGCGGCTTCGTATATCTATAGTGCCGCGCAGCGGCTGGAGGATGGCGGCGGTGGGCCGCTGTGGATCGAGGTCCGGCAGGCGGGGACCCACGGCCTGTCGCGGGCGGCGCGGGCGGTCTGGCCGGGCTGAGTGAGCGAGGAGAGCCGAATATGAGCGAGGAGACGACGCGTTTCCGCTTCCCCTTCATCCTGCCGGGGCAGGCGCAGAAGGAGGCGTTCCACAACGAGGCGCTGGAGGCGGTGGACGGCGCGCTCCACCCGTCGGTCGCCGGGCCGCCGATGGCCGAGCCGCCTGCCGCGCCAGTGTCGGGGCAGGGCTGGATCGTCGGCGGGCAGGCGACCGGCGCCTGGAGCGGCAAGGAGGGCATGATCGCGCGCTGGACCGCGGGCGGCTGGCGATTCACCGCGCCGGTGCCGGGCATGCGGGCGTGGCTGGAGACGGGAGGGTTGTGGCTCCACTGGACCGGAACCGGCTGGAGCGGAGGGGAGGTGCCGGCGGCGCGGATCGTCATCGAAGGGCAGCAGATCGTGGGTCCGCGGCTTCCGGAGGTGCCAAGTCCTTCAGGCGGAACGACAATCGATCAGGAGGCGCGCGCCGCGATCGACACGCTCATTGCGACATTAAAGTCACACGGCCTGACCGATTGATCTTTTCTCCCGCGGCCGTGCAACCCGACGACACGGTCGGAGTTTCAGCGCGGTCTGCCGGGGAGGGGGTACGCGTTCATCGCGCACTGCGGCTTTTCGGCAACAAAAGCGGGGATAAGCGCGCTTGCGCGCAAACTCCGCTTACCGTAATGAGTTCGAGGTCGTTCCCATCAGGGACGCAGTAGAAAGGGGAAAGATTTATGCGGAAGCTCGCCATAGTTGTGGCGCTGTCATCCACCGTGCTCGCGACTCCGGCGCTTGCGCGGACCGGCGCGTGGTACGTCGGCGCCGAATTCGGCGCCATGATCGTCGAAGACATGCAGATTGGCATCGGCGCTCAGGACAATGCGGTCACGGTCAAGCACCGTCCCGGCTTCGACGGGGCCGGCACCGTCGGCTACGACATGGGCGGTTTCCGCCTCGAGGCCGAAGTCGCCTACAAGCGCGCCCAGGTGCGTCAGCTCGCCAACGTCGTCCGGCTTCCGGGCGAAGGCGCTCCGGGCCAGGCGGGCCTGTTCCGTGACGCCGGCGGTGGCAACACCACCGCCCTGAGCTTCATGGTCAACGGCATGGTCGATTTCGGCGACGATGACGGCCTCAGCGGCTTCGTCGGCGGCGGCGTCGGTGTTGCTCGCGTCCAGATGAACAACTACCGCCGGTTCGCCAACCAGGGCGCGTTCCTGGACGACAGCGACACCCGGTTCGCGTGGCAGCTCATCGCCGGCGTGCGTCAGCCGATCACCGACACGATCGACATCGGCGTGAAGTATCGCTTCTTCAACGTGAACAACATCCGCGCCATCGCCTTCAACGGCCAGGATGCGGATGCGCGGTTCCGGTCGCACAGCCTGCTCGGCGGCATCACCTTCAACTTCGGCGGAGCCGCTCCGCCCCCGCCGCCGCCGCCCCCGCCGCCGCCGCCTCCGCCGCCTCCGCCTCCGCCTCCGCCGCCGCCTCCGCCGCAGCCGCCGGCTCCGGTCGGTCCGTTCATCGTGTTCTTCGATTGGGACCGTTCGGACATCACGCCGCAGGCGGCCGCCATTCTGGACAACGCCTCTGCCGCCTTCCGGCAGTCCGGCGCGGCCCAGATCGTGCTCGCCGGTCACGCCGACCGTTCGGGCCCGGCGACCTACAACGTCGGCCTGTCGCAGCGTCGTGCGGATGCGGTTCGCCGCTATCTCGCCGGCCGCGGCGTGCCGGAAGGCGCGATGACCACGGAAGCTTACGGCGAAAGCCGTCCGCTGGTCGAAACCGCCGACGGTGTCCGCGAGCCGCAGAACCGGCGCGTGGAAATCACCTTCGGTCCGGGTTCGGGCTGGTAAGGTCGAGGCCCGCCGCTCCGGCGGCGGGACTTGGAGTGAAAGAGAGGCCGGTCCTTCGGGGCCGGCCTCTTGTTTTTTTGCGCGGGGCGCGAGCGGAAGGGTCCAAGCTCGGGCCGCCGCTCCGCTGAAGGCCCTAGAAGCGGGCGGGGTCCTTTGATAGGCGGGCGCCACGCCCAAGCCATACGGGAGTTGTCATGCGGATTGCGATCATCGGAACCGGCTATGTCGGCCTGGTTTCAGGCGCCTGTTTCTCGGATTTCGGCCACGACGTGGTCTGCGTCGACAAGGACGAGAGGAAGATCGCGGCGCTCGAAAAGGGCGTGATGCCGATCTTCGAGCCCGGGCTCGACCAGCTCGTCGCGCGCAACGTCGCCGGCGGCCGCCTGTCCTTCACCACCGATCTCAAGACCGGCGTGGACGGCGCGGAGGCGATCTTCATCGCGGTCGGCACGCCGTCGCGGCGCGGGGACGGCCATGCGGATTTGAGCTACGTCTATGGCGCCGCGCGCGAGATCGCCGAGGCGCTGACCGGACCGGCGGTGATCGTGACCAAATCGACCGTGCCCGTCGGCACCGGCGACGAGGTCGAGCGGATCCTGCGCGAAGTCGCGCCCGAGGCCGAGGCCTGGGTGGTGTCCAACCCCGAATTCCTGCGCGAAGGCGCCGCGATCGAGGACTTCAAGCGCCCCGACCGCATCGTCGTCGGCGCGGAGGACGAGCGCGCGGCCGAGATCATGCGCGAGGTCTATCGCCCGCTCTATCTCAACAAGGCGCCGATCCTGTTCACCTCGCGGCGCACGTCCGAGCTGATCAAATATGCGGCGAACGCCTTCCTCGCCACCAAGATCACCTTCATCAACGAAATCGCCGATTTGTGCGAGGCCACTGGCGCCGACGTGCAGGACGTGTCGCGCGGGATCGGCCTCGACAACCGGATCGGGCCGAAATTCCTCCATGCCGGGCCCGGCTATGGCGGCTCCTGCTTTCCGAAGGACACTTTGGCCTTGCTGAAGACGTCGGAGGATTATCAGACGCCGCTCAGGATCATCGAGGCGGTGGTCCAGGTGAACGACAGCCGCAAGCGCGCGATGGGGCGCAAGGTGCTCAAGGCGCTCGGCGGCGATCCGCGCGGCCGGACGGTCGCCTTGCTCGGCCTCACCTTCAAGCCGAACACCGACGACATGCGCGACGCGCCCTCGCTCAGCATCGTCCAGGCGCTGGAGGATGCGAGCGTCAAGGTGCACGCCTTCGATCCGGAAGGCGTCGAGCAGGCGCGACCGATGATGCCGAACGTCGAATTCTTCGATTCTCCCTACAAGGCGGCCGAGGGCAGCGACGCGGCGGTGATCGTCACCGAATGGGACGTGCTGCGCGCGCTCGACCTTAAGCGGCTCGCCAGGCTGATGGCGCGGCCGGTGCTGGTGGACCTGCGCAACGTCTACCCGCCCGAGGATGTCGAGGCGGCGGGTCTCGCCTGGCACGGCATCGGCAAGCCGCCGCGGGACGGCGGTGCGGACGAGGATGTGAGCGCCGCGGCCTGAGCGGCAACCGTTTCGCCGCCGGTTCGTTCGTGGAGGGCAGAACAGGAGAATGGGCGAGATGAAAGCGATGATCATGAGCGCGGGCGCCGCGCTGGCGCTGGCGGGTTGCGCGGCGGTCGGCGATCCGCTGCCGCCTCCGCAGGGGCCGATGCCGGGCAGCGCCTCGGCCGAGCTTCGGGAGCCGGGCGGGCGGCTGGTCGCGCGGACGACGGCGACGCAGGTCGGCGACAGCATCCGCCTGCGCGTCGACGCGGCGGGCCTCGCGCCCGGCACCTATGCCGCGCACATCCACGCGGTCGGCCGCTGCGACCCGCCGAGCTTCGACAGCGCCGGCCCGCACTGGAACCCGCTCGACCGCGAGCATGGCATGCAGAATCCGCGCGGATCGCATATGGGCGACCTGCCGAACCTGATGGTCGGCACCAGCGGCGAGGGCTTCTTCGAATATACGATACCGGCCGCGCAGCTGACCGGCGGGCCGATGCCGATGCTGGACGGGGACGGCGCCTCGCTGGTGGTCCACGCCCGGCCGGACGACCACCGCACCGACCCCAGCGGCAACAGCGGCGCGCGGATCGCCTGTGGGGTGTTTCGCTAAAGGCGTCGAAGCGTTCCCTTTCCTCCCCATGGAGCTTCGCTCCGCAGGGAGGATGGGGCTTCTAGACCACCTCGCCGGCGGCGCGGGCGCGGTCGAGGACGGTGGCTTCGGCGCGGGGCAGCGCCTTGTAGAGATAGATGAGCGCGGCGAGCGAGATCGGCACCACCGCCAGCAGCGACAGCACGCCGAGGCCGAGATCGCCGATCGCGAGCGAGACGCGCCCGGCGATATAGGGGCCCATGGCGAGGCCGATCAGCGTCGTGCCGAGGAAGAAGGTCGCCGTCGCCGCCCCGCGCATGCGCGGCAGGACGAGGTCCTGCGTGGTGGCCGCGGCGGCGCCGAGCGCCATGCTGGACAAGGCCTGGGCCGGGAGCTGCATCGCGTAGAACAGCATGAGGTCGCGCGTGGTGAAGGCGACCGCCAGCGGCAGGATCGGGAGGAGAAGGCCGAGGCCGATCACGATCACGCGGCCCGACGGATTGGTGCGCCTCCAGCGATCGGCCAGCCGCCCGCCCAGCACGACGCCGAGGAAGCCCCCGGCCGCGCCCGACCCGCCGATGATGAAGCCGGCGATCGCCGGATCGGCGCCGAGCACGCGCAGCGCGTAAGGCGCCGACCAGAAGCTCCCCGAATAAGCGAGGAAGGCGACGAGGCCGTAGCCGAGCACCGTGCACAGGAAAGCGGGCGTCCCCCAGATCAGCTGAAAGGTCGGCGGGTCGCGCTCGCGCAGCGCGGTCGCCCAGGAGTAAACGGCGTAGAAGCCGATGCCGACCGCGATCCATTGCGGATAATCGCCGGTCAGCGCGATGAGCCCGGCCGAGATGGCGGCGATCACCGCCGCCACGGCGAGGTTGATCGCGAAGGCCGAGGGACCGCGCTTCATCGCCCCGATCAGGGTGAGCGGCGGAATGACCGTCATCAGTTCGTTGAAGAAGCCGCGGAAGGGCTGCGCGGGCGGCGGGGTGACGATCCCTTCCGATTGGCCGCGTAGCGGCTCGCGGATGCTCGCAACCCAGAGCGCGACGAGGAGGCCGGGGAGGCCGACCGCGAGGAACGCCGCCTGCCAGCCGACCAGGCCGAGCGGGCCGCCGCCCGGAAAGGCCGCGTTCCAGTTCTGGACGATGGCGCCGCCGATGAACAGCGACAGGCCGCCGCCGATATAGAGGCCGGACGAATAGATGGCGAGCGCGGTCGCCCGCTTCTCCTTCGGGAAATAGTCCGAGATGAGCGAATAGGCGCACGGGCTTGCCGTCGCCTCGCCGATGCCGACGCCGACCCGCGCCGCCGTCAGCATGCCGCCGGTCTTGGCGAAGCCCGACACGGCGGTCGCGGCCGACCACAAGGCAAGGCCGCCAGCCATCAGCTTCACCCGGTTCCAGCTGTCGGCGAGCCGCCCGAGCGGGATCCCGAACAAGGCGTAGAAGACGCCGAAGGCCGTGCCGTAGAGGAAGCCGATATCGGCGTCGGTGAGGCCGAGGTCGGCCTTGATGTCCTCCGCCAGGATCGACAGGATCTGCCGGTCGATGAAGTTCAGCATGTAGACGAGGACGAGGATCCCCAGAACGTAGCGGGCATAGCCCTCGCTTGGCCGCGGCACCTCCTGCGCGGGAGTGCCGGTGGGACCGTCGGCCGGCGTGGACGCCATGGGCTGCTCTCCGTTGTTCTGCTTTCCGCCAAGGGCTAGCAGAGCAGGGGCCTTTGGCAAGCCGGCACGGGGAGAGGTTGTGGCAAAACGGGTCTTGTTCGTCTGCCTCGGCAATATCTGCCGTTCGCCGCTCGCGGAGGCGGCGCTGCGGCGCGAGGCGGAGCGGCTCGGCATCGCGGTCGAGGTCGATTCGGCGGGCACCGGCGACTGGCATGTCGGCCGCCCGCCCGACCGGAGGGCGATCGCGGTCGCGCGGGACAATGGCGTCGACATCTCAGGGCTGCGGGCGCGCCAGGTGCGGCGGGAGGATTTCCGCCGCTTCGACCTCATCGTCGCGCTCGACGCGCAGAACCTGGCCGATCTCGAGGATCTGCGGCCCGCGGACGCCACGGCCGATCTGTCGCTGCTGCTCGATCATGTCGAGGGGCGCCGCGGCGAGACGGTGGCCGATCCCTATCATGGCGATCACAGTCATTTCGCCGAGACCTGGGCCGACGTGGTCGCCGGCGCGCGCGGGCTGGCGCGGCGGATCGGAGCGGAAAAATGATCGGCTTCGCCCGCCGGGTCGCCGAGCTGACCGGCGTTCCGCCGGACCGGCTCGAGCGGCTGGCGGGCGGCGAATTGTCGGAAGTGCTGTTGATGCGGCGGCCCGACGGGCGGCTGAGCGTCGCCAAGAGCAGCCCCGCGGCCGGGGCCGAGGCGGCGATGCTGCGCGCGCTGGCGGGAGCGGGCATCCCGACCCCGGCGGTGGAGGGCGAGCATCCGCCCGTTCTGATTCTGGAGCATGTCGCCAATGACGGCGTGCTGAGCCCCAAGGCGTGGCGCGAGATCGGGGCGGCGCTGGCGCGGCTCCACGCGGTGCGGGGCGAGGGCTATGGCTGGCCGGTCGATTATGCGATCGGCACGGTCGAGCTCGACAATCGCGTGTCGGGCGACTGGCCGCGTTTCTGGGCGGAGCAGCGGCTCGTGTCCGCCGCGCGCCTGCTCGACCGTCCCTGGCGGGAGCGGGTCGACCGCGCCGCGGCGCGGATGGCCGACCTCCTCCCCGCCGCGCCGCCGCCGGCGCTGCTCCACGGCGATCTGTGGACCGGCAACATCCTGGTGCGGGACGGGCGGCTGGCCGCGCTGATCGATCCGGCCTGCTATCATGGCGATCCCGAGTTCGATCTTGCGATGCTGACCCTGTTCGCCGAGCCGCCCGCCGAATTTCACGAGGCCTATGGCGCGCCGCGGCAGGGCGCGGAGGAGCGGCGCCCTGCCTACCAGCTTTTCCCAGCGCTGGTGCATCTGCGACTGTTCGGCCAGCCCTACGCCGCGATGGCGGACCGCCTGCTGGGCGCCCTCGGCGCCTGAGCCTTGACCCGTGCCCGCAAGTTCGTTATTTAGCTAAATAACAAAAGGCAGGGACGATGAACAAGGTGTTCGAGGCGCTCGCCCATCCGACGCGCCGGGCGATCCTGGAGATGCTGAAGAGTGGGTCCCGCACGGCCGGCGAGCTGGCGGAGGCGTTCGACGTGTCGAAGCCGACCATGTCGGGCCATTTCGCCAAGCTGAAGGAGGCCGGCCTCATCCAGGCGGACCAGCGCGGCACGACCATCTTCTATTCGCTGAACCTGTCGGTGCTGGAGGAAGTGGTGCTGGGCTTCATGGGGACGATAAGCGTGGGTAGAAGGGGAAAGGAGAAGCCGGAATGACCCAGGGCAAGATGATCGCGCTTTCGGCGGCGGTGCTGGCGGCGATGCTGGCGTCGGCCCTGTGGGTCGCGAGCCGCCTCCCCGCCGACGCGCTGCTGCCGATCCATTGGGACGCCTATGGCCGGGCGGACGGCTTCGCGGGCAAATGGACGGCGCTGCTGATGATGCCGGCCATCACGGCTTTCTCCGTGCTGCTCTTCTGGGCGATCCCGAAGCTGGAGCCGAAGCGGGAGGGGCTGGAACGCAGCCAGGGCCTCTATCTGTGGGGCTGGGCGGCGGTGCTGCTGACGCTCGGCACGGTGCATCTCGCCGTGCTCGGCACCGCGCTCGGCCTCGCCGTTCCGGTCGCGCGGCTGGTCGCCGGCTCGGTCGGCCTGATGCTGGTGCTGATCGGCAACCAGCTCGGCAAGTCGCGGCGCATGTACATGGTCGGCTTCCGCACGCCCTGGACGCTGGCGAGCGAGGAGGTGTGGATCAAGACCCACCGGCTGGCCGGGAAACTGATGGTGGCGGGCGGCGCGGCGGTGCTGGCCGCCGCTCTGATCGGCGCGGGCGAGCCGCTGCTGATTGGACTGTTGCTGCTGGCCGTGCTGATCGGGGTCGCGGTGCCGCTGGTCTATTCCTACCTGCTGTGGCGGCGCGAGCAGGCCGATCAGCCGAGGGGGTAGCGCTCGACGATCGAATAAACCGCGCCGTCGGGCGTCAGCCGGCTTTCGTAGAGGCAGAAGGCGTCGACTTCGAAAGCCGGTCCGCTGACGCCGCCGCGGGTTCCGATCAGCTCGTGCACCGGGCCGGACGTGCGCTTCAGCCGCGCCAGCGTGATGTGCGGCAGATAGGCGCGGCGGTCCGGCGCCACCCCGACGCGCTGCACCGCCTGGTCGATCTTCTTGTGCAGCGCCTTCAGCGGCTCGTGCGGCGCGACGCCGGCCCAGACCGTTTCCGGCTGGCCCCGCCGGTCGAAGGTGCCGAGGCCCGCCAGCGCGATCTCGAAGCGGGGGTGGTGGACGGTGCCGAGCGCGGCATGGACGTCGCCGGCGAGGTGGCGGTCGACCTCGCCGATGAAGCGCAGCGTCAGATGCAACTGGTCTTCGTCCTGCCAGCGCGCGCCGCTCACGCCGCCCATCAGCGACAGCAGCGTTTCGCGCACGGAGCGGGGCAGGGCGACGGCGGCGAACAGGCGGTGCATGGCCCTTTTCCCGTAGCCCGAAATCGGACCGGTCGCGAACCGGTTTTCCTTGAAAATCGCCGCTTATCGCCCGATATTGCGCGGCAACGGCAGGCTTCTTGCCGGCATAAGGAGATGAAAAGATGGCAAATTGGTCTGACCCGCGGGTAACCGCCAGGCCGCAGCCGACCGCGACCACGGGCCGCGAAGCCGTGGCCTTCGACGCGGGCCTGCGGTCCTACATGCTTTCGATCTACAACTATATGGCGTCGGGCATTTTGCTGACGGGCATCGTCGCGATGCTGTTCGCCCGTTCGGGCCTCGCCGCCGAAGTGCTGGCGACGCCGCTGCGCTGGCTGATCATCCTCGCGCCGCTCGCCTTCGTCATGGTGATGAGCTTCGGCATGAACCGCCTGTCGCAGGGCACGCTCCAGGTGCTGTTCTGGAGCTTCGCGACCGTGATGGGCCTGTCGCTGTCGTCCATCTTCCTCGTCTACACCGGCGAATCGATCGCGCTCACCTTCTTCTCCGTCGCCGCCGCCTTCGCCGGCCTCAGCCTCTGGGGCTATACGACGAAGCGCGACCTGTCGGGCATGGGCACCTTCCTGATCATGGGCGTGATTGGTCTCATCGTCGCGATGGTGATCAACCTCTTCCTGCAGTCGAGCGCGCTGCAGATGGCGGTGAGCTTCATCGGCGTGCTGCTGTTCGCGGGCCTCACCGCCTACGACACGCAGCGGATCAAGAGCCTCTATTTCCAGGTCGCGGGGTCCGACATCATGGGCAAAACCGTGATCATGGGCGCGCTCACCCTCTATCTCGACTTCATCAACATGTTCATGTTCCTCCTCCAGTTCCTGGGGAACCGCGAATAAGCGGCCGGAACATCCGGACAAGGAAGGGGCCCGGCGGCAACGCCGGGCCCTTTTTCTATGGGGGTTCGACCGCAAGCCCCCTCTCCCTCCGGGAGAGGGCTTTTTCTCCCGTACGGCGTGGACCTCCCTTGCTTTGCGGGTAGGCGCGGGGGGCGGGGGTGCTATCCTGCGGACGGAGGGGGAAGGCCGATGCGCTTCATTCTGGGATTGGCGGCGGCGGCGGCGGTCGCCGCGCCGCTCGCGGCGCAGGGGGCGGCGCCCGACCGGCTGCTCGCCCGGGCCGAGACGGCGATCGGACCCGCCGACGCGCGCGTCCGCGCCGAAGCCTTCCGCGCCCGCCAGTCGGGCACCGGCCAGGCGGCCGAACAGGCCGCGGATCCCGCCGATCCGGTCGCCCTGGTCCGCCGCTCCTATGCCTGGTCGTTCGATGCCGCGGCCGGGCGGATGATCCGCGAGGCGGAGCAGGTCTTCCCCGGCGAGGTCCGCTTTCTCACCCGCGCGGCGCTGACGCCGGAGGGCGGGTGGAGCGTCGATCTCCTCCGCTGGCGCACCGGCACCGATCTGGCCGCGTTCGGCGCGGAGGATGCGGCCCGCAGCCGCGCCCAGTTCGAGCGCTTCTTCCCCCACCTGCTGCTCCGCCAGGCGCGCGCGGCCGGGCGGCTGGAGCCGGCGGGACCGGACGGCTTCGCCTTCACCGACCCGGCCGGCGACCGGATCGAGGTGAGCGTCGATCCCGCGACCGGCCTGCCGCTGAACGCCCGGCGGATGGTCGAGGGACGCGCCCAGACCGAGATCGGCTATGACCTCTATGCCCGCCGCGCCGGCATCATGCTGCCCAGTCGCACCGAGATCCGACAGGCCGGCGGGGGGCGCGAGACGGTCTGGCTCGGCCGCTTCGATGCGGGCGCCGCGCCGCTCGAGGCGCATGCGCCGCCGCCCGGCTATGCGCCGCCGCCGCCGCCCGGCGAGCCCCGCCTCGCCGCGCGCGGCGACGGCGTCCATCTGTTCGAGAACATGCCGGCCGGCTACCGCTCGGCGGCGATCGCGCATGCGGGCGGCCTCATCCTGGTCGAAGCGCCGCTCAATCCCGCTTACGCCGCCCTGCAGAAACGGCTGCTGGACGCGGCGCTGCCCGGCCGTCCCGTCACCCATGTGCTGGTCACCCATCCGCACTCGGACCATGTCGGCGGGCTCAAGGCCTGGCACGACGCCGGCGCGACCATCGTCGCGGCGCGGGGCGCCCGGGTGGCGCTGGAGCGCCAGCTGCGCGCCGCCGGAGCCGAAGGGGAGCTCAGGATCGAGGAGGTGGCCGACCGGCGCAGCCTGGACGGCGGCCCGGTCCGCATCGACCTCCATGCCTTTGCCGGCCGGCACAGCGCCGCCAACCTGCTGGTCCATTTGCCCGAACGGAAGATCCTGTTTCAGGGCGACCTGTTCTTCGTGCCGGAGCGGGGCGAGGTGCCGCCGCAATTCCCGATCGCCGGCGAGCTCCACCATGAGATCGTGACGCGCGGCCTGGCGGTGGAGGAGATCGTCGGCATCCACGGCCGTCCGGCCGGGCTTGCCGATCTGCGCCTTGCGGTGGAGCGCGGCCCGGCATTCTGAAGCGGCCCCAAGCTCCCTCTCCCGATGGGAGAGGGTTGGGGGAAGGGTGACGGAAGTTGGCGAAGGTGTTCGGGCTTGTTCGCGACCGGCGGTGACCCTCACCCAACCCTCTCCCGGGGGAGAGGGCTTTTTGGCCCGCGCGGCCGCAGGCCCCCTCTCCCCATGGGAGAGGGTTGGGGTGAGGGTGACGGAGTTGGCGAAGGTGCCCGGGCTTTTTCGCGACCGGCGGTGACCCTCACCCAACCCTCTCCCGGGGGGAGAGGGGTTTTTCGCCCGCGCGGCTCAGGCGACCTGGGCGGTGGTCACATCCTCCGGGTCGCGCAGGACGTAGCCGCGGCCCCAGACGGTCTCGATATAATTGTCGCCGCTGCAGGCGAGGGAGAGCTTCTTGCGCAGCTTGCAGATGAAGACGTCGATGATCTTCAGCTCCGGCTCGTCCATGCCGCCATAGAGATGGTTGAGGAACATCTCCTTGGTGAGCGTCGTGCCCTTGCGGAGCGACAGCAGCTCCAGCATCGCATATTCCTTGCCGGTGAGATGCACGCGGGCGCCGTCGACCTCCACCGTCTTGGCGTCGAGATTGACGGACAGCTTGCCGGTGCGGATCACGCTCTGGCTGTGGCCCTTGGACCGGCGCACCACCGCGTGGATGCGCGCCACCAGCTCGTCCCGGTGAAAGGGCTTGGTCACATAATCGTCGGCGCCGAAGCCCAGCGCGCGAACCTTGGAATCCATCTCGTTGACGCCGGACAGGATCAGCACCGGGGTGCCGACCTTGGCGACGCGCAGCTTCTTCAGCACGTCGTAGCCGTGCATGTCGGGCAGGTTCAGATCGAGGAGGATGATGTCATAGTCGTACAGCTTGCCGAGATCGAGGCCTTCCTCGCCCAGATCGGTCGTGTAGACGTTGAAGCCCTCGGTGGTGAGCATAAGCTCGATGGCCTTGGCCGTGGTCGGCTCGTCTTCGATCAGCAGCACGCGCATAACGGTCTTGCCCCTTGTTTGCGTGGCGCCCGGAACGTCCGGAACCCCCTTGCACGGTCATTAACCATTCAAGGTCTGAACTGAAAAGGTTAATTTCGGATTAAGCCGCTGAAGCGCCGATGAAAGCCGCATCGTTGCGCCGGCGCCACAAGACTGGCAGGGCGGCAGCATGTGGGATGAGCGCGTTCTTTTCATCGACGGCGAGGCGATCGTGATCGACAAGCCGGCCGGACTGGCCGTCCATCCGGGCACGCGCACGCCGCGCAGCCTGGAGGATCATCTCGCCGATCTGCGCTTCGGTTTCCAGCGCCCCCCGCTCCCCGTCCATCGACTGGACCGCGACACGTCCGGCTGCCTGCTGCTCGCCCGCAATCCCAAGGCGCACAAACATTTCCAGCGCGCGTTCGAGGAGCGGCGGGTGGAGAAATCCTATCTCGCCGTGCTGGACGGCGTGCCGGACGCGGCGGAGGGGCGGGTGGACCTCGCTCTGGCCAAGGTGTCGAGCGCGGCCGAAGGGTGGCGGATGGTGCCCGATCCCAAAGGCAAGCCGGCCGCGACCGGCTGGCGGGTGGTGGCGGCGCGGGACGGCAAGGCGCTCGTCCTGATGACGCCGGAGACCGGCCGCACCCACCAGCTGCGCGCCCATGCGCTTCACGGCATCGGCCTGCCGATCGCCGGGGATCCGGTCTATGGCGCCGGGCGCGGGCCGATGCTGCTCCACGCGCTGTCGCTGCGGCTGGACCGCGGCGCCAAGCCGCCGGTGGAGGCGCGGGCGCCGCTGCCGCCTTCCTTCCGCCATGTCGGGTTCGGCGATGACGTCCTTTGACCTTCCCGAAGAGGCGCTGAGCGAAAGCTTCCTCGCGGCGTCCGGGCCGGGCGGGCAGAACGTCAACAAGGTGGCGACCGCCTGCCAGCTGCGCTGCGACGTGTTCAGGCTCGGCCTGGCGCCGGACGTCTACGAACGGCTCAAGAGCCTCGCCGGCAGCCGCATGACCGCCGGCGGCGAGATCGTCATCACCGCCCGCAGCTACCGCACCCAGGAAGCCAATCGCGAGGATGCGCGCGTCAGGCTGGCGGAATTGATCGCCAAGGCCCATCTGAGGCCCCGCAAGCGCAAGAAGACCAGGCCGAGCAAGGCCGCCAAGGCGAAGCGGATGGACGAGAAGAAAGGCCGCGGCGCGGTGAAGGCGACCCGGGCGAAGGTGCGGGTGGAGTAGTTTCCCCCTCCCTGCTGGAGAGAGGGGGGCAGTGGCAGCCCCTCTCCCGTGGGGAGAGGATACGAAGCCTTGGCGAGGCGAAGCCGAGCCTAGGCGCAGTTGGTGAGGGGTTCGGGCGGTGGAGGACAACCTCTAACGCCGTACCCCTCACCCCAACCCTCTCCCCCTGGGAGAGGGGGCGGAGAGGCGAGGCGGCGCGGCAGCCCCTCTCCCCCTGGGAGAGGGGGTTAAAACGAGGAACGGGAATGTACGATTTCAGGATCGAGGCGGGGGACAAGGCGGAGCTGTGGCGTCAGGTGGTCGGCGCGGCGGACGCGCTGACGGCGGGCGAGCCGGACGCCGTCGCCAATATGGCGAACGTCGCCGCCTTGCTGTGGGAGGCGCTGCCGGATCTCAATTGGTCGGGCTTCTACCGCAATGTCGGCGGCGAGCTGGTGCTGGGGCCGTTCCAGGGCCGCGCCGCCTGCATCCGCATCCCGTTCGGCAAGGGCGTATGCGGGGCGGCCGCGCAAAGCCTGGAGCCGCAGCGGGTGGACGACGTCCACGCCTTTCCCGGCCATATCGCCTGCGACGCGGCTTCGGCTTCGGAACTGGTGGTGCCGGTGGTGCACGAAGGCGCGCTGATTGCCGTCATCGATCTCGACAGCCCGCGCACCGCCCGCTTCGACGAGCAGGACGTGGCCGGCTGTGTCGAATTGGCACGTCTGCTCGCCCCGCGTCTCACTTTGGTAGAAAAAGCGTCGGCGGCGCGTTAATCATCCTCGACAAGGCGGCCGAGGCGCGCCCGTACGCCGCGGCCTCCCGAACAGGGGATGCATGATGAGGAAGATCGCCTTCGTTCCGCTGGCCGCCGCCGCCGCGGCTCTGCTGCCGCTCGCCCCCGCCGCCGCGCAGCAGGCGCCGGCCGGCCACACCTGGCGCCACGGCGGTCCCGGCCAGCACATGCCGCCGCACCAAGGCGGGCCCGTCCACCACGTGCCGCCGCGCCATGTCGGCTCGGGCCAGCACATGCCGCCCCACCATGCCTTCCCGCCGCACGGCGCCCCGCCCCATGCCGGCGCGCCGCAGCACGGCTGGGTCTATCCGCCTCATTATCGCGGGCCGCGTTATTCGCACGTGCCCCGGCTGCAGCGCGGCCACCGCATGGCGCATTTCTGGTGGGGGCCGCAATTCCACGTCCAGAACTGGCGCCTCTACGGGCTGCACCAGCCGCGGGACGGGCATCGCTGGGTGCGCTATTATGACGACGCCTATCTGATCGATCGCGACGGCATGGTGATGGACGGCCGGCATGGGCTCGACTGGGATCAATATGGCGAGCCGTGGGATCATCGCGGCGGCATCCCGCAATATGTCGGCACCGGCGACTGGCGCCCGGGCGCCGAGGACCATGCCTGGGTCGAACAGCACGGCCAGCTCGGCTATGCCGAAGGGCCGCCGGGCTATGTCCATCCCGGCTACGACCATGTCACTTATGGCGGCATGCCCCAGGGCTGCGCCTGCGGCGGCGTGGTGACCGTCACCACCACCACCGTCACCACCCATCCGGTCGTCACCCGCACCTATGTGACGGAGGAAGTGGTGGAAACGGTCCGCCAGCGCCGCGCCGCGCCGGTCCGCCGCGCGCCGCCGCCGCGCCGCATCGCGCCGGTGAAGGGCGAGCGCGGCTGAGCGGCCCGCCCGCCGCCGCCCGCTTCAGCTGAGGGCGTCGAGCGCCTCGTCCGACAGCCGCCCCGGCACGACCACCAGCGGGCAGGGCAGGCTCCCCGCCACGGTGCCGGCGAAATGGCTGACCAGCGGGCCCGGCCCGCCGTCGGCGGCGGCGCCGAGCACCAGCGCCGCGATCCGGTCGCCTTCCTTCAGCATCTCGGTGATCACCTTCACCGGCTCGCCCTCGCGCACCAGGATCGACGGGCGCACGCCCGCTTCCTCGGTGATCGCGGACGAGGCCTGCAGCACCATCGCCTCGGCGCGCAGCCGCGCCTCCTCCTCGATCGCCGCCTGGACGCCGCTCCACTGGACGAACTCCTGCGGCTCGATCATCGCCAGGATTTCCACCGCGCCGCCGGTCCGCGCCGCCCGGCGCGCCGCCCAGCGCAGCGCGACCAGCGCCTCCTGGGTGTCGTCGATCACCACCAGATATGTGCGCACCGGCCCCTCCTGTTCGCCGGAACGGTGCCCCGGATCGCCCCCTCTTGCAAGCGCGAGGCTTGACCCGCCCCCCGGCTTTGCTGTTGAGACGAAGCGACTGCCGAACAGGGACTTCCGACGCTCATGCCGATCGAACTCAAGATGCCCGCCCTTTCGCCCACCATGGAGGAAGGGACGCTCGCCAAATGGCTGGTGAAGGAGGGCGACACGGTTGCCGCCGGCGACCTCCTCGCCGAGATCGAGACCGACAAGGCGACGATGGAGTTCGAAGCGGTCGACGAGGGCACGATCGCGAAGATCCTGGTTGCGGAAGGCACGGACGAGGTGAAGGTCGGCACCGTCATCGCGCTGATCGCGGCCGAAGGCGAGGACGTCTCCGCCGGCGCCGGATCGGCCGGGGAGCCGGTGGCGAAGGACGGCGGCGAGACCGGCGCCGGACAACCCGCGACCGATACGAAGGCCCCCACGCCCGAGCCGGCCGAGAAAGGCTATGGCGCCAGCCCCGCTAAGGACAAGCCGCGGGACCGGCCGGCGCCCGCGCCCGCTTCCTCCGGCGGCGACCGCGTCAAGGCGAGCCCGCTCGCCCGCCGCCTCGCCGAGCAGAAGGGGATCGATCTCGGCGGCCTGCAGGGCTCCGGCCCCGGCGGCCGCATCGTCAAGGCGGACATCGAAGGGGCCGGCGGCCGCGCTGCCCCCGCCGCGGCGCAGCCCCAGGCCGCCGCGCCCGCTCCGGCCCCCGCCGCCGCCGCGCCCGCGCCGACCGCTTATTCGGTGCCCGACGTGCCGCACGAGAGCGCCAAGCTGTCCAACATGCGCAAGACGATCGCGCGGCGCCTCACCGAATCGAAGCAGCAGGTGCCGCACATCTACCTCACCGTCGACATCCGCCTCGACGCGCTGCTGAAGCTGCGCACCGAACTCAACGCCTCGCTCGAGGCGCGCGGGGTGAAGCTCTCGGTCAACGACTTCATGATCAAGGCGCTCGCCGCCGCGCTCATCGAAGTGCCGGAGTGCAACGTCCAGTTCACCGGCTCCGAACTCGTCACCTTCCAGCGCGCCGACATCTCGGTCGCCGTGTCGATCCCGGCGGGCCTCATCACCCCGGTGGTCAAGGATGCCGGCGGCCGCAGCCTGTCCGCCATCTCCGCCGAGATGAAGGACCTCGCCGCCCGTGCCAAGGACGGCAAGCTGAAGCCCGAGGAATATCAGGGCGGCACCGCCAGCCTGTCCAACATGGGCATGTACGGCATCAAGCAGTTCGAAGCCGTCATCAACCCGCCCCAGGGGATGATCATGGCGGTCGGCGCCGGCGAAAAGCGCCCCTATGTGGTGGACGATTCGCTCCAGATCGCGACGGTTATGAGCGCCACCGGCAGCTTCGACCACCGCGCCATCGACGGCGCCGACGGGGCGCGCCTGATGCAGGCGTTCAAGCGGCTGGTGGAGAACCCCCTGGGGATGATCGCGTAAGATGAAGGGCGGCGCTCTTAGCCCCTCTCCCCTTGCGGGAGAGGGGTTGGGGAGAGGGGGGCGGGTCGAGCCTCCTTTCCCCTCTCCCCTTGCGGGAGAGGGAGGGGCCCGCCCGCGCAGCGGGTGGGAGGGTGAGGGGCCGACCCGAAAGGAGCTCCTCGCCCGCGCAAAATGGATGCGCGCTCATCCCACCGAGGCGGAGAAACATCTGTGGTCGCTCTTGCGCGACCGCCGGCTCGCCGCCTTCAAGTTCCGCCGCCAGCAGGTGATCGAACCCTATATCGTTGATTTCATCTGCCTGGAGCAGCGGCTGATCGTCGAAGCCGACGGATCGCACCATGCCGACAGCGAGGACGATGCCCGCCGGGATGCTTTCCTGCGAATCCAAGGCTTCCGCGTCCTGCGCTTCTGGAACAACGACATCTCCCTGCAGCGCTCTGCAGTGGCGGACGCCATATTCGCTGAATTGACTTCCCCTCACCCTCCCGTCGCTTCGCGCCGGGCCCCTCCCTCTCCCGCAAGGGGAGAGGGGTATGGAGACTGACATGTCCGACACTTTCGACCTCATCGTCCTCGGCTCCGGCCCGGGCGGCTATGTCTCCGCGATCCGGGCGAGCCAGCTCGGCATGAAGGTGGCGATCGTCGAGCGCGAGCGGCTGGGGGGCATCTGCCTCAACTGGGGCTGCATCCCGACCAAGGCGCTGCTGCGCACCTCCGAGATCTACCATTACATGACCCATGCCGGCGCCTACGGCCTTTCCGCCGAGAAGCCGGGCTTCGACCTCGCCAAGATCGTCGAGCGCAGCCGCAAGGTCGCCGGCCAGCTCAACGGCGGCGTCAAGGGGCTGATGAAGAAGAACAAGGTCACCGTCGTCGAAGGCGAGGGCCGCCTCGCCGGCAAGGGCACCCTGAAGGTGGGCGAGCGCACGCTCCAGGCGAAGCACATCCTCATCGCCACCGGCGCCCGCGCCCGCGACCTTCCCTTCGCCAAGGCGGACGGCGAGCGCATCTGGACCTACCGCCACGCCATGGTGCCGGGCGAGATGCCCTCCAAGCTGCTCGTCATCGGATCGGGCGCGATCGGCGTCGAGTTCGCCAGCTTCTATTCGGACATGGGCGCCGAGGTCACCATCGTCGAGATGCTCGACCGCGTCCTCCCCGTCGAGGACGAGGAGGTTTCCGCCTTCATGCACAAGGCGCTGACCAAGCAGGGCATGAAGATCCACGTCTCCTCCGGCGTCGAGAAGCTCGAGACCGGCAAGACCGGCGTCAAGGCGACGCTGAAGGGCGGCGACGTGCAGGAGTTCAGCCACGCCATCGTCGCGATCGGCATCGTCCCCAACACCGAGAATATCGGCCTCGAGGAACTCGGCGTGAAGACCGAGCGCGGCCATATCGTGGTCGACGGCTATGGCCGCACCAATGTCGAGGGCGTCTATGCGATCGGCGACGTCACCGGCCCGCCCTGGCTCGCCCACAAGGCGAGTCACGAAGGCGTGGTTTGCGTCGAGGCGATCGCGGGCAAGAAGCCCCACCCGTTCGAGACCTGGAACATCCCCGGCTGCACCTATTCGCGCCCCCAGGTGGCGAGCGTCGGCCTGACCGAAGCCAAGGCCAAGGAGCAGGGCCGCAAGGTCAAGGTCGGCAAATTCCCCTTCATCGGCAACGGCAAGGCGATCGCGCTCGGTGAGGCCGAGGGCTTCGTGAAGACCGTGTTCGACGCGGAGACGGGCGAGCTGCTCGGCGCCCACATGGTCGGCGCCGAAGTCACCGAACTCATCCAGGGCTATGCCGTCGCCCGCCAGCTCGAGACCACCGAGGAAGACCTGATGCACACCGTCTTCCCCCACCCGACGCTCAGCGAGATGATGCACGAAAGCGTCCTCGACGCCTACGGCCGGGCGCTGCATTACTGAGGCGGCCCTGATCAACCGATCGATGCCCCGCTTCCTCCCGCTCGCTTTCGCCGCCCTGGCCGTCGCCGCGCCGGCGGGGGCGCAGCAATTGCCGGTGGGGCAGGGGGAGGCGGAATATCGCGCCTGGCTGGAGGGCGATCCGGCGGCGCGGGGGGCGGTGCTGTCGTTCGAGGCGTGGCAGGAGGCGGCGGGCGTCGCCGGGATCCTGCCCACCTATCAGATCACCCGCACGGCCAGCATGTGGGCCGAATGCGGCGGCCCGCCCTTCGAGGTGGCGCCGCCCGCTTTGTGGCCGAACGTCGCCCGCACTTTGCGCTTCGTGCGCGACCATGTCGTGCCGGTGATCGGCCCGGTGGAGGCGGTGTCGGGTTATCGCAACCCGCCGCTCAACGCCTGCGCGCGCGGAGCGGCGACCAGCGCCCATGTCGATTATGCCGCGCTCGACCTGGTGCCGGTCGCGGCGCTGGAGCGCGACGCGATGATCCGGGCGATCTGCGCGATCCACGCGTTTCGCGGGCGCGAGGCGGGCATCGGGCTCGGCTTCTACGCCTTCCGCCGCTTCCACGTCGACAGCCGCTCCTTCCGCCGCTGGGGCCCGGACGGCCGCGCCGAAAGCACGCCCTGCACAGCGGCGAACCGTGACCTGCCCGCGCCCGATTTCGGCCAGTCAGGTTGAGTTCAGGCGCTTTTCCCTATAGAAACAGGCAGATGGCCGGAGGGGGGACCTCCCGCTGAGTATCGACATCGCCGCGTCGCATCCGCTTATCCGATCCGCGGTCTCACGCGGGCGCTCGCGCCCCCAAACATGAAGGATGAGGATGCTGAGGAAAATCGGTCTTGCCGCTGTCGCCGCCGCCGTCGCCATGACGGCCGCTCCCGCCGCCGCGCAGAGCGTCGCCCCGGGCCAGTCCAAGGCCGATTATCACGCATGGCTCGCCCAGTCCCCGGAGAACAGGGAGGCCGTGCTCGCCTTCCGCACCTTCCTCGCCGAGCGCGAACTGGCCGACGTGGTCCCGACCTGGCAGCTCGTCCGCACCTCCTCCGCCTGGAAGCAGTGCAATGCCGGCCGCTTCGAAGTCGCGCCGGTCGATCAGTGGAGCAACATCGTCCAGACCCTGCGCTTCGTGAAGGAAGAGGTGCGCCCGGCGATCGGCGACGTCGAGGCTCTCTCCGTCTTCCGCAACGAAAAGCTCAACGGCTGCTCGCGCGGCGCGCGCCAGTCCGCCCACCGCATGTTCTTCGCCATGGACCTCGTCCCCGCCAGCGACATCAGCCGTTCCGAGCTGATCCGCAGCCTGTGCGCCGCCCATGCGCGCAGCGGCCGCGCCTTCAACGCCGGCCTCGGCTTCTACAGCGCCAGCCGCTTCCATGTGGACACCAGCGGCTACCGCAAATGGGGCACCGACGGCCGGGGCGCCAGCAGCCCCTGCAACGGCCGCACCGCCTGATCCGCCGAACCGCACGTTGAGCGCGCGGGGGCTGTCCCCGCGCCGGCAGGCTTGAAGCCGTTACCCTGGCCGCAGCCTCGTCCAGCCGCTCCGTACGTTGCGACCACCGGGAGATCCTGCTCCGCCGACCGAGTACCTTTTCGCGAAGTTTATTTCATCCTCGCTGCATCCGCGGCCGGGAACGCTCCGTACCTCCGCTCGCAGTCCGGCTCGGGCTGCGCCGAAAAGGAGGAACTCGATGATGAAATCTTATGGAGCGACGATCGCACTCGCGCTGATGGCGGCGCCGATGGCGGGCTGCGCGATGGACGCCGGCCTGGGCGCGAATGCGGGCGCCGGCGGGACGCGCGCCTCGGCCGCGGCAGGCGGCACGGTGATGGTCGGCGGCGCGCCGATGTACCCCAATCGTAACATCGTCCAGAACGCCGTCAACTCGCGCGACCACACCACTTTGGTCGCTGCCGTCCAGGCGGCGGGCCTCGCCGACACGCTGTCGGGCGCCGGCCCCTTCACCGTCTTCGCGCCGACCAACGCGGCGTTCCAGAAGCTTCCCGCCGGCACGGTCGACACTTTGCTGCGCCCCGAAAACCGTTCGGCGCTACAGTCGGTGCTGACCTATCATGTCGTCCCGGGCCGGGTGACCGCGTCCGATCTGATGCAGCGCATCCGCGCGGGCGGCGGCAGCGCGCGGCTCACCACCGTCCAGGGCGGCACCCTTACCGCGCGGATGATGGGCAACCGGGTGGTGCTGGTCGATGCCGCCGGCGGCACCGCGACCGTGGTCCAGGCGGACGTGATGCAGTCGAACGGCGTCATCCACGTCACCGACACCGTGTCGCTGCCGGGCTGATCCGTGCCGCGCCCGTCCGCTCACGCCCCTTCGCGCGCGCTGCTCGTGCCGCTGATGTGGGCGTTGCTCGTGAAATGCGGGCTGTGGACGGGCGCGGCCCTCGGCGTCGCCTTGCGCCTCATCCATCCAGGAATGTTTTGAAGGACCGTTCAATCATGCGCACGTTCATCATGGGCACCGCCCTGCTCGCCGCCGCCGGCCTCGGCGCCCCCCTTCATGCCCAGCCAGTCGCCGGCGACTGGACCGGCTTTCACGCCGGCGGGCGCATCGGCGTCTCGCAGGCGACCGGCAATGGCAGCGAATCGATCCTGTTCGACACCGATCTCGACGGCCGGTTCGGCGACACGGTTCGCACCGGCACCGGCGCCGACGCCTTCTCGCCCGGCTTCTGCGACCGCCGCGCCGTCGGGCGGAGCGCGGCGGAAGGCTGCCGGCGCGACCGGCGCGGTACCGACTTCGCGGTCCATGCCGGCTACGACCAGCAATATGGATCCTTCGTGCTCGGCGTCGTCGCAGAGATCGGTCGATCGGGTGCGGAAGACAGCGTCACCGCCTTCAGCACCACGCCGGCCAATTATGTGATGACCCGGGAGCTGCGCGAGAATGCCGCTCTGCGCGCGCGTGCCGGCGTCGCGATGGGCGACACTCTGGTCTACGGCACCGGCGGCGTCGCCTGGGGCCGCATCCGCAACAGCTTCTCGACCAGCAACACGGCCAACAGCTTCACCGCCCGCTCCGAACGCGGCGACGGCTGGGGCTATCGCCTCGGCGGCGGGGTCGAGCAGCGGCTCGGGCGCAATCTCTCGATCGGGCTGCAATATCTCTATACCAGCCTCGATGACGACAGCGACTTTCGCGTCCGGGCCGGCGGCCCGGCCCCGGCGGGCAATCCCTTCCTGCGCACCAACGCCGCCGGGACGGATTTCGCGCGCAGCTCCAGCCGGTTCAACACCCATGGCGTCCATCTGACGACCAGCTACCGCTTCTGAGGAGGAACGACGATGGACAGGCAGGCGGTGACAAGGCGGTTCTTCATCGGTTCGGCGGCCGCGGCGCTGGCTGGCGGGCTCGTTCCGCGCGCCGGCGCCGCTTCCCGCCGGTTCGAGGTCGAACGCAGCGACGCCGAGTGGCGCCGCCTCCTGTCGCCGCAGGCCTATGCCGTGCTCCGCCAGTCGAAGACGGAACGCGCCGGCTCGAGCCCGCTCGACCGGGAGCGGCGGCGCGGCGTCTACCATTGCGGCGGCTGCCGCCTTCCCCTGTTCAGTTCCGCCGCCAAATATGACAGCGGCACCGGCTGGCCGAGCTTCCATTCGCCGCTCGCGAATGCGGTCGGTACCCGTCCCGACCGCAGCCTCTTCTTCACCCGCACCGAAGTCCATTGCCGCCGCTGCGGCGGGCATCTGGGGCATGTGTTCGACGACGGGCCGCCGCCGACCGGCAAGCGTTATTGCATGAACGGCGCCGCCTTGATCTTCGTCCCGCGCGCCTGAGCGCGCCGTGCTCCCGAGCGCCATTGTCGGCGGCGTGGCGCTGTGTCACAGAGCCGGGGTGGATCAGCTCAGCCCCAGCACCGCCGCCGCCGACCGGAAGAGCCTGGCGGAGGCGATCGGCCGGGTGGCCGAAGGCAGCCAGGCCGCGCTCGAAGAGGTTTATGCCCGCACCCGCGCCAAGCTGTTCGGCGTGTGTCTGCGCATCCTGCGGGATCGCGGCGAGGCGGAAGACGCGCTGCAGGACGTCTATGTCAGCCTCTGGCGCCGCGCCGGCAGTTTCGATCCCGACCGCGCGAGCCCGATCAGCTGGCTCGCCGCGCTGGCGCGCAACCGCGCGATCGATCGCTTCCGCGCCTCCGGCCGGGTGCGCGCCGCCGCCCCGATCGAAGCGGCGCTCGAGCGGCCGGACGGATCGCCCGACGCGCTGACCCGGCTCGAAAGCCGCGAGGAAGGCACCCGCCTTTTCGGCTGCGTCGAGGAACTCGAGGAACGTCAGGCCAGCGCCATCCGCGCCGCCTTCTTCGACGGCTACAGCTATAGCGAGCTTGCCGAGCGGATCGGCGTCCCGCTCGGCACGATGAAGAGCTGGGTACGGCGCGGCCTGTTGCGCCTGCGCGAGTGTCTGGAACGATGAGCGCCGCCGCCGATCCGTCCGACCGCGACCTGCTCGCCGCCGAACATGCGCTCGGCCTGCTGGAGGGAGAGGATCTGCGCGCCGCCCGCCGGCTCGCGGCCGAGGATCCGGCGTTCGCCGCTACGGTGGCGGAATGGGAGCTGCGCCTCGCCCCGCTCGCCGCCGACGTCGAGGAGGCCGAACCCGGCCCGGAGGTCTGGCGCCGCATCGCCGCCGCCATCGCCGAACCCGGCGCCGGGAATCCGGCATTTCCCGGCGAGAACAAGGTGGTGGCGCTTCGCCGCAGCCGCACGCTGTGGCGGGCCTATGCCGCGGGGATCACCGCGATCGCCGCGTCGCTGGCGCTGGTGCTGGTGACGCGGGGATCGCCCGATGCGCCCCCGGTCCTTACCCGTCCCGCGCCCGCGCCGACGATGGTGGCGATGCTCGCCTCCGACGACAGCGATGCGGCCCTCAGCATCGCCTTCGATCCGGCGGCGTCGATCTTGCTCGTCACACCCGCCCGCCTGGAAGGCGCGGCCGGACACGATCACGAGCTCTGGATCATCCCGCGGGGCGGGGCGCCGGTCTCGCTCGGACTGGTGGCGGCTGGCCGGGCGCAGCGGATCGGCGTCGCGCCGGAGCTTCGCCCGCACTTCCAGCTTCGCGCCACCCTCGCCGTTTCGGTGGAGCCGGAGGGCGGCTCGCCCACCGGCCAGCCCACGGGCGCCGTCATCGCCGCCGGCGAGCTGCTTTCAGTCTGACCGTCGCTGTTTGCCGGCGGCGGCAAGTATTCGAGCGGCGGCATCTTGTAAGCGGAAGTCGGCTCGTCTATTTAGAGGATGCGGGACCGGGCCCCTCTGGCGATTTCGATCGCGATGTCGGACCGCATCGAGTGCGCTCGGTGCCGGCTCGGGCTCTTGCCCCCCTTGGTCCCGGTTACGGCCCGGCGCACTCGATCGTCTTACGCGATCGAGGGATTTCACATATGTCTCATCATCAGCCGATGTCGTGCCCGGTCGACGGCGCGACGCTCGTCATGTCCGAACGCCAGGGCATCGAGATCGATTATTGCCCCACCTGCCGCGGCGTGTGGCTGGACCGGGGCGAGCTCGACAAGATCATCGAGCGCAGCGCCGCCCCGGCGCCCGCCATGCCGCCGCGATCCGCCCCCCCCTATGGCGGCGAGCGCGCCCATCACCCCCATTATGACGACCATCGCCACGACCGTTCCTACAAGAAACGGCGCAAATCCTTCCTGGAGGAGCTGTTCGATTAAAGCCTGACCGGACGGGTCCCTCGGCCCGAACCACCCACCGATCCGGGCCCCTCTGGCGTTCGCCCCGGCGGACGCGATGTCGGATCTCTTTTGCGAAAGAGTGACCGACATGGACATCTTCTTCACCGATCTGCTCGGCAAGCCCCTGTGGATGTGGGCCGGCTTCCTCGGCATCGTCGCCGCCTTGCTCGCGCTGGATCTCGGCGTGCTCCACCGCCGCCGGCGTGAGATCGGCGTGCGCGAAAGCCTCGCCCTCTCCGCTTTCTACATCCTCCTCGGCCTCTCCTTCGGGGCGTTCGTCTGGTGGTGGATGGGCGCGGCCTCGGGCATCGCCTATGTAACCGGCTTCGTCGTCGAAAAGAGCCTCGCGATCGACAACGTCTTCGTCATCGCGATGATCTTCGCTCATTTCGGCGTGCCCCGCATCTACCAGCACCGGGTGCTGTTCTGGGGCATATTGGGCGTCATAGTGCTGCGCGGCATCATGATCGCGGCCGGCGCCGCTCTGGTGGCGCGGTTCGACTGGGTGCTCTACATCTTCGCCGCGTTCCTGATCCTCACCGGGATCAAGATGTGGATGTTCGCCGACAAGGAATATGATGTCGGCGCCTCGCCGCTGCTGCGCTTCATCCGCCGCCGCTTCCGCGTCACCGACGAACTGCACGGCGACCGCTTCTGGGTGAAGGTGCCGGACGGAAGAGGCGGGCTGGCCTGGGCGATGACGCCGCTCTTCCTCGCGCTGGTGATGGTGGAGATCGCCGACGTGATCTTCGCGGTCGACTCCGTGCCCGCCATCTTTGCCATCACCACCGATCCGTTCATCGTCTATACGTCGAACATCTTCGCGATCCTGGGCCTCAGGGCCCTGTATTTCGCGCTGGCGGCGATGATAGAGCGCTTCCATTACCTGAAATATGCACTTGCGGTGCTGCTGATCTTCATCGGTTCCAAGATCTTCCTTGCCGATGCGCTCGGACTCGCCAAGATACCGCCGGCGGCTTCGCTGGGCGCCACCTTCACAATCCTGGCGGCGGGAATCGGCTGGTCCTTGTGGCGGACGCGCTCCGCCATGGATATTCGTACTTACCCCGGTCGTTAACCACTTCCGATCAGTCCCGATCAACACATTCTGCCGTAATCCGCAGGCGGGGAGTGTATCGAAGGGACGTGATCCGATGCGGAACTTGCGCCTGATCAAGGCTTTGCGGCGGGACGAAAAGGGCAATGTCGCCCTGATCGTCGCCGCCGCCTTGCCGATGCTGCTCGGATCGGCGGGTTTGGCGGTCGACACGCTCCAGCTCAGCATCGCCAAGCGCCAGCTGCAGCGCGCCGCCGATAGCGGCGCGCTCGCCGCCGCTTACGCGATGTCGCAGGACGCCGACGCGGAAACCGCGGTGGTGCGCGACCTCACCCATCACGCCACTCTCGAAATCACGGGCGATCCGGCGGTGGACGAAAACCCGGCCGCTGGGCGCTATGCCGGCGATCCGAGCGTGGTGGTGGTGCGCCTCGAAACGGTGCGGGCCGCGCCGTTTATGAGCTTCTTCACCCGCACCGATCCGCTGCTGGTCGCCGAGGCGGCGGCGCGGGTCGACGGCACCGGCACCTTCTGCGTTGTCTCGCTCTACGGAGGCACCGAGACCGGGATCGACATCAACGGCAATGCCAATGTGACGCTGGGCTGCGGCATGGCGACCAATTCACGCGGCGCCGAGGCCGTGACGGCGGGCGGCAGCTCGCAGGTGACTGCCAACCCGGTGATGGCAATGGGCACCATCCCGGCCAGCTCGCGCTACACGGCCGGAACCCAGATCATCTCTCACTCGGTGCAGCAGACCGATCCGCTGGAGCGGATCCCGGATCCGCCACCCAACTTCTGTTCGACCCCGCTGGGAGCGATGACCCAGAAGTCGAACGACCCCGAAATTACCTACTCGCCCGGCTGCTATTCCGGGATCGACATCAAGGGCGCGGTCAAGCTCCAGCCCGGCATTTATTATGTGAACGGGGGCGACGTCGATTTCGGCTCCCAGGCCGAAGTCTCCGGCACCGGCGTCACGATCGTGATGACCGGTCCGAACGGCCAGGCCGGTGACATCAAGCTGAACGGGGGTGCCAAGGTCAGCCTGACCGCCCCTGAAACCGGCTCCCATCATGGAGTGGTCTTGTACCGGGACCGTCGCGCCTCGAACATCAATGTGAAGTTCAACGGCGGGGGTACCTTCAACATGCGCGGCGCACTCTATCTACCGACCACCGATCTCGAACTCCTCGGCAATTTCGATCTCAACGCCGCGTGTCTGCAGATCGTCGGCAATAAGCTCTCCTTCAAGGGCACGGCCAACCTCCAGAACAATTGCCCGGCGAACAGCGGCTCGTCCGCCTTCCGCGGCACCCGCATCAGGCTGCTGCGATGAGGATCGGGGCGGCCCGGCTGCGCGCGCTCGGCGGGGACGAGCGCGGCGTCTCGGTGGTGGAGCTGGGGCTCTGCCTGCCGGTGCTCGCCATCATCCTCACCGGCATGCTCGATCTGTCGATGTTCCTTTCGTCCAAGATGCGGGCCGAACAGGCCGCCTTCCGCGCCATCGAGATCTTCCAGGTCGCCGCCACCCCGCCGGACGACGCGGTGATGAAGGACCAGGCGGCGAAGGCCGCCGGCGTCGAGCCGAGCGCGATCACCATCACGCGCGCGCTCCATTGCGACGGCAAGGCGAAGGCCGCCTCGGTAACGGTCTGCCCGGCGAACGAGACGATGGAGCGCTATCTCACCGTCCAGGTCACCGCGACCCACAGCCCCGCCTTTCCCGCCCGCTTCGCCAAGCTTTTCGCCAATGTGAAGCCGGACGGCACGATCGCCGTCACCGGCGAAGCCACCGTGAGGACGCAATGATGCGCCGCTGCCCTTCGATCCTGCGCGACGCGCGGGGCGCCACCGTCGTCGAATTCGCGCTCGCCTTCCCGGTGCTGATCGCGATGATCCTGGGCATCTGGCAGGTCGGCCAGCTCTTCTACGCCAATGCGGGCCTGCAGAGCGCGCTGGCCGACGGCGCCCGCTTCGCCACCACCTTCCCGCAGCCGAGCGAGCAGGAGATCAGCGACCGCATCCTCGAGCCGCGCTGGGGGATCGATCCGGACCGGGTGGTGTCGCTGGACGTCGATTTCGGACGCGACAGCGACATTCCCTTCGCCCAGATCGACCTCGAATATCAGCAGCCGCTCAACTTCCTGTTCTTCGAGGCGCCGCCGGTGACGCTGACCCACAGCCGCCGCGCCTTCATGTACGACGTCGAGGCCGCGCCGTCCGGATCGAGCGGCGGCACCTCCGCGGGCGGCACCAGCTCGGCGAGCGGCGGCACGACCAGCAGCACCGGCGGCAGCACGAGCACCAGCAGCACGAGCACGAGCACGAGCAGCACCAGCACCAGCACCAGCACCGGCAGCACGAGCAGCGGGAACGGCAACGGGAACGGCAACGGGAATGGTAACGGGAACGGCAGCAGTTCCACGTCCAGCACCAGCTCGACGTCCAGCACCAGCTCCACTTCCAGCTCCAGCGGCGGCAAGGGCAAGGGCAAGAAAGCCGCGCACGACTGAGCCGGCCCCTCCATTCCCCTCCCTGCGCGCAGGGAGGGGAGAGGAAGGGGAGGGCGCCGCGCGGCCCGCTTGGCGCTTGGGGCACCCTCTGCTAGTGCGCCCCCGCACGCCCTCACAAAAAGCCCGAAATGACCGACCTTTCCCGCATCCGCAATTTCTCCATCATCGCCCATATCGATCACGGCAAGTCGACGCTCGCCGACCGCCTGATCCAGCGCACCGGCGGCCTCACCGAGCGGGAGATGACCCACGGCCAGGTGCTCGACAATATGGAGATCGAGCAGGAGCGCGGCATCACCATCAAGGCGCAGACCGTCCGGCTCGACTATACCGCCAGCGACGGCAAGCCGTACGTCCTCAACCTGATGGACACGCCGGGCCATGTCGACTTCGCCTATGAGGTCTCGCGCAGCCTCGCCGCCTGCGAGGGCGCGCTGCTGGTCGTCGACGCGGCGCAGGGCGTGGAGGCGCAGACGCTCGCCAACGTCTACCAGTCGATCGAGCACGACCATGAGATCGTGCCCGTCATCAACAAGATCGACCTGCCCGCCGCCGAGCCGGAAAAGGTGAAGGCGGAGATCGAGGACATTATCGGCCTGCCCGCCGAGGACGCCGTGCTCGCGTCCGCCAAGTCCGGCATCGGCATCGACGAGGTGCTCGAGGCGATCGTCGCCCGCATCCCCCCGCCCAAGGGCGACCGCGACGCGCCGCTCAAGGCCATGCTGGTCGATTCATGGTACGACCCCTATCTCGGCGTCGTCATCCTGGTGCGCGTCATCGACGGCGTCATCAGGAAGGGCCAGCAGGTGAAGTTCATGCAGGCCGGCACCGTCCACCTGGTCGACCGGGTCGGCTGCATGCGCCCCAAGATCGAGCAATTGCCGGAGCTCGGCCCCGGCGAGATCGGCTTCATCACCGCCCAGATCAAGGAAGTGGCGCAGACCCGCGTCGGCGACACCATCACCGACGCGAAGAGGCCCGCCGCCGCGCCGCTCCCCGGCTTCAAGGAAGTGCAGCCGGTCGTCTTCTGCGGCCTGTTCCCGACCGACGCCGCCGAGTTCGAGAAGCTGCGCGAAAGCCTCGCCAAGCTGCGCCTCAACGACGCGAGCTTCAGCTTCGAGATGGAGACCAGCGCGGCGCTCGGCTTCGGCTTCCGCTGCGGCTTCCTGGGCCTCCTCCACCTCGAGATCATCCAGGAGCGGCTGACCCGCGAATATGATCTCGATCTCATCACCACCGCGCCGAGCGTCGTCTACAAGATCCACCTCTCCCATTCGAAGAACGAGGAGGCGCACACGATCGAGCTTCACAACCCGGCCGACATGCCCGATCCCAACCAGATCGACAGCATCGAGGAGCCGTGGATCGAGGCAACCATCTACGTGCCCGACGAATATCTGGGCCCGATCCTGAAGCTGTGCCAGGACCGGCGCGGCATCCAGAAGAACCTCACTTATGTCGGCGGCCGCGCCCAGGTGGTCTACGAGCTGCCCCTGAACGAGGTGGTGTTCGATTTCTACGACCGGCTGAAGAGCATCTCGCGCGGCTATGCGAGCTTCGACTATCACCAGATCGGCCACCGCGAGGGCGACCTCGTCAAGATGAACATCCTCGTCAACAACGAGCCGGTCGACGCCTTGTCGATGATCGTCCACCGCGCCGCCGCCGAGGCGCGCGGCCGCCACATGTGCGAACGCCTCAAGGACCTCATCCCGCGGCACCTGTTCAAGATCCCGATCCAGGCCGCGATCGGCGGCAAGGTGATCGCCCGCGAGACGATCGCGGCCTTGAGGAAGGACGTGACCGCCAAATGCTATGGCGGCGACATCTCGCGCAAAAGGAAGCTGCTGGAGAAGCAGAAAGAGGGCAAGAAGAGGATGCGGGAGTACGGGTCGGTGAGCATCCCGCAGGAGGCCTTCATCGCGGCGCTGAGGATGGGGGAAGAGTAGCCGCCCGGCGCCAGCGCCGCCGGCCTGAAAGGCCGCCGAAGCAGGCGCCGGAGACGGCGCACGCCGGCCGGCGGGGCGGCTGGCCTCAGCCAGCCGAACCCGTCCGACTTGCGACGCGGCTTTGCCGCGGCGCACGGGATCGTCACCCCGGACGGGCGGCACTCCCCCGCCGCGCGCCTAGCGCCGCATCGCCCGCTCGATGGTCTCGAACACGGTCGCGAGGTTGAGCCCCAGCATCTGGAAGGCGATGATGCAGGCGATCGCGATCAGCGCGGCGATCAGCCCATATTCGATCGCGGTCGCCCCGGCCTGGTCGCGAAGCACCGCGCGCGCGCGGCGCGGCAAAGTGAAAGCGTTCATGATGTCCCCCTCGGGAGGCAGCCTAGGTCCCGCGCCTTGCCCATCGGTTAAGAAGGCGCGCGGGCTCCCCCCATGCTTGAGGGTTGCCGCCGCACCCGCCGCTGTTAGCCTTTCCGCCGGCCGCGACATGGCCGAAGAGGGGGAGGCAGTGATGACGGACGGCAAGCCGATCGAACTCACCGAAAAGGAAATCCGCCAGGTCAGCGGCGGCGACGGCGACGGCACCGGCTTCATCGGCACCGGCACCCGCCAGGACGACAGCGGCGGCGCCATGGGCAGCGGCGCGCGGAGCGGCGGAACCATGGGCAGCGGAAACTAGCAGGGGGCGCGGCGATGGCACGGACGGACAGCAAGCCGATCGAACTCACCGAAAAGGAAATCCGCCACGTGACCGGCGGCGACGGCACCGGCATGATGGGCGGCGGCACCCGCCAGGACGACGGCACCGGCTTCGGCGGCGGCGGCACCCGCACCGGCGGCGGAATGGGGAGCGGGAATTAGGGGCTGGTTAGTCGCGCCTCGCGTTCCGGTCGTACAAGGTGATTACCCTCAATCGGGCGGGCCTTTGGACCTAACTCTCAGAGGCCAGTGATGGTTCAGAGCAAACGCCTGAGAATAGCTAGGCGGAACTAGAGGTTCGGAGAACTAGACCACCTTTTCGGTTTCGATGAAATGCCTGAGAATGGGTAGAAGCTCATTCCGCACTGCATATGCCTCGGTTCTGTCAACCACTTGATAGGGGTTGTGCGCCACCCCATTCATCAATGGCTTCCTCTTCTTGGCGTCGGCAAGACTGCCCGCGTTGACGAGCAGGATGTCGACCTGTCCCAATCGATCGCGCGCCGCTTCGAAGAGCTGCTCCAGACCGGCCATCGATGTTGAGTCGGCAGACACTCCCGTTGCCCGTTCTCCAAGTCGGCCGACCGCAACATCTACGTTCTCGGCACTACGGCCCGAAATGAGCACTTGTGCTCCCTCGGCCAGATACCGCTCGGCGGCGGCCAGGCCCAGACCGGTAGTTCCGCCTGTGATGACGGCGCGCTTTCCTTCAAGGCGGTGATGTGACATCTGAGGATCCTTTCTTGACTGATCGGTAAAGGTGAGTTACCGACGCTTGACCGATCAGTCAACTACCGGAAAGCAAACCTCGTCGATGCCTCGACCCACCAGCTTTGACCGCGACCCCGTGCTGGACACTGTGATGCACACATTCTGGACATATGGGTTCGAGGCGACCTCGCTCGATCGGCTGGAGCGAGCGACCGGTCTGAGGCGACAGAGCTTGTACAACGCATTCGGCGACAAGGAGGCGATGTTCACCGCCGCACTCGACCGCTACCGCGCGCAGGTCGGTGGGCCGCTGCGCATGCTGCTCGACAGCGACGATCCCCAAGCAGCCGTTCGCGCCTACCTCGATGGGCATCTGAGGATGCTCAACGATCCCTGCACGCCCGCCGGGTGTCTGATCGCCGGGTGCTCGAGCGAGCTTGGTCTGCGTGACGATGCGGTAGGACAGCGGATGCGGGCCGAGACCGCCGGGGGGGTGGAGGCGGTTGCTGGAGTGTTCAGCGCGTGGAAGTCCGCCGGCAAGCTGTCCGTCGAAGCCGATCCCGACCAGCTTGCGGCGCTGCTCGCTGCGATCGTTCGCGGGCTTGCTGTGCTCGCTCGGGCCAGCCCCGACCGCGATGTGATCGCGCACGCAGTTGACGGCGCGGTCGCGGCGCTCAGTCCTTTCCTCACGCAAACGCCCGAACCTGAGGGGTCCAGCTGATGAACTTACGAAACCGCATGCTTTTGCTCGCTCTGATCCTCGGACTTCCCGCTGCTGCCCAGCCGAGCACGTCGGCTCCTGCCACAACACAGCCGTCTGTGGCCCGGATCAGCATCGGCACCTATGCCTCGCAGCCCGCACTCGTCGACTCGGTCAACACGCACTGGATCGAGACGCCGTCCGGTATCATCGTCATCGACACACAACGGATCGTTCCCGAGGCGATGCGCGCGATCGGGCACATCCGGGCGGTCGGAAAGCCAGTCCTGGCGATCTTTGTCACCCATCCGCACACCGACCACTATGGCGGGCTCCCGCTCTTTCGCGAGGCTTTCCCCAGCGCGACGGTCTATGCGTCGGCCGACACGATCCGCTCGATGCGCGAGGACAGTAAAGGTTACAACGCAGCGCGCCGACAGCGCCATGGCGAGATATTCGTCACGCAGCAACAAATCGCGGACTCGCTTCCAAACGCCGTGCTCCGCGACGGGCAGGAGCTTGATATCGGCGGCGTGATGCTAAGTATCGCCGAGCTTCGGGGCAGCGAGGCAGAAGTCACGACCTTGCTCCACATCCCCGAAGCCAATGCCTTGTTCGTCGGCGACTTAGTGAACGATGGATATGTTCCGGTGCCGTTCGAAAGCACCAGCGCATGGCTGCGCCAGCTCGACACGATCAGCGCCGGCTACTCTGGCATGACCACGGTTTACATGGGCCACGGTCGACCCGGCCCGCTGCGCGAGCGCGTTGCCGCCCAGCGGGCTTATCTGAGCGATCTCCTCACGTCCGTGCGCGCAAGGATCGGCGATGGCAGTCTTTCGAAGGCCGACGCGGAGCAGGTTTCGGTCGAAATCGAGCGGCTCTGGCCGTTCTGGCATGGAGTGGGCGGGCAGCCGAGGCAGGAGGTGATTCGCTTCGTCGCCGGCCTCATTGCCAAGCAGGAAGGAGCGACGGTCGAGGGACAGGCACAGTTCAGATGACCGCAGAAGACGACGCCCTGCAACACCTCTTTTTAACCAATCAGCTTCCGAGCCGAAGGCCAGCTCCCCGCCCAGCCTTTGCTCCACCTAAGTTCAGTGGTGCCATAGCGCGGCGCAGGTCGGTTGGTGGCGCTAAGTGGCGGTTTGATAGTAGTGCAAAGGGCGAACATATTCGGTATGATTGTCTGGTGCGGGGTGCCGTTTCCGTTCCGTCGCCCTAACCTTGCCCGGTGCAGATCGGAAGAAGGCCCGCTGCTGTAAGCCTTCGCAGACGAGCTAATGTCGTTCCGCCGTGAGGGTGACCGATTGGTGCATGCCCGAGCGCCCGGCCGACAACGCGTCACGCTCCGAAGACTTTGCGGGCTATTGTTGTAGACGCGCTGGATTCAAAATCCAGTTCCGAAAGGAGTGCCGGTTCGACCGCGGCCACCAGCACCAGACTTTGAGGCTAGATCAAGCACCCTGAAGGACGGTGATGAGCGCGCGAAGAGCGGCGGGGGTGTGTCGTCGGCTCGGATAGTACAGGAAGAACCCCGGAAAGGGCGGACACCAGTCCTTGAGCACCTGAACAAGCCGTCCGTCCTCAATGTACGGCGCCAGAATACCCGCCCCTGTAAAAGCCAACCCTACCCCGTCGAGCGCTGCTTGGATCGACAACTCTGGGTCGTTCAGGATTGGGGCTCCGGCCGGCGCGACCTCGATAGCTATACCGTCCTTCTCCAACTCCCATCGGTAGAGAACGCCGCTAGTGGGTAAACGAAAACCGATGCACGGGTGGTGCCTGAGATCTTGCGGCGAGATGGGCTTGGGACGATCTTCGAAATAGGCCGGTGATCCGACGACAGCGAAGCGCTGATCCGGGCTCACGCGCACCGCAATCATATCGCGCTCTACCGCTTCGCCGAACCGAATGCCCGCGTCGTAGCGTCCATCGACGATGTTAACGACGCCGTCATCCACCGTCACTTCTAGGCGCACTTCGGGAAATTCCGCGGTGAAGCGCGCGAGCATGGGCGCAATGACGGTCGCTGCCGCAAGCCGCGGCACGTTGATCCGGACCGAGCCTGCCGGACGATCGCGAAAGCTGTTTACGCCATCGACGGCGGTCGCGACGTCCTCAAATGCGGGTAGAAGTCGTGCGTAGAGTTGCTCGCCTGCTTCAGTGAGGCTGACGCTGCGGGTCGTGCGGTTGAGCAGCCGCACGCCAAGCCGCTCCTCCAAGGCGCGAAGGGCGTGGCTGAGGGCCGATGCGGTGACCCCGAGTTCGGCCGCGGCCCGTCGAAAGCTGCCGAGACGCGCTACCGCCACGAAGGCGGAGAGGTCGGCGAGGTCGCGGCGCATTGATGAACCCTGCTCAGTAGTCCGTAGAACATAGAGTGGCTTATCCGCTGCGAAGCAAGGGGCCATTTGCCGTGTCGCAGCAGGAAAAGGCGAATCGAGAGCCCATGCAACACCAGCAATCTCAAGAGTTTCATGGCAAAACTGTCCTGGTGACCGGTGCCGGTAGCGGTATGGGCGAGGCCGCGGCCCGGCTATTCGCTGCCCGGGGGGCCTCCGTGGTATTGGCAGGGCGGCGATCACCAGAATTGGAGCGCGTGGCGGCTCAGATCTCCGCTGACGGAGGTGAGGCGCTGGCCGTGACCGCCGATGTATCGGACGAAGCGCATGTCCAATCGCTCGTGGCTCAAGCCGTCGCCCGCTTCGGCCGGCTAGATGCCGCATTCAACAACGCTGGCACTGAGGGCGCCTTCGCGCCGATCACCGAGCTGAGCGCAGCCGACTTTGACGCCACCATGGCCGTGAATCTTCGGGGCGTGTGGCTCTGCGCAAAATACGAGATCGAAGAGATGCTGCGGCTCGGAAACGGCGGCGCGATCGTCAACACCTCATCTTGGCTGGCTCATGGTGCCTTCCCCGGCTCGTCAATCTATTCGGCATCGAAGGCGGCGCTCGACGGCATGATCCGGGCGCTTGCCCAGGAAGTTGCGGACCAGGGTCTGAGGGTTAACAATGTAAACCCCGGCATCATCGACACGCCGATGCTCCGCCGGTTCGGCGACGACGCAGCCATGCGCCGTTTCATCGAGCACACGCCAGCGCGGCGGCTCGGAACTCCGGAAGATGTAGCGGAGGTGGTGGCCTGGCTGTGCTCGGACGGTGCGCACTTCATTACCGGCCAGAACATCCTCGTGGACGGCGGGTACGCGATCCCGGGGCACCGTGCTTGGACGGGGGGCGCGGTCTCGGCGAACGGCCGTGCGGCGGCGACCGGCGCGCCCTTGAAGCCATGAGACACCGCAATGTCGCGGCGCGTGATGGCGCAGGCCTGCTAACGCTCAGCTTAACCCTGATCGTAGCCCCCAGCGCGAGCGCGCAGCGGTTGCCCGATGGCTTTTCCCCGAAAAGCATCACCGCGTCTCGCGATGGCGCGCCCTTCGTCGGAAGCGCCGTCGAAGGTACGATCGTGAAAGTCCCTCCCGGAGCTGACGCAGCCCTGCCGCTCGTAATGGCGGGCACCGGCGGTTCGCCGCGCGACCGTCTCGCAGGTGAGCAGTACCTGCCGGAAGGTACGCGCTATCCGAACGGGATCGCCCGTGGGCGGGACGGGACGTTCTACATTGGGCAGGTGACCAGCGGGCGCGTACTGCGAAAGCGGGCCGGTCAGGACTGGGACGTGCTGTTTCCTGGATCAGCCGAGATTTATGCTGGCACTAGCCTGCGGCTCGACGAAACACGTGGCCTGCTCTGGGGTGCCTCACCCGATTTCCTGCCCGGGGCCGACGCGCGTCCGCACCGGATCTTCGCTCTCGATGTCCGGACGGGTGCTGTGCGGCAAACGCTCACCTTGCCGGAGGGCGGCTTCGGCAACGACCTCGCGTTGGCGCCCGACGGGACGCTCTACATCACCGACAGTCGGCTTGGCCGGGTCCTGCGCGTCCGGCCCGGCGCGCAAACCTTTGACGTGGTGGTGGAAGATCAGCGCCTGTCGCATGTTGACGGCATCGGGGCAGGCGGAATCGCGCGGGCCGCCGACGGTACGCTGGTTATCGGCAACTACGGCGCCGGCAACCTTTACGTGCTCGAAGGGCCCGAGACAGCGCGACCCAGCCTGCGCGCGCTTCCCTTGCCGCGCCCGCTGGAGAACCCTGACGGTATGGCCTTTGCGCCCGGCGGTGCGCTGATCGTCCTCGAGGGCGCCGTCACCAGCGGGGACGGCAAGGTGCTGCGGATCGCCGATCCGCTCGCGCCCGGGATGCGAACCCTTGAAACCCTGCTGTCGGGGCTGGAGTCGCCGGTCAACCTGACCCTCGCGCCGGATGGTCGCGCCTGGGTCACCGAGGCGCGCATCCGCCACCGCCTGATTGCCGGGCGCGAGCAGGATGTGCCGACCAGCTTCCGCGTCGTCGAACTCGACCTCGAAATAGGAGACCAACAATGAAGCGTCGCGCACTCGGCCGCTCCGGCCTGACCGTCTCCGCGCTCGGCCTCGGGTGCATGGGCATGAGCGAATTCTACGGCCCCTCCGACGACGCGCAGAACCTGCGCGTCCTCGACCGGGCGCTCGAACTGGGCATCGACTTTCTCGACACGGCTGACATGTACGGACCTTATATCAATGAGGAACTGCTGGGCCGCTTCGTCAAGGGCCGTCGCGATCGGCTCACGATTGCGACGAAGTTCGGCATCGTGCGGGCCGGCGACCCAGCGGTCCGGGGCGTCGACAATCGCCCCGAGTACATGCGGGCGAGCGTGGAAGGATCGCTCAAGCGCCTGGGGGTCGACACGATCGACCTCTATTATGTTCACCGGGTCGATCGCGAGGTGCCGATCGAGGATACGGTCGGTGCGATGGCCGACCTCGTGCGGGCCGGGAAGATCCGCGCCATCGGTCTGTCCGAGGTGTCCGGCGCGACCCTCCGGCGCGCGGCATCTGTTCATCCGATCGCGGCCGTCCAGAGCGAATACTCGCTGTGGTCGCGCGAGCCCGAGGATGCGGTTCTGCCTGCCTGCCGCGAACTCGGCATCGCCTTCGTAGCCTATTCGCCGCTAGGGCGTGGCATGCTGACTGGCGCACTCGGTGCGCCGGAAGCACTCGATCCGAACGACTTCCGCCGCTGCATTCCCCGCTTCCATTCCGACGCCTATGCCGCAAACCTGCCGCTGGTCGAGGTCGTGCGCGCTGTCGCTGACAAGGTTGGAGCGACACCAGCGCAGGTGGCGCTCGCGTGGCTGCTGAGCCGGGGCGACGGCGTCGTGCCGATTCCAGGGACGCGCCGGGTCCAGCGTCTTGACGAGAATGCGGGCGCGGTGGACCTGACTCTACCGGCGGATCAACTTGCCCGCCTCGACCTCGCCTTCCGTCCAGGCGTCGCTGCTGGGGAGCGCTCATCGCCCCAGGGCATGCTGCTTCTCAACGCTTGATTTGAAAGACCTCTGCAAGCCTGTTGCCGCAGCCAAACTTGTCTACCGACGAAACCGTGCAAAACACGCATCCCGGCCACCCGCACCATAAGCTTGATGCTTACTTTCGATCGGGAGCTGGTCCGAATTCTGGTTGCGGGAGAAATGCAGGTTCGAGTCCGACCCCGGGCAGCATCTCTTTCGGCAGTTTCGCAAGGAGTATCGGTTCGAGCGTGACCGCCCGCACCACCAAGTAACCGCGGCGGTGGCCTGGAGCAGCTCGAGCAGGTGGGTGCCGAGCGCTTCGGGGTCCTCTGGCGGATGCCTCCCGATCCAGTCGTAAAGGGCGTCGTTCTGCCGCTCCATCAATCGTCGGGCGAGCGCCTCGAGGAGTGCGAACTTGTCGCAGAAGTAGCGGTAGAGCGTAGGCGGCACTTCATCTCGTCCAGGCCCTCGATCAGCTGGAGGAAGGTGCCGTCGGGAGGGCGAAAGGCAAAGCTCCGAACACCGCGTCGTCGACGCGGAAGGCGAGCCGGTTAAGTCCAAGGCTGTTGAGCGACGCGTAGGCCGCTCCTTCGGGAGGCGGGTCCAGCTACTGGACGAGGTCGATGAGCACCGGCCCGTCCGTGCCCGGCGGCGCGAGATGGACGACCGTAAGATGGCCCCGCGGCAGACCGAAGGCGGCCGCGACGCCGTGGCTGTCCAGCACACCGATGCGGCGGACCACCTGAAGCCCGATCTTCTCGTAGAATGGCACCGAGCGCCCCAGGTCCGAGCAGCTGATCGTGACGTGGGAGAAGTCCCGGATCATCGCCGCTCTCCTGCTCCGCCCGCCGCGAGCGGCGATGGGAGGAGCGTGCAGAGGGTGGGCGGATCCATCGGTCTTGCCGTTATGGTCGGTCTCCACCAGGAAAGGCTTCATCCGCCGTTCGATGTGATCGTCGAAGTGCATCCTCGTCGGCCAGCGTTCGTAGGCGAAGAAGCTCAGGCCGTCCTGCCATTGCGAAATCTCGAAGATGTCAGGACCGTCCTCGCCTACCGCGGCGACGGCATAAGCCGCCAGCCGTCGCCGATACTCACCAGTCCGCTCCGTGATGGCGACCTGGCGTCAGGCGCCGGTCGGCCGCGCGGCACGGGTTGCGGTTACCCGAGAGGGATTGCTGCGGAATCAGCTCCGCTAATGGCGCGTGCCGTCAGGGCCTTGCGCACTGCGTCTCAGGTCGATGACCACGCGACCGCGGAGCTCGCCCCGCCCGCAGCGCACGCGAGGCTTTGATCGCATGCTCCAGCGCCACGATCGTGACGAGCAGCTCGAGAGCCGGTGCCGGGCTTCTGGTGAGCAGGCTCGCCCATCGCTCCCAGGCGTCAAGCCGGCGTGATCGTCCGGGCCCCACGGCATCGATGCCGACCAGCGTGAGACGGCGGTCGGTCAGGATGACGACATTGCCGGCCATTGTTGCACCGCTAACGTCGCCGATGACCGCCACTACGCCCGAGCGGCTGGTCGTGGCGATCAGGGCCGCGAGCACGTCTCCTCCCGGGCTGTCCACGGCGCCCGCCCATTGCTCGGAGCTGAGCACGGCGGGTGGCTGGAGCGTCTGGCGGGAGATAACGTCCGTCGCTCCGAGTGCGCGCAGGTAGCCTTCAAGGTGTGGACGTCCGGTGGCGGCGGTGACCGCGAAGCCTGCATCCTTCAGCGCGACGATGGCGAGCGAGCCGACGCCGCCGGCGGCGCCCGTGACGATCACGGGGCCGGCCTCGGGCGCAACGCCGTGATCCTTGAGCGCGATCACCGCCTGCATGGCCGCCAGTGCCGCGGTGCCGATGGCCATCGCGGACCTGGGGCTTATCCCCCGAGGCTGCGCGAGCAGCCAGGCGCCCGGCACCCGGGCGCGCTCGGCCCAACCACCGTGATGCGTGCGGCCCAGCCGGTGATCGGTGGCCAGCACCGCATCGCCCGGTCCCCAGCGCGCGTCCGGGGAGGCGAGCACAGTGCCGGCCAGGTCCATCCCGAGAATAACCCTGGGTACGTCCTGCTGAAGTAAACCCGAGGTTAGAAGCGCGTCACCGCGACCGATGGCGCTGAATTCGACAGCGACCACGACGCCCTCCTCGGTGAGATCATCCGCGGCCATCGCAAGCATGCGCGCGCCGCCGTCGCAATCGTGGCGAATGGCGCGGAAGGTAGGCATGATCAGACCTTCTCGGCACGACGAGGCGAGTCGTCGGACGTTCCGGCCGTCTGACCGCTCGGGTCTACGCTCTTGCCGAGCGTGATTCTGGTAACCGATTGCTGTCGTTCGAGACGGATTGCTCCGAAACAGCCGCTGCGGCCCATCCTTGGAAGTCATTCAGGAATAGTTGCGCTACAGTGCAAGCGCGACATGCGATGCGTTGACGCAAAGGGAGCTGACTGGGCTGAGAGACCGGGCGATGCACCGAGGGTGGAAGGACGCGGTTGTGAAGATAATCGGCGACGGTGGCCGAAGGGGCTGCAGCGCCGGTCGTTTGACGCTCTTTGAGCACGTTGAGGATCCGCGATCATGAGACATCAATGGATTGGCAGCTTCGGCAAGTTGCATGTCCAGCTGTTCGAGGATCCGCTGATCCGCGCATCGACGACGCGATTGTGGGACGAGGCGGCCAACGGCTCGCCCGAGGAGGCATTATTCGGAGATAGCGCTATTGAGACCATTATACTCGCCCTGCTGTCCATATCGGGAGAGCGGATCGATGGAGGCCGCGCGCGCGGCGGCTTGGCACCGCGGCAGGTCCGTCACGTCATGCGGTATCTCGATGAACGTCTTGCGGAGGACGTCACGCTCTCCGATCTGGCCACGCTCACGGGGTTAAGTACCTTCCACCTCTGCCGCACGGTTAAGAAGTCGACCGGCCTGCCGCCGCATCGGTGGCGGCATCAGCGCCGCATCGAGCGCGCGCGCGAGCTCCAAGAAGATACGAACCTGCCGATCACAGAGATGGCGGCGGCGGTCGGCTACGACGACCCCAGCCAACTCGCCGCGGCGTTCCGTAAGGCGCTGGGTGTGAGCCCCAGCAAGTACCGGCGAGAGCGCCTGTCGTGAGCATCCGCCTCAATGAGCTGGGCTACCGTAGTTATGCCGAGTTTTATCGCCATACCTATGGACAATCAATCGTCCAGACGGTCGAGTTTGCCCGCGGCGCCTTGCTTGAGTCGGCGCAGTCCGCAGGCGACTGGTCGGACGCTGCGACACCTGACCTGTCGTTCGCCTGGCTCGCGCGGGGAGACGCCCGGTTAAGTTGTGATCTCGGCGCGGGTCGGTTCAAGCAAACCATGCGGCGCGGCGATGTGGTCCTGACGTCCCCTGGGGCAGGTTCCTTTCTCGAGATCGCCGATCCTCATCTCGTCCGAATACTCGCCGTTCCGTACCAATCGTTGATCGCCCTCGCCAATTCAAACGACCTGCCATCAGACGGGTCCTTTGGCCGGCTACACGCCGGTCTTCTCCGCGAGCCGAACTTAATTCGCTTGCTCGAAATGCTCTGGGCTGAGGCCGTCGGAAGCGAACCCCACTGTGCGCTATCTACGGACGGCCTGTTGCTGCAGATCGCAGCTGTGCTGCTTCGTTCGCGCGATCGGACAGACGTAGTGGTGGCGCGTGGCGGCCTGGCCCCTTGGCAGGTCAAGCGAGCGGCCGAGTATATGGCTGATCGACTCGCCGAGGACGTCAGCCTCGATGACCTATCGCGCCTGCTCGGCCTGTCTACTTTCCACCTCTGCCGCGCGTTCAAACAGTCCACTGGTCTGCCGCCGCACCGCTGGCGCCATCAGCGCCGGATCGAGCGCGCCCGGGAGCTACTGGAGGAAACGGAGCTGCCGATCACGGAAGTGGCGGCGGCGGTCGGTTACGACGACCCGAGCCAGCTCGCGGCGGCGTTCCGCAAGGCGCTCGGCGTCAGCCCGAGCCAGTACCGGCGGGAGCGGCGCAGCTGAGCCGATTGCAGCAATCTGCCTCGGATCAGCGCAACCGATTGCGAGATGAAAAGACGGCCGGCGCGTAGAGCAGGAGAGCACCTAGCCTTCAAGGATCTCGGCCCATGCTCGATGAAAGGACGGCCGTCTCCGAGTTTCGCCACCGGGTGGCCAAAGATTTTGCGCTCATCATCGCCGTTTTGTCCCGGCGTCGCCGCCAGATGCACGTTCTCAGCTCCGGCGAAATCCTGGACGAGGCGATCGACGCGGTGGGCAGCCTTTCGCTTCTTTATCGGCAGCTTCACGAGCGTTCATGCAACGACGATCTCGTTGACGTCGGCCGGCACCTTGCGCGCATCGAGTCGCGCATGGACACTGGCTACCTGTCGGGGTTCGGGATCGCGCTCTATGTTAAGGCTCCTGCGGCGCTCGTCCTATCGTCGCTGGCCCATGACCTTGCTTTGATCGTGCTTGAGCTCGTCACGAAGGCCGCGCGGCACAGCGAGGCGCGGCGCGTCGGTGTCGAGCTTTCCACGCAGGGCGAACGCTGGAACTGCTCGGTCCCGGACGGCGGAATCGGGCTGGGCATCGTAGAGCACCGAGAAGCCATCACGATGAAGCAGCCGGATACGGTGCCGTCGCTCCACGCCGCTGGTCGGGGTCGCCGAAAGCGCAAGGTCGGCGTCACCGGAGTCGAGGCGGCCGAGAAGCGTTCGGAAGTCGGATGGAAGTACGACGAGGCGGATGCTGGGCGCCTCGGTCTCGAGCCGCTCGCGAAACCGCGGCACGAGCACGAACTCCAGTTCGTCGGGTGCCGCGAACCGGATGATCGCCTGCGCCGTCGCGGGATCGAAGGTGCGATGACCCCGCACCGCGATCTCGATCGAGCTAAGCGCCAGCTCCAGTTCGGACCAAAGCGCGGGGGATCGCGGCGTCGGTTCCATTCCCGTGCCCGCGCGCACGAAGAGCGGGTCGCCGAGCGTGTCGCGCAAACGTGTGAGCGCCACGCTGACTGCGGATGGTCCAATGAATAGACGACCTGAGGCACGGCTGACACTCCGCTCGCGCATCAGCGCCGAGAACACCAGGAGCAGGTTAAGATCCAGGCGCCGAAGCTCAATTTCGCTGAATTCATCCTTCATGAGGACCAACTTGGATGAAGCCGCCCGAGAATTTCACCTTCCAACCGTCAACAAAGGAGGCCCGCCATGTACCGCCGCAATCTTCTCCTCTCCGCCGTAGCGGCGCTGCTGGTGAGCACCATCGCCCCTGTGGGCCCCGCGCTCGCACAGTCGGGCGATCGGACCGGCCTGTACACCTACCCGGGTCCGGGCACCGTCAACACGCACTGGATCGAGACACCTGGCGGCGGGCTCGTGGTCATCGACGTGCAGCGCGACCTGGCACACGCCCGTGAGGCGCTCGCCGCCGCCAGGGCCACCGGCAAGCCGGTGCGCGCGATCCTTGTTACCCACGGCCACCCCGATCACTACGTGGGTCTGGGTGTCTTCAAAGAGGCGTTCCCGAACGCGGTGATCTGGTCGTCGGAGACGACGTCCGAGACGATCCGCACCGACCCGTACGGCTTCAACAAGCTTGTCCAGGAGTTCGACCCGGCGAACGCCCCGACGGTGTTCACGCTGCCTGATCGCACCTTTGGTGGCGACACGACCCTGGAGATCGACGGGCTGCAGATCGTCGCCCGCGAGATGGGCAAAGCGGAAGCGAACTCCGGCACAGCGTATTACGTGCCATCGACCGGCGACCTCTACGTGGGGGACCTCGTACTCAATCGCCTGCACGCGCTCTTCGGCGAATCGTCGACGAGCGAGTGGCTGACGGCCCTCGACCGGCTCGACATTCTATTCCCGAACGCCCGCGTCGTGCACCCCGGCCACGGCGCGTCGGGACCGAAGGAGCGCCTGCTCGCAGACCAGCGCGACTACATCGTGACGACCCGCCGTCTGGCTCTCGCCGAGTATGTGCGAGCGGGCGACACGCCGGCCGCAAAGGCGGCTGCGAACAGGGCGATCATCGCACGCTTTCCCTACGAAAACCCGGCCGGCCTGCGCGACATCGTCGCCATCAGCGTCGACGGGCTCTTCGCCGAGTTCGCCAAGCCCGCGCTCGCGCCGGTCAAGTGAGGGGGGCTCGCCATGAACGACCATCCCTTCTCGCTCGCCGGCCAGACCGTGCTCGTGGTCGGCGCCTCCTCGGGCATCGGCGCTGCCACGTCGGCGCTCGCCAATCGCCTTGGCGCCCGCGTGATCCTCTCTAGCCGCTCTGCCGACGCGCTCGCCAAGGTGCAGGCCGAACTCGACCACCCAGCTGAGGCGGACGTGGTCGCGTTCGACTACCGCGACGTGGAGGCCGTACGCTTAGCACTCTCGCCGTTCGAGCGGATCGATCATGTCGTGATCCCGGCGGTCGCCGACGAGAACAAGAAGCGCGGCGCCTTCCTTGAGCTCGACGATGCCACGATGCGCGCGAGCTTCGATAAATTCTGGGGGCAAGTGAACGTGCTGCGCGCGGCCGTCCCGAAGATGCCCGCGGGCGGCTCGGCGACGCTCTTCGCCAGCATCGCGGGGCTGAAGCCCACCGGCAAGGACGCGGGCCTGTCAGTGATGAACGGCGTGCAGGCCGCCGTCATCCAGACGGGACGCTCGCTCGCGGTCGAGCTGGCACCCGTACGCGTCAACGTGATCGCGCCAGGTGTGGTGCTAACCAATGTCTGGAATGATGTAGAGCGCGCCAATCTCGCGGATTGGATGGAGCGCACGCTCCCTGCGCGCCGCGCCGGACTTCCGGAGGATCTCGCGAAGGCCGCTGTGTCTTTGATTGCGAACCCCTACGTCACCGGCGCCGTGCTGACAGTCGACGGCGGCCTCCACCTCGTTTGAGGGAGATAGGCAATGACAAACCTCACGACTCAGAAGGTGCTGATCCTCGGCGGCTCGGGTGCGATGGGCTCCGCGGTCGCGAGACTCGTCGCAGCGGCGGGCGGCGACACGATCATCGTCGGGCGCGACGAGGCGAAGCTCGCCGGTGCCGCCGTCGGGCTCGGCTCCCGTGCCCGTGCGCTGGTCGGCGACTTCGCAATAGAGGCGGAGGCGGCGCGTATCTACGCACTCGCCGGGCGGGTAGACCATGTCGTCGTCGCGTTGTCGACGGGCGGTAGCCGGGCGTCTTCCATTCCAGGCACCGATCTGGCCGGCTTCAAGAGCGCGCACGCGAGGTTATGGGCCTCATACAACGCGTTGCACCTCGCGCAGCGCTTCGTTGCGCCGGGCGGCTCCATTGTGCTGGTGTCGGGATCAAGCGGGCGACGCCCCACCCACGGCTTCGGCGTCTGGACGACGCTTCACGGCGGCATTGAGGCGCTTGCGCGCGCCGCCGCGGTCGAACTCGCGCCCATTCGCGTCAACGTCGTCTCGCCGGGCGGGATCGGGATGCGACCCGACCGTCAACTCGCCGCCCATGCTGGCACCCCTGAAGACGTCGCCACGGCCATTCTGGCGCTCATCACCAACCCTGCGGTCACGAACGCGGTGCTCGACGTCGACGGCGGCGAGCGGCTCGGCCGCTGGTCGGGCGGCGCTCGTGCCGCCTGACAGAAGGAGCACTCAGATGAAGATCGGGATTATCGGTTCGGGCAACATGGGTCGTGCGCTGGGGGTTCGCTTGGCCGCAGTCGGTCACGACGTCATGTTCGGCGCGCGCCGGCCCGAGCAGTCGCAGGCGGCGGTCGAGCGCGTCAGCGGCGGCGCACAGGCGGGCAGCAACGATGAAGCGGCCGCGTTTGGTGAGGTGCTCGTCTGGACGATGCGCGAGCCCGATCCGGCCGCTGTGCTTGCCAATCCTGCGCTGCTCGACGGCAAGGTCGTCATCGAGATCAACAACCGCGACTACGCCAACGAGGCTCGTGCCGGAGTCTGGTTCGAGAAGGCAATCGCGGAGCGGCTGCAGGACAACGCGCCGGCGGCGCGGGTCGTGAAGGCGTTCAATACGATTGCGATGGAGAGCTTCGACACCACTCCCGAGGCGCTTCGGGAGTCGAGCGCTCAGACCTTTGTCGCCGGTGGGGATGGCGATGCGAAGGCGGCGGTCGCCAAGCTCGCCGGAGATCTTGGATTCCAAGCGGTCGACGTCGGGTCCGGCCCGGCGGCATTCCGTGGGGTCGAGGCGCTCGGGGATGTCATCCGCATCATCATGATTGATGCAGGTCGCGGTGGGCGGGCTCACCTGAGCCTTAACACCCTACCTGAGCCTAACCTTCAATCTGTAGGTGCCCGCGAGGCGTCCACTTACAGGTGATTTGATCGGCGAAGATGCTTGCAGCCATAGTCATAAGACAACGATGCGGGGAACCTGCGTAAGCGCAGCGGATCCAGAGTCCGCCGTAGCAATACGTTTCGGTTCGAGCCCGACCGCCCGCACCACCTGATATAGCGGCCGTAATGCGCTTTCGCGATCAGGTTGTGCTCGGCTACTGGACCGGCCACGCGCTGGCCAGATCGACGGAGAGGCCGAGTACCGCGACCGCGAGCGCTTCAGGCCACGAGGTGTATATGCCGTCCGCGAGCAGCGCCATCGAGCCGAACAGGGTGCCCGCAACGATCTCGGCGAGCATGGTGACGCCGGTCAGCACCACCACCAGCCAGACGCCGCGGCTGTTCCGGTCATGATCGGCGGGTAAGAAGTCGTGGCTGTGGACGTGACGCTCGAAGTCGTGGACCATCCTGTTCCTCCTACTCGGCAGGCTGCAGAACAGCGGGAGGCTCCCGCCGCCGCTGGCCCAAGCGCCGGACGAGCACGTAGCAGACCGGCGTCAGAAGAAGTCCGAACACAGTTACGCCGAGCATGCCGGTGAACACCGCCGCTCCCATGGCGCGGCGCATCTCCGCTCCGGCGCCGGTCGCGAGCACGAGCGGCACCACGCCCGCGATGAACGCGACAGAGGTCATCAGGATGGGCCGGAGGCGCAGGCGGGCGGCCTCGATCACCGCAGGCAGGGTCGGCGCGCCTCCCGCTTCCCTGTCGCGTGCGAACTCGACGATGAGGATCGCGTTCTTCGCGGCCAGCCCGACCAGCACGATGAAGCCGATCTGGGTGAAGATGTTGTTGTCACCGCCCGAGAGCCAAACGCCGACAAGCGCGCCGAGTACAGCCAGCGGCGCGATCAGCAGCACCGCGAGCGGCAGCGACCAGCTGTTGTACTGGGCGGCCAGAAACAGGAAGGCGAGCAGCACCGAGAGGGGGAAGATGAGCAGCGCCGTATTGCCGGCCTGCTTCTCCTGATAGGCGAGTTCAGTCCACTCGTAGGTGAAGCCCGGCGGGAGAGCGGTGGCCAGCACCTGCTCCATCGCCCGTGTCGCCTGGCCCGAGCTGACGCCGGGAGCGGCGTTGCCGGCGACGTCGGCAGACGGGTAGCCGTTGTACCGCGTGACGCGGTCGGGTCCGGCGCCCTGCTCGACGCGGACGAGCGCACTCAAGGGCACCATGTCGCCCGCGGCGTTCTTCACCTGCAGCGCCCCGACCGCGCTCGCGTCCTGGCGGAAGCGCGCGTCGGCTTGGAGGATCACCTTGTAGGTGCGGCCGAACCGGTTGAAGTCGTTGGCATAGATCGAGCCGAGGTTCGCCTGCAGCGTCTCGAACACGGCCGCTATCGGCACACCCTGCGCGTTCGCTCGGTCACGGTCGAGCTTCAGATCGAGCCGCGGCCCATTCGCCTCGAAGCTGCCCAGGAGGCCGACGAGTTCCGGCCGCTTGGCGGCTTCGCCCAAAACGGCCGCGGTCGCGGCAGCCAACGCCGCAGGGCCGGCGCCCTCGCGGTCCTGAATCTGCAGCCTGAACCCACCCGTGTTGCCAAGGCCCGGCACCGGTGGCGGCGGGAACACGCCGAGGAAGCCGTCCGGTATCTGCGAAAGCTTGCCCATAAGGCGGCCAGCGATGGCGTCGGCGCGAAGCTCGGGCGAGGTTCGCTCCTCAAACGGATCGAGGATGGCAAACACCACGGCGGCGTTGGGCAAGTTCGCGAAGCCGTTCACCGACACACCGGGAAAGGCGACCACGTTCGACACGCCCGGCTCCGCGAGCATCACCTCCGACATGCGCTGCACGACGGCGTCCGTGCGATCGAGGGACGCGCCAGCGGGCAGCTGTGCGATCCCGACGAGGTAGTATTTGTCTTGGGCCGGCACGAAGCCGGTCGGCGTCTGGCTGAAACCGAAGGCGGTGAAGGCGAGAAAGCCAGCGTAGAAGATCATCACCAGAGCGCCGACGCGGACCAGACGTCCGACGAGCCGGCCATACCCCTCCGCGGCGCGTGCGAATCCGCGGTTGAAGGCGCGGAATAGGAACCCGAAGAGCCGGTCGACGCCGCGCTGAAGGAGGTCCGGACGAGATCCGTGGGGCTTCAAGAGCATGCCCGCGAGCGCCGGCGACAGGGTCAACGAGTTGACTGCAGACAGCACCGTCGAGATGGCGATAGTGAGCGCGAACTGGCGGTAGAACTCGCCCTGGAGCCCCGAAAGGAACGCCGTCGGCACGAAGACGGCGGCGAGCACCGAGGTGATCGCAACGATGGGGCCAGTGACCTCGTCCATCGCCCGGCGCGCGGCCTCGCGTGGCTCCTCGCCGAGCTCGATGTGCCGTTCGACGTTTTCGACCACGACGATCGCGTCGTCGACGACGATGCCGATCGAGAGCACCAGGCCGAAAAGCGATAGGGTGTTGAGCGAGACGCCGAGAAGATGAAGCACCGCAAAGGTGCCGATTAGCGACACAGGCACCGCGACGAGCGGGATGATGGAGGCGCGCCAAGTCTGCAGGAACAAGACGACGACGAGCACCACCAGCAGCACAGCTTCAACCAACGTGTGCGATACGGCCTCCAGCGAGGCGCTCACGAAGATCGTCGGGTCGTAGGCGATGCGGTACTCGAGCCCTTCGGGGAAACCGGCCTCAAGCCGATCCATCGTACTCCTGACCGCAGACGACACGTCGAGAGCGTTGGCGCCCGGTGCCTGCAGGATCTGCATCGCGACGGCCGGCTCTCCGTCGAGTCGGGCGCGGAGCGAGTAAGCGTCCGCGCCGAGCTCGATGCGCGCGACATCGCCGAGCCGCGTCATCCGGCCGTCTTCACCGCTCTTGACGACAATCTGACGAAACTCGTCTTCGGTCGTCAGGCGTCCTTGCGCGTCGACTGCGACCTGGAAAGCCGCGCTCGCTCCAGGCGATTGCCCGACAGCGCCGGCGGCAGCCTCTATATTCTGCGCGCGGAGGGCGGCGAGCACCTCGCTCGCGGTCAGCTGGCGCGCCGCGACCTTTGCCGGGTCGAGCCAGATTCGCATCGCATACTCGCCTGCGCCCCAGACTACGACGTCGCCGACGCCGGGCAGGCGTGCCAGCTCGTCACGAACCTGAAGCAGGCTGTAGTTCGAAATGTAGAGGGGGTCGTAGCGCCGCTCGGGCGAGACGAGATGCACGACCATAAGGATGTCGGGCGTGGTCTTCTGCGTGACGACGCCCTGCCTTTGCACCTCCTGAGGAAGCCTGGGCAGCGCACGCTGGACGCGGTTCTGCACCTGTATCTGCGCGACGTCTGGGTCTACCCCTTGCCCGAAAGTCGCGGTCAGGGTCATCCGCCCATCGGTGGCGGACTGGGACGACATGTAGATCATGCCCTCCACACCAGTCAGCGCCTGCTCGAGGGGTGCTGCGACGGTCTCTGAGATAACCGATGGGCTGGCGCCCGGAAAGGCGGCAGTGACCTGGACGGTCGGCGGCGTGACCGCGGGATACTCGCTAAGCGGCAGGCGGAAGAAGGCGAGCGCGCCCCCAATCACGATCAGTACCGACAGCACAATCGCAAAGATCGGCCGGTCGACGAAGAAGCGTGGAAAGCTCATCGCACGGCTGGAGTAGAGGTGGACGCGGCGGCCGATTGCATGGGAGTCGGCTGCGGCTCGACCTCCATACCTGGACGGACGAGCCCCTTGAGAATGATCCGGTCCCCGGAGCCAAGGCCGCTTTCCACAACGCGCAGCCCGTCCACCAGCCCGCCCACTTGCACGGCGCGGTACTGCGCCACACCATCGCTGCCGACAGCCAGCACGAACCGCCGGCCCTGATCGACGCCGATCGCCTCGTCCGCAACGAGTGTGGTTGGCTGGGACGGACCGGTGTCGATGCGCACTCGCGCGAACAAGCCGGGCTTGAGCTCTCCCGTCGGATTCGGAACGACGGCGCGCACCCGCACGGTCCCGGTGCCTCGGTCGGCTTCAGGCGCGACGAAGTCGAGGCGGCCCGCGAACGGGCGTCCGCTTTCCGCTGCCAGCGCGACCTGCACGGCGCGTCCGGTTCCTGCAGGCGCCAGCTGAAGGTAGGTCGCCTCGTCCATGTCGAAGTAGAGATGCAGCGGATCGACCCGCACGATGCGGGTGAGCCGGGTCGCGCCGGCCGCATCGCCGCCCGACACGAGATTGCCGCGCGTGGCCTCGATGCGCCCGACGCGCCCGGAGATCGGCGCTATCACCTGTGTGAAGCCCAGGTCGAGTTCGGCTTGCCGCAGTTGAGCTTCAGCGGCGCGTACGGCCGCCGACTGCTGCTCGACCTCAGTCCGTGCATCATCGACAGCCCGGCGCGGTATGAACCCCTTGGGCACGAGCTCAAGCCCCCGAGCGAGGTCGCGCTCCGCCTTGGCAAGGCTCGCTCTCGCGGTTGCGAGCGCCGCATTGGCGGCGGCAACGCGTGCCAGGAACGGCGCGCGATCCAGCTGGAACAGGACCTGACCGGCGCGAACCATCGCGCCTTCCGGGACGGCTGTACTGATGATCTGACCGCCGACGCGCGGCGCCAGGTCCACAGCCTCAGTCGCCTCGAGGTAGCCCGTGAACTCCGCGCGAGGAGCTACCTCACGCACGACGACGGCCGCCACGGGCACCCGAGGCGGCGCAGTCGGCGCGGCCGCTGCGGCCTGATCCCCGCGCTCGGTGAAGATCCATGCGCCTAGCGAGGCGGTTCCGAGCGCGGCCGCCAGGCCCAGCGCTGCACCCCGCTTACCTATGCGCATCAGACTCGCTCCGCCGAAGCGCCCGGCGCTTGGCCCCAGGGCGCACCGCCTCGAACTCACCCGGCACGCCGAAGCGGCGGGGCGCAAGCTCGTCGACCGCTGGGGTGCCCGTCGCGAGGTCCTTCAAGATCGGGCAATCGGGCCGGTTATCGCCCGAGCAGCACTCCGCCAGGGTCTGGAGCGTCGCCGCCATGCCCTCCAATTCGGCGATCTTGCGCCTCAAGGCCGCGACGTGGCCGAGCGCCATTTCCTTGACGTCCGCGCTCTGGCGCGAACGGTCGCGCCAGAGGGAGAGCAACTCGGCGATGCCTTCCACCGTAAAGCCGAGGTCCCGCGCGCGGCGGATAAAGCGCAGGGTATGGACGTCGTCATCCGAATAGGTGCGGTAGCCCGCGTCGGTGCGCGCCGCCGGGCTGATGAGCGCGGTCTGCTCGTAGTAGCGGATCATCTTGGCGGAGACGCCCGACGCTTCGGCGGCTTGTCCGATGTTCATCGTCTTCTCCTCTCAGGCGTGGGCCGGCTGGGGCCTTCTGACCAGCGCTGCGGCGGGCGCGTCGGCGCCGCTGGCCTCGCTGGCAAGCGGCGCGCGAAAGCGCTTGAGGCGCAGCGCGTTCCCGAGCACGAACACGCTTGACAGCGCCATGGCGCCGGCTGCGAACATCGGCGAGAGCAGCGTCCCGCTCACCGGGTAGAGCACGCCCGCCGCCACCGGTATGAGCGCGGCGTTGTAAGCAAAGGCCCAAAATAGATTTTGGCGGATGTTGCCGATCGTGGCCCGGGAGAGCGCCACTGCGTTGGGCACGCCCTTCAGGCTCCCGGACATCAGCACGACGTCCGCAGCCTCGATCGCCACGTCCGTGCCGGTGCCGACCGCCAGCCCCACATCAGCCTCGGCGAGTGCGGGTGCGTCGTTGATTCCGTCGCCGACATAGGCGAGCCGTCCGTGCGCCCCCTTCAGCCGGCGAACCGCCTCGACCTTACCTTCGGGCAGCACTTCGGCCGCCACTTCGTCGATGCCGAGCCGGCGCGCGACCGCCTCGGCCGTTCGCCGGTTGTCGCCGGTGATCATCGCCACCTTCAGGCCGAGACCATGCAGCGCCGCGATGGCTTCGGCGGTCGTGGCCTTGATCGGGTCGGCGACCGCGAGCACGGCGGCAATCCGTCCATCGACTGCGGCATAGAGAGGTGTCTTGCCTTCGTCCCCGAGGCGCTCGGCCGTCTCCCCGAAGTGGCTCGGGTCCAGGCCGAGGCGCGTCATGTACCTGTCCGCGCCAATCTCCACATGGACGCCGCCGACAGTGGCGCGGACGCCGAACCCGGTGACTGACTCGAAGTCTGTCAGAGCCGGAAACGGCAACCCCTGTGCCTCGGCCGCCGCAACGATGGCGCGAGCGATCGGGTGCTCCGACTTCTCCTCTACAGCGGCGATTTTCGCGAGCACGTCGGCGCCGTCGAACCCGGGCGCGAACTCCAGGTCCGTGAGCGTCGGCTTGCCCTCCGTCAGGGTGCCGGTCTTGTCGAAGGCGACGATCCTCGCCTCTTTGAGGAGCTGCAGCGCCTCGCCTTTGCGGAACAGCACGCCAAGCTCCGCGCCCCGGCCGGTGCCGACCATGATGGAGGTGGGTGTCGCCAGACCCATGGCGCAGGGGCAGGCGATGATCAGCACCGCGACCGCGTTCACCAAGCCGAACGTCAGCGACGGCGCCGGTCCTAAGAGCAACCAGACGAGGAAAGTCGCGGCGGCGAGCGCCATGACCGCCGGCACGAACCACAGGGTGATCCGATCGACCATCGCCTGGATCGGCAGCTTGGATCCTTGTGCCTGCTCCACCATCCGAACGATCTGCGCCAGCACTGTCGCCGAGCCGACGGCGGTCGCGCGAACGGTAAGCGCGCCGGTCTGGTTGACCGTGCCGCCGACCACCGCCGCCTGGGCGCGCTTCGCGACGGGCACGGGCTCGCCCGTGATCATCGACTCGTCGACGTAGCTGACGCCCTCGACCACTTGGCCGTCGACCGGCAGGCGCTCGCCCGGTCTCACCTCGACGAGGTCCCCCGATTTCACCTCGCCGACCGGCACCTCCAGAGCCAGTTCGCCCCGGCGCACGCGCGCGGTCTTGGCCTGCAGGCCGATCAGGCGCTTGACCGCCTCCGAAGTCCGGCCCTTGGCACGGGCTTCGAGCCAGCGGCCCAGCAGGATGAGCGTCACGATGACTGCGGCCGCCTCGTAATAGACATGGACGGTGCCGGGCGGCAGGAACGATGGCGCGAAGGTCGCAACCATGGAGAAGGCGTAGGCCGCCGTTGTACCCACGGCGACCAACGAGTTCATGTCCGGGCCACGCCGCAACAGCGCGGGCCAGCCCTTCTCGTGGAAGCGTAGCCCAGGACCGAACAGAACGGCTGTGGTGAGCGCGAACTGCAGCCACCAGCTCGTTTGAACGCCGATTGTGGTCGCGACCGCCCTGCCGAACGCCGGCACGAGGTGCGACCCCATCTCGAGCAGAAACACCGGCAGGGTCAGCGCGGCTGCGACGAGGAGGTCACGTCGCAGTGTCGTCTCTTCGGCCGCGCGGCGCTCAGCCTCCGCGTCCGGGTCAGTCTCCGATCCGCCGAGTTCGCGTGCGTCGTAGCCGACTGCTCCGACCGCGTCGATTAGGGCAGCCGGCTCGACCGCGCCCGACACCTCGACCCGCGCGCGCTCCGTGGCGAGGTTCACACTCGCAGCGCGGACGCCGGGGATGGCTGCGAGAGCACGCTCCACGCGCCCAACGCAGGACGCGCATGTCATGCCCTCGATCGCGAGATCGACCGCTCCGCCCCTGACTTCGTAGCCGACGCTCTCGACTGCTTCGACCAACGCGCCGCGCGCCACGGGCGCCGCCAGCGTCACGGCCGCGCGCTCGGTGGCGAGGTTTACGGACGCGTCCGCGACCCCGGGCACCGCCTTCAGCGCTCGCTCGACGCGTCCCACGCAGGACGCGCAGGTCATGCCTTCGATCGCCAGCTCTGTCCTTGTTCCGCTCAGGCGAGCGGCGGGGAAGTTGTCCATCCGACCACTCCTTTGTCGTTGCTTGGAGGTCAGATGCGGCTTCCAACGGTGGCAAGGTCAAGGGCCAAAAAACAGTGAGGCGAAACCTCTTGACCTTCCAACGGTGGCAAGCCCCAAGTCGTGCAGCGACCCGGAACTTGAAGAGGAGGTCGCCATGCAATTCCGTATCGACAACATGACCTGCGGCGGGTGCGCTCGCGGCGTTACCAAGGCGGTCCAGTCCATCGATCCACAGGCGGAGGTCTCCGCCGACGTGCCCGCACGCCTCTTAGAGGTGCGCTCAGAGCGTCCGGCCGCGGAGATCGCGGCGGCGCTGGACAAGGCTGGCTTCCCGGCCGCGGTCCAGGGCTGAACGGAAGGAGCACGCGATGAAGAAGAACACCCTCATCCTGACCGGCATCGCGTTGACCGCGGCGGCCGGTCTCGCCTTCGCCCAGATGCAGAAAGGACCCGACGACATGCCGAGCGGCGCACACGCTATGTCACACGGGAGCGCTCATGCGACCACGCCATCTAGCGATCCGGTGATCCGCGCCTACCAGGCCACCAATGACAAGATGCATGCCGACATGGCGGTGGCATTCACGGGTAACGCGGACGTCGACTTCGCCCGGGCAATGATCCCGCACCACGAGGGCGCCGTCGCCATGGCGCGGATCGCACTGGAGCACGGGCGCGACCCGGAGATCCGCCGCCTCGCCGAGGACGTGGTTAAGGCGCAGGAGGCCGAGATCGCGACGATGAGGAGCTGGCTGGCGCGGAACGAGCCCCCGCGCGGCTGATCACCTTGCCTTGGACCGCTGACTGGAAGGGACCGACGATGCACAAACTGAACGATGAGATGCGCGCCTGCATCGAGGCGTGCCTGAGCAGTCATTCCGCCTGCTACGGCATGGCGATGAACCACTGCCTGGAAGCAGGCGGCCGGCACGTAGAGCCGGCGCATTTCCGGCTGATGATCGAGTGCGCCGAAGCTTGCGCGACAGCGGCCCGCTTCATGATGATTGGTTCGGAACGGCACACGCAGATGTGCCGCCTCTGCGCTGATGTTTGCGAAGCCTGCGCGGCAAGCTGCGAGGCAACCGGCGACATGCAAGAATGTGTGGTTGCCTGCCGTCGCTGCGCGGAGCACTGCCGTCAGATGGCCGCTTGATCGGTCTCGGGGGGTCAGCACCGCCCGGCCCGGCACCCCACTCGGCGCTCGGGCACTCGACCCCGAAGGCCTTCGCCCGGAAGGTCGCCGAAGCCCGGGAACTCGCATAGCAGGCGGACCAAAGATCGGGGCAAGACCAATCATCGCCGGACTCTCGTAATGGCTGGATGAAAGGCCGACGTCAGGTCAGGTCAACAGCATCGCGGTGCGGGGCAGGCCGGTAGCTGATGCTACGCGGCGGTTCTATAGTAGTACAAACGGCAAAATATATTCGTTATGTTTATCGTGCACGGGGCGCGATTTCACATTGGATGACCCAAGTGCCTGTTAGGTGCGGACACGACGGGGCTTCGCCGGGGTAAGCCTTCGCACCCAACAAGATATCTGGTCGCCTTCAGGTGTTCGGTAGCTCCACACATGATCGCACGGACAGCCAAATCATCGCGTCCCGAGATGCGGTACTGGCTACCGTGGACTAGACGCGCGGGATTCAAAATCCGCCGTAGCAATACGTGTCGGTTCGAGTCCGACCGCCCGCACCAAATCGACTTACGAGCGTAGGCTCAAACATCCCTTTTCTTCTCAAGCCGCTCGGTCGAACGCACCACGGGCTTTCTCGACCTCGTAGTAGTTGTCGACCACCCACTGGTCCAGCGCCGCCACCACCTTGCCCAGCGAACGTCCGAGCTCGGTCAGCTCGTACTCGACGCGCGGCGGCACCTCTTGGAAATCGCGCCGGACCACGAGCCCGTTGCGCTCCATGTCGCGCAGGGTTTGCGTCAGCATCTTCTGCGACACTCCCGCTAGCGCGCGGATCAGCTCCCCATTCCGCTTCGGACCGTCGGCGAGCTTGGGCATGAGGAGCAGGGCCCATTTATCGCCGACCATTGCCAGCACCTCGCGCGAGGGGCAGGCGGCGTCCCAGGGGTTCGGAACGAGGCGTACGCGTTCGGCCATGACTTTCTCGATAGTTACCGACAGGTGCGTACTTTACCATTGGTGACGGAAGGCGCAAGTCTCATCGCGTCGGGGGGGAACAGACCCCGGAAGACATCGATGGAGATCGTCACCATGAACAGAGCACTACCCGCCATGGCCGTTCTTGCGGCGCTGGGCGCCACCGCCCCCGCCTTGGCCCAATCCCCCAGCTGTCAGCCTATGGGCGGCACCGCCATCTTCGAGGCAGTGCCAGGCACCGGCGGCTTCATGGTCGCCATGTCGGGCGACTTCGAAGGCGGCGTGTTCGCCCGCGTCATCGGTGAGCCGCGCCAGCTCGGCAACGGGCGCACGGGCTACGACCTCGAGCATTTCTTCGCCCGCGCGGATGGCTCGACCATCTCGACCAAGGACGAGAGCGTGTGGGTCACAGTGCCCGGCGACGACCGGGTGCTAGCGGCCACGACCTACCGCGTGCAGCGCGCCACCGGCTCACTTCAGGGCTCGACCGGCGAGTTCCGCTCCTGGGGCTCGATCAACGCCAAGACGGGCCAGGGCGTGCTCCGCTTCTCGGGCGAGATCTGCCGCCGCTGAGCGGCCCGACCCACCCCCGACCTCAAGGAGACCTAAGATGACCAAGCGCTTTACCATGGGTGGCACCGCCACCTTTGACTTCGTCGAGCCCATCAACGGCTATGTCGTCGCGATGTCCGGCGACTTCGACGGCGGCGTGTTCGCCCGTGTCGTCGGCGAGCCACGCGTCGAGGGTGCCAAGACGTACCTCGACCTTGAGCACTACTTCATCCGCAAGGACGGCTCGACGATCCACACCCGCGACCAGTCGGTGCTGACCGCCATCGAGGGCGAGGCGCGCGTGCTCGCGGCCACCACCTACCGCGTTCAGAAAACCACGGGCGCCTTTGCTGGGATGACAGGCAAGTTTCGCTCCTGGGGATCGATCGACACCTCGAATGGTCAGGGCGTGCTCCGCTTCTGGGGTGAGATCGCCGATGCCGAATCCCAGCTGGCCGAAGCGGCCTGATCCGCCCCCCCTCAGAAGGAAACGCTTTATGCGCATCGAACGCATCCGGACGTCGCCCGACCCCTACGAGCCCTACCTGCTCAGCCAGGGGCTCGGGATCGGCGACCTCATCTTCATCTCAGGGCAGGCGGGCTACACCGATGCCGGCCCGATCATCGAGGGCGGCTTTCGCGCGCAGATCGATCAGGCCTTCGCCAATCTCGGGCGCGCCTTGGAGGCGGGCGGGTCGAGCCTCAGAAATGTTGTCAAGGTGACGATCTTCGTCACGGACATGGGCCATTTCGGCGAAGTGGTCGAGGCGCGGCGTCGCCACTTCGCTGAGCCGTACCCGGCGGACACCATCGTCGAGGTCAAAGGCCTCTATACGCCCGAAGCCATGATCGAGATTGAGGCGATCGCGCTTCGGTCCGCGGCGCGGGAGGGCTGAGCCATGACCCGGAACAACGCTGCGCCGCTGGATGCAGGCGCGACGATGGAGAATTCTCTTTTCCAGCATTTCTCCCTGGGTCCGCTCCGGCTGACGAACCGCGTCGCGGTCGCGCCAATGACCCGCGTCAGCGCCACGTCGGACGGCCGCGCTACGCCGGAGATGGCCGACTACTACGCCGGCTTTGCCGCCGGCGGCTTCGGCCTGATCTTCACTGAAGGCGTCTACACGGATAAGGCCTACGCTCAGGGGTACCTCAACCAGCCCGGTTTGACCGACGCCGACCAAGTCGCCGCTTGGCGAGCCGTCACAGATGCGGTGCATGCGGCAGGTGTGCCGATCATCGCGCAGCTCATGCACGCAGGCGCTCTGGCGCAGGGCAACATTCACCGTGCCGACACGATCGGGCCGTCCGCCGTGCGCCCGGTGGGCAAGCAGATGGCCTTCTACGGCGGCGAGGGTGCGTACCTTCTGCCCCGTTCAGCCAACCTAGACGATCTTGCCGAGGTGATCGCCGGTTTCGCCGCGGCCTCCGTGAACGCACGCGAAGCCGGATTCGACGGCGTCGAAATTCACGGGGCGAACGGCTACCTGCTCCATCAATTCCTGAGCGAGGACGCAAACCTCCGCGATGACGACTACGGGGGTTGCACGGCGGCGCGGGCGCGCCTGACCGCGCAGGTCATCGCAGCAGTGAGACGGGCGGTCGGTCCAAGCTACCCTTTGGGCGTCCGCGTGAGCCAGTCCAAGGTGAACGACTTTGGTCACCGCTGGTCGGGCGGTGTGGTCGACGCCGAGACGGTGTTCCGGGCTTGTGCAGAAGTCGGTTCGGACTTCATTCACACCACCCAATTCGAGGCTTGGGCGCCCGGATTTGGCGAGGGCACGCCGACCATGGCCGCCATGGCGCGGGCCGCGACGGGGCTACCGGTGATCGCCAACGGCAGCCTGCATGACCCCGGGCGGGCGCGCGATCTGCTCGCGTCCGGCGACGCCGACCTCGTCTCGCTCGGGCGCGGCGCTCTTGGTGCGGCTGATTGGCCCGACCGGGTGCGCGCGGGCCAGTCGCCCGAGCCGTACGACGCGGCGGTTCTGCAACCCCGAGCGACACTCGCCAACGCCGACGCGTGGCGGCGAGGGCGCGCCGAGACGACCTCGTGACGGAGGCCGACATGCTTGAAACGGAGCGTAGAGCGATCGAGTCGCTGATCCGCTCGCAATTCGCGGCCCTTGCGTGGGGCGGCGGACGAGAGGCGGACTGGCCGGGCTTCGCGTCGGGCTTCCTCGCCGGAGCGACGCTCTACCCGGCGGCGCGGCCTGTCAGGCCATGGACGGTCGACGGCTTTGTGCGACGCATGCAAGATCTTGCCGCCGACGGCGCGCTGAGTAGCTTCTCGGAGCGACCGCTGGGCATGGAGGTGCTCTGCTTCGGCAACGTCGCGGTGGCGCTGGCCGGCTGCGAGATGCGCGAGAACAGCGCGGCGACCACCCACGACGTCAACGCCGTGCTCCTCGTTAAGAGCGACGAGGATTGGCGCATCGCCGCCCAGGCCTGGGACGCCGTACGCCCTGAGTCACCGCCTCTTCAGAACTGGCGTCTTGGCAGCTTGCGTACCGAGAACGAGGAACGGCCGTGAACCGCAGATGCCATCCTTATCCGCGTGGTCTTCTGGTGGCCGCCCCCTTCATCCTTGCGGTGCTCTCGACGAGCCTCCCCGCGCTAGCTCAGGACGATCATTCCATGCCCCGAACCCTTCACGCTCAAGACGTCGCGGTGCCGCCGGTGCCGGCGCTCACCTCCGGGCTCGTCGACGGCTCATACCTCCACGTCACAGGCCAGCTCGCCTTTGACCCGACGGTAGGAGGCATTCCTCCGGGACTGGACGCGGCCGGTCAGACGGAGGTCATCATGGGCCGGATCGACGCCCTGCTGCGCGCCGAGGGGCTCACGACCGCCGACCTCGTCAAGGTGACCATCTTCGTCACCGATCCAGCCGACATTCTGGCGATGAACGAGGTTTACACCCGCTGGGTGAAGGAGCCATACCCGGCTCGCTCCACCATCGGCGTCGCCTTTCTGGCGCTGCCGGGCGCCAGGGTCGAGATCGAGGGGATGGCGCGGCGCGGCCGCTAAGATCCGTGCATGCTCCATCAACTCTCGTTGAACAAAGCCGACTCAATATCCCGCTGATCCGCGCCGGGCCTTACCAAACGCCCGATCCGTAGCCATGAACCGTGCCAGCATGGGCGCGACCAGTTTTGATGGCTCGGCTGCTTGACCGGTTTCCACGGCGAGAGCTTCTGCATAGGCGACCAGATCACGATGAACGGTGGCCGGGAGCTCGACGGTGAGCCGCACCGGCTTATCATCGACGAGAGGGCCGAGTTTCAGCTTCGCCATGTCAGCTCTCCTCAGCCGGACCAGGGCTCGAGCACGAGATCGCGGGTCAGGATCACCCGCACCGGGAAACCTGGCCTGACGGTCAGGGTCGGCTGAACGTTCAGCGATCGTCCGACCAGTTGCCGGCCGACCTGGCTGATGCTGTCCGCGCTGCCGCGCCGGATCGCGCGGATCAACTCGCTCTCGTCGGCGCCGGTCCCGGCTTCCGACCCGACCGCAAGCAGTGTGGAGATCGCCGCAGCCCGGAAGATCTGGCCCCAGTGGTTGTCTACCCCGTCTTCGAGACCGGCGAAGCCTGCTGCGTCCGCGCCGGGCTGGCGCTCCAGCACGACCGAGCGCCCGTTCGGCATGATGAGCCGGGTCCAGACGAGCAGCGCGCGGCTCTGCCCGAAGGACACCTGAGCATCGTACTGGCCGATCAGCCGCGCGCCCTGCGGGATCAGGAGCGTTCGCCCCGTCGGCCCGTCATAGACGTGCTCCGTGACATGCGCCGTGACCTGGCCCGGCAAGTCGGAGCGAAGACCGGTGATCAGGGCGGCGGCAATGACCGCGCCAGCCTGCACGACGTGCGGACTCGCCGGCCCCTGCACGCGATCGGCACTCACGGTGCGACGGTTGGCGGGCCCGTCCAGGAAGGCGAGGCGGCGCTCGTTGTCGGTCGGCAGGGGCTGCGGCGAGCCGAGAGCGGGCAATCCGAACGGGTTAGACAGCGCCGGTAAGCTGGTCTCTTGCCCATCACCCGCCTGCTGCACGGGCGAGCCCTGCGACCGTGTTTCGGCCGCGAACAGGCGACTGGCGCGCGCCGCCTCCATCTCCTGGGCGATGCGTCGACGCTCCTCCGCCAAACGCTGGGCTTCAGGATCGACCGGCGCTGCTGCGGGCGCGGCTGGCACGGGGGCGCCCGGCATGGGACCGGGCTGGACGCCGGCGTCAAGCATCGGCCGGCCGAGATCGCCGGGAAGCGGCGGTCCGAGCTGAGGGACGTTCCGCGGAACGCCCGCATAGTCCTGCGGCAGGCGGGCGAGCCCGTCGGCCGTCGTGCGGTTCTCGGTGTTGTAGAGCTCGGCCGGCGCTTCCGGCCGGCTCGTCTGGAGCGCCCAGATCAGCGCGCCCCCGAGCGCCGCGGCCGAAATGCCGGCGAGCAGGCCGAGCACACGTCGGGACAGGCGCACAACGCGCGGCCGCTCGGGCCGCAGCCGGAGCTCGGCGGCGACCTCCCGCTCCGGCCGCGGCGCGGCCGGCCGCTGCTCTTGCTCGTCGGCGCTCATGACGCGGGCCGCCCATCGGTGCGCACGATGCGCACACGCCGCTGGCGCTCGCCGCCGAGGCGCAGCTCGGCCCCGCCGAACAGGCGGTCGACGACCATGTAGCGGCCGCGGACGCGGTAGTTGACGAGCTCGGCGCCGCCGCCTGAGCCGATGATCCAGAGCGGCGGCATCTCGCCCTGGCCGATGCCGGCCGGGAACTCGATATAGACCTGCCGCCCGTCGTCGAAGGCGCGTAACGGACGCCAGGCAGGCCGGTCGCCCTCGATCGCGTAGCGGAAGTTCAGGTTCTCGATCGCCGGCAGGGTCGAGGTCGCGACCGGCTGCGCCGCGTCCGCCGCGTTCTGGCGGCGAAGGGCGATGAGCGTGTCCTGCGGGTAGGACCAGGAGACCGAGGCCATGTAGGTCCGCTCGGCCGAGCGCAGCTCGACGTGGTAGGTGCGCCGGTCGGTGTTGATGACGAGATTGGTCTGGAGGTCGGGCCGGGTCGGCTTTACGAGTATGTGGACGCGCCGGGTCGGGCCGGCGCCGCTCTCCGTGTCGCCGATGATCCAGCGCACCGTGTCGCCGGCCGCGACCGGGCCGGAGCCGACCAGCTGTTCGCCGGGCTGGAGCGCGATGTCGGTGACCTGCCCGGGTGCTGCGTAGACCTGGTAGAGCGCGCCTTCCGAATAGGGATAGACCTGGACGGCGTTGAAGTAACCGGTGCGCGATGGCTGGACGCGGGCGACGCTGTTCGCCGCCTCGACGCGCGCACGCGGATCCGCGGGCTCCGGGGGCGCGGTGCGCGCCGGCGGCACGCGCTGAAGCTGACCCGGAAGAGGCAGGGGCGTGGGCACGGCCACGATCTCGACGGGTCTCGGCGGCTCGGGCGTCAGCACGGCGGGCTGCGGGGTCGCGGCTTCGTCGTACGCGATCTCGGGCGGCGTCCAGTCCGTGGTCGAACAGGCGCTAAGGGCGGCGGACGCCAGCAGCGCCGCAGGCAGGGTCAGGCGGCGCATCAGCCGAGCTCCTTCGACCAGTTGAGGGCATGGACGTAGACGCCGAGCGGGTTCTTCCGCAGCCGCTCGACGTCGCGCGGGGTCTGGATCGTGACGGTGAGGATGGCGGTCCACCGCTCCGTGGCGGCGAGCGACCCGTCGACATAACGCCGCTCCACCCAGGCGACGCGGAACGAGTCGGGCGAGGCGCGGATGACCGAGGAGACCTCGATCGCGCGCTGCTCCTTGCCGAGAAGCGCGAACGGGTCGTTGGTGCGCGCGAAGTCGTTCAGCGCCAGGGCGCCGCGGTCGGTGGTGTAGTCGTAGGCGCGCAGCCAGTTCTGGCGGAGCACGATCGGATCGGCCGGCACGCCGCGGGTCTGCTCGATGAAGCGCGCGAGGTGCCAGGCGATCTGCGGGTCGGTGGGGCGATAGTCGGCGTCGGCGGGGGCGATCGCCTGCGCTTGACCCAGCCGGTCCACCTGCACGACCCAGGGCACGATGGTGCCGGAGGCCGATTGCCAGACGAGGCCGGCAGCCAGCCCGGCCGAGACGAAGAGCGAGCCGACCGCCATAAGGCGCCAGTTCTTCGCCTGGACGCGCGCGGAGCCGATCCGGTCGTCCCAGACCTGGGCGGCGCGCTGATAAGGGGTCTCGGGCTCGGGCGTCTTGCCGTAGCGGATCGAGGCTCGCTTGAAGAACATCTATTCTCCTTCCCGGACACTGACGGAGGTTCCCGCGCCGCCGCCGTCACCCGAGCGCAGCGCGTGAGCGGCGGTCTGGACACCGTGGGCGGCGGACTGGCGGCGGCGCATCGACCTAGCCCAGGCGGGCTCGCCGGACGCAGCGGCGCCGTCGTTCGCAGACGCGGAGGCGGCGGCTCCGCCCGAGGCGGTCCCGCCGGTCCTCTCGAAGGCGGCGCGGCCGCCGCGCTGGAAGTCCTGGCGCAGCGTGTCGGCGGCGCGGCGCAGCGGGCTCGTCGCGGCGGACGCGCCCGCCTTTGCCACGCCGGACAGGCCGCCAGCGACGCTGCCGCCGCTCGCTTGGGCGCCGAGCTGGTAGGCGGTGGACGCGCCACCGGCGACAGAGGCAGCACTTCGGGCGCCGCCGCCCGCCGCCCCGGCGACACCGCGCGCGACGAGACCCGTGGCGGCAGCTCCGGCCATGACCGCGCCACCGGCGGCGAGGCCCGTGCCGACGGCGGCGCCGGCGCCGAGCTGCGGGCCGCCGGAGACGATGCCGTTGGCGATGCCGGGCGCGAAGATGCCGAGGCCCAGCAGCGAGAGCGCGGCGAGCACCAGCGCCATCGCGTCCTCGATCGTCGGCTCGCCTGTGAACCCGCGCGTGAACTCCCCGAAGAGCGTCGAGCCGATGCCGACGATGACGGCGAGGACAAGCACCTTCACGCCGGAGCTGATGACCAGCCCGAGCACCCGCTCGGCCATGAAGGCGGTCTTATTGAAGAGCCCGAACGGCACGAGCACGAAGCCGCAGAGCGTGGCCAGCTTGAACTCGATCAGGCTGATGAAGAGCTGGATCGCCAGCACGAAGAAGGAGAGCAGCACGATCCCCCAGGCGAAGAGCAGGATCGCGATCTGGATGAAGTTCTCGAAGAAGGAGACGAACCCCATCAGCCCGGAGATCGACTCCAGGATGGGCCGGCCGGCTTCCAGGCCGGTCTGCGCAATGCGGCCGGGGCGCAGGAAATCGGCGGCCGACATGCCGGTGCCGGACGCCTGGAGGCCGAGTCCCGAAAAGCTCTCGAAGACGATGCGGGCAAGCGTGTTCCAGTTGCCGATGATGAAGGCGAAGGCGCCGACGAACAGCGTCTTCTTGACGAGCCGCGCGAGGATGTCCTCGTCCGCGCCCCAGGCCCAGAACAGGGCGGCGAGCGTCACGTCGATGACGATGAGCGTCGATGCGAGGAACGCCACCTCGCCCTGGAGCAGGCCGAAGCCTGAATCGATGTAGCGGGTGAAGACCTCGAGAAAGCGGTCGATCACGCCCATGCCGTTCATCGGGCCGGCTCCTTTCCTTCGGTGGCTGGACGGCCGACGAAGAACCGGCGCCGGTTCTCGGCCCAGGCCGCGCGGCACGTCGGATCGTCGAGCGCCGCCTGGCCCATGCCGTTGCAGCGGTGGAGCGCGGACTGGAGCGGATCGGCTGGGCGCTGGACGACCGCCGGCACGGGTCGGGCGTCATAAGTCGCATCGACGCCCGTGAGCCACGCCGCGACGGCGGACAAGAGCGCGCCGACGGCCATGACAAGGACGACCCGGCGGCCGTTCGGCCCGTCGTTCAGTCGCTCCCGCATGGCCCGGCGCAGCATCGGCTCGCCTTCAGCGCTTGTGGAACATGGTGACGGTCGAGGGCTGGTAGCCCTGACCCGGGGTGAGGAAGCGGCGCAGCTGCTCGCGCCCCTGATCGGCCGCGGCCTGCCGCTGCGCCGCCTCCAGACTCGCCGCGCGGCCCTGCGCGGCGACGGCGGCGGTCAGGTCGGCGAGCTGCTGGGCTTGGAGGGCCAGAAGCTGGTTGCCGGCCTGTGTCGCCTGGAGGGCGCCGGCTGCCGACTGGCTCGATGTAACGAGCGCCTGCATCTGCGCGCGGTTGGTGTCGATGTTGCCGACGACGCCGGCCTGCACCTTCAAGGCGTCCTGGAGCGCCGCGACCGACGTTTCCCAGCGCTCGCGGGCCCCGGCGATCATGTCGGCCTGGCTGGCGCTCGGCGTCGCCCGCCCGTAGGTGGTGGTGAACGCCCGGTCGATCTGCTGGACGTCGTAGGCGATGCGCTGCGCCTGGTTGAGGAGCTGCTGGGTGCGCTGCACCGACTGCTGAAGCTGCTGGAGCGAGGAGTAAGGCAGGCTCGCGAGGTTGCGCGCCTGGTTGATCAGCATCTGGGCTTCGTTCTGGATGCTGGTGATCTGGTTATTGATCTGCTGGAGCGCGCGAGCGGCCTGCAGCACGTTCTGGACGTGGTTGGTCGGATCCCAGACGGTGATCTGGGCCTGGGTCGGGGCGGACGCGCAGGCCAGGACGAGCGCGGCGACGCCGGCGGTGAGGGCGGAACGGGAGCGGGTCTTCATCGGGCGGTCTCCGGCTTGGGTTGAGGGTCAGCGATGAGGTCGACGGCCCAGGCGACGCCGCGGGCCTGGAGCCAGGCGCGGGCGAAGCCGTCGCGGCCGTGTTCCGCGTACAGGCGGGCGATCAGCGCCTGGTCGGACTTCGAGGACGCGGCGGTGAAGGCGAGCGCGACCTCGCCGAGGCCGAGTTCGAACAGCCGGTTGCCGCGGCGGCTCTGGCAGTAATAGTCGCGCTTGGGGGTCGCCCGGCTCAGGATCTCGATCTGGCGATCGTTGAGCCCGAAGCGCTCGTAGACGCGCGCGATCTGCGGCTCGAGCGCGCGCTCGTTCGGCAGGAAGAGACGTGTCGGGCAGCTCTCGATGATGGCGGGCGCGATCGCCGAGCCGTCGATGTCGGCGAGGCTCTGGGTCGCGAACACCACGCTCGCGTTCTTCTTGCGGAGCGTCTTCAGCCACTCCCGGAGCTGGCCCGTGAAGCCGTCGTCGTCGAGCGCCAGCCAGCCCTCATCGACGATGAGGAGGGTGGGACGGCCGTCGAGCCGGTCGCCGATCCGGTGGAAAAGGTAGGCGAGCACGGCGGCCGCCGAGCCGGTGCCGATCAACCCTTCCGTCTCGAACGCCTGGACATCCGCCTCGCCGATCCGCTCGGCCTCCGCGTCGAGCAACCGTCCCCAGGGCCCGCCGACGCAATAGGGCTTGAGCGCCTGCTTCAGCGGGTTGGACTGGAGGAGGACCGACAGGCCGGTGAGGGTGCGCTCCGTGGCCGGTGCCGACGCGAGACTGGCGAGCGCCGACCACAGATGCTCCTTCACCTCCGGGGTGACCTGCACCTCTTCCCGGGCGAGGATCGCCGCCAGCCACTCGGCGGCCCAGGCGCGCTCCTCGGGCTGGTCGATGCGGGCGAGCGGCTGGAGCGCCACGGGCTCCGCGACGTCGTCGGCGAGCGAGCCGCCGAGGTCGTGCCAGTCGCCGCCCATGGCGAGGGCGGTCGCGCGGATCGAGCCGCCGAAGTCGAAGGCGAACACTTGGGATAGCGCGTAGCGCCGGAACTGCAGCGCTATGAGCGCCAGCAGGACGGATTTGCCGCCGCCCGTCGGGCCGACGACGAGCGTGTGCCCGACGTCGCCGACATGGAGCGAGAAGCGGAACGGGGTCGACCCTTCCGTCTTCGCTACGAACAGCGGCGGCGCGTCGAGATGCTCGTCGCGCTCAGGCCCCGCCCACACGGCCGAGAACGGTATCATATGGGCGAGGTTGAGGGTTGAGAGCGGCGGCTGGCGGACGTTGGCGTACGCATGGCCGGGTACGCTCCCGAGCCAGGCCTCCACCGCGTTCACGCGTTCGGTCATGCAGGTGAAGTCGCGGCCCTGGATCACCTTCTCGACGAGGCGCAGCCGCTCGTCGGCGACGCGGGCGTCCTCGTCCCAGACGGTTACTGTCGCGGTGACGTAGGCCGTGCCGACGAGGTCGGACCCGAGCTCCTGGAGCGCGAGGTCGGCGTCCGCCGCCTTGTTCGAGGCGTCATTGTCGAGGAGCGCCGAGGCCTCGTTGGTCATCACCTCTTTGAGGATCGCGGCGATGCTCTTGCGCTTGGCGAACCACTGGCGGCGGATGCGGCCGAGCAGCTTCGCCGCGTCGTTCTTGTCGAGGAGGACGGCGCGGGTGACCCAGCGATACTCGAACGCGAGGCGATTGAGGTCGTCGAGAAGCCCCGGCCAGGTCTGCGACGGAAAGCCCATGACGGTGAGCGTGCGCAGGTGGGCCTGTCCCAACCGCGGCTCCAGCCCGCCGACCAGCGGTTCATCCGCCAGGATCGCGTCGAGGTACATCGGCGTCTCGGGCACGCGCACCCGGTGACGGCGGGTCGAGACGGTTGAGTGCAGGTAGGTGAGCGTCTCGGCGTCGCCCAGGAAGCGTGCCTCGGGCATGAAGCCCTCGACGAGGTTCAGCACGCGGTCGGTGCGATCGACGAAGCCGGCGAGGAGCTCGCGGCCGTCCACCCCGCGCCCGTCCCGGCCTTCGTAGAGCCAGGCCTCGGCGCGTGAGGCGTCCTCGGCGGGCGGAAGCCAGACGAGGGTCAGATAGTAGGCGCTCTCGAAGTGGCTGCCGCTCTCCTCGAACGCCGCTCGGCGCTCGGCATCGACCAGCGCCGACACGCCGTCGGGGAAGCGGCTGGACGGGTAGGCGCCTGCCGGCAGCCTCTGCGCCTCGACGAAGATCCCCCAGCCGGAGCCGAGCCGTCGGAGCGCGTTGTTGAGGCGCGACGTGGTGGCGACGAGCTCGGCCGGCGTCGCCGAGTCGAGGTCGGGCCCGCGGAACCGCGCCGTGCGCTGGAGCGAGCCGTCCTTGTTGAGGACGACGCCTTCGCCGACCAGCGCCGCCCAGGGCAGGAAGTCGGCGAGACGCTGCGGGGTCGAGCGGTACTCGGCGAGGTTCAGCACGGCATGACCTCAGGCGCTCATGTGGGTGGGATAGCGAAGGTGGCGCCGGACGACGTCGACGAAGGCGGAATCGCGCTTCGCCGCCCACACCGCCGCCATGTGCCCGACGAGCCAGATGAGGAGGCCGGCGAGCCACAGGCGGAGACCGAGGCCGAGCGCGGCGGCGAGGGTGCCGTTGATGATGGCGAGCGACCGCGGCGCGCCGCCGAGCAGGATCGGCTCGGTGAGCGAGCGCCGGACGGGCGCGTAGAAGCCGGCCGCGGGCTCGTCGCCGACCAGCATCAGACCAGCGCTCCGCCGCCGAACGAGAAGAACGACAGAAAGAAGGATGAGGCCGCGAAGGCGATCGAGAGCCCGAAGACGATCTGGATCATGCGGCGGGCGCCGCCCGACGTGTCGCCGAAGGCGAGCGTCAGGCCGGTGACGATGATGATCATCACCGCGATGATCTTGGCGACCGGGCCTTGGATCGATTCGAGGATGGACTGCAGCGGCGCTTCCCAGGGCATGTTCGAGCCCGCGGCCAAAGCCGGACTGGCGACGCAGGCGAGGGAGATGGCGGCGGCGCCGAGCAGACGCGATTGGGTGCGGGTCACGGTTGGTCTCCTGCTGGGGTGAGGACGTAATCGCCGGAGGGATTGAGCCCCTCGACGCGGGCGAGCTCGGTCAGCCGCCGGGCGGAGCCCCGGCCGGACAGGACGGCGATGAGGTCGATCGTCTCGGCGATCAGCGCACGGGGCACCGTGACCACGGCCTCCTGCACGAGCTGTTCGAGACGGCGGAGCGCGCCGAGCGCGCTGCCGGCGTGGAGCGTGCCGACGCCGCCGGGGTGGCCGGTGCCCCAGGCCTTGATGAGGTCGAGCGCCTCGCCGCCGCGCACCTCGCCGATCGGGATTCGGTCGGGACGCAGGCGCAGGGCCGAGCGCACGAGATCGGTGAGGGTCGCCGCGCCGTCCTTGGTACGCAAGGAGACGAGGTTAGGCGCGGCGCACTGGAGTTCGCGCGTGTCCTCGATCAGCACCACGCGGTCGCCGGTGAGCGCCACCTCGGCCAGGAGCGCGTTGACGAGCGTCGTCTTGCCCGTGGAGGTGCCGCCGGCGACGACGATGTTGTGGCGATCGTGCACCGCTCGGCGAAGCACGTCGGCGTGGGATCCCGACATGATGCCGGCATCGACATAGTGGCCGAGCGTGAACAAGGCGACGGCGGGCTTGCGGATCGCGAAGCTTGGGGCGGCGACCACGGGCGGGAGCAGCCCTTCGAAGCGCTCGCCGCTGTCGGGCAGCTCGGCGGAGACGCGCGGGGAGCCGGGATGGACCTCGGCTCCGACATGGTGGGCGACCAGCCGCACGATCCGCTCGCCATCGGCGGCGGAGAGCCGGCAGCCGGTGTCCTCCAGGCCGCCGGACAGGCGGTCGAGCCAGAGCCGACCATCGGGATTGAGCATCACCTCGACCACGGCCGGATCGTCGAGGAAGCCGGCGATTGCGGACCCGAGCGCCGTGCGCAGCATGCGGGCGCCGCGCGCATGGGACTCGGATCGAAAGGCGATGGTGGTCACGAACTCGACCCCGTGTTGGTGGCCGGCGCGGATGCGGCCGGCTCGACGGAGTCGACTAATGAGCGGGTGAACGGCCGGCGTTCAACAAGCGCGAGGGCGTAGTAGCGGCTTGGCGTATAGCGGCAGGAAAAAGAGGGAGCTGCCTGGGCGCTCCTGATTGCAGGATGGCCCGCATCTCGGGAGGCGGGAGCGGTCTATGGTGTTTCGCGCGTTTCAGCTCTCGCCCGGCAAACGGGCCAGTGCTGCTAAGCACCGTGAGTGTCCCGCAGCTCAGCTCCGACGTTGATGGTAAAGGAAGGCGGCGTCGGTGCCGCCACCCGCGAGGGCCACGGCGATATTGAGATGTGCCATGGCCTCGAGGTGGCGGGCGGACCGAAGCGGTCCGACGTCGAGAGCCGCGAAACCCGCATCGCTGGCGATGCCAGCCACCACCCTGCGGATGTCCTCATCGTCTCCGGCGACAAAGCACGTGATCCGCTGCCCGTCGCGCTCCAGTTTCGAGGGCGTCATCACATCGGCGAACACGGTGTTGAAGGCTTTCACGACGCGCGAGCGTGGCAGAATGCGCGCGATCTCCTCGGCGGCCGAATTCTCCTGGCCGAGAAGCATCGGCGACCAGTCGGCAGCCACGGGGTTGGTGACGTCCACCACGATCTTGCCGGCAAGCGCCTCGGCAAGCGGGGGCAGTGCCTCGGCGCAGGCGTCGTAGGGAATCGCCAGCACAGCGAGTTCGCCATGGACGGCCGCGTCGCGAGCGCCGGCGCGGCCCGCCGTCACGACGTCGTGGCCCGCGCTTGAGAAGAGGTCCTTGAGCCTCGAGCCGACCTGGCCCGCTCCGATGATGCCGATGCGCATGATTGTGTCTCCCGTCTTGCCCGAAGCGGGCAGACGGACCATCGTGCCGCATAGTCACCATCGTCAATTAGGTACCCAGGGGTAACTACCCGTGACCACGCCCGCTCCAGACGCTTTCCTCAAGGCCTGCCCCTCGCGGGCGCTGCTCGCGCGCATCGCGGAGAAATGGACGTTGCTCGTGCTTGTGGCGCTGGAGCACGGGCCCGTGCGCTTCGGAACTCTGCGGCGGCAAATCGAAGGGGTGAGCCAGAAGATGCTCACCCAGACGCTGCGCGCTCTCGAAAGCGATGGGCTTGTATCGAGACGGCTCTACGACGAAATGCCTTTGCGTGTGGAGTATGCCCTAACCCTGCGCGGAAGAAGCCTCCTCCCGCTTGCCGCCAGCCTGAAACATTGGGCGGAGGAAAACTTCCTACCTCAACCCACGCCCTGATCTGGCAGGCGGTCGGGGTCGGGGGCGTCTGCGACATCCGCCACGACTTCCTTGGCGAGGCTCTGACCTTTGGCGAGCCTGCGCCCGAGCGTCTCGACGAAGCCTTCGTAGCGCTCGCGTCCCTTAGCTTGAGCGGCGGCCTGCATGGTGTCGGGCAGCGGCGGGGTTGTGGTGAGCCAGAACCGTACGAACAGGGCCAGCGCCTCGGTCGAGATGGACACGTCCCGTTCCAGCCGCTCGACCTGGCGGGACAGCCGATCCAACCGGCGCACGAACGCGGCCTCCCGCCGGTCGGCGCCGTCGGGGGAGAGGTAGGAGGCGACCGCCGCCTCCACGATCGCCGACTTTGTCACCTTGCGCCGGGCGGCGAGCGCGGCGAGCTCCGCCGTGAGGCCGGCCGAGAAGTAGACATTCAGACGATCCTTGCGCATGGGGCGGACCTCAGAGCTGGATCCCGTCGTCGGGATCGAGCGCGGCCTGACGCGCCATGGTGCGGAACCGCCCCTGGAGCTGGCGGGCGCGCACCGCGTCGTCGTCCGGCTCGTCGTCGAGCGCCGCGAACTCCTCTCGGCCGCTCCGCGCCACCTCCGGTGCGATGGCCTCGTGCTCGGGCAGCTCGGGCTCGCGCCGAATGCCGCCGTTCGGATCGTCGACATCGCCCGCCTCCGGACTGCCTCCGGTCACCGTGATCGGAGCGGCGACCGTCGTAAGGCCCGTCCAGTCATCCCGCAGGGCGCGTACCTGTGTGCCTGCCGTGAGCTCGGGCGGTGGCAGGATGCGAGCCTTGAGCTGCCGATCCTCATAGTAGCGGGCCTTGGTGGCGCGGATCGGGTTCACGCCCGAGACCAGGACGATCTCCTGCGTGGCAGGAAGCTGCATCACCTCGCCCGGGGTGAGCAGCGGGCGCGCCGTCTCCTGACGACTGACCATCAGGTGCCCGAGCCAGGGGGATAGCCGATGGCCGGCGTAGTTCTTCATCGCCCGCATCTCGGTCGCGGTTCCGAGCGCGTCCGACACCCGCTTGGCGGTACGCTCGTCGTTGGTGCTGAACGCCACCCGGACGTGGCAGTTGTCGAGGATGGCGTTGTTGGCGCCGTACGCCTTTTCGATCTGGTTGAGGGACTGGGCGATCAGGAACGAGCGGATGCCGTAGCCCGCCATGAAGGCGAGCTGCGACTCGAAGAAGTCCAGCCGCCCGAGCGCCGGGAACTCGTCGAGCATGAGCAGCAGCCGGTGGCGACGGCCACGCGCCTGCAGGTCCTCCGTCAGCCGGCGGCCGACCTGGTTCAGGATGAGGCGCACGAGCGGCTTGGTGCGGCTGATGTCGGAGGGCGGCACGACGAGGTAGAGCGTCACGGGCCGCTCGGCCTCGACGAGGTCGGCGATCCGCCAGTCGCACCGGCGGGTCACCTTCGCCACCACCGGGTCGCGGTAGAGGCCCAGGAACGACATGGCGGTGGACAGCACGCCGGAGCGCTCGTTCTCGGACTTGTTGAGGAGCTCGCGCGCCGCCGACGCGACCACGGGGTGCGGACCGTCGCTGCCCAGATGCTGGGTCGTCATCATCGCGCGCAGCGTCGTCTCAATCGGGCGTTTGGGGTCGGACAGGAAGGTGGCGACGCCGGCCAGGGTCTTGTCCTCTCCGGCGTAGAGCACGTGGAGGATGGCGCCGACGAGGAGCGAGTGGCTGGTCTTCTCCCAGTGGTTACGCCGCTCGAGCGCGCCTTCCGGGTCGACCAGGATGTCGGCGATGTTCTGGACGTCGCGCACCTCCCAGGGCCCGCGCCGGACCTCCAGCAGCGGGTTGTAGGCGGCGCTCTCCGGATTGGTCGGGTCGAACAGCACCACCCGGCTGAACCGGCCGCGCCAGCCGGCGGTCAGCTGCCAGTTCTCGCCCTTGATGTCATGAACGACGCAGCTGCCCGGCCAGGTCAGGAGGGTCGGAACCACCAGCCCCACGCCCTTGCCGCTGCGGGTCGGGGCGAAGCACAGCACATGCTCGGGGCCGTCATGGCGCAGGTAGCTCCGCCCCAGCCGCCCGAGCACGGCGCCGTCGGGGCCGAGGAGGCCTGCGGCGCGCACCTCCCGCTCGCTCGCCCAGCGGGCGGACCCGTAGGTGCTGACCTCCTTCGCCTCGCGGGCGCGCCAGACCGACATGGCGATCGCGACCGCGATGGTGACGAAGCCGCCGGCGGCCGCGATCAGCGCGCCCTCGTGAAACACCTCGGGCGCATAGGCGTCGAACCAGAACCACCAGGCGAAGAAGGCCGGCGGCGGGTAGACGGGCCAGCCGAGGACCTCGCCCATCGGCGGTCCGAGCTGGGACTGGTAGCCGAGGCGCCACGCCGTCCACTGGGTCGCGCCCCAGACGAAGGCCAGCGCGATGGCGCCGACCAGCAGGACCTGGCCCCACAGGATACGCGTGGCGGACATAGGGCTCCATTCACCGTCGAGGCCCTGATTACTCAGGTAGCGCGTTGTGAAATCGCAAGAGCTTGAGCAATCGCGGAGAGCTTCCGGTCATCATGGCGTGCAGATCGGCGGGTTAAGCTCGATCCTTCAGCTCGCCTTTACCTAAGCGGGTGCAGCCTCTGCACTTGGACCTACGGTTTTGCGAGGTTCGATGCTGGAGCTTCGACAGCTGCGATATGTGATCGCTGTCGCGTCGCACCGCAGCTTCCAGGCGGCGGCGAAAGCTCTGAACATCTCCCAGCCGGTCCTGAGCCGCGCGATCCAGAACCTCGAGGACGAGCTCGGCGTTTCGCTGTTCGAGCGTCGAACGACGGGCACGCGGCCCACACCAGCAGGTTTTCGCCTGATCGAGCGCGCCCGCACCATCATCGACGAGGCGGACCGAGCCGTCGCGGAGCTCGCGCAGGCCGCCCGCGCCGAAAGCGGGGCGGTGAGGCTCGGGATCACCGAAGCGCCGCTCGACCACCGCGCCCGTTTGCTGTTCGCGAGCTTCCGGGCCGAGCACCCGAAGGTTGATCTGACGCTCAGCGACATGCACGCCAACGACATCCTCGACCGGATCCGCGACGGCGAGCTCGACGTGGGCTACATCGCCGACGAACTCGTCCCGCCGGGGTTCGAGGCGCTTCGGCTCTGGCGACAGAGGATGGTGGCGGTGCTGCCCGCCGATCACCGGCTCGCGACCCGTGGCGCGTTGAGCTGGGCCGATCTCGGAGGGGAGCCTCTGATCACTCGCGGGCGGTCGGACGCACGTGGCTACCGGGACTTCCTGGTGGCGCGGCTCGGCGGGAGCGCCAAGATCGGCCTGTTCAACAGCAGCGCGCAAGGTCTGGCCGACCTGGTCGAGCTGCACGGCTGCGTGACGATCCTACCCGATGGCGTGGTCCGGGAGAGCAAGAGCATCGCGGTCCGGCCCATCCTGGAGGAGAGCGCCTGCCTCACGCGCGTTCTGGTCTGGACGCCCCAGACGGAGAACCCTGTCTTCGGGCGGTTCCTGTCCTTCGTCCGTGACCGTGTTCGCCAGCCGGCGGCGCCGCCCGCCGAGGCGCCCAGCTAGAGCGCCAGGCCGCGCTTGCGCCCGAAGCTCCAGTCGATCCCGCCGCCCGGGGCGACGACGCCCGAGACCTGCCGCCCGAGATGCTGTTCGAGCGCCGGGCGCCATGGGACCAGCTGGAAGCCGAGCCCATCGTCGAGCATCGCGAAGCGCCCCGATGCGAGGTCGAGCCGCTGCCGGTACACGCCGGCGACCTGGTCGCCGTCCTTCGCCGGGCGAGGCTCGAGGCCGGTCCGCTGTGCGATCGAGCCCGCGGCGGCGTCGAGTTCGCGCGCCTTCAGGGTCCCGAGAAGGTCGCGGGCGAAGATGACCCGCTGCCCCTGTCGGCGAGCCAGTCCCTCGGTCACGAGATGATCGGCGCGCTGCTCCAAGGCGGCGCGGACTTCGGCGCCGAACCCACCGCCGGCCAGCGGCACGGGATCGCGCGCGACCTGGACCCGGTCGAGCCAGGTCGCGCCCGACGATGCGACCTGCCGGTCGATGGGCAGGTCTGACCGGCCGACGATCGCGAGACGCCGCCCACCGTCGCCTAGGTCGCGAAGGCTCGCCTCGACGATGCCGCCGACCGGCGTGTCACCGGTCGCCTCGAGGTCCGGGAGCCGGAGGTGGTGGACGCGCCCGTCGACGCCGTCAATGACGACATAGGCCGTGCCGGCGAGCTCGTCGTGGAGCCCCCGATCGGCGAGACGTCCGACGATCGCCGCGTCAGGATGGTCGTGGACCGCGAAGTCGCCGAGCGCGCGCTCGCCATGGCTGGCCATGGCGCGGTGCATGGTCTTGATGATGTCGCCCTTGATCGACAGCTCGCGCAGCGTCTCTTCGGCGCCCGGCCGCAGGGTCCACATGGCCGGCGCGATACGCTCGGAAAGGCCGAACCGCTCCAGCGTCTGCGCACGGCCGACGAGCAAGCGCCGCAGCTCGGGGTCGGCGGGTTCGGGCAAGCCGGGTCTCAGGTCGGCCACCCCGGCGTTCTCGTCGGCGAGGCTCCGCAGCGCCTGGTCGAGACCGGTCCAGCGCTCGGCGCCGACCTCCGCCTCAAGGGTGGTGCGGATCTCCTGCCCGCTACGCTGGCCGAGCTCCAGCGTCACCAGCTCCTCGGCGCGGCCGCGCAGGCCCTTGCTGATATAGTCGCGGCTGATGACGAGGTCGGCGCCATCGTCGTCGCGACCGCGGATCAGGACATGGACGTGAGGCTGGTCAGTGTTCCAGTGGTCGATGGCGACCCAGTCGAGGCGGGTGCCGAGATCGTGCTCGGCCTGGGCCATCAGGTCGCGGGTGAAGCCGCGCAGGTCCGACATGGCGGGCGCGTCCTCGGGTGAGACGATGAAGCGGAAGTGGTGGCGGTCCTCCCCGCAGCGTTCGGCGAAGGCGCGCGCGTCGGCCGCCTCGCCCTCGCGGTCGAACAGGCGGGCGTCCGCGCCGTCGCGGGTGACCCCTTCGCGCTTCAGATAGGCCAGGTGCTTGTTGAGCGGCGCGGCGCGGAAGCGCTGGCCGCGGTGCCGGACCACGCGAGCCTTCACCACGACGCGCCGGGCGCTGCTCGACAGCCGCCGCGCCGTGCCGGCGAAGCGGCCTCGCCCGAAGGTCGAGCGGCCTCGGCCCGCGCGAACGCCGTTCAGCCGGTAGCCGGTGTGCCCGGCCTTGCGCGCGGCGGTCATCACCTGGGCGACGAAGCTCTTCGCCTTGCCGCCCGCGCCCCGGCCGTCGCGGATGCGCCCGGGGCGGATCCGGAGGTCGTCGTCGCCCCTGCTCACAGTCGGTGGCCGCCATGCCGAAACGGCGTAGTGCCGCGGATTTTGAGGCAGAGCCTGAGTTTGCCGGAGTCTGCGGCACTGCGCGCGGCGCGGCGGCACGACAAAACGCGTACAAAAACAACAACATGACCCCGCTGCGCGCCGCGGCTTTTATCTCGCGCTCCTCTGTTGATCTTCCCTCCGTCCCGGCTCCTCCCGCACAAGAGCACGCCACCACACCCCAGACCGCGACCGGCTGCGACGACCCTCATTGCGGCCTCCGAACGGCGAACAGGCTGTCGGTGGAGCGCTCCGGGGCACGGTGATCAGGCGCGGCTCCAGCACTGGAGCGCTGCCTGCCGATCGCGTCGGCGACATCTGTTTCCGCTGCTGACGGGAGCGTTTCCGGCAGCACGGAAGGAGCCGACAGCGCAGTCTCCGTGTCGGTCGGCTGCATGCTGCTCAGCGCCACGAAGAGCGGCGCGCGGGTCCAGGCCAGAAGGTCAGGGCGCGTGTCGGCGGCTACTGCGGCTGCGCTTCCGCCGCCGGTGAGCGGACCCAGGCGGGCGACATAGGCGACCGTCTCGGCCGGCAAGTTGCGGCGGCCGGCGAGGTATGCGTCGTAGCGGCCGGGCCCGGCATTGTAGGCCGCCAGCGCGCCCGGCATGCCGTAGAGATCGTGCATCCGGCGCAGATAGGCCGTGCCCGCCAGCACGTTCTCGCGCGGGTCGAACGGGTCCGTGCCGAAGCCGTACCGGGCGCGCAGTTCGGCCCAGGTCGCCGGCATGATTTGCATGCAGCCCATCGCGCCCGCTCGGGAGACGGCGCGTACCTGGCCGGCGCTCTCCACGCGCATGACCGAAACGATCCACGGCTCCGGCACGCCGAACCGGCGCGACGCCTCGGCGACATGGGCGGTGCAGGGCGAGCGCAGCGGGGTTGCGGCCGAAGCGGCGTCCTGGGCGAAGCCCGGCGGCGGTGCGGCGGCCAGTAGGACCGGGAGGGAGAAGAGGATGAGGTGCAGCTTGGGCGAGGGGGCGCAAGCGGCGGAAGACCGGCGACGCGGCATGGTCAGCGCTCCTCGTCCGTCCAGAGCGGCACGGCGCGGCCGACGATGCTGGAGCGCGGCAACGGTCCGAAGTAGCGGCCGTCGAGCGAGGCCGGTTCCTCCCAGTTGAGGAGCAGGACCTCGCTTTCGGCGAGCGTCAGGCAGCCGCTCCAGACCGGCATCGGCCGCCCGTGGCGATCACGGTCGCGCGCCACGGCCCAGGTCTCTCCGTCGACCGTGACGACGGGGCCGACGCGGCACACCGTCTGCCCGGGCAGCGCCGCGACCCGCTTCAGGAGCGGCGCGCCCCGGCCGAGATAGCCGCCGTCCGCCAGGAACGCGGCGAGCGGCTCGGGCGGCTGCGACACGACGAGATCGGCGACCTTCAGTTCACCAATCGGGCGCACGGCGTAGAGCCCGAGCGGCACGCTCTCGGTGACGTTCCAGACGAGGCGCGTCGGCATCGTGATCACGGTGCTCAGCACCAGCGCTGCACCAGTGATGCTCGCCATGGCGAGCGTCCGCCATGCCAGTGGGCGTGCGATCCTCATGCCTCGATCCTCCGTCTGAAAAGCCAGGCTCGATGACGAGCCGGCGTGTAGGGGCGCGGCTCGAAGCCGGCGGCGATGCGGTTGCCGACGTGGCGCCAATGGTCGGAACAGGCGTCGGCGGGATCGACGCCCAGGCGCTCGACCGCGTCGATGGCCGCGAGCACGCGTTCGACCTTCAGCCAGCCGGCGATGCGCAGCAGGCTCTCGCCGCCGGGCGACACGAACGGCACGGTCGAGAAGGCCTCGCCGGGCCGAACCGCGCGCAGGATGTCGATGTGGGAGGCGACGGTGCCGTAGTCGTTCGACGCCCAGCGCACGAACGCGAAGATCTGGCCGGGCGCGAACGACAGCACGCGGGCGCGGCGGCCGACGATCCGCTCTTCGGCGACGCGGCCGAAGCGGATCCAGCGCTCGATCCGGCCCTCCAGGTGCAGGAGCTCGACCCGGGTGAGCGCGCTCATGCGCCGCCTCCAGTGCCGCCGCCGTCCGCCGGAAACTCGCGTTCGAGCAGCGTGCGCAGCATGTCGGCGACCGTCTGCCCGCGGCTGAAAGCGGTGACCTTGATCCGGCCGCGCAGCGCCGGCGTGACGTCGATCGTCAGCCGGGCGGTGTTGGCGTCCTTCGCGGCGCCGGGCCTGTCGGCCGCTCGGACCCAGGCGTCCGGCCCGCTTGGGCGGGACGCGAAGGCGCGTTTGCGTTCCCCGCCGCTCATGCCGCGAGCCCGTCGATTTCGGCGGCGACAGCGGCGATCTCGCCCGCGGCGACGAGCCCGGCGGGGACCTCGTGGACGAGCCGGCCGGAGCGCGCCGTATCGGCGAAGGCGATGCGCTGGCCCACGCGCGCGACGAGCGCCGGCGGGTCGTGCTCTGCGAGCGCCTCGGCCGTCTCACGGGCGATCACCGTGCGGGCCGCGCAGCGGTTGAGGAGCAGCCGCGCCGGCAGGTCGGGGCGGAAGACGCGGGCTTCACCCAGCAGCCGCAGCATCTCGGCCGACGCCCAGCCGTCGAACGGCGAGGGGGTGACCGGGATGAGGACGAGGTCGGCGGCGAGCAGCGCGGAGCGCGCGATGCCGGTGACGCGCGGCGGCCCGTCGATTACGACGCGGTCGTAGCCGCAGGCGATGTCCGGCAGCTCGCGGTGGAGCATGTCGCGGGCGAGTCCGACGACGGCGAAAGAGCGCGCCAAGCGCTCGCGCGAGCGCTGCCCGGACCAGTCGAGCGCCGAGCCTTGCGGGTCCGCGTCGACCACCAGCGTGCGCCTGCCCGTTCCGGCCCAGGCGCCCGCCAGGTGCAGCGCGAGCGTCGTCTTGCCGACGCCGCCCTTCTGGTTGAGGAGCGCCACGATCATGACGCTCGCCCCATCGAAGCGGCGAGGCGATCGGCGGCCGGCGCGAGCGCCGGTTCCGTTAGCAAGATTCCGAAGGAATCTAGGTTAGCACAGTTAGGAGGCGGGTAAGCCGCTGTTGCGGCGCGGTTTTTCGGGCGTTCCGGTCCCCGATAGCACGAGGATCGGGTCCCCGATGGCACGATAGGGGCGGTCCCCGATAGCACGACGGGATTCACAGCTTATCCCCACGGCCGAGCCCGGCGACGCGGCGGGCCGCGCGCTCGAAGCCGTCTTCGGGAAGCGGCGCGAAGGCGAGCCGCTCCTGGCCGCGGGCGCCGCGCTCGAGCGCCAGGCTGTAGCCGGGCAGCGTCTGGGCGGCGACGATGGCGCGCAGGTCATAGGCGAAGTGCTTGAGCGGCGAGAGCGAGCCCGACTTCTGGTGGAGGTGCTCGACGTCGAAGCTCCAGCCGCCGGCCTGCCGACCGCCATGCTTGCGCACGAGCCGGTACAGCCAGCGCTCGAGCCCACCGGTCAGGTCGAAATAGGTGCGGTCGATCGTGAGGACGAGCGCGTCGTCCATCACGCCGGCGTAGAACCAATCGGGGAGGATCAGCTCGAGGCCGAGCGGCCGGCCCGAGGCGTCGGCGCGCTCCTTCCACTCGTTGATCCAGGAGAAGCGGTGGCGCCGCCGCTCGCTCGGCTGGCGGATGGTGGTGGCGACGGTGGTCGACTGGAGCCGGTCGAGGCCGGCCTTCAGGCGATCATAATCGCGGGCCGAGGTGCCGCGTCCGACGAAGGTCAGGATCTCGTAAGGGGTCGCCGCCATGAGCCGCGAGGGCGCGGCGCCCCGGTCGCGCGCCTCGACGATCTGCGAGGCGGCCCAGATCAGCACGTCGGCGTCCCAGATCGTCGCCATGCCGTGCTCGGGCACCGCCTCGACACGGATGGCGATCGCGCCCATGCGGAAGTCGATCGGCTTTACGCGCGGCGTCTTGGAGAGGCTGAAGAACGGGTAGGCCATGAGGTCCTGGCTGTCGCGGGCGGCGAGTTCGCCGGGGATCGCCTTGAACAGGTCGAGCTGGTCGCGCTCGCTGGGGCGAAGGCGGCGGGCGGGCATTGTTGCGCTCAGCGGCGCGCTTGGCCGGCATAGGCCGGCGAGACGGCCGCGTGGCGCTTGGCCGGCAGCACGGTCTCGCCGGTGTCGTCGGAGGTCGAGCTCTTGTTGCCGCGATTGACCCAGGCCTGAAGGTCGCTGACCGCATAAACGACGCGGCCGCCGAGCTTCGAATATTTGGGGCCGGTGCCGTAGGTGCGGTGCTTCTCCAGGGTCCGGCCGGACAGGCCCAGGAAGCGGGCGGCCTCGGGGGTGCGGAGATAGCGTGGCGGAAGTCCGGCGTTCGGGTCGGGCATGATCGTGCCTCCTCGGGCTTCGCCGCGCCGCGGGACTGCGGCGGCGGGCTGAGGGCGAAGATCGCGGAGCGCGCTGGCGTAGGGGGATGACGAACGCCTACGCCGGCGTTCGTCACCAAGAACTCGGATCCGTTGGGCTATGACTGCTTCGATCTCGCGATGTGCTGCAGCGATGGTGCGTGGTGGAGATCGGTTGGTGGCCGGACGAAGCGCATCGCTCTGCGTCGCCCGAACCGGCGGGATCAGGGTCGGGCCCCGACTCGGTCCCGCCCTCGTGGACCGGGTCTCCCTAGCCGGACCGCGACGGCGGCGAGTTCACGCCCCTGGAGTTCGCCGCCGCTTCGCTTGCCCGCTCATGGCCGCCGCCGCGGCGATACCCGGAGGCGCAGCAGGTCGCGATAGCCGCCGCGGACCATCGCGCGGCCGGCAGCGGTGAGCCGCGCGGTCGTGGCCTTCAACGGGCTCGTCGGCCAGTGCTCGGCCGCCACGCGCCTGCGCCCGAACAGGACCTCGGCGATGGCGCGGTACGACGCGCCGCCGGATCGGCCGTCGAGCGCGCAGAGGGAGCGGGCCAGGCGCCAGCGTCGCGTCGGCGTGAGGAGGCCGGGCGCAGGCTGGTCGCGCAACGCGCGCCAGAGCCGGAGCGTCGCTTCGAGCCGGATCGGTAGATCGTCATCGAACGGCACGAGCGCCGCGGCTGTGGCGGAGCCTGTCGGGGCGCCCAGCACAAGGGCCTGCCCGCCTTCGAGCCTCCGCCACTCGCCTTCCGTTCCGGTCCGGCTCTGCACGGGGCGGAGGTCGTCGACCCGGGGACCCGTAGTCATCGTCGGCGCGGCGGCGATCATCGCCACGACGGCCGGTGCGATTTCCGGCAGCCAGAAGACGGGAGCGTCAGGAGCGGCGAGGTCAGGATCGACCGGGAAATCGCAACCCCCAACGCGCAGGGAAGTCGGCTAGGCCGCCAGCGCTCCCCTGGAACTCCGAGACGTAGGCGGGGTTACGCCGCAGCGCTTCCCACGCGAAGCCCGACGCATCCAGAGCGTCCAAATAGGTGTAGGCGTCGTCGTCGGTCCAATCTCGGGGCGGCATGGGTCTACTCCTCACGCGAAGCCGCGGCGTGCGGCGCATGAGGGTGAGATTCGTCCAGAGGTGGTGCGGCGCTATCGTCGTCCACGGCATAGGCCGATGCCTGACCGAGCGTGGCACCGGATGCGAGGATGGCCGTTGAACTCGATTCGGCCGCCGCGTTTCGCCCGAAGCCTGGAATCTTCAGCCGCTCTTCTGCAGCAGGTCCCGATAGCCGAACTCGCTGACCCAGCGCGCCCGCGCCAGATGGCTGGCATGCAAGCGCTGGGCGCGGTCCCGGTCGGTTGCGGGATCGATGCTCATCAGACGCCGCACGACCTCGGTCCAGGGGGCGCCGGCCTTTTCGGCGTCGAGCAGCCGCATGTAGAGCTTCAGGTGGGCGCGGTCGTAGTCGGTGAGCTCCGAGCGGTCTGGAGGAGGGTCGGTGAGTGGCGGTGGAGTGGTCGGCATCATGGCCATGTCCTGCTCAGACGTGCCTCGGGAGGCTCAGAAGCGCGAACCGCGACGCCGTTCAAGATGGAAACCTCATCTGGCCGGTGACAACGCCGAAGCGGCGAGCCTGCTCTGGGCTGTATACAGCGTAGCACTAAAAAGCCCACACGTGGCCTACCCTGCGGATGGACATCCGCAAGCTCTTCGGCGCCAACATGCGCCGCCATCGCAAGGCGGCCGGCTACAGTCAGGAGGCTGTGGCCGAGCGCATGGGCATCGACCGGGCGCATGTCGGGGCGATGGAGCGGGGTGAGAAGAACGTCACGCTGCTGACGATCTGGCTCGTGTGCCAGGCGCTGGAGCTGAAGCCCGCGCAGCTGTTCGAGGAGAGCGCTGGCGAGGTCGGAGCGCCTTGAGCCCGGGATGCGCAACCGACCGCAAGGTTGGACCACTCCGATCTGCGGGTGGCCTGATCATGACGCGAGCGCCCCGCCCGGGTGGCCCGGGCGGGGCGTCGGCCGGCCGTCTCAGTCGCCGCGGCGGCCGTTGGGGCGGGACCAGATGAGGGAGTAGGTGTCCTGGCCCTCGTCGTCGAAGAGGTTGGCGTAGATGGGAGCGGTGAAGCTGGGATCGTCGAGCTTCAGGCCGAGATAGTCGCGGCCCTCGTTCGAGCGCTTCTCCCAGGCGGCCCCGATCTCGGCCCGGCCGACGAAGACCCGGTGGGAGGGCGCGTTCTCGTTGGCGCGGTTGGCTTCGGGGACGATGCGGACGCCCTTGGCCTGGACGCTGAGGGTGACGATCTCGCCGGTGAACTCGCTGCCGGACTTCTTGAAGGTGCCGATGGTCGCCATGGTAGTCTCCTGTCTCGCTGTCTCGAGCCCGCGCCCATCGCGGCCTCGATGGCGATCGCAAGGCCGGGGGCGATCGACGCCGCAGCCCGGAGGGCCCGCAGCATAACGAAGGACGGAGAAGACGCGGCTTTCTTGCCTCGCGAGGAATGACCGCGTGCGGTCAGGGGAAGAAAGTTGCGGATCTCCGTTGCGGCTCAGGCGATCGAGGCGAAGCCGACCCTCGGCCAGATCGAGCCAGAGAGAGGCCGCACTGGGCCGCGGACCGACAGCACCTTGGGGCAGAGACGTGGCCGATCCTCCAAGCCGCCGCCAAGGGCCGGGCACCGCCGCTCGCGCGAAGACAGGCAACGACGTGCAGACAGGTGGGTGCACTCTCCCGACTGGCGCGGCCGCAACGACCGGCGCACATCCCGGCAGTCGACTCGGCCGGGGGATCTATGGGGACCAGGTGAGAGCTGACGATCCAGGGGCGCAGATGCCTGGCGTCGCCGACGATCTCGCCGCCTGCCGCGCGCACGGCCAGCGCTGATGACCGGGGGTAGACGAGCCTCACCCGTCGTTGGCCGCACCCATGTGCCGGAAGCTGGAGTTTCGAGGCGGCCCGGCCTGCCTCGCCTCGTGGCCCGGGTGGAGAGCGCTCACGCGCACCCAGGCGACACCGGCCACGATTACCGCGCCGACCGACGCGAACAGGATGCGCCAGACCTCGCCGGTGCCGCCGATGCCCGAGACGCCATAGACGGCGAAGTAGCCCGCCACGCCCGCCGGTCCGGCATAGACCGCCGCGACCAACGCCCGGCGCCATGGCGATCGCAGCGTGGCGAACAGCCCCTGGCCCATGCCGAAGGTCAGGCCGGCGACGACCAGGCCGACAAGGGCGGCGCCGATGAAGCCGGCGTCATGCTGGTAGGCCCACATGGCGGCGGACAGCCCGGCATAGAAGGGCAAGGCGTAGACCGCGAGGTTGAAGAGGAGCCAGAGCAGGAAGCCGGTCGCGGCGAGGCTCAGGGTAATGGCGATGAACATGGGCGTCCTCCATGGGCATGGTCAGGACGCGCTTCCACCACCTCCACAGCGCGCGAGCGTAGAATAGCAAAGGATCGGCGGCGCCGGAATCCGCATCGAACGCCGGCGCCGCGCATCGAGCGACACCGCCCGTCAGCTGAACGGGTCGTATTCGTGAACGATCGCATCGGCCGGTCCGTCGAACTCGGCCGTGGGCATCACGCTGTACCCGTCGGCGGTCTGGATCAGGACGACGCAGACCATGAGGCTCTTGGCGAGATCGAAGGCGCGACGCTGAGCGAGGGACAAGGACATCGGACCGGCTCCTGTTCGGGAGCGGGGACCGCCCCCGCTCGACAGGCGCCCGACGTGTCCGCGCAGGGCTGCGATCACCGGCAGCATCGCTGGCGGCGGTAGCGTCAGCGTACCGACCCCTCGCGGGTTGATCGTCACGAGGTCCTGGGCCGGACCAAGGATCAGCGCATCGAGAGCCGGGGTGGTGCTCGCTGGACGTGGGGCGGACGCCAGAGAACCGATGCTGTGAGAAACGCTGGTTGAAGGACGGCAGTTGCCGTTAGTGAGCTACGGCTTACAAATGCTAGCTCGACCCCGACAAGGAGGTCACATGCTGGATTATCTGAACCCCGACTGCCCGCTCAGCCTGCGTAAAGCCATCGCTCAGCTGAGAGAGGAGGATGCAAAGGAGCGCGACGTCGCGCCCTCTGTCGCGCCCGAAGTGGAGCGATCCATGACCGCGCACGACGCCGTGCATGTGATCTTCGCGTGCGACACGTCGGACCGGGGCGAGGCGATCGCGCACGCCTGGATGCTGCTCGGCACCACGGTCACCCACCGGCAGCTCAGCGAAGTCATGGGCACGGGGGACCACCGGACGTTCGTGCGGGAGATCGGCCACGCGCGCCGGATGCGCGCGCTGCTCTCGGCCCTGCCCGCGGTCGCCGTGGCGGCGTTCAGGGCGCGGCGAATGACGAAGCGCTGGTCGTGGACGGACTATGACCGCTATCTCGACACGCCGCTCGTCGAGATACGACGCGAGTTTGGGGTGCGGGTCTCGCCTCCGCCGACAGGGTCGGCCTGATGGCCCGGCCGCGCACCATCGACGAAGCGCGCGTGCTCCGCGCCGCGCGCGAGGTGTTCGTCGCCCGCGGAGCGGAGGCAACGACGCGCGAGGTCGCCGAAGCGGCCGGGATCAGCCAAGCGGTGCTTTTCCAGCGCTACGGCACGAAGAAGCGGCTCTTCTTCGCCGCCATGCTGCCGAAGCCGCCGGCGCTCGACGAACTGATCGGCGACATGCCGCCCGCCGGGGTGAAGAGCGCGCGAACCTATCTCCTCGGCCTGGTGGAACGCCTGCTGGCCTGGATCGAGCCTGCGATGCCGGGCGCGCTGCGCGCCGCGCTCCACCCGGACTTTCCCGCCGCGGTGGCCGAGGTGCACGCGCCGGGCGGCCCCGACGCCGTCAGAGCGGCGATCGCAGATCGATTATCCCTGCTTCAGGACCGGGGCGACCTCGCCCGCTGCATCGAGGCCGGGCGACTTGCGGCCGTGTTGCTCGAGCTTGTTCACGGCCAAGCGCTCACGGCCTTGCTGGCGGGCACGGCCGAGACACGAGCCGACCGGGCCGAGCGTGCCGGCTCTTTGCTGTGGTCCGGCCTCGATCCGAAGGAGAAGCGAGCGTGATTTATCTGGTCGTAAAGGCGGTGATCTCGGCGGTCATCATCGTCGCGGCGTCGGAGCTTGCGAAGCGCAGCCCGGCGTTCGGCGCCCTGGTGGCGTCCCTGCCTCTGGTCTCGGTGCTGGGCATGATCTGGCTGTGGCGCGACACGGGCGACCGACTACGGCTCGCCGCCCACGCGGAGGCGACCTTCTGGTACGTGCTTCCGAGCCTGCCGATGTTCCTGGCCATACCCGCGATGCTGCGGGCAGGGCTGAGCTTCTGGCTCGCGCTGGTGATCGGCGTGGTTCTCACCGCCGTGCTCTATGTCGTGACCGCGACCGTGCTGGCCCGCTTCGGCGTCGATCTCTGAAACGTCGTTCAGGGCGGCACTTACGCGCCGCCCTTTCGGAAGTCGAACAGTGGGATGCCGAGCTTGCGGGCCTTGTCGGCAAGGTTGTCCTGGATGCCCGTGCCCGGGAACACCACGACGCCGATCGGCAGGACATCCAACATCTGGTCGTTGCGCTTGAACGGTGCGGCCTTGCCGTGCTTGGCCCAGTCGGGCTTGAAGGCGACCTGCGGCACCTTGCGGTGATCGGCCCAGCGGGACGCGATCTTCTCGGCATCCTTCGGGTTGCCGCCGTGCAGGAGCACCATGCCGGGGTGCTTGGCGCGGACCCGGTCGAGTGCCGACCAGATGGCGGTCACATCCTGGAACTCGCCTCCGGTGAAGGCGACCTTCGGACCCGCCGGCAGCATCACCTCGGTTTCGGCGCGCCGACGGGCGGCGATGAAGTCGCGGCTGTCGATCATTGCGGCGGTCAGCGCCTTGCGGTTCACGAGGCTGCCGTGCCGCGGCAGCCAGACCGTGCCGGTGTGGGTGCGATAGAGGTCGGCAGCGGTGTCACGCATTAGCTCGAAGCTGTTGCGGCGCTCGATCAGCGTCAGACCCTCGGCCGTGAGGCGCTCCAGCTCGACCGACCGGACCTCCGAGCCATCCTGCTCGCGTTGCGACCGGCGCTGCGCCTGCTCGTTGTCGTCGAGCTCGCGCTCGATCCGCTCGGCGGCGCGGTGCAAGAGGTTCACCTGGCCCCAGAGCAGGTCTTCGAGATCGGGCTCGAGGCGGGTGTCCTGGAGCGTCGAGGCCAGCGCGTCGAAGATGTCGGCGAGGGCTCCGGTGACGAGGCGACCCTCAGGCAACGGTCGCGGGTCGGGCTCGTCCTGGAAGGGGCGGAAGCCGTAGAGCTGGAGTTCGTGGAGGACTTCGGCGGTAGGGCTCGACTGATGTAGCTCGTCGTGGTCGGTCATGGTCGCCTCCGGTTCGGGGCCGCGCCTCTCGCGGCCTTCGATGGGCGACGAAGAGCGGGGGCGGACCGGGCCTGCACCGACGCGCACTCGCGGCGGCCGAAGCGGAGCGGAGGACGGCGAGCACGGCTTTCTTGTCTCGCGAGGAAGGCCGAAGGCCGGGGAAGAAAGTCGCGCGCAGCCGTTGCCGGCCCGGCCCGGCTCCGGTCCGATCGCCCCTCTCGGAAGGCCGAAGCCGCGGCTCTCCCCGAGGGGGACGGTGACATGGCAACGAGCGATTCCCGTCAGGCGACGTTACGGGACGGTCCATTCACGGCGAGGAAGCGTCCGATGTCCTCCGGGGCGAGCTGCAGCCTGATGCTTGCCGCAAGCATATCGCGGCCGAGCAGCCGGAGATCATCGTTCAAATCGCCCAGGCTGGCGTCCAGCATCAGCGCCTCGATCCCGGCAGCCGTCGCTCTGTCGGACAGTGCGTCCACCGCACCATGTCCGGCAGAGTCGTCGTCCCGCACGAGATAAAGCCGGCGCAGGCCGACCGGCAGTTCTAGGGCCGCGAGGTGGTTGGCGGAGAGCGCGGCGACCATCGGCAGTGCCGGCGTGACCTGTCGGAGCGACAGCATCGTCTCGATGCCCTCACCGGCGGCCATCACATCGTCAGCCACGCCGAAGCGGACGCCATGCCCGAGCAGATGGCCCATGGCGCGGCGCGGGGTCGACACGGGCGCTTTGCCGGAGCCGTCCGGCGCGAGCCAGGTGCGGTGGGCTCCGGTGAGCTTGCCGGAACCGTCGCGAACGGAGGCGATGAGCGCTGGCCAGGCGTCCCGAACGCGGTCGACCGGGTCGTCGGGATCGCCGCGATACCAGCAGCGCGGGTTAAAGCGGAGCGAGCCGCAATTCCGTAGATCCGTGATGCCGCGAATGCGCAAATACGTTTCTGCGACCGTGCCGTGGATCGGCTGCGAAATGGCCCAGAGCCGTCGCGCCGCCTCGGGCGAACCCTGCGGGGCTGGGTTAGGCTTGCTCCATGCCTGCGGCTCGGGCCGTGGCAGGCGCAGGAAGGTGCGGGCCTCGTCGAGTGCGGCGCCGAGCGTGTCGAGCTTGCGGGCGGCCGCGATCAGGTCGAGCAGGTCGCCGTGCTCGCCCGTGGCGGCGTCGGTCCACTTGCCGGCGGCGCCCTTGCCAGACTCGGGCCCGGTCAGTCGCACGAAGAGCGAGCGCCCTGGTGTGTTCTCGACGTCGCCGACGAGCCAGTAGCGGCCCTCGCGCCAGCCGTTGGAAAGATAGTGCCGGCAGACCGCCTCGGCCTCGCGGGCGAGCCGGCGGGCGATCTCGGCTGCGGTGTCGGGCATGTTCACGCTCCCGGACGAAGAAGGGCCCGCCGCTTTCGCGACGGGCCCAGGCGGACGGGCTTGGTTCTCCTACTCGGCCGCGACGGCGTGGGGGGCTTCCGCCTCAGCCCATGCATCCTCGCCCGAGGGCTCGTTATCGCCCATGGCCGTTTCGCCGCCGTCCTCCGCCATTTCTTCGACGGTCTCGACCGGATCGGCCGAGATCGGATCGGCCTGGTCGACGTTGGCCGCGTCACCGCTTTCGCGCCGCTCGAAGGTGAGCAGCCGGCCGGGCGTGCGCAGCGGCTCAGGGATCCAGCCGGTGCCGCCGAGCAGCTCGGACGCGTGCTCGACCATCTCACCCTTCTTGAGGTGCTCGATACGGTCGGCGGCGCGCTGACCCTTCGCCTCGGCGACTGCGGCGAGGATGCGCGCCTTGGTGACCCGGCCGAGGAAGGTGTCGGCGGTCGGAGTCCAGCCGGTCGCCGCCACGTCGAGGTCGACCGCCTGCGCCAACTTGTCGGCATGGGCGATGGCGCGCGGACGCCGGCTGTAGGGCTCGACGACCGCGTTGACGCCGTGGCTGACGACATAGGCGAACAGCGCGTCCCGGCTGTCCTGGTCCCAGCCGGCGAGCGTGTCCAAAAGCGCCTCCGGCTCGCCCGGAAGCTGGTGGTCCCAGTTCTCGTGCGTTTGGCGGAGCGCCCGGGCCGGCGTGCTGTCGGTCAGGCCCGGCGTCTGGGCCGGGAAGCTAACCGCTCGCAGGTCGAGCTCGAGGCAGCTGTCCTGGGCGTAGGAGTAGAACACCTTCAGCGTCAGCGCGTGCAGGACGGCGAGGTACGCCACGTCCGGCCGTTCGCTGACCGCCTGGCGGAGCGCGACCGTGCGATACGCGGTCAGCTCCGAGACGAGACGGTCGGACAGGGGCTTCATGCCCTCGTCTTCCTCCGGCTCGGGCGCGGGCGGCTGATCGTCGGCCGTGATGCTCTCGCCGCCATCGTAGCTCGCAGCCAAGGCGCGGGTCTCGTCGGCGACCTCCGCATCGGGCTCCGGTTCGATGGGCAGCTCGTCCTCGGGGCGGACGTAACCGCGCTCTACGAGCAGCGCGCCGTTCCGATCGATGCTGACGAAGGCGCCGGCACGCGCGACCTCGGCCGGATCGTAGGCGAGCGGACGGGTGTCGATCGCCTCGATCGCGGTCTCCAGCTCGCCGAGCCGCGCGTCGATGTCCTCGGGGAGCTCGGGCGCGTCCTCGTATTCGGCGACCAAGCCGTCATACTCGGCCTGGAGCGCATCGCGAGTCGCCTGCTCCTCCGCCATGATCGCGATCGGCACGCCGCGGAGATGCCGCAGGCCGAAGCTGTGACCATAGGGAAAATCGGGGGCGGCTTCGACCCACTTCCAACCCTCGGCCTCGACCTTGGCCGCTTCCTCGCGGAGCTTCTCGGCCGTCATCAGGTTGACGAGCGCCACGTCCTGCAGCCAGCCGCCGTCGTCGCCCTGGAACAGGTCGCGCAGCACGCAGCCGCCGGCCTCAACATAGGCGTCGACGCCGATGAATTGCGCCCGCTTGTCGGCGGCGCGCACCGCGCCCTCGGTCAGCCAGCGCCGGATCATGTAGGGCTGCTTGTCGTAGGACTGGGCCAGCCGCTCGAACACCTGCTCCTGACGCGCATGGTCGCCCGAGACGGTGAAGGCCATCAGCTGGTCCAAGGTCATATCGTCCTCGGCATAGACGTCGAGGAGCTTGGGGCTGACCGAGGCGAGCTTCAGGCGCTGCTTCACCACCTGGACCGAGACGAAGAAGGTGGCGGCGATCTCCTCCTCGGACTGGCCCTTCTCTCGCAGCGCGAGGAAGGCGCGGAACTGGTCGAGCGGGTGCAGTGGCGCGCGCTGGACGTTCTCGGCGAGGCTGTCCTCCTCGGCGACGCCGCCCTCGCGCACGATGCAGGGCACGGGCGCGGTCTTGGCGAGGCGCTTCTGCTTCACCAAGAGTTCGAGCGCCCGGTAGCGGCGGCCGCCGGCCGGGATCTCGAACATGCCGGTCTCGCCGCCCGCCTCGTTGGTGACGGCGCGGACCGACAGGCCCTGGAGCAGGCCACGCCGGGCGATGTCCTCGGCGAGCTCCTCGATCGACACGCCGGCCTTCACGCGCCGGACGTTCGACTGGGAGAGCAGGAGCTTGTTGAAGGGGATGTCGCGGGAGGCCGCGAGGGTGATCTTCTGAACGGTAGTCGCCATGGTCTTCACTCCGCGACGGGCGGCCGGGAGCCTCTCTCTCGACCCTCAACCCGTCACGAAGCGCAGCGCCGACCTCTCACTCTGAAAGGGCGACGCCGCGAAGACGTGGATCAGGAGAGACGCAGAGCCGGAAAGTCGCAAACCCGTAAGCCCGCGGACCCGGCTCGGCGGTAGTCAGGCTGCTTGATCGAGCAGCTTCTTCGCGCGGGCTTCGAGATCGAGCCGTGCGTCTTGGTGCGGCTTGTCGCGCGCGACCGCCGTGATGCCCTGGACGAAGTCGAAGACGGACTCAGGCTTGCGGCCCTCCTCGGCGAGCACCGTCTCGATGATCTTCGCCGTCTCGGCCTTGCCAAAGCCGCGCTTCCGCAGGAACTCGGTCCGGTCCTCGTCGGTGCGCGCCACGATGCGCTCGCGCGCCTGACGGATGCCGTTGATGAAGGGCTGGGGCGAGGAGTTGGCAAAGCGGGTGAGCGCCGGCGCCGCTTCGTGCGCGAAGCGGGAGGCGGCGTACTTCGAGTGCCGGATGGTGATCTCCTCGAAGTCCTCGACGCCCCACAGATTGCGGTTCTGGCAGACCGCGCGGAGATAGAAGCTCGCGATGCCGAGCGTCTTCGCGCCCACCTCCGAGTTCCAGCAATAGAAGCCGCGGAAGTAGAGGTCGGGCGAGCCGTCGGGCAGGCGGCCCGCCTCGATCGGGTTCAGGTCGTCGACCAGGAACAGGAAGACGTCACGGTCGGACGCATAGAGCGTGGTCGTGTCCTGCGTGATGTCGACCAGCGGATTGTAGACGCCCGTCGACCAGTCGAGCACGCCCGGCACCTTCCAGCGCGTGTCGCCGGTGCCGTTGCCGGCGATCCGCTGGACGGCGGCGACCAGCTCGTGATCGTAGATCCGGCCATAATCCGGCCCGGTGACCGCGCGCAGCTCGACCCGGCCATCGTCGGTCTCGAGCGTCTTCACCTGCTCGGCCCGGTGCGAGGTGAGCCCGTACTGGAGATTGATGCCGGCGAGCGGCGCCGGGAGTTGCCGGAGGTAGGCCGCCGGCGCGCCGACGAGCGCGGCGAGTTGGCCGAAGCTCCAGTGGGTGGGCGCGATCGGCTGATCCGAGCCCGGTAGCACCAGGGCGAGCCGCTCGGCGTCGCCGCGATCGGCTTCGACGCGAACGCCCGCGCTCTCGACCGTGCGGGTACGGCTGCGCTCGGCGCGGCCCTTCACCGCCGCCATCAGCTCGGACAGGGACAGGTAACGCTCGTCCGCCGGGCGGCTGAACCATTCGGACGACACGCGCCCGATACGCTCGCCGCGACCGACATCGACGCGGTAGCCGCCCCGCGGATCGGGGCGGGCGTCCAGAACTTCCACGTTGGTCATCGCAGGTCTCCCGCGACGGGCCGGCCGGGAGCCTCTCTCTCGACCCTCAACCCGTCACGGCGACAGCCGCCGTCCTCTTCCTCTCGGGGCGTTGCGGGGTGTCCCCGCAGAACGGGTCGGCCGAGACGTCGGACTCGGCCGTGGGGAAAAGCCTTCCCCAGCACCCCTCCTGGTCAGTCTGGACCAGTTGTTGGGTGCTCACCCTTTTGCGGCATCTGCCTGTTCCGCTTGCCCAGGGTCTAGCGCCGGGGCCGCAGCCGCAACCGGTTCATCAGCCACGGTGAACAACGGGTCCGCAGCAAGGAGCTCCTCCATTCCTGCATCGTCCACGGAAAGAACGAATTGCAGCCACGCGCTGTCAGCCTTCTTTTCAGGCGCGACTGCGATAAGGAAGCGGGTGCCGAGCGGGCCCGCCTCTTTCACAAGTGCGCCCTTCGTCAAGAAGCCACGCGCGCGTTCCGACTCTTTGCTTCCAAGGAGGAAGGTCTTCAATCGCGCGGCATCCGGCTCATCAAGATCTTCGGTTTTGATTTTGGTGAGAGCGTCTGTAAGCTCGTGAAGATACCGGCGTCGCAACAGAACGAGATGTCCTTGAGGGGCATCTCAAGGCGCGGGCGCAGCTCGTCATAGCCTTGCAGATGGCGATGATGCAGAAAGCCATGACGCAGGTCCAGGCCGCACGATTACTGGGCACGGATCAGCCGACGCTGTCGAAAGTTTTGCGCGGTCGAACGGCAAGCGTCAGCTTGGAAAAGCTCGTTTCCTGGTTGGTCATGCTGGGCCGATCGGTCGAGATCCGCGTGTACGAACCAGCTGATCCCGCTCTTGCCAGCCTCACCGCCGAGATTTCGGGTCTGAGCGATGCCTGAAGTCCAAAACTCTACGGACGGTGGGCGTCCGATCTATCTTGATCATCAATCGACTACGCCCGTGGACTCGCGGGTCGCGGCGCTGATGGTCGACGTCATGACGACGCGGTTCGGAAACGCTGCGAGTGCTGATCACTTCTACGGAGAAGAGGCTTCGGCGCTTGTGGCTGGTGCCGCGACGGAGGTTGCCGCGCTGGTGGGCGCATCGCCCAATCAGGTCCGCTTTACCTCTGGCGCGACCGAGGCGATCCGACTCGCGTTCCAGATCGCACGTTCTCAAGCCGATAGGCCGCTGCGGGTCGCTGCGTCCCGTGCCGAGCATCGAGCGGTGTTGGATCAGTTGGAGCGAATGGAGCGCGCCGGCACCGCAGCAGTCGAGTGGCTGTCTGTCGATTATGCCGGGAAGGTGGCGCTACCGGAGATCGCTCGCGTCCTAACTGATGGCGTCGACCTTCTCTGCCTAATGGCTGCGAATAATGAGGTCGGGACGCTACACTCCGTCCAAGAGGCGGCCGAGCGAGCCCGCGACGCGGGTGCCGAGATCCTTGTGGATGCGACGCAAGCGGCAGGCCTTGTGGAGCTCGACGCGGAGTCGTGGGGGATCGACTACCTCGTCCTCAGTGGACACAAGCTCTACGGACCGAAGGGCGTGGGCGCGCTTATCGGTCCGCTGGCGCGAACAGACGCGGCCGATGCGGCGGCAGGTCATGCCGGCACAACGAATGTCCCGGCGGTGGCGGGGCTTGGCCTAGCATGCCGGATAGCTCGCGAAGGGATGCCGGAGTTCGCCTACCATCTCAGAGGCATTCGCGATCGGCTGGAAACGGCTCTGAAGAGCGAAATTCCCGGTCTCGTCGTGAACGGCGATCGCCTCCACCGCTTGCCGCACAACCTCCACGTCAGCGTGCCCGGCGCGCCGAATCACGCCGTCGTTGCAAGGTTGCGGCGCGAGGTTGCGATCTCGACCGGAGCAGCCTGCTCCTCCGGTGCGCAGGAGCCTTCGCATGTGCTCCGAGCCATGGGGCTGTCGGACGAGCTGCAGGAGACGGCGCTTCGCATTTCACCAGGCCGAGGGACGAGCCTGCAGGACGCGGATCAGGCCGCCGAGGCGATCATCCGGGCGGCGCTGGCCGTCCGGTCAGAAGTGAGGGAGTGTGCGTGATGGCCGCCGCTGAACTGAGCGGGCCTCGGGCTGGTACGATGAGGTTCTCCGGACATGAGACCTTCGCCTGCCGCTATGCCTGGCTGCCGAAGGCGTATCGAGGCCTCGCAGTCAACCCGGCCCTTTTCGCCGACGAGGACGCGGCGATCACGGAGCTGGGCTTAGGCAAGAACATGGTGCGAGCGCTCCGGTTCTGGGCCGAGGTTATGGGCGTCGCCAGACCTGAGGGCCGAGCCTTGCAGCTAACTGAGTTCGCCCACGAAGTCTTCGGCCCGAAAGGCCACGACCGTTTCATCGAGGATGTCCGAACGCTCTGGCTGCTGCATTGGAAGCTTGCCTCGAGGCACGACAATGCTCTGTTTGCCTGGCGTTTCCTGCTCAACCACTGGGCTTACCCGGAGCTTACGCGCACCGAAGCGCTTGCGGCGTTCACCCGAGAGTCGCTCCGGCTGGGGCATTCGCACAGCGAGGTGACCTTGTCGCAGCATCTCGACGTTTTTCTGCACACCTATCATCCGGCGCGGGGAAGCGGCGTCGGCCTTGAAGACTCACTCGACGGCCCTCTGGTAGAGCTTTCGCTCCTGCAGGCGATCGGTGAACGTAGAAGCGAGAGTGGACGCTTCGAAACAGTGTTTGCCTTTCGTCGCGAACCCAAGCGCGAGATCAGCGCGGCTCTGTTTGGCTATTGCTTGGCAGACTACTGGGCGCGGTTTAGGCCGAACGAGGAGACGCTGACGCTGCGAGAGGTGACTGTCGGTGTCTGCTCACCGGGACAAATCTTCAAGCTGCCCGAAGACGATGTGCGCACGCGATTGGAGGCCTACGGCGCCGACCCGAGAAGCCCGTTCAGCTACCAGCCGTCTGCCGTGCAAGGCTTGTTGTCGCGCCGCAAGGGCGTTTCCACACCGACCCTTGCTGAAGTGTACGAAGAGGAGATGGCATATGCCTGACGCAGGGGCGGCCATCGTCGACCTTTTCCGGATCCCCAATCGCTTTCTGCGGTCGGTGCAGCTTGAGCGCGACTTTGTCGATGAGGCGGCGCTGGAGAACTACATCCTCACGCCGTCGATGGCGGAGGCGGTCGCGCGTGTGGCAGACGGCCTTCGTGCAGCGTCTGGGCGACGTGCTTGGCGTGTCACCGGCGACTATGGCGTCGGCAAGTCTTCGTTCGCGTTGCTGTTGGCCCAAATATTGAGTGGTCGAGGCGGCGCCGCGCTCGACCGGGTCGCTGCGGCCCTCGGATGGGCCGCGCGGTTCACGGATGGCGCTCCGAAACTGTGGCCGATCTTAGTGACAGGATCGCGTGAAAGCCTCGTGCCAGCGCTGGCGCGCGGCGTCGGCGAAGCGCTGGCGCATCACGCATCGCTCGCGAAGCGAAAGAGCCGCGCGATCGAGTCACTGCGAGCGCGCGCAGAGGAAATTGCAGCGAACGGCGGGCCAGGCGACGTTGAAGTCTTGATCGGGCAGGTCCGAGAGCTGGCGGGCAGCGACGGTGCCGGCGTTCTTCTGATCATCGATGAATTGGGCAAGTTCCTCGAGCATGCCGCCCAGCATCCGGATCGTGAGGACGTGTTCGTGCTCCAGCGGCTCGCCGAGCTGGCAGCTCGCAGCGGCGCTCAGCCGTTTGTATTCCTCGGGCTGCTGCACCAAGGCTTCCAAGCCTACGCAGATCGTCTGCCGGCGGTTGCCAAGCATGAATGGGATAAGGTCGCGGGTCGCTTCGAGGAGATCGTCTTCGATCAGCCTCTCGCGCATACCGCCGCGCTCGTCGCCGGCGCGCTTGACGTTCAGACCAAGCGCTTGCCCACCGCCGTCCGCGACGCGGCGCGAGCGGCGGCAACGGCGACTTCGGCGACCGGATGGCTCGGCGGCGGCACCACGGGAGCCGCGACGCTCGATGCAGCGCGGCTGTACCCGCTCCATCCGACGCTGCTGCCGGTTCTGGTCCGCTTCTTCGCCCGCTTCGGTCAGCATGAGCGATCGCTGTTCGGTTTCCTCCTGTCGTCTGAGCCTTTTGGGCTGCAGGCGTTTGCCAGTCGGAAGCCGGCCGCTGAAGTCTGGTACGGGCTGGCGGAATTTTATGACTATGTCCGGGCTTCGTTCGGGCATCGCTTGGCCGGTGCCAGCTATCGCAGCCACTGGGTTCGGATTGCCGAGACGATCGACAGCATCATTGAGGCCAACGCGCTCGAGATGCAGCTCCTCAAGTCCGTTGCGATCCTTAATCTAGTCGACGCGGACGACCTTCTTCCGACGACCGCGGCACTGGTCGCCGCCTTCTCACACTGTACGGCCGATCAGGTGCGGGCCGCTTTGGTCCAACTGTGCGATCGAGGCTTATTGTTCCAGCGTGGACTCGCAGGGGCGTTGCGGCTCTGGCCGAACTCCAGCGTCAGCCTGGATGCAGCGCTCGAGAAGGCTGCTCGTGCACTCGGGCCGGTCGAAACCGTTGCGGGCGCGATAGAGCCGTTCCTGGATAAGGAGCCGGTGCTCGCTCGCCGCCACTACGTCGAGAAGGGGACGCTCCGGTATTTCGAATTACGCTATACAGCGGCTGCAGCCCTCAAGGACGGGCTGAAGAAGGCCTTCGAGGGAGATGGCGCGATCGTCATCGCGCTCGCGGACACCCTGCAGGAGCGCGAACTCGCGCTCAAGGCGGCGGGCGATGCTCCGTACAATGAGCGGAAGGATGTGATCGTCGGCATCCCCCAGCCGCTCCTCGGGCTGGCCCCAGAGCTTCAGGACTTGAGATGCTGGCAGTGGGTCGCTGACAACACGCCGCAGCTCGCGGATGATGCCTATGCGGCCGCAGAAGTCGCCCGGCAGCTGGCCAGTGCCCGCCGCGCCTTGTTCAGCCGCTTGGAAGCGCTCCTCGGCTTGCGCAGCGGAGTTGCTACCGATGTTTGCTGGTACCGCGCGGGCGAGACCGTCCGCTCGCCGAAACGCGGTGGGCTGACGGCGCTCCTCTCGGACGTCTGCGATGATCTTTATCCGAAGGCCCCAAAAATCTCGAACGAGCTGCTCAACCGAAACACGTTGAGCAGCGCGGCAGCCGGCGCGCGGATGCGCCTCATCGAAGGGCTGTTCAATGCACCCGACGATCCTTTGCTCGGGATCGACCCCGTCAAGGCGCCGCCAGAGAAGTCGATGTATCTCTCCGTCATCCGGAAGGGCGGCGTCCACGTTCAGGTCGACGAACGCTACCGGATTGAGGAGCCAACAAAGCACGATCCGCTGCGGCTACGGCCGGCGTTCGATCGCATCATCGACATGATCGAAGACGCGCGAGGCGACCGCGTCTCCGTCCTGACAATCCTTGAGGGACTGCGAGTAAGTCCTTGGGGCGTACGTGCCGGTGTCGCACCGCTCCTGCTGGCAATCATCCTCCGAACCCGCTCTCACGAACTGGCCGTCTATGAGCACGGCACGTTCCTGCACCGTTTCGGGCCCACCGACTTCCTTCGGCTCACAAAGGCGCCAGCGACATTCGAGGTGCAGCATTGTCGGATCGCTGGGGTGCGCTCGGAGGTCTTCAGCGAACTCGCGCAAGCCTTCTCGAAGCCGTCCGAGGGCCGAGCCCCGGACATCCTTGACGTCGTTCGGCCGCTTTGTCAGTTCGCGGCCCAGCTCCCCGACTACACCCGGCGCTGTACATCGCTTAGCCGTGAAGCGCTCAACGTGCGCGACGCTTTGCTGTCGGCGCGCGAGCCGGCCACAATGCTCTTCACAGACCTCCCGAAGGCATGCGGGGTTGAGGCGTTCTCGCCCGATGAGGAGAGCGACGGCGAACGCGTGCGGTGTTTCGTGTCAGCGCTACATGACGCTGTCGGGGAGCTCCGTGGCGCATACCCCGAGCTTCTCGCGCGCATTATCGCTCAGGTCGCCCAGGCAAGCGGTTCGGACGCGGCCACCTTCGATCGCGCTCGCCTGGCTTCGCGTGCGGCTCGCGTGTCGCTCGCGGCGCGCGAGCCGCGGCTACGGACCTTCGCACTGCGGTTGCGCGACCCGGGCCTGTCCGATGAGGCTTGGGCGGAGGCGCTGGCGAGCTTCGTCGTCGCCAAACCGCCGGCCCGGTGGGCGCCGGGCGACGAGGCCCGGTTCGGAGAGGAGATCGGCGCGCTCGCTGAGCTTTTCCACAAAGTGGAGGGAACAGCCTTTCTCGGCGAAGGCGGCACACCCGTCGCTGAGGCAATACGGCTTAACCTTACCCGCGGTGACGGTGAGGATCGCCTGCGCGTCATCGAGCCGCGTCCCGACGATCGTGATCTGGCCGCTGAAGCCGAGCTGATCCGTGGCCGGCTTCCGCAGGATCGACTCATGCGGCTTCAGCTGCTCGCCCACTTGATGTGGGCGGATCTCGACGCCGCTTCTCAGCCGGAGGCGGTCGCCCAGCCTGCTAAGAGAACGCGCAAGTGACCGCTGCCTCGAGTTCGTCCGTGCGACACGTGCTCAGCCTGTCCGGGGGCAAGGATAGCGCGGCGCTGGCGATCTACCTGCGCGACCGCGTGGCAGAGATGGAATACATTTTCCACGACACCGACAAGGAGCTGCCCGAGACGTACGACTACCTGGCGCGCCTGGAAGCGATCCTGGGCAAGCCTATCGTCAGGACCTCGCCCGTCGACACCTTTGACCACTGGCTGACGGTATATCGGGGGATGCTGCCGTCGAACCACCGTAGGTGGTGCACGAAGGTGCTGAAGCTCAAGCCGTTCGAAAACTATATCGGCGACGGTCCTGTCGTGAACTACGTAGGCTTGCGGGCCGACGAGAACCGGGTCGGCTACATCAGCACCAAGCCGAATATCACAGCCGTTTATCCCTTCCGGGAGGATGGTTTGGTGCGTGCAGACATCATCCGCATCCTTGAAGACTCAGGGCTAGGTCTGCCGCCGTACATGGACTGGGGCCGGTCGCGGTCTGGCTGCTTCTTCTGCTTCTACCAGCAGAAGATCGAGTGGGTTCGGCTGCGCGAGACGCACCCCGACCTGTTCGACCGCGCGAAGGAGTATGAGGAGCGCGCCGTGCAGTTCGGCGAGCAATTCTACTGGTGTCAGAACGAGAGCTTAGCCGAATTGGAGCGGCCGGAGAGGATGCAGCAGATCAAGGAGAACTGGGAAGCCTCGCAGGCCCGGGCCCGCGCGAAACGCCGCAACGTTCCGCTGGTGGAGTCGCTTGGTGGCTTGGAGCCGCAGGATGATCCGGCGCTGCGCGACGGCTGCCTGATCTGCTCTTTGTGAAGTTCGAAGAGGGCTGGGGGTGGGGGCACCCTCGATGGCGAAGCTCGCGGATGGGCCTGGCTGGGTCCTAAGTCTCTGCACGGCTCGTACTCATCAGAGTTCGTCACCCGCGCGCTTAAAATGCCGCTTTTGAAGGACTACCTGCTCATCCACGTCGACTGCTCGCGTCTCGACCTCGAGGTCCGCAACGAACTGTTCATGGCGTCGCGCGATCGGCTCAAGGCCGGCGACAAGGCGGATGCGATCCGAAAGCATCTCCGCGCAATCCTTGCGGACAGCGACCTCAAGGAGATCGCGAAGCGGAGAAAGTCGAGTCTTAACGTCGACAACGCTGACGCAGGCAAAATGCTGCGCGACCTGACCCGCAACATGCCGATGAACGATGCCCTGACCAAGATCCTGCGTCAGACATTCGACCTTCCCGGCCAAAAGCCGGGCACAGCTCAGAAAGAGGAGCGCGAGGAGCGGCAGAAGCCGAAACGCGAGCCTCGCGAGGTGCCCCCGTTCCACCCACAGCGTTACCCGTCCGCCTTTCGCGTCAAGGGCGGCGACGCGGCAGAGAAGGGGCTCAAGCTTTTCAAGCTGCCGCAGAGCGGGAATCGGACAATCTCCTTCGCGACCGACGTTGAGAACGAGTACTTCGATCGGACTGATGATCCTGGCGACATGAAGCTCGCGGTCATGCGCCCCTCTAGTGCGGGCCAAGGCGGTGGTGGCACACCCGACCCCTCGAGCGAGGGCGACCTCCTGGATCTCGTTCGTGCGAGCCCTGTCGATGGCACGATCAGGGTGGGTGTGCGCGCGACGGCCGAGATGAAGGTCGGCGATGCAGTCGAGCTGCACGCGACGCTCACAAGTCCGCAAGGCGACCTGACTGAGACGATCCTGGTCCGGATTACTGATCCAGAGCACAAACCGCCGCGCAAGGAGCCGGATGTCGAGCCGCCGCTCGGCATCCCTGAGCTGGTGCTCTGCTCGCGGGAGGGCGGCCCGGGCCTCAAGTCGTGGGAAGAGATCGCAGAGGCAGGCGTCGAGATGGACTACGAGACTGTCGTCTATCCCTTCGTCGAGGAGGACAAGCTGTCGCGCATATGCGTCAATGTCGACAGCAAGGTGTTGAAAGACTTCAACTCAAGCGTAAAATCGTCGGAAGCCGTCGAGCTTGCCGAGCGACGCTACATCAGCTCCGTCTACTTCCACACTTTGTTTCTTTTCGCGACGACTAAGTCACGGAAGTATGATCTGCAGCGCAGGGACGGGGATACGAGCCGGGATGTTGACGTCTCAGAGTATATCTCGGATCTGTTCAGCGCCTCCTATGCGCAGTTCCTGCTGAATTTCGAGACTGCCGATCTGATAGAGGCGATCGGGTAAGTCTCTGGACGAAAGGTAAGGAGCAGAGTAGGCGGCCCTAAGCGGCCTGCTTCAGCTTCTTACGGGCGAGCAGGCTGCGAACGTACCGGTCCCACTTGGCCATAGCTGCGCGCTTCTCGGGCATGTAGTTCCAGCGGTCGTAGTTCTTGGAGCTGACGTCCTGAAGCGCGTGGTTCTGGATGCGGTCGCGGATCTCCTTCGCGATCCCTGCCTTGCCGGCCAGCGTCTTCCAGGTACGCCGTAGGTCTCGGTTCGTCGCGAACGGGATCACGCCGCGGTCCCGCTGCCGCCAGACGAAGCTGTAGAGCGTGCCGTGGGTGACGGGGCGGCTCGGATCCTTGGCTGACGGGAAGAACCAGCCCGCCTCGCTCGGCGTGATCGACTCGATGAGTTCGGCCGCGAGCGAGGGCAGCGGGATGGCGTGCGGCTGCATGTTCTTCGTCTTCGACCAGTCGATGATCCGCTCCTTGGCGTCCCACTGGTCGACATGGAGGCTCGCGATCTCCTCCACCCGCTGGCCCGTCAGCATGATGAGCTGGACGGCGCGAGGGTAGGAGGGGTGCACCGGCACGTCCGGGCAGTCGAGCCAGCGGTAAAGCTTCACGAACTCGTCCTCATCGAGCCAGCGCGTGCCCTGCGCCTTGGGCTCGGTCGGGATGCCTGAGGCCGGGTTGAACGGGATGCGGAAGCGTCGCGGCGAGGTGCTGCGGTAGTCATGCTCCGACTTCATGCCCCAGCTGTAGGCGGCATGAAGATAGCCCCGGACGTGGTCGGCCATGGAGCGGGCGCCACGCTCGTAGATGGGCCGGATTAGCTCCACCAGCTCCTCGGGCTCGATCTCGCGGGCGAGACGATTGCGGCCGAGCGTGTCGGCGATCTTGTTCAGGCCCTTCTCCGTTTCCTTCCAGGATGGCTTGCCGGCTGCCTTTAGCGAGGCGACATAACCTTCGAACAGGTCACCCACCGTGCCGGGCCTCGTGTCGCCGCTGATCTTGATGCTGCGACCCTTCTGGATGGCGTCCGAGTAGTCGCGCTTGAACACCTCGCGGGCCTGGGCCAGCGACATGGACGGATAGGCGCCGAGCTTCTTCTTGACCCGCTTCCCATCCCGCCACTGCTGGGCCATCCAGTCCGCAATGACGCGCTTGGGCATGGCGCGGACGATCAGCACCAAGCGGCCAGTGCCGCGGCCTTCGCCGTCGGTTAGGTTCTCCTGCTTGCCCGTCAGCTCCACACGCTTCAGGGCCTGGCGGATCGCGCCGTCGGTCAGAGCACCCATCGCCGCACCTCACGAGCCGTTGAGAACACCAGGCTGCGTTGGGGTCAGTAGGCGAGTGCTGTACCGCTCCCGATCCCCTTACAACCGCCCCCAGTTTGCCAATGTCGCACGGGCTACGCAAGGGAGGAAAACTGCTGTGTTTCAGCGGTCTCAGGCGTGAGCGTGCGTGATCGAAGCGGGGTAATCAGGGTGGTTGTGCGCCAGGATCAGCGCCGCGGCGTCGAGCGCCAGCGCGCGGCCGATCACGTCGCGCGGCCGCGCCTCCACCTCGCCCGCCGTCCCGGACGCGATCAGCGCCTCCGCGATCAGCCGGCCGTGCCCGTCGAGATAGAAGACGCGGAACTGCTCGGCCGCGAGCCAGCCGATCGCCGCCTGGAGATAGTCGCGGAAGGCCGGCGCGTCCGGATCGATCGGCGCCGCCGCCGCCTCGGCCTTCAGCGCCGCGCGCATCATCGCCGCGGCGGCGGCCACCTGCTCGGCCGCGCGCGCGCAGCCCGCCGCCTCGGCCAGCGCCTCGGCCGGCGCCGCCGCCACCGCGCCGAGCGATCCGTAGCGGCGCAGCAGCGCCCGCGCCGCGTCGCGCCCCCGGCCGGGGCGGGCGGAATCGATCAGGCGGGTCAAGGCGCGCTCGGCCGCGGCGTCGGCCCCCGCCTCGTCGAAGGCGGCGGGGAGGGCGGCGGCGGGCGCAGCAGGCTGGTGCCGATCGCGATGGCGAACAACATCGGATAGGCCCAGAAGCCCTGGGCCAGCGCATAGGCCCGCGGCACCACCCCCGGGCTCACCATCATCGCCCCATGCGTCACCACCGCGACCAGATGGAAACCGGTTGCCCATAACGGCCAGAACCTTTCGGAGCGAAGCGCGAGCGCGAGGAAGGCGGCGAGCACGGCGAGGTCGACGATCAGGATCCCGGTCTCGGCGGCCTGGAAGCGGCCGTTGGGCGCCGCCGCCGCCCCCACGCTCAGCAGCGAGCCGACGGCGATGACGGCGGCGCCGATCCGCTCGTCCGCCCCGCCGCGCTTCAGCGCGAACAGCAGGCAGGCGGCGAGCGTCGTCCAATAGAGGATCTGCAGCATCATCGCCCGACCGGACCAGCCGAAGCCGGTCCGGTCAACCTTTTCGCCGCGGCGGTCAGGCGGCGGCGCCGTCGACGATCGACAAATGGGCGGCGCGGCCCATCGGCGGCTTCTCCATCCCGCCGCCGATCGCGACCGTGCGCAGGCCGATCTGGGTCTTGGCCGCGTCGAGCCGGCGGTGCGCCTCCACGATCTGGTGCCGGGCGCGGACCAGGGCGGCGAAGCTTTCCGCCGCCGCCTCGAGCGCGTCCTGGCCGACCTGCGCGGCGAGGTTCGCCCGGCTGCGGGCGGCCGGCATGGCGGCGTTGAGCTCGGCGGCGCGGGCGAGCGCCTCGTCGATCGCCTGTTCGGCGGCGAACAGCCGGTCGGCGACCTGCTGTGCGGCTTCTTTCCTTTGCTTGAGCATGATCCATCTCCCCCCGGGCGACGCATCGGGTCGCCCGCGGCCTGGTGTTGGCTGACGGCGGTGAAGCCTTGCGGCGTGGCTAAGCGGTTACGATGGCGCCGGTCAGATCAGCCGCGACAAAGCGTCGAGCCCGGCCAGAACGGCGCCGAACGACAGCGCGGAACCGATGGCGATCGCCACGATCCAGCCCAGCCGGGCGGGGATGCTGAGCGTGTTGCGCTCCCCCCGTCCGGTCGGGAAAGGCAGAGGTACGGTCCGGCCGTTCGGGCGTCCCGCCGCATCCGCGGCGGATTGCCCCCATCGGCCCTCATGGCCGGCCCGGTCCTCCGCGCCTTCGTCGTCGAACGAGACGGGGATTGCCGCGCCGTCCCCCGGTTCGGCAACGTCCGGCGCTTGGTATACCAACGGCTGGTACCCATGTCCGTCCTCGTGCGCGGCCAGCATTCGCGCCGCGTCGACCCGGCTTTCGGCGCCGAGCGTCTGCATCGCCGTCTTGATCCTCTTGTCGACGGTGTGGTGGGAAATGCCCAGTTCCCGGGCGATGTCCTTGGACGACATATGCGCCAGCACCATGCGCAGGCACGTGCGCTGCCCTTCGTTGAGCTTGGCGATGCGCTCTGGACCCATGGACCAAGCTTTAGTCAGACGGGCGTGCGCGAACAACCATTTGAGCGCGGCCCGCATGAGGCGTACAAGCCGAATCGCGGGGGCGCAAAAGGTTGCGGGAAGGGCCCGAGTGGACAAGTTCAACGATTCGTCGCCGCCGCGCGGCCAGTTCGCTCAGGCGGGGGACCGGGCCGCCGCGATCGCGCGCCTGCTGGCCCGGCTCCGGGATTGCCTGGAGGATCTGGACCGGCTGGAACTGTGGTCGCCCGCGGCCCATGTCAGCCACGGCATCGCCTTGCTGCAGGAAGAGCTGAACCGGCTGGAGCGCGGCCCCGCGCCCGGCGGCCATCGCTGACGCCGTCCCGCGGGAACCGCGCGCGCTTTGGCGCGCTCTGGCCTTTCGGAGGTGAAATGAACATGCGCACTACCGGGCTTGCCCTGATCCTCGCCGCGTCGGCCACCACCCTGGCCGGCTGCGCCACCGTGATGCCGCCGTCCCAGCCGGGCGCGGAACTCGCCGGCCGCACGCTCCGGATGGAGACCGCGCGCGGCCCCGTCACCATGCTGTCCTTCCAGCGCGGCGGCGTCGTCCGCGCCGCGTTCGGCAACAATGTCGTCCAGGGCCGCTACGAGGTCGTGAACCGGAACCTGTGCTTCCACTGGGCGGGCGCGCCGCGCGAATGCTGGCCTTATGCCGCGCCCTTCCGCCGCGGCGAAACCCGCGCCATCACCAGCGACCGCGGCAACGCGATCCGGGTGACGATGCAGTAAGCGGCGGGGCGGGAGGCGCCCGCCTCAGCCCGCCTCGGCCACGATCCGCAGCCATTCCGCCTCGTCGATCACCTCGATCCCGAGCTCGCTCGCTTTCTTGAGCTTCGATCCGGCGCCGGGGCCGGCGACCACCAGGTCCGTCTTGGCGGACACCGATCCCGCCACCTTGGCGCCCAGCCGCTCGGCCTGCGCCTTGGCCTCGTCGCGCGACAGCGCCTCCAGGCTGCCGGTGAAGACCAGCGTCTTGCCGGTCACCGGCGACTGCAGCGTCTCGACGGCATAAGGCGGCGGGCTCACTTCCCGCAGCAGGTCGTCCACCACGTCGATATTGTGCGGCTCGGCGAAAAAATCCGCCACCGCCTGCGCGACCACCGGCCCGATCCCCTCCACCGCCACCAGCTCGGCCAGCGCCGCTTCGTCGCCGCCGGCGCGGGCGGCGGTGTCGCGCAGCGCCTCCATCGATCCGAACGCCCGCGCCAGGTCGCGCGCCGTCACCTGCCCGACGTGGCGGATGCCGAGCGCGAACAGCAGCCGGTCGAGCGGCGGCCGGCGCTTGGCCTCGATCGCCGCGAGCAGGTTGCGGATCGACGTGCCGCCCCAGCCCTCGCGCCTGGCGAGCAGGTCGATCTTGTCCTTCAGGCGGAAGATGTCGGCGGGGGAACGGATCAGCCCGTCGTCGAAGAAGGCGGTGATCGATTTCTCGCCCAGCCCCTCGATGTCCAGCGCCTGGCGGGAGACGAAGTGGCGCAGCCGCTCCACCCGCTGGGCCGGGCAGATGAGGCCGCCGGAACAGCGCCGCACCACCTCGCCGTCCTCGCGCTCGGCATGGGATCCGCAGCGCGGGCAGACGGTCGGAAACAGGAAAGGCGGCCGCGGCTCCTCCTTGCTGAGGTTGCCGACGATCTGGGGGATGACGTCGCCGGCCCGCTGCACCACCACCCGGTCGCCCGGCCGCACGCCCAGCCGGGCGATCTCGTCCTCGTTGTGGAGCGTCGCGTTGGTGACGACGACGCCGCCCACCGTCACCGGCTCCAGCCGCGCCACCGGCGTCAGCGCGCCGGTGCGGCCGACCTGGATATCGATCGCGTTCAGCACCGTCTCCGCTTGCTCCGCCGGGAATTTGTGGGCCAGCGCCCAGCGCGGCGCCTTGGCGACCTGGCCGAGCCTTTTCTGCCAGTCCAGCCGGTCGACCTTGTAGACGACGCCGTCGATGTCGAACGGCAGGTCGGCGCGCTTCGCCTCGATCCGGCGGTAGAAGGCGATCAGCGGCTCGAGCTGCGTGAAGCGGGCGAAATCCTCGGCGATCGGAAGGCCCCATTCGCGGATCGCCGCCATCACGCCCGCCTGCGTGTCGGCCGGCAGCGCGGACGCCTCGCCCCAGCCATGGGCGTAGAATCGCAACGGGCGGGCGGCGGTGACCGCCGCGTCCTTCTGGCGCAGCGATCCGGCGGCGGCGTTGCGCGGGTTGGCGAAGATCTTGCCGCCGTCCTCCGCCTGGCGGGCGTTCAGCGCGGCGAAGTCCGCCTTGGACATATAGACCTCGCCGCGTATCTCGAACACGTCCGGCGCCCCGCCCGCCAGCCGCTCCGGTATGTCGGCGATGGTGCGGACATTGTCGGTGACGACCTCGCCCACCGTGCCGTCGCCGCGGGTGGCGGCCAGCGTCAGCGCGCCGCGCTCGTAGCGCAGCGAGCAAGACAGGCCGTCGATCTTCGGCTCGGCGGTGAGCGCCACCTCCGTGTCCGGCGTCAGGCTGAGGAAACGCCGCACCCGGCCGACGAAGTCCGCCACCTCCTCCTCGGAAAAACCGTTCTCCAGGCTCAGCATCGGCAGCGCGTGCGGGACCTTGGACAGGTGCGCCGCCGGCGCCGCCCCGACTTGGCGGGACGGGCTGTCCTCGCGCACCAGCTGCGGGAAGCGCGCCTCGATCTCCGCGTTGCGGCGGACCAGGGCGTCGAAGTCCGCGTCGCTGATCTCGGGCGCGTCCTCGCCATGATAAAGGCGATTGTGGCGGGCAATCTCGCGGGCGAGACGCTCCAGTTCGGCGGCGGCTTCCTGTTCGGTCATCGGGCTACGAAAAGGCTTGGCGGGCCGCCCTCGTCAAGCGCTATGATGCGGCCCGACAACAGGGGGACCGCCGATGCGCCACGTCTCGATCGCCGCCGCCGCGGCCTTGCTGCTCGCGCTCTCGCCCGCGCCCGCCGCCGCCCAATTCCCGATCCCGCCGGTCCAGGCGGCGGAGCCGGGTCCAGAGGGGCGGCGCGTGACCGACGACGGGCTGATCGCCAATTATTTCCCCGCCGACGCGCCCGGACCCGCCATCCTGCTGCTCGGCGGCTCGGAAGGCGGGCTCACCGAAGGCGGGGTGCGAACCGCCGAGGCGCTGCGCGCGGAAGGCTTTTCGGTGCTCCAGCTTTCCTATTTCCGCGCGCCCGGCCAGTCGTCGCGGCTCGAACATGTGCCGCTCGAATATTTCGGCACGGCGCTCGCCTGGCTGGCACGCCAGCCGGAGGTGGACGGCGGCCGGATCGGCATCCTCGGCGGATCGAAGGGCGCGGAAGCGGCCTTGCTGGTCGCCGTGCGCCATCCGGTGAAGGCGGTGGTCGCCGGCATGCCGTCGAGCGTCGCCTGGCCGGGCATCGTCTGGGAAGGGATGGACGGGGCGATCGGCAGCTCCTGGTCGGAGGGCGGCCGGCCGCTGCCGCACCTGCCCTACGGCCGGCCGGAAGCCGCGACCACGATCGGCGCGGTGTACGAAGCGGGGCTGGCGCGGCTCGGCGATCATCCCGACGCCGCCATTCCGGTGGAGCGGATCGCCGCGCCGGTGCTGCTCGTCTGCGGCGAAGCGGACACGCTGTGGCCGGCCTGCCCGATGGCGCGGCAGCTCGTCGATCGCGCCCGGGCCCATGGCCGCCCCGACGTCCGGCTGCTCGCCTATGAAAATGCCGGCCATGCCGTCTACGGCCGCCCGGTCCCGGAAGACGACCCGCGCCTCCCCGGCCTCGCCGCGCTGGGCGGCACCCCCGAAGGCAACAACGCCGCCCGCGCCGACGGCTGGCCCCGCATCCTGGCCTTCCTCAAGGAAGCGCTGGGGAAATAGGCGCTTCGCCCCCGGCCAGTCTCCTCAGCTGTCGTTGAACCTCGGCAGGTCGGCCTCGTCCTTTTTGTCGGAATCGCGGGCGCGGGTGACGCCGCCTTCGCCGACCGCCTGCTTCAGCTCGTCCTGGGTGCCGATATCGTGGCCGATGCGGTGGCCGGACCGGTTGCCGTGGGAGGGGGCGTCCTCCATGCTTTCGATCAGGTCGCTGTCGTCATGGTCGCGGGCCGTCTCGGCGCGTCTGTTCTCGGTCATGTCTGTCCTCCTTGCCAGGGAGAATGACGCAGCGCCGGGGGCGTTCCCTCGTCGAGCGTTCGTCCCGACAAAGCGAACAGCAGGAACGTCCAGAAGAGGCCGAAGGCCCAGCCGGCGATCACGTCGCTCGGCCAATGCACGCCGAGCAGCACCCGGCTCGCGCCGATCAGCAAAGCGAGCCAAGCCGCGATCCACAGGGCCAAGGCGCGGCCGCGGCCTGGGAACAGGAGCAGGGCGAGCGACACATAGACCATGGTCGCATTGGCGGCATGGGCGGACGGAAAGGAGAGCGACTGGACGGCGACGAGATGCTCATGCTCTTCCGGCCGGATCCGCGCGGTCCACACCTTCTGCAGGTCGACGAGGAAGCGGCCCGAGAGGGTGAGGACGAGCAGGAGGAAGGCGCCGCGCGTGTCGCCGCGCGCCAGCAGCAGGATGGCGCCCGCGATGGTGAGCGGCACCAGCGCCAGCCACCCGCCCAGTTCCGTGACGATCCGCGCCAGCTGCAGGATGTCCGGCCGGTCGCCCGCATAAGCGAGCATCAGGATGGCGCTGTCCATCTCCAGCCCGCCGAACAGGAGCATCACGCCCCAGGCGACGATCAGGCTGAACAGGACGAACGGCATCGGGCGGTCTTTCAGGCGAAGCGCATGTGCGCTCCCGCGCGGCGGCGCTTATTGGGGAACGCGCACCGCCGCTTCCTGGCCGTCGCCTTCGGGCATCTGCAGGATGGTGAGGCTGAGCGTGCCGCGATCGATTACCCGGGTGTCGGGATCGCCGGCCACCGACCGGGCGCCGGCCGCGGCGCGGTCCGCCTCGGCGCGCTGGAGCAGGGAACGCTCCACGTCGCTGCGCGGCGCGGCGCCGCCGAACGCGCTCTGCAGCGGCTGGGTGCGGGCCTCGGCCGCGGAGCCGGGCTCGCCCGGACGCGGCGGAGCGGCGGCGAAATCGGGCGGGATCACCAGCGGCGCGGTGCGGGTCACGGCGAAGCGATCGGTCTGCGCGTCGGCGAAGGCGCCGCCGCGGCTGGTGCAGGCCGAAAGGGCGAGGATGGCCGCGGAGGCGGCGAGGAGGTGGGGGAGGCTACGCATATCAGGCTTCTTTCTTGTTGGGCGACTTGCCCTCGCGGGTAAGAAGCGCCCGCACGAGCAACAGCAGGACGCCGATGGTAATCGCGGCGTCGGCGACGTTAAAGACCAAAAAGGGCCGCCACTCGCCGATATGGAGGTCCGCGAAATCAACCACATAGCCGTAGCGGGTGCGATCGACGATGTTGCCGAGCGCGCCGCCGAGCACCATCGCGAGCGCGATCGCGTCGTCGCGGCGCTTCTCCTTCCAGGCCCAGATGCCCACGAACAAGGCGATGCCGGCGGTGAGCGCGACCAGCAGCCAGCGGCCGAGATCGGTACCGGCGGTGAGGAAGCCCATCGACACCCCGTAATTGCGCACCCAGCGCAGGTCGAAGAAGGGGAGCAGCTCGATCACCCCCACATCCTCCAGCCGCAACGGATGGATCACGATCCATTTGGTGATCTGATCGAACAGGAAGATGGCGAGCGCGATGGCGAACACCATCACCCGGTTGCGCCGCTGCCGGTCGATCGGCGGGAGCTTGGCTTTGCCCGGCGCCACGTCAGCCATTCACCACCTCCTCGCAGCGCCCGCACAAGGCGGTCTCCGGAACCACGTCCGGCAGATGACGCCAGCAGCGCTCGCATTTGTCATGTTCGGTGCGGGCGACGCTCAGTTCGGCGCCTTCACGCACGTCGGAAACGATGAAGATCTCGGGCAGGTCGCGCGCGTCCGGAAGGACGGGAAGGGTCACCACCGCCTCGTTGCTGGAGCGGATGATCTTCTCGCGCCGCAGCGGTTCGATCGCCTCCGTCACCTTCTCGCGCGCCGCGATCACCTCGGTCCATCTCGCGCTGAGCGCATCGTCGCGCCATGCGGGGTCGATCTCCGGCCATTCGAGCAGGTGGACCGAACCGGCGTCGGGATAGCGGGTGCCCCACGCTTCCTCGGCGGTGAAGCAGAGGATCGGGCTCGCCCAGCGCACCAGCGCGTGGAAGACTTGGTCGAGCACCGTGCGGTAGGCGCGGCGCTTCGCCGTTCCTTCGGGAAGCTGCGGCCCCACGTCGCAATAGAGCGCGTCCTTCCTGATGTCGAAGAAGAAGGCCGACAGATCGTCGTTCGCGAACGCGGTGAGCAGGCGGGTGTAGCGGTTGAACTCGAAATCCTCCGCCGCCTGCCGCAGCTCCCGGTCGAGCGTGGCGAGGCGGTGGAGCACCCAGCGCTCGAGTTCGGGCATGTCCTCCGGCGCCACCCGCTCGGCATCGGTGAAGCCGTCGAGCGCGCCGAGCAGGTAGCGGAAGGTGTTGCGGAGCTTGCGATAGGCGTCGGACGTGGTGGCGAGCACCTCCTTGCCGATCCGCACGTCCTCGAAATAGTCGGTCGAGGCGACCCACAGGCGCAGGATGTCGGCGCCGTTGTCGCGGATGATGGCGAGCGGATCGATCACGTTGCCGATCGATTTCGACATCTTGCGCCCGTTCTGGTCGAGCGCGAAGCCGTGGGTCAGCACCGCCTCGTAGGGCGCGCGGCCGCGCGTGCCGGAGCTTTCGAGCAGCGAGGATTGGAACCAGCCGCGATGCTGGTCCGATCCTTCGACATAGAGGTCGGCGCGCACGCCCTCGCCGTAGCGGGCCTCGACCACATAGGCATGGGTCGATCCGCTGTCGAACCAGACGTCGAGGATGTCGGTGACCGGTTCCCATTCGTCGAGGCTGTAGGCGTTGCCCAGCATCTGCTGGTGGTCGGCCCCGAACCAGGCGTCGGCGCCGCCCTGGTGAAAGGCGTGGATGATGCGCGCGTTGACCGCGGCGTCGACCAGATAGTCGCCGGTCCTGCGGTTGACGTAGAGCGCGATCGGCACGCCCCAGGCGCGCTGCCGACTGATCACCCAGTCGGGCCGGCCTTCGACCATCGACCGGATGCGATTCTTCGCCTTCTCCGGCACCCAGCGCGTCTCGTCGATGGCCTGAAGAGCGGTGGCTCTAAGCCCCCTCTCCCCTTCAGGGGAGAGGGTCGGGGAGAGGGGCTGTGCCGCTTCACCCGACTCCCCCTCTCCCTCGCCTTGCTGCGCAAGGCTCTCCCTCTCCCCTGAAGGGGAGAGGGGCTTGCCCATCGCGATGAACCATTGCGGGGTGCAGCGGAAGATGATCTTGGCCTTGGAGCGCCAGCTGTGCGGATAGGAATGCTTGAAGTCCGCCGAGGCCGCGAGCAGGGCGCCGGCCGCGCGCAGGTCCGAGCAGATCGGCCCTTCGGGCGCGTTGAATTTGGGGTTGATCACCGAGCCCTGCCCGCCGAGCCATCCCCAATCCTCGCGGTAGCGGCCGTCGTCGGTGACGGCGAAGACCGGGTCGATGCCGTGCGCCTTGCACAGTTCGAAATCGTCCTCGCCATGGTCCGGCGACATGTGGACGAGCCCTGTGCCCTGGTCGGTGGTGACGAAATCGCCGGGGAGGAACGGGCGCGGTTTCGCGTAGAAGCCGCCGAGCCGGTGCATCGGGTGGCGCGCGACGGTGCCGGCGAGGTCCGAGCCCTTGCCGCGCCACAACTCGTCATTCCGGCGGAGGCCGGAATCTCCATTCGCTTCCCCGTCGGAAGAGGGATTCCGGCTTTCGCCGGAATGACGGGAGAGGGTTTGCTCGACCAGGGCCGACGCGATCAGCAGCTTCCTGCCGCCGGCCTCTAAGAGAACGTACTCGACATCCTCCCCATAAGCGATCGCCTGGTTGACCGGGATGGTCCACGGCGTCGTCGTCCACACCACCGCATGGGCGCCGACCAGCTCCGGGATCGGGCTCTCCACAATCTCGAACGCCACGTCGATCTGCGTTGACGTGATGTCCTCATATTCGACCTCGGCCTCGGCCAAGGCGGTCTTCTCCACCGGGCTCCACATCACCGGCTTGGCGCCGCGGTAGAGCTGGCCGCTGGTCGCGAACTTCAGGAGCTCGGCGACGATCGAGGCCTCGGCCTCATATTTCATGGTGAGGTAGGGATCGTCCCATTCGCCCATCACGCCGAGCCGCTGGAACTGCTCGGACTGTATATTTACCCACTTTTCCGCATAGGCCCGGCATTCCGCGCGGAACTCGCGCGGTGGGACCTGGTCCTTGTCCTGCTTCTTCTTGCGATATTGCTCCTCGATCTTCCATTCGATCGGAAGGCCGTGACAGTCCCAGCCGGGCACGTAGGGCGCGTCCTTGCCGAGCAGCGACTGCGAGCGCACGACGATGTCCTTCAGGATCTTGTTCATCGCGTGGCCCATATGGATGTCGCCATTGGCGTAGGGCGGGCCGTCATGGAGGATGAAGCGTTCGCGGTCCTTCCGGGCGTCGCGCAGCTGGCGGTAGAGGCCGGTCTCCGCCCAGCGCGCGAGGATCGCCGGCTCCTTCTGGGCGAGGCCGGCCTTCATCGGGAAATCGGTCTTCGGCAGGAAGACCGTGTCTTTATAGTCGGGTTTTTCGGACATGTCGGCGCCGGCCTTAGCTTAGGAGCACGGGAGTGGGAACACCCGTCAGCGGATGGCGCGGCCGACGTCGTGCATGTCCTCGATCCACAACATGCCGTTGAACTGGCGTGGGACGAGCGGGAGCTGGGCCACATCGGTCAGGCCGACGGGGCTGCCGTTCGCGTCGAAGCCCTGGACCAGCATCACGCGGGTGCCGGCGTCCGCCATCCGCTTCAGGTAGCGGTTGGGCCACCCCCAATTGCGCCAGCGCTGCTCGAGATCGAGGGCGACGGTGATGCCGCGGCACTGGTCCGGCACGATGCCGGTCCAGCCGGTCGCGAAATAGGCGTCGCGGCAGGCCTCGCTCGCCGCCCGGTCGAACGCCCAGGCCTCCGGCGCCAGCGTCTGCATCCGCGCCACCACGGCGGGATCGCCGACAAAGCCGATCCGGCCGTCCGGTTCCACGCCCGCATTGCGGAAGGCGGCCATCAGGAGATCGGCGTCGCCGGGCTCTGCCCGCACGAAGTTGAACACGATGTTGGAGCTGCCGAGCTCCTGCAGCACTTCCTCCACGGTCGGGATCGCGCCGATGCCGCGGCCGCGCAGCGGGAAGTTCTCGCCGTCCGGCGTGTAGCCCCAGCCGGCGTCGAGCGCCTTCAGCTGCGCCAGCGTCCGCTCCGCCACCGGCCCGGTGCCGTTGGTGCGGCAGTCGAGCGTCGGATCGCGGAACGCCACCATCCGGCCGTCGGCGGTCGGCTGCACGTCCACCGCCACGCCGCGCGCGCCGAGGCTGGCCGCGCGGCGCAGGCCCGCGAGGGCGTTTTCGATATAGGGATGGTCGCTCTCCCCCAGCCGGGCGGCGTCGCAGCCCTCGCCCGGCCGCACCGGTTGGGCGATGCCGCGATTGGCGATACGGGTCATCGCGCCCTGGGGCTCGGGCGCGATCCAGCTCGCGTTCATCAGCGAGAGGATGACGGCGACGGCGGCGAGCGCCAGCAACAGCAGCTTGCCCTTCTTCATGCCCGCAGGATCTCCCGCGCCCGCGCGCAATCCGCTTCCATCTGCGCCATCAACGCCCCCATATCCTCGAATCTCTCCTCCGGCCGGAGGAAGGAGATCAGCTGAACCTCGATGGTCTTACCGTAAAGATCACCCGCAAAGTCAAAGAAATAAGGCTCGAGCAGCTCGCGCGGCGGATCGAAGCTGGGGCGGATGCCCAGATTGGCGGCTCCGTCCAGCACGGTCCCGTCCGCCAGCCGGCCGCGCACCGCATAGATGCCGAATCGCGCCCGCAAATAGGTGCCGAGCGACAGGTTGGCGGTCGGATAGCCGAGCGTACGCCCTCGCTTGTCGCCATGTTCGACCACCCCCTCGATGGCGAAGGGGCGGGTGAGGAGCCGCGTCGCGGTGTCGCAATCCCCGTCGCGAAGCGCCTCGCGGATGCGGCTGGAGGAGACCGGCTCTTCCCCGTCGCCGACCGGCGCCACCGCGTCCACCGACAGCCGATTGACCCGGCCAAGCAGCTTCAGGAGATCGACGTCGCCGCCGCGCGCCTTGCCGAAGGTGAAATCCTCCCCCGTCACCACGCCCGCCGCGCCGATCCGCCGGACCAGCCAGTCGGTCACGAAGTCGGTGGCGGTGACGCCGGCGAGCTCCGCGTCGAAGCGGAACACGATCATCGCGTCGGCGCCGGCCTCGGCGAACAGGCGCTCGCGCTGGTCGAGGCTGGTGAGGCGGAAGGGCGGCACGTCCGGCTTGAAGAAGCGCACCGGGTGGGGATCGAAGGTGGCGACCAGCGCCGGCTTGCCCTCGAGCCTGGCGCGAGTCACCGCCCGGCCCACCACCGCCTGGTGGCCGATGTGAAAGCCGTCGAAATTGCCGAGCGCGACGATGCCGCCACGCAGATGGCCGGGAACCGCCGAGCCGCCGTCAAGCCGCTCCATCGCCGCGCCTATAAGGGAGCGGGGACACAGGGACAATCAGCGCCGTTCCAGCCGCACGAAGCTGAAGGCGGGACGGCCGCCCTCGGCCGGCCGGTCGACCCGAAGCGCCTCGTGCCACCGCGCCGGATCGAAGGGCGGCATCACCGTGTCCCCTTCGATCCGGGCGTGCACCTCGGTCAGCTCGACCGCCGCGGCGTGCGGCTCGAACAGCGCGAATATCTCCGCGCCGCCGATCACCGACACATAATCCGCCGCGGCGCGCGCGAGCGCTTCGTCGGGCGTGGCCGCGACGACCGCGCCGTCGGCCTGCCACTCCGCATCGCGGGTCAGGACCACGTGGCGGCGGCCGGGGAGGAGGCCCGGCAGGCTTTCGAAGGTCTTGCGGCCCATGATCATCGGCGTGCCCATCGTCACTTCCTTGAAGTGCCGCAGATCCTCCGGGATGTGCCAGGGCAGCTTGCCCCCGCGCCCGATGACGCCGTTGGCGGCGCGGGCGACGACCAGGGTGATCTCCGGCCGGCTCACACCGCGACTTCCGCCTTGATGTGCGGATGGGGATCGTAACCGCTGATCTCGAAATCCTCGTAGCGATATTGGTCGATCGCGTCGGGCTTGCGGGTGATGGCGAGGGTAGGGAGCGGGCGCGGTTCGCGGGTGAGCTGCAGCCGGGCTTGGTCGAGATGGTTGAGGTAGAGGTGGCAGTCGCCGCCCGTCCAGACGAAGGTGCCGGGCCTGAGGCCGCATTGCTGCGCCAGCATGTGGGTGAGGAGCGCGTAGCTGGCGATGTTGAACGGGACGCCCAGGAACACGTCCGCGCTTCTTTGGTAAAGCTGCAGGTTCAGCCTGCCGCCCGCGACCTGGGTCTGGAACAGGCAGTGGCAGGGGGCGAGCGCCATCCTGTGCAGCTCCGCCGGGTTCCAGGCGGACACGATCTGGCGGCGCGAGGCCGGGTCGCGGCGGATGAGTTCGACGAGATTGGCGATCTGGTCGATATGCTCGCCGCCGGGGCCCTCCCAGTCGCGCCATTGCTTGCCGTAGACGGGGCCGAGATCGCCCTTCTCGTCGGCCCATTCGTCCCAGATGCTGACGCGATTCTCCTGCAGCCAGCGCACGTTGGTGTCGCCGCGCAGGAACCACAGCAGCTCGATCAGAATCGAGCGGATGTGGAGCTTCTTGGTGGTGACGAGCGGGAAGCCCTGCTCGAGATCGAAGCGCATCTGGTGGCCGAAGACGGAAAGGGTGCCGACGCCGGTTCGGTCCTTCTGCTCGACGCCTTGGTCGAGGATCAGACGGAGGAGATCGTGATAGGCCTGCATCGGGCCTTCTATGGCGCGGGCGGCGGCGCATTCCAAGGCCGCGCCGCGCTTCTCCATTTCGGTATCCAATCCGGACCAATCTGTTGCCCCGGCGGCGGCGCGGCATGGCAGATGGACGGGCGTGGTCACCGTCCGGCACGCAGCTCAGGCCGCCGATCTCATCGCGCACGCCTTCGAAGGCGCGGCCGGTCCGCGCGCCGCGATCCTGCATCTCGACCAGGAGCGGCACCCGATTCACGTCAGCCTCCACGCCGCCGACGCGGCGCACGGCTTGCCCGTGCGAGAGATGGTTGAACGGGCGCTGGAACTCGGATCGCGCGGCATCGTCGCGGGGCTGCGCGGCGCGCCGGACGCAGCGGCGCGCGCCGACCTGCGCCGGCTGGCCGCCATCTGCCGCGACCTCGCGATCCGGCTGGAGGACGTGCTGATCTTCGAAGCCGAGGACGCGACCAGCCTCAGAGCGATCAACCTGCTGTGAGCCGCCCCGTCAGAGCGGGCAGACCGGGATGTCGCGAGGGTTAGGCTTAGGCCCGCGGGCTTCGAACTGGGCGAAATAGCTTTCGGTGTCGGCCAGCCGCTCGAAGCGGGTGAGTTCGTAGCCGACGGCGCTGAATTCGCAGACGAGAAGGCGGGGCGGGGTGCCGTGACGGTCGGTCGGCCGGTCGGCGTCCACCACCACCACCCGGCCGTCCCGCTTCAGGGCGCTGCGCACGTGCCAGATGAACTCGTAGGGCTGCTGGATCTCGTGATACATGTGGATCATCAGCACCCGGTCGAACGAGGCTTCGGGGAGCAGCGGATTGTTGGGCTCGCCGAGCTTCAGCGCGACATTGTCGAGCCGCTCGCGCTGGACGCGGTTGCCGAGGTCCTCGAGCGTCGCGGGAACGATGTCCTGCGCGAGCACCCGACCCTCCTCGCCGACCAGCGGCGCCAGGCGGACGGTATAATAGCCCTCGCCGGCGCCGATGTCGGCGATGAACATGCCTTCGCGGATTTCGGCGAGCTGCACCACCGTCTCGAACTCGCCGACGCTGTCGCGGGCGTCCTCGTTGAGGTAGCGGGAGGAGACGATCGGCGCGACCGGCCGCTGCGGCGCGGGGAAGGCCATCGGGTCCTCCGCGTCGCGGCAGGACGTGAGGAGGAGGGGGACGAGGAGGAGACTCCTAGTCCACATCTTCGACTTCGACCTTCTCGCCGGTCACCCGCTGCGACAGGGCGGCGGCCATGAAGCGGTCGAGATCGCCGTCCAGCACGTCGGACGGGGCGGTGGAGGTGACGCCCGTGCGCAGGTCCTTCACCAGCTGATAGGGCTGCAGCACGTAGGACCGGATCTGGTGGCCCCAGCCGATGTCGGTCTTGGTGGCCTCGGTGGCGTTGGCCTCGGCCTCGCGCTTCTGGAGTTCGAGTTCGTAGAGCCGGGCGCGCAGCTGATTGTAGGCCTCGGCCCGATTCTTGTGCTGCGAACGCTGGTTCTGGCACTGGACGACGATGCCGGTCGGCAGATGGGTGATGCGGACCGCCGAATCGGTGGTGTTGATATGCTGCCCGCCGGCGCCCGAGGCGCGGTAGGTGTCGATCCTGAGGTCGCCTTCGTTGATGTCGATCTCGATATTGTCGTCGATCACCGGATAGACCCAGACGCTCGAGAAGCTGGTGTGGCGGCGGGCGTTGGAATCATAGGGGCTGATTCGCACCAGCCGGTGCACCCCGCTCTCGGTCTTGGCATAGCCGTAGGCGTTTTCGCCCTTGACCAGCAGGGTGGCCGATTTGATGCCGGCCTGCTCGCCGGCATGATAGTCGACCAGCTCCACCTTCATGCCGTGGCGCTCGGCCCAGCGCGTATACATGCGCTGCAGCATCTCGGCCCAATCCTGGCTTTCGGTGCCGCCGGCGCCGGCATTGATCTCGATATAGGTGTCGTTGGCGTCGGCCTCGCCGGCGAGCAGCGCCTTCACCTTGTCCTGCTCGGCCCGGTCCGCGAGCGCGGCGAGGGCGGCCACCGCCTCGTCCACCATCGCGGCGTCGCCTTCGGCCTCGGCCATTTCGATGAGCTCGGCCGTGTCCTCCAGCTCGCGCTCGATCGCCTTGGTGGCGCCGATCGCCTCGTCGAGCCGGCGGCGCTCGCGCATCACGTCCTGCGCCTGCTTGGCGTCGTTCCACAGGTTCGGGTCCTCGACCCGGTTGTTGAGCTCGTCGAGCCGCCGCAGCGCGCGGTCCCAGTCGAGGAAGCGGCGCAGGAGATCGAGGGCGGACCTGATCTGATCGGCATAGGCTTGCGCTTCGGCGCGCATGAACTCACTCTCCACTGTGCGTCATGCCAGCGCTGTCCGGCGGAAGGCGGCCGGAGGCGCGGGACACGAAAAAGGCGGGCTCCGGCGGATGCCGGGGCGACTTAGGAACCGCGCCTAGTAAATCCCACCCTCGCTTTGCAAGAAATCGCTGTCGTCGGGCTGTTCCTGGCGTGGAGCCTGCGCCGCCGCGGGACGCGGGGCGGGGCGGGCTTCACGGGCGATCTCGTCGCGGCGGATGGTGCGGCGCGGCTCGCTCTCGGGCTTGAAGGCTTCCCAGATCACGGCGGCGCGGGGCTCGTCGTTGGGCCAGGCGCCGAACACCTTCCGGCCCGACCGACGGTCGATCCGCACCATGCGGATGCCCTGCGGCGCGCGGAAGGGGACCACCGGCATGTCGGCGAACGCCTTTTGCGCGAACTGCTTGAAGATCGGGGCGGCGAGCGTGCCGCCCTGCGCCCATCCGCCCATCGGCCGCGGCTGATCGAAGCCCATATAGACGCCCGCCACGATGTCGGCCGATCCGCCGACGAACCAGACGTTGGTCGGGCCGGTCGAGGTGCCGGTCTTGCCGAACAGCGGCCGGTTGAGGTCGCGCAGGGTGGTCGCCGTGCCGCGTTCGACGACGCCGGTCAGGATGTGGACCATCTGGTAGGCGGTCATCGGATCGATCACCTGCTTGGTGCGCAGCGGCGGCCGCGGCATCGGCCGGCCGTCCCAATCGGGCGCGTTGCAATTCTCCATCGCCGCGCAGCGGGTGTCGGCGCGCAGGATGACCTTGCCGTTCCGGTCCTGCACATAATCGATCAGGGTCGGGGTCAACTCGCGGCCGTGATTGGCCAGCATCGCGAAGGCGTTGGTCATCTTCATGACGGTGGTGTCGCCGGCGCCCAGAGAAACGGAGAGATAGGCGGGGTAGGGCGTGCCGTCGGCCTGGGTGAGCCCGGCGCGCGCGGCGAGCCGCACCACCTTGTCCATGCCGACCTGGTTGGCGGCGCGCACCGTCATCAGGTTGCGCGACTGTTCGAGGCCCCAGCGCATCGTCTGTGGGCCGGCATTGCCGCCCGAGAAGTTGCGGAAGCACTTCTGGCCGAGCGCGGCGCCCTGCCAGACGCAGAAGGGTCCGTCGACGATGATCGAGGCGGGCGTCATGCCGTTGTCGAGCGCGGCCGAATAGACGAACGGCTTGAAGGTGGAGCCCGGCTGGCGCTGCGCCTGGGTGGCGCGGTTGAACCATTCGCCGCCCCGCACGTCCCAGCCGCCCTGCATGGCGAGCACGCGGCCGGTGGCGACTTCCTGAGCGACGAAGCCGCCGGAGATTTCGGGAACGGAGCGCAGGCCCCAGGCACCGCCCTGTTCGGCGACCGCGATCACCATGCCCGGGCGCAGCGCCTGGAACGCGCTCTGACCGGTGCCGCGCTTGGGCATGGCGGCGTTGCCGGCGGGCAGTTGGCCGGTGGTGCCGTCGGTGAAGCCGATCGTCGCCGATCCGCTTTCCTTCGACAGGACGACGGCCGCGCGCCATTCGTCATAGCCGACGCCGTAATCGGCGGCGCTCAGCTGCCGCTGCCAATCCCCGTCGATCGGGATGGTGAGGCCCGGGTCGCGCCAGCCGCGTCCGCGGTCGTAGCGCAGCAGCCCGTCGCGAAGCGCCGTCTGGGCGGCGTCCTGCATGTCGAGATCGAGCGAGGTCCGCACCCACAGGCCGCCGGCATAGACGCTGGACGGGCCGTCGTCGGCATCCTCGCCATATTGCTGGACGAGGGTGCGGCGCACCTCCTCGACGAAATAGCCGCCGACGTTGCGGATGCTCTCGCGCGGGCCGCGCACGGTGCCGAGCGGCATCGCGTCGGCGGCGGCGCGCTCCTGCGCGGAGATGAAGCCGTTCCGCTCCATCTGCGCGAGGACGTAGTTGCGGCGGGCGAGCGCGCGCTCCGTATGGCGTTCGGGATGGTAGTTGCTCGGCGCCTTGGGGAGGATGGCGAGATAGGCCATTTCGTGCAGCGCGAGCTGATCGACGTCCTTGTCGTAATAAGCGCGCGAGGCGGACTGCACGCCATAGGCGTTCCGGCCGAGGAAGATCTGGTTGAGATAGAGTTCGAGGATCTGCTCCTTGCTGAGCACATTCTCGATCCGGCGGGCGAGGAACGCCTCGCGGATCTTGCGGGTGATCGAATATTCGTCGCCCAGCAGCAGGTTCTTCGCCACCTGCTGGGTGATGGTCGATCCGCCGCGGGCGCGCTCGCCGGAGCCGACCTTGGAGACATAGTCGACCACCGCGCCGGCGAGGCCCGCATAATCGAGGCCGCCATGGCTGAAGAAGTTGCGGTCCTCGGCCGAAATGAAGGCGTTGATGAGCTGCGGCGGATATTCGGCGAAGTCGAGCTCCACCCGGCGCTCGCGGGCGAACTGGTGGACCGGTTCGCCGTCGATGTCGCGCACCGTGGTGGGCAAGGCCGGCTCGTAGGTGAGCAGGGTCTCGGCCGACGGCAGGCCGCGCGCGAACAGCAGCCACAGGATGAAGTATGCGAGGATCGGCAGCGCGATCAGCACGGCGAGGATCTTCGCCCAGCGCCTGCCCATCAGGCGCCGGAACGCGCGCCAGCCGCGCCCCAAGGCGCTACCGGCGTCGTGATGAAGGGTGAAACGTTCCGGCTGTCCCGGATCTGCGGTGTCGGCACTCATTGCATCAAGGCTCTAGCCCATCGGTCCGCGCGGGTGAAGCATGGCGTGGATGTACCGAAGCTTAGCGGCACCAATCCTCCCTGTCGCCGCAGGCGATGGGGAGGATTTTCGATCAGCGGGCCTGCTGCGCGAGGAAGCGGCGGGCGAAATGGGCCTCGATCGCCTGGCGCATGCCGGTCGCGATCTGCCGCTGCCCGTCCGGCGAGCTGATATAGGCGACGTCCACCGGATTGGTGAGATAGCCCGATTCGAACAGGATCGAGGGGATGTCCGGCGCCTTCAGCACGACGAGCGCGGCGAAGCGGTGCCATTCGGGCCGGAACGGGAAGATCGGCGCCGCCTCGCGGTGGAGAAGGCGCGCGAACTCGGCCGACACGTTCATGCTCTCGCGCTGGGCGAGGTCGATGAGGATCATGTTGACGTTGGGATCGGGGCTGAGCCGCGCGCCGCCGATCAGGTCGGCGGCATTTTCCCGCTGGGCGAGCAGCGCCGCCTGCCGGTCGGACGCGACTTCGGACAAGGTGTAGATGGTGGCGCCGCGCGCGCCGTCATTGTGGGGCGCGGCGTCGGCATGGATCGAGATGAACAGGTCCGCCCCCAGGCGGCGCGCGATCTCATAGCGTTCCTGGAGGACGAGGTAGCGGTCGTCGTCGCGGGTGAGCGCCGCCCGCACCCGCCCGGATGCGGCCAGCTCGTCCCGGATCTGGCGGGCGATCGCCAGCGTCACATGCTTTTCCAGAAGGCCGCCGAAGGGGGAGGTGGCGCCCGGATCCTTGCCGCCATGGCCGGGATCGATCACCACCAGCGGCGGATTCTCGCCACGCGCGGGCGTCACCGGCGGCAGGTCCGCCGTGTCGCCGGGTAGCGGCTCAAGCTCGACGGTGAAGGCCGGCTCCTCTCCCGCGGGCGCGGGCTGGCCGAAGCCGAGCAGGGCCGCGAGATAGGCGAAAAGGAACGTCATGCCGCCGTTTTGGCGCCCCCGGCCCCCGCTGGTCCAGTGAAATGCGCATATATACGGCCGGCGCGGCCCTTTGCAGTTGCCGCTCGGCAACAGCGGTGCTAGCACGGGGCCACGGTACGAAAGATCGATACGACTGCGGTCAACTTCGGCGATCGGCCGTGCGATTTCGCGCCGGCTCCCTGACAGCCGGCATTCTAGGTTGACGCTGCATGAGGCATTTTTCCCCCGCTCAGCTACGCCCCCTCACGGGTATCGGCGTGGACGGCGGGGCTACGCGGCCGGCACATCTGGCCGGCCCGCCGCGAGCAGCAGAGGCAAACCAATTCGTTTCAACCCGGACAATTTTCGCGCGTGCGCACCGCGCCGCGCGGCGGTCCATATTCGAACGCGCGCCTCGCGCGGCACTGAGCGGCACTTCATCCATGTATCTTTTCGGTGAGGCCACCCAGGCGGCGACGCGCGCGTGGAGTGATGTAAATGACGATGCGCATGTTGATCGACGCGCGCCACCAGGAAGAAACCCGGGTGGCCGTGGTCAAGGGAAGCCGGATCGAGGAATTTGATTTCGAATCCGCCGAGCACAAGCAGCTCAAAGGGAATATCTATCTCGCAAAGGTAACCAGGGTGGAGCCGTCGCTGCAGGCGGCCTTCGTCGATTATGGCGGCAACCGCCACGGCTTCCTGGCCTTTTCGGAAATCCACCCGGACTACTACCAGATCCCGAAGGAGGACCGCGAGGCGCTGCTCCGCGAGGAGGCCGAGCACGCGGCCGAGGAAGCGCGGCTGCGCGCCGCCGAGATCGAGGCCGAGGAAGCGGAAGAAGCCGCCGACGGCGTGATCGAGGTCGACAATGGCGGCGGCGAATCCGGCGAGGATGAGGAGGGCGACGAACACGCCCCCGCCGCGCCCGAGGAAGCCGAAAGCGCCAGCGAGGAGAGCGCGGCCGAGACGCTGCGCCGCAAGCGCCAGAATCTGCGCCGCCGCTACAAGATCCAGGACGTGATCCGCCGCCGTCAGGTGCTGCTCGTCCAGGTCGTGAAGGAAGAGCGCGGCAACAAGGGCGCCGCCCTCACCACCTATCTCTCGCTCGCCGGCCGCTATTGCGTGCTGATGCCCAACACCAGCCATGGCGGCGGGATCAGCCGCAAGATCTCGAACGGCGCCGACCGCAAGCGCCTGAAGCAGATCATGGGCGAACTGAACCTGCCGGCGACGATGGGCTGCATCGTCCGCACCGCCGGCCTCAGCCGCACCAAGACCGAGATCAAGCGCGATTTCGACTATCTCGCCCGGCTGTGGGACGAGATCCGCGAGCGGACGCTGCAAAGCTCCGCGCCGGCGCTGATCTACGGCGACAGCGATCTCATCAAGCGGGCGATCCGCGACATCTACAACCGCGACATCGACGAGGTGATGGTGGAAGGCGAGGAGGGCTATCGCGCCGCCCGCGCCTTCATGAAGCTGTTGATGCCGAGCCATGTGCGGCGGGTGAAGCAATATGCCGACCCGGTGCCGCTGTTCCAGCGCTTCGGGGTCGAGGACCAATTGTCCGGCATGTACCAGCCGGTCGTGCAGCTGAAATCGGGCGGCTATCTGGTCATCAACCCGACCGAGGCCCTGGTGTCGATCGACATCAACTCCGGCCGGTCGACGCGCGAGCACAATATCGAGCAGACCGCCTACGCGACCAATATCGAGGCCGCGCACGAGATCGCGCGCCAGCTTCGCCTCCGCGACATGGCGGGCCTCGTCGTCATCGACTTCATCGACATGGAATCGAACGGCCATGTCCGCAAAGTCGAAAAGGCGATGAAGGAGGCGCTGAAGAACGACCGCGCCCGCATCCAGGTCGGCCGCATCTCCTCCTTCGGCCTGATGGAGATGAGCCGCCAGCGGCTGCGTACCGGCGTGCTCGAAGCCTCGACCAAGCCTTGCCCGCATTGCGAGGGCAGCGGCCTGATGCGCACCGCCGCCTCGGCGGGCCTGTCGGCCCTGCGCATGCTGGAGGACGAAGCGGCGCGCGGCCGCGGCAGCCGGATCATCCTGCGCGCCGGGCGCGAGGCGGCGATCTACGTCCTCAACAAGAAGCGCGGCGAAATCGGCGAGATCGAGGCGCGCTACGGCGTCGTCGTCGAAGTGCTGATCGACGAAGGCTTCGAGGGCGCGAAGATGAGCGTCGAATCGGTCGGACCGCGGCCCGAGCGTCCGCGCCTTCCGCCGGTCCAGACGCCGCTGGTCGAGGAAGAGGACCTCGCGGACGACATCGTCGAGGACGAGGAGGAAGAAGAGGAAGAGGACGAGGCGCCCGCCGAAGCGGCGCCGCGCGAGGAGCGCTCCAGCGAGCGCCGCGAGCGGGAGGAGAGCGAGGCCGAAAGCCGCCGCCGCCGTCGCCGTCGCGGCCGCCGCGGCGGACGCCGTCGGGGCCGCGAGGAGGGCGATCGCGACGAAAACGGCCGCTCCGACGAGGGCCGGGATCAGGAGGAGCGGCAGGACGCCGCCGATGCGCCGGCCGAAGAGGGCGGTGAAGCGCCCGCCGAGACGGCCGTGGACGCGGCCGAGCAGGCTCCGGCCGACGAGGAGCAGCCGCGCAAGGGCCGCCGCCGCCCCCGTGCCCGGAAGCGGGACGCCGAGGCGGAGGCTGCCGAAGCTCCCGCCGAAGCGCCGGCTGCCGAGCCGGTGACGTCCGAAGCCGAAGCCCAGGCCGAAGCGCCGGCCGCCGAGGAAGCGCCCGCCAAGCCCAAGCGCAGCCGCCGCCGCAAGGCGGACGCCGAGCCGGCACCGGAAGCGGCGTCCGAAGCTCCGGCGGAAGCCGCGCCGGAAGCCGCTCCTGAAGCTCCGGCGGAAACGGCCGAAGCCGAGGAGAAGCCGGCACGCCGCCGCCGTAGCCGCCGCAAGGCGGAACCGGAGACGGCCGATGCCGACGCCCCCACGGCCGAAGCACCCGCCGCCGAGGCCGAAGCGCCGCGTCCGCCGGAGGCTCCGGTGCTGGAGCGTCAGGCCGACGAGCCGGCCGGGACCGAGGCCGCCAACGATGCCGAAGCGGCGCCCGCCGGCCCGCCGCGGCGCGGCTGGTGGCAGCGCACCTTCGGCGGCTGATCGCCTTGTTTTTCAAACGGGATCGCGCCTCCGCCGGCCGCTTCGGCAGCCGTGCGGAGGCGCCTTTTTAATCCGCGGTTCAGGCATTCGGGGGGATAGGCGGGACCATGGCTCACGCATCGACACGGCGCCTTCCAGCGGCCAATTTCCTCGCCCGCCTGACGATGCTCATCGCGCTGAGCTTCGCCACCCTCGCTCAACCCGCCATGGCGCAGTCGATCCTGCGCGATGCCGAGACGGAGGCGGTGCTGCGCGACATGTCGAAGCCGCTGATCGAGGCGGCGAATTTGAGGCCGGAGGACGTCAACCTCGTCCTCATCCATGATCCGTCGATCAACGCCTTCGTCGCCACCGGCCAGAACGTCTACATCCATTCCGGCCTCATCACCTCGGCGGACAACGCCAACGAGGTGCAGGGGGTCATCGCCCACGAAATCGGCCATATCGCCGGCGGCCACTCGATCCGCATCGGCGAAGGCATCCGCGTCGCGACCGGCATCACCTTGCTGTCGCTGCTGCTCGGCGCGGCGGCGATGGCGGCGGGCGCCGGCGAGGCGGGCGCCGGAATCATGGCGGCGGGCCAGCAGATGGCGGTCCACCGCTTCCTCGCTTTCTCGCGCGAGCAGGAATCGCGCACCGACCAGGCCGGCGCCTCCTATCTCAGCAAGGCCGGCGTCAGCGGCCGCGGGTCGCTCGCTTTCTTCGAACGGCTGCAGAACCAGGAATATCGCCTCGCGATCCCGCAGGACAACGGCTATGCCCGCACCCACCCGCTGAACCGCGAGCGGCTGGCGGCGCTGGAACATCTCTACAAGAACGATCCCGCCTGGGACACGCCCACCGATCCGCTGCTCGAAGCCCGGTTCCAGCGCGTGAAGGCGAAGCTGTCCGGCTATGTCGACGAGCCGCGGCATACGATGATCCGCTATCCGGAGACCGACCGCTCGATCCCGGCGCGCTATGCCCGCGCTTATGCATGGCACAAGAGCGCGCACCCGCAGAAGGCGCTGGCGGAGGTCGAGAGCCTGCTCGCCGAAGCGCCGGACGATCCCTATTTCCTGGAGCTCAAGGGCCAGGTCCTGCTCGAATCGGGCAAGCCGCGCGAGGCGCTCGCGTCGTTGCGCGAAGCGGTGCGGCTGGCGCCCGACCAGCCGCTCATCGCCTCGATGTTCGGCCATGCGCTGATCGCGACCGAGGACCCGCAATATTTCGAGGAGGCCAAGCGCATCCTCCGAAACGCGGTGGTGCGCGACAATTCCAATCCCTTCGCCTGGTACCAGCTCGGCATCATCTACGATCGCGAAGGCGACGCCTCCCGCGCCGCGCTGGCAACGGCGGAGCGCTACAGCCTGCAGGGACAGAACCGCCTCGCGCTCGCCAATGCCGAACATGCGCTGCGCGGTCTTCCCACCGGCACCGCCGACTGGCTGCGCGCGCAGGACATCGCCATGGTCGCCCGTACCGAGGTCGAGCGCGAGAGAAGGCGCCGTTGATGGCCGACGGGCGCCCGGCCGCGGCCGGATGGTGGATGGCGGCGCTGGCCGGCCTCGTCGGCGTGCTGATCGGCGCCGTCGCGATGGCGGCCGCGTCCGGCTATTTCGTCCGCTCCTACCTCCTCGAACATCCCGAAGTGCTGCCCGAGGCGATGGAGCGGCTGCAGCAGCGCGAGACGGCGCAGGCGGTCGAGCAGAACCGCGCCGCGCTCGAGACGCCGTTCCACGGCGCCTGGGCGGGGGCGGCGGACGCCGATGTCGTGCTCGTCGAATTCTACGATTATGCCTGCGGCTTCTGCCGGCAGATGAACCCGGTGGTCGAGCGGCTGATCGCCGAGGATCCGAAGCTCAAGGTGGTGTGGCGCGAATTCCCGGTGCTGGGCCCCGCCAGCGAGGAAGCGGCGGTGGCGAGTCTCGCGGCCGCCGAGGCGGGCCGCTTCAAGGCTTTCCACGAGCGGCTGTTCGAGCTCGGCCGGCCGAGCGCCGAGACGATCGCCGCCGCCCGCGCGGCCGTCAACCTGCCCGAGCCGACGCTCACGCCGGCCTATGAGCAGGAGCTGCGCCGCAACTACCAGCTCGCCGAGGCGCTGCGCGCCAACGGCACCCCGACCTTCGTGGTGGGCGACCAGGTGTTTCGCGGCGCGGTGGGCTACGAGGTGCTGAAAGAGGCGATCGGCGCCGCGCGGCGGAATTGACGCCGTAAAGCCCCTTGAGCAGCTTCATCTGCTCTGTACAGTGGCCGCAAACCACTTCGTTCAGGGGGAAATCGCGTGAAAAGCTGGGTCAAGCTCCTGCTCATCTTCGGCGGGATCGGCGTCGTGATCGCCATCGCCATCCATTTCGAGAACCAGCGCCGGGCGAGCATGACGGCGGAGGGCGTGGCGACCGTCACCAACGTCACGCTGGTGCGCGACCGCGAGGACAATAGCGAAGAGACGACCGTCGAGTTCAGCTTCGAAGCGGGCGGCGCTCCGGTGGCGGCGCAGGCCAGCCTCTATGGCGACCAGCGCGAAAGCTACCGCCAGGGGCAGCAGGTGCGCATCTGCTTCAATCCCGAAGACCCGGTCGTCGCCGACATCCGCGAGCAGGAGCCCTGCGGCGGCTGAGGCGCGCCTTCAGCCTTTGAAGCCTTGCGCCACCACATACCATTCGGACGAGCCCTTGCGGCTCGCCGGGGGCTTGGCGTGCTTGACGGTGGTGAAGCGGCGCTTGAGCTCGGCGACGAGGCCGCTGTCGGCGCCGCCCGCCAGAACCTTGGCGACGAAGGCGCCGCCGGGCTCCAGCACCTCGGTGGCGAACAGCAGGCCGGCCTCCACCAGGCCCATCGTGCGCAGATGGTCGGTCTGCGGATGGCCGACCGTGTTCGCCGCCATGTCGGACAGGACGAGGTCGGCCGTGCCGCCCAGCGCCGCCTTCAGCCGGTCGGGCGCCTGTTCGTCCATGAAGTCCATCTGCAGGATTTCCGCCCCCTCGATCGGATCGGTGGGCAAGAGGTCGATGCCGACGACGCTCGCCTGCGGCGCCTTCTGCCGCACCACCTGCGTCCAGCCGCCGGGCGCGATGCCGAGATCGACGACACGGCGCACGCCCTTCAGGAAGTGGAAGCGCTCGTCGAGTTCGATCAGCTTGTAGGCGGCGCGCGAGCGATAGCCCTCCGCCTTGGCGCGCTTCACATAAGGGTCGTTGAGCTGCCGCTCCAGCCAGCGGGTCGAGCCGATCTTCCGCCCCTTGGCGGTGCGGACCCGTTGCTTCAGGCCCTTGTCCCCGGCGCGGCTCATATCGCGTGGCCGTCCCGCGCCATCAGCGAGCGCAGGATGCCTTCGCGGATGCCGCGGTCGGCGATACCGAGCGTCGGGGCGGGCCAGATGTCCATGATCGCTTCCAGAATGGCGCAGCCGGCGACCACCAGGTCGGCCCGCTCCGATCCGATGCAGGGGAGGGCGGAGCGCGCCTCATGATCCATGCGCGACAGCATCTCGCTGATCCCGCGCATCGCGCTTGCCGGCACCATCAGCCCGTCGATCTGCCGCCGGTCGTAGCTCGGCAAGGCCAGATGGACGCTGGCCAGCGTGGTGACGGTGCCGCTGGTGCCCATCAGCCTGATGTCGTTCTTCTCCGCCGGCAGGAGTTCGGCGAAGCGGCGGAAGGAATGGCGCACCTTTTCGCGCATGCGCACGAAGGCGGCGAGCCTTTCGTCGGGATCGGCGAAGCGCGTGCCTTCGCTCTCGGTCAGCGAGACGACGCCCCATGGCGCCGACCACCAGCATTTGATGCGCGGCGTGTCGCCGCCGTCGGTGTCGACCAGCACGAGCTCGGTCGATCCGCCGCCGATGTCGAAGATGAGCGCGGGACCGTCGCCGGGCTCGAGCAGGCGGTGGCAGCCGAGCATGGCGAGCCGCGCCTCTTCCTCCGGCGAGATGATGTCGAGCGCGATGCCGGTCTCCCGCTTCACCCGCTCGACGAAGTGGCGGCCGTTGACGGCGCGGCGGCAGGCTTCGGTCGCGACCGAGCGGGCGAGGCTGACGCGGCGGCGGCGCAATTTGTCGGCGCAGACCTGGAGGGCGGCGACCGCGCGGTCCTGCGCCTCCTCGCTGATCCGGCCGCTGGCGGCCAGCCCTTCGCCGAGCCGCACCACCCGCGAAAAGGCGTCGACGACGACGAATCCTTCCTCGGCCGGACGCGCGATCAGAAGCCGGCAATTGTTGGTGCCGAGATCGAGCGCGCCATAGGTGTGTCGGGGTGCCCTCGGCCGGAAGGAGGGCGGGGCGTGGGCCGCAGGAACCGGGCCTTGTCCCGGCGCTTGCGGAGCCGTCGCGGCTTGCTGCGCCATTGGCAAATACTCTTATGTTCTCGTTTCAGGCGGCGCGGGGCCGCCCATTGACTTGCCGCCAATGTACATAAGCCCGGCTCCCCCGGCAAGAACGCCGCCGAAAGGCGGTATCGGCAAGGTCGCGAGGAGCGGCGCGGAAGCCCTTGACCGCGCTGGCGCCCCTGCCTATGTCGCGGCCTCACCGCTGCCCCGTCGTCTAATGGTAAGACTACGGACTCTGACTCCGTCAATCGAGGTTCGAATCCTCGCGGGGCATCCACCTCCCGACAGACCCGCTCGCCGGTCCAAGGCTGTCCAGGCCTAGCGCTCGTCCTTGATGATGCGCGAGGCTTCGGGGTTGAGCGGCTCGGCTTCGCGCGGGGGCGTCGTCAGCGGCGCGGGTTCGGGCGTCTGCATGTTGCCGCGCAGCAGCCACCGTCCGGCCGTCAGCCCGCCGGCAAGCTGCAGTTCCAGCCGTTCGGTATCGCGGCGCCGCACGTCGGCGATCGCCTCGTCGGCGACTTCCTCGTCATGGCCGAGGCCGAGGAGGACGGAGCGGCCGAACACCAGAGCCGATTCGAAGGTTTCCCTCACCTGATAGTCGACGCCCGCCTGGATGAGCCGCAGCGCATGGCCGCGGTCGAAGGCGCGGACGTAGAGTTTGGCGAGCGGGAATTCGGACTTGCAGAGCTCGACGATCCGGTCCGCCACCTCGGGCTTGTCCACGCAGACGAGGATCGCCTCGGCCCGCTCGGCGCCCGAGGCCCTCAACACGTCGAGCCGGGTGCCGTCGCCATAATAGACCTTGAAGCCGAAATTGCCGGCCGCGCGGATCATCTCCACGTCCACCTCGATCAGCGACAGTTCGACGCAGCGGGCGAGCAGGGGCTGGCTCACCACCTGCGCGAACCGGCCGAAGCCGATGAAGAGGACGTTGCCTTTGAGTCCCTCCGGCCGATCCACCCCGGCGAGCGACGGCTCGGCCGGTCTGCGCAGCCGCGCGATCAGCGGCAGGAGGAGCGGGGTGAGCGCCATCGACAGGATCACGATCGCCGTCATCAAGGCGGCGGTGGCGGCATCGAAGATGCCCGCGCCGAGCGCCGCCGCGTAGAGGACGAAGGCGAATTCGCCGCCCTGGGCGAACAGGGCCGCCCGCTGCACCGCCTCGTCGCCGCTCGCGCCGAACAGGCGCGCGGTGGCGTAGATGCCGGCCGCCTTGACGATCATCGCCAGGACCACGCCGACCATCACCAGCCGCCATTCGGCCGTGACGACGTCGAGATCGAGCGCCATGCCGACGCTGAGGAAGAAGAGGCCGAGCAGGATGCCGCGGAACGGCTCGATGTCCGCTTCCAGCTGGTGGCGGAAGGTCGATTCGGACAGCAGGACGCCGGCGAGGAAGGCGCCCATCGCCATCGACAGGCCCGCATATTCCATCGCCAGCGCGGTCCCCAGCACCACCAGCAGCGCCGCGGCGGTCAGCACTTCGCGGGCGCCGCTGCGCGCCAGGATGGCGAACAGCGGATTGAGCAGCCACAGCCCCGCCGCGACCAAAGCGGCCACCGCACCGATGGCGATGCCGATGCTCATCAGCATCGGCTGGTCCCCGGCCGCCGCGCCGCCGACGAAAGCGGCGAACAAAGCCACCATGGCGAGCAGCGGAACGATGGCGAGATCCTCCAGCAGCAGGATCGAGATCGCCCGCTGGCCGGCCGGCGTCGGCGTCTCGCCGCGTTCCTCCAGCATTCGCATGATCACCGCGGTGGAGGAGAGGACGAAGCCCATCGCGCCGACGATCGCGACGGGCGCGGAAAAGCCGCCCAGCATCGCCAGCACCGACAGCAGCGCGCCGCACACCAGCACCTGGGCGGCGCCGAGACCGAAAATGTCGCGCCTGAGCGCCCACAGCTTGGCCGGACGCATTTCGAGGCCGATGATGAACAGGAACATGACGACGCCGAGCTCGGCGACGTGGAGCAGGGTGATCGGGTCGGTGATCAACTGCAGCCCGAACGGGCCGATGACGAGACCGGCGGCCAGATAGCCGAGCACCGATCCGAGGCCGAGCCGGCGGAACAGCGGCACCGCCGCCACGGCCGCGCCGAGCAGGATCACCGCAGTGCCCAAGCCGATGCCCGCTTCGCCGGCCATCCCGATCCCCCGTCCGGTCCCTGTGCCCCACCTGACCGCAAAACCCCCGCAACCGCAAGGGACCTTGTGGGCGGCGTGAAACCGGCCGGGGGCTAGTTCAGATCGGCGAGAGCCGAGGCGAGTTCGGCCTGGCGGAACGGCTTGGTGAGGCGCGGCAGGTCCGGATCGATGCCGCCGTCTTCGGCATAACCGGACACGATGAGGGCCTTGGTGCCGGGTCGCAGCGTGTCGAGCGTCCGCACCAGTTCGGCCCCGCTCATGCCGGGCATCAGATGGTCGGTCACCAGAACGTCCGGCTTCAGCCCGTCGCGGATCAGCTTCAGCGCCTCCTCGGCCGAACTCGACTCGATCACTTCGAAGCCGAGCTCGGTCAGCATGTCGGCGGTGCTCGCCCGCACCAGCTCCTCGTCTTCCACGAGCAGCGCCTTGCCGGCGCCGGTCCGCACCGGCTCCTCGGGCGCGGCTTCGGCGGGGCGCGCTTCGCCGGACGCGACCGGCAGCCAAAGCTCGACGCAGGTGCCGACGCCTGGCCGGCTGCGGATGGAGAGCGCCCCGCCGAGCTGCGAGGCAAGGCCGTGGACCATCGACAGGCCGAGGCCAGTGCCGCGGCCGATTCCCTTGGTGGAGAAGAAGGGCTCGATCGCCCGCGCGAGCGTTTCCTCGTCCATGCCGGTGCCGGTGTCCGCCACCGACAGGAGCGCATAGGCGCCAGGCGGCAGCTTGCGCGCCGCGACGCTCTCGGCCTCGGCGATCCGGGCGGCGATGGTGAGGGAACCGCCCTCCGGCATCGCGTCGCGCGCGTTCACGCTGAGGTTGAGGATCGCCATTTCAAGCTGGTTCTGGTCGCCGCGGACCGGCGGCAGCCCCGGCGCGATCTCGGTCGCGACCCGGACGCGCGGGCCGGACGTGCTGGCGACGAGGTCCGCCATGCCCTCCACCAGCGCCCCCAGATCGACGGCGGTCGGCTGGAGCGGCTGGCGCCGCGCGAAGGCGAGCAGGCGCTGGACAAGCGTCTTGGCGCGTTCGGCTGATTGCAGCGCGCCGTCGACGAGCCGGGCGACGCGCGGATCCTCGAACCCCCGGCGCTGCAGCATGTCGAGCCCGCCGAGGATCGGCGTCAGCAGGTTGTTGAAATCATGCGCCACGCCGCCGGTGAGCGTGCCCATCGCCTCCAGCTTCTGGGCCTGGCGCAGCGCCTCCTGCGCCTTTTCGAGTTCGGCCTGCCGTTCCTTCTCGGCGGTCACGTCCCGGCCCACGGCGTAGATGAGGTCGCGCTCGGGCGCGGAGGCAGACCAGGAGATCCAGCGCCAGCTGCCGTCCTTGTGGCAGTAGCGGTCCTCGAAGCCGGCGATCGCGGCACCTTCGGCCAGCCGGGCGAGCGCCTCCTCGCCCCTGGCCCGGTCATCGGGATGCTTGAGTTCGCTGTGGTGGCGGCCTTCCACTTCTTCCGGGCGGAAGCCGAGGATCGAGGTCCATGCCGGATTGGCTCGCTGCAGCACGCCGTCCATGCCCCAGATGGCGAACATGTCCTTGCTGAGCCGCCAGGTCCGGTCCCGTTCAGCGGTCCGCTCCGCCACCTGCGCTTCCAGCGTCTCGTTGAACTTGCGAAGCGCGGCCTCGCTCTCCGCGAGCGCCGCCTCGGCGCGCTTGCGGGCGGTGATGTCGATCGAGGAACCGATCAGGCCGATCACTTTGCCTGCATCGTCGAGAAGCGGCGCCTTGGTGGACAGCCAGACGGCGGGGGTACCGTCGGCAAGGCGGACCTCCTCCTCGAGCTGCTGCAATTTCCCCGATTCCATGATGCGCCGGTCGTTGGCCATGATGGCCCGCGCCTGCTCCTTGTCGTCGAGCACTTCTAGGTCGGTGCGGCCGATGAACTCCTCGGGATCCTTGCCGATCAATTCGGCCGTGCCGCGATTGGCGACCAGCATCCGCCCTTCACGGTCCTTGGCATAGACGACGCCCGGGACGGCGGCGGTGAAGGTGCGCAGCAGCGCCATGGCGCGGTCGCGCTCCGCCTCGACGGCGCGGCGCTGCTCGATGTCGAGCAGCACGCCGGGGAAGCGCAGCGGCTTGCCGTCCGCGCCGTGCTCGACATGGCCATTGGCTTCGACCCAGCGATAGTCGCCGTTGCGGTGGCGGACCCGATATTGGCAGCGATACGGCCCGCCGCGCTCCAGCGACTCCTCGATCGCCGCCACCACGCTTGCCCGGTCCTCCTCGTGAATGGAGTCCATCACGTCGCCGAGCGGGAGGCCGGTCCGGCAGCGCTCGGGATCGAGGTTGAAGGAGTCGGCGAAGCGGCCGTCGGCGGTGAGGTGGTCGACCGGCACGTCCCACACCCAGGTGCCGATGATGGCGCCGGCGTCGAGCGCCAGCTGGACCCGCTCCGCCGCCTCGCGCACCCGCTCCTCGACGCGGCGGCTCTCCGACACGTCGGCGAAGGACACGGCGAAACCGTCGCCGACCTTGGCCGCCGCGATCCGGACGAAGATGTCGAGCCCCTCATGCTGGTAGCGCAACTCGCCGGTCCAGGGTTCTCCCGTCTGGACCACGCGGCAATAAGCGTCGAACAGGCCGGTCTCGCGATTGCCGGGTCCTTCCTCCAGCAGCAGCTTGCCGATCAGCTCGGCGGAGTTCCGCTGCGCGATCCTTCCCGCCGCCTCGTTGGCGAAGAGGATGCGGAAATCCTCGATGTCTCCGTTCGCCGCCCGTACCGATTCGAGCACCATCATGCCGTCGATGGCGGTTTCGAGCACGCCGCGGAATCGCTCTTCGCTGGCCCGCAGATCCTGCTCGCCCCGGACCCGGTCGGTGACGTCGTAGCCGCCGGCGAAGATGCCGATCACCGATCCGTCGTCGCCCTTGATCGGATGATAGAGCAGGTCGAGGAAGCGCGGCTCGCCGCGGTTGGCGAGGCGGATCGGCACCGCCCGTCCGGTAAAGGCTTCGCCGCTTCGATAGACCTTGTCGAGCAGGTCGAAAAAGCCCTGGTCCACCACGTCCGGGAACACCTCGCGCGCGGTTCGGCCGACGATGTCGCGCGCGCCGACGAGCTCCACATAAGCGTCGTTCACATAATCGAAGCAATGCTCGGGCCCGGCGAGCAGGGCGGCGAAGCCGGGCATCTGCTGCAGCATAAGCCTCAGCCGCTCCCGCTCGGCTCCCGCCCGGCGCTCGGCCAGCACCTGGCCGGTGATCTCGGTGCAGGCGCAGAACAGGCCCCGCACCTCGCCCGCCTCGTCGCGCACGGGCGAATAGAAGAAGGAGAAGTGGGTCTCCTCCGGATAGCCACGGCGGTGCATGATGAGCTGGATGTCGTCCATCTGCACCGGCTCGCCGCGATAGGCCTGCTCGACGATCGGCACCAGGTCGTCCCTGATCTCGTGCCACACGTCGAGGAAGTCGCGCCCGATCGCCGGGTGCTTGCCGGCGAGGATCTCGGCATAGGGATCGTTGTAAAGGAAGGTCCGCTGCTCGCCCCAGGCGACGAACATGGGCTGGTTGGAGCCGAGCATGATCGCAACCAGGGTCTTGAGCGGCTGCGGCCAGTCCGCCGGCGGACCGAGCGGCGTCGCCGCCCAGTCGTGCGCCCGGATCAGCTTGCCGGCCTCTCCGCCGCCGGCGAGGTGGATGGTTCCACCCTTGTCGTTCGATGCGAGGCTGCCGGAGTGAACGTGATCGTCGGCCATGCCGGTCCCGAGGTTCCTCTTTCGTGAAGCCACGCCGCCTAACTTCCCGCACGGACTGGAGCAAGTTCCCCGCCGCGCGGCCGCCGCCGCGGGCGTGTAGGTAACCGAGAGACCGCGCGCGGGTTCCTTTGCCAGCGCGCCGCATTCCGTCACTGATTTCGATCAGGACGAATCCGAGGAACGTAGATCATCCTAGGCGGTTGATACTGTTGACGAAGCGGCGCCGCCCGGGTGCCGCCCGGATGCAGGAGCTTCTCCCGTGGCGACCCGTTTCCACCCCTCCCGTTCCTTCCCGCGCCACCCGATCGCGCTGGAGGACGCCGCTCGCGATCCCCGGTTCGAAGCGGCGTTCAAGGCGGCGGTGAAGGCGGAGCGCGCCGCGCATCCCGGCGCCTGCCCGCCGCGGCGCCGGATCGCCTTTCTGCTGTGCGAACTCGGCACGCGGCTCGGCCCGGATGCGAGCTTCCGCGTCGACCGCGCACGCCTGGCCGACGCGCTCGGCATCGGGCTCGGCAAGGTGAAGCGGGTGCTGGCGCTGTTCGCCTTATCGCGCGACATCGCGCCCGATCTCCACCGCATCCGCGTGATCGACTGGCGCCGGCTCTGCTCGGCCGCGGGTTACGAGGGCACCGGCCTCGCCCCTTCGGAAGAGGAGGACGAGATCGTCGCGATTCCGCGCCGCGAGGAAGAGGCGGAGCCGCAGCTCACCACGATGAGCGGGGAACCGGCCTTTTTCGGCTGATCCGCCTCAGCGCGCGAACAGCCGCCGCTCGACATCCCCCGAAAGACCGCCGTCCAGCACCGTCCTCTTCGCCCAGGCGAGATCGCCGGCGAGGTAGCGGTCCCTGTCGTGGCGCGGCACGTCGGCGCGGATCGCGGTCCAGGTGGCGTGGAGCGGAGGCGACGACGTGAGCGGCGCGTGGAAATCGATCCCCTGCGCGGCCGCGAGCAGCTCCACGCCGATCACGCCCGCCGCATTGGCGGCGATCCGCCGCGCCTTCATCGCGCCATGGGTCGCCATCGACACATGGTCTTCCTGGCCGGCCGACGTGGGAATGGAATCGACGCTGGCCGGGAAGGCGAGGGTGCGGTTCTCCGACACCAGGGCTGCCGCGGTCACCTGCGCGATCATGAAGCCGGAATTGACCCCGCTGTCCTCGATCAGGAAAGGCGGGAGCCCGCTCATCTTCGGATCGACCAGGACGGCGGTGCGCCGCTCCGAAATCGATCCCACCTCGCACAGCGCCATGGCGAGCATGTCGGCCGCGAAGGCGACCGGTTGGGCATGGAAATTGCCGCCCGACAAACTGTCGTCCGCGTCCGGGAACAGGACGGGATTGTCGGTGACGGCATTCGCCTCGATCTCCAGCGTGCGGGCGGCGGCGCGGATGAGGTCAAGGCTCGCGCCCATCACCTGCGGCTGGCAGCGGAAGCTGTAGGGGTCCTGCACCCGCTCGCAGCTGTCGTGGCTGCGGCGGATCTCACTTCCCTCCAGCAGGCCGCGCAGCACTTCGGCCACGTCGATCTGGCCCGGCTGCCCGCGCGCCGCATGGATGCGGGGGTCGAAGGCGGCGTCGGTGCCCTTCAGGGCGTCGGTCGACAGCGCTCCGGCCAGCAGGGCGGAGGCGAACACGCGCTCGCCCGCGAAGAGGGCGTCGAGCGCGAGCGCGGTCGAGACCTGGGTGCCGTTGATGAGCGCCAGCCCCTCCTTGGGGCCGAGCTGCAGCGGCTCGAGGCCGAGACGGGCGAGCGCTTGCCCGGCCGGGAGCAACTCGTCGCCGAGCTGGATCAGCCCTTCGCCCAGCATGGCGGCGGCGAGATGGGCGAGCGGCGCGAGATCGCCCGACGCGCCGACCGATCCCTGCGCCGGGATGACGGGCAGCGCATCGGCCTCGAGCAGCGCCAGCAGCCGTTCGACCACGATCCTGCGCACGCCGCTATGGCCGCGGCCCAGGCCGATCGCCTTCAGCGCGATGATCAACCGCACGACGCGCGGCTCCAGCGCCTCGCCGAGGCCGCAGCTGTGCGAGAGGATAAGGTTGGTCTGGAGCTCCGCCAGCCGGTCGGCCGGAATGCGGGTCTGGGCGAGCAGGCCGAAGCCGGTGTTGACGCCGTAGACGGTGCGGCCGGACGCGACGATCCGAGCGATCGCCTCCGAAGCCGCGTCGATCGCCTGCCAGGCGGCGGGGGCGAGTTCGATGGGCGCTCCGGCCCAGACGTCGCGGAGGTCGGCGAGGGTGACGGTGCCGGGGGTGAGGGATAGCTGCTTCATCGCCCCTCCCCCCTTGCGGACGAGGGGTTGGGGTGGGGGGTGCGCGCCGCAGGCGCGCGGGGGGGGGGGGGGGGAGAACCCCCCCCCCCCCCCCCCCCCCCTCCCTTCCCCCCCCCCCCCCCATCTCCCTTTTCCTCCACGAGGG